>CAZAMC010000001.1:0-12245 GCA_964486505.1 uncultured Gammaproteobacteria bacterium
GGTCGGGGTGGTGGGACTCGAACTGCTGGCCTCAGCGTCCCGAACGCTGCGCGCTACCAACTGCGCCACACCCCGGCGTGCAATCAGCAGACTACCGTACCCCTTGACCTAGTGTCAACGCGTTGCTACCCTTGGTTGCATGTCCGCTGATATCCCCCAAGTCCCAATTCACGTTGGTTTTATTATGGATGGGAACCGCCGTTGGTCCCGGGCCAATGGGAAGGACTACGAGCAAGGTTACAACCGGGCGATGGACGTACTCGAGGCACTTGTTGAGCACGCCGCCACCCGGGGCGTGAAGTATGTGACGACCTACACATTTTCAACCGAAAATTGGAATCGGCCAAAAGTAGAGGTGGATCTCCTCATGCGGCTCTTCGAAAGCGCCCTTATGGAGCGGGTGGAGGCGCTGCACAAGAAGAACGTCCGCTTTCGTGCCATTGGCCGTTTGCAGGAATTCTCAAAAGGCATTCAGGCGCGTCTTGCCAAAGAAGTTGAACGAACGAAGGCGAACACCGGTATTACGTTAACCCTGGCTTTGAATTACGGCGGGCGGGCCGAAATTGTTGACGCGGTTAATCGGCTGTTGAAAAGTGGGAAGAGCGAGATTGCCGAAAGCGATTTTCAGCAGCACACCTACGACCCCTCGCTGCCACCCGTAGACCTCATTGTTCGCACCTCCGGCGAGAAGCGAACGTCAGGCTTCTTGCTGTGGGAGGCGCACTACGCCGAGCTGTACTTCATTGATAAGAATTGGCCCGAACTTACCACAGAAGATCTCGACGCAGCCTTGGACGACTACGCGCAACGGAAGCGAAATTTTGGAGCGTAAGTAGCAGAGCAGGCCGTTTCGTGAATACGGCTTTTTTGGCTATACTGAGCAGTGCCTATGATTGCACACCCACTGCTACAGCCAAAGAAATCCAGTGCCACCCATGTGGCGAACTTCGCTCAGCAACTGGCAACCCGCACACCAGAGGAGCTTGAGGTACGGCCCAAGCCGTACCACCGGGGCTGGATTGGGGTGCTCGCGGTTTTCGGGCTTATTGCCGTGTTGGCCTTTATGCTGGTGCCGGTTCTTACCATTACCTTTGGTGAAACCACATCGAGCTTCTTGGAAAATGTGAAAGACCTGGTAAATTTCGGTGCCCCCACGTTGCTTATTGTTGCGCTTTTAGCCGGCGCAACCGGGTACTACGGGTATAGCCGCATTGCGTGGTGGCTGAGTTTTGGTTTTTGGTTGAGCATCGTAGTGCTTGTAGTGAATATCGCCACAAGCGTGAACTGGTTTAACTTTGGAATTTTTTGGATTATTATTGGCACTCTCTCCGGATTATTTATTGGGTCAACGTTTGAATTGGTCACCGCCCTCCGGCAGCACCGTGAGCGGTACCTGGTGGCACTTTTGGTTATTGGTATGCTTTCAACTGCCGCGGCTACATTTGTGTCTATACAGAACAGTACAAAACAGCGTTCGGCAATCGTCACTCTGGCACAGGCGCAAAGCGCATTGCACTTCCCCTTATTCGAGCCGCAGAAGGTGCCCTTGCGGTACAGCTTTTACACACCCAATTTTTTCGTTATCAATGATGAGTTTCACGTGTACTACGGTGATGAGAATTACCCTCCACCGCCAGTCATAGATTTTCTAAAAGGACTAGAGGTTATTGAATCACCCGCTATAGGCACTACAGTTTTTGACGAACTCACGACCTACGCAAAAGTAAGCATTAACGGGTACGAGGCTCGGTACCGTGAATCGCGAGGTCGGAGCATTTTAGAATGGCAGCAGGATCAAACGTACATTACGGTCATCAGCCACAGCCCCATCAATAGTCGAGAATTCATTGACTTTGCGAGGTCGTTCATCCCTTTCGTACCGTAACCTCCACGCGTATGCGACTTCGGGATGTCATGTCACACACCGTTACTTCGTTGAAACCCGACGATACCGTGGAGGTTGCCATGCAAACTTTTTTAAAGCACAAGATTAAAGGTGCACCGGTAATGGAGCACGGCAAAGTCCTTGGCATTATCTCGGAAAAGGATATGTTCCGGGCCTTGTACCCGAGCGTAGCGGAGTATTACGATAATCCAGAACTCTGGATGGAGGAGCGTGAGCTTGAAGAGAATGCCAAAGTCGTGGCGCAGAAGCGGGTGAAAGATATTATGACGCGCGATACAATTGCGGCGCCCGCCGATACGCCAGTGATGCAAGCGGGAGCAATGATGTTGGCACACCGGGTACACCGAATCGTTGTCATGGAGGCGGACAAGTTGGTTGGCATTGCCACGCGCTCGGACGTTTTTCGGAATGTTTTTAAGAAGTTTTTGGGGTAAGGCATGCCAGAGCTGCCGGAGGTAGAAACGGTCGTCCGAGGCTTGCAGCTGCTCCGCGGCAAACGCGTAGCGCACGTTGACGTGCGCCGAGCAAAACTCGTTAGCGTTGGTCCGGCTACGCTTAGCCCCACGCGTGTGCACACTCAGCAGCACGTCCGGCGATTCCAGCGGGCGCTGGTTGGTCGGCGCATTGTGCGTGTCCAGCGACGGGCCAAGCTCATTATTTTTTCTCTCGACCGCGGTTGGTGGCTATTGGTGCACTTAAAAATGGCAGGCCAAATAGTCGTCCAACGCAAGAACCAGCGCAGGCTTGCAGTCCGGCTGTTGAACACGCCCACGGCCCCTCTCGAAAGCCTGCCCAGTGCTCACACGCACATCATTGTGCGCTTTACCGACGGCACGAAGCTCTTCTACAACGACCTTCGGCTCTTTGGCACGTGGCGGTTGGTGCATGACCAGCACCTTGAGCACGTTGCAGACTTATCAAGCTATGGGCCAGAGCCGCTTCGCCGCTCATTTAATTGGCAGCAACTACGATTTGCCCTATCCCGTCGGCCCCGGCTCCCCATAAAGCAGGCGCTGACTGACCAAACTCTGCTGGCCGGGGTGGGGAATATCTACGCTGATGAAACGCTCTTCGCCGCCCGGCTCTTGCCAACGCGTCAGACTCGCAGCTTGAAGGCGGGGGATTGGCGTCGGCTGTTTGTCGGTCTCCAGGCGGTGCTCCGTCACGCCATAAAGACCCACGGTTCATCCGTTGGGGAGTTCATTCGGCCTAATGGCAGTGTGGGGACCTTCGGCCGGTACCACAAAGTTTACGGCCGTAAAGGGCAGCCGTGTTTTCGGTGTAAGACACCCGTTCGCCGCATAACCCTGGGCGGGCGCGGAACGCACTTCTGTCCTCGGTGTCAGCGCTAGAAAGCCTGGGCGAGAACCCCAATTGCTATGCCCATGAGGCTGCCGACGGTAATTTCGGCTGGCGTGTGGCCCCATCGTTCGGAGAGCACAGGGTAGGTGCTCGCTTCGGCTGAGGGGTGCTCTTTGACCAGCCGGTTGAGGATTTTGCCGTGAATGCCAATTTCGTGCCGAAAGCCAATGGCATCGCGGATGGTGATGACGGAAAACACCAAGGCAATGGCGAACGCCGCAGACGTCCAGCCCGCGGCGAACCCAACCATTGTGGAAAGGCAGGCTACGAAAGCGCCGTGCGAGCTGGGCATGCCGCCGTAGCTGTCCCACATGTGCTTTAAGTCTAAGTTGCCCTTAATGTGGTCAACGCCGAGCTTAAGCACCTGCGTGCCAATCGCTGTACAAACTGGTACAATCACTAAACTTACACCTTCCATATGGATAGTATACACGCTTTTTTGCTTGGTGTCGTTCAGGCCGTTACCGAATTCTTGCCCATATCCAGCTCTGGCCATTTGTTGGTCGCTCACGACGTGTTGGGCTTTGATCAAGCTGATAGCCTTCGCTTCGATGCGGCCTTGCACCTCGGCACGCTGCTGGCATTGCTTGTGTACTTCTGGCGAGACGTCAGGAGCATTCTTCGAGGTTTTTTTCGCTCGCTCCGTCACTGGCAAGTGCGCCAAGATACTGAACAAGGAATTGCCTGGGCCGTCATCATTGGTGCGATTCCCGCGGGGATAGTTGGCTTTTTGGCCGAAGACTGGATTTCCAACAGCACGAGGAATATCTGGATTGTCATCGTGACCCTGGTGGTCGGGGCGCTGGCGTTTTGGTGGGTGGAACACTGGTCGAAGCGCCAAGTGCTGGTGCCTACCGTAACTCTGCCAACGGCGTTGGTGGTTGGCCTGGCGCAAGTTGTGGCGCTCATCCCGGGGATCTCGCGGTCCGGGGCAACCATCGTTGCCGGATTTGCCCGCAAGCTCGATCGGGCCACGGCCGCGCGTTTCGCTTTCCTCGTTTCCCTCCCGGTGGTGGCCGGCGCTGGAATTTTGAAGCTTGGGGAGCTCATCTCGGGTTCACCGTCGGCTGCGGAGTTGCGGGAGGTGATTATTGGGATTATCACAGCCGCCGGCCTAGGCTACCTGGTCATTCGGTTTTTCCTGCGGTTCGTTCAATCGCACTCCCTGGGCGCCTTTGCTTGGTACCGGGTGGGTTTGGCAATCGTCTTAGCCGTCTACATGTTGGTTCGCTAGCAGTTAGTACCAAAGCCCCGCTCGAGAGTGAGCGGGGTGTTTTTTGGTTTAGGCAGGTGGATTCTGCTTCGGGGGTGGGCCGCCGGGTTCATCCAGACGCTGGTAGTACACACTGAGGAAGATTACGGTTATGCCCACAATGGACCACGGCCACCACAGGTAGGTGTCGCTGCAGAATGCCCCGGCGTAGACGCCTAGGAACGCGGCCGTGAGGGCAATGGGCGGAATCCACCACCACGGGTAGCGGTGGCCTCGGTGCAAGACCGTGAAGAAGACGCTGAGGAGAATGAGGTGGGCGATTAGCAAGATAATCGTCCAGGGGTGGGCAATGTTTTTGCAGGCGGTCGCCTCGTCTGTGGGTGTGGAGATTGCGGCTTCATCAACTGAAGTGTCGGTTACGTCCGGCACGCGTTCAACCTCCTCCGCTGCGACTTGCGGTGAGCGGGCGATGGGTTTGGTAACGGCTATTACTTCATCGGTGGGTGTCACCGCTGCAAGCTCACCAGCCACGGTGACGGGTAGCACCGCGACGGTGCCGCCTTCGGCTTCTGCAATGATATTGGTTTGGCCGGTTGTTTTCCCCTTCACATTTCCTTGGGCGTCGATGGTGGCCACATCGTCGTTGGTCACCCGCCAGGTTACCGGGGAGTTGGTATCGTTCCCCTTGGCATCCAGCCCTCGGGCGGTGAGGGCGGCCGTGTCACCGGCATCAAGAGCGAGCTCACCAGGGTTTACTGTGAGGGTCTTGAGCATGCCAGGGGTGACGGTGATGTCCGTGCTGTCGGTCAGCGTACCCAGAACGGCCGTCACTTTCCACGAACCCACTGTGCCTGGGGTGTACCCCGTGGGGCTCACGCTGCCGTTCGGGTCAGACGTGCTTAGGGCAACGCTCGTACTCACGTCATAACCGTTGCCGTCGGCGTCTACGCCGTAGAATTCCATGGGCAGCAGGCCATCAGCCGTTAGCTGGGCGGCGGTCGGCAAGACATTGAGGCTCACCGGGGCGCCGGGGGCTATGGTAATCGTGGTGGTGGCCGAAAGGCCGCTGACCGTTGCAGTGAGCTTCCAGGTCCCTTGGGCAACAGCGGTAAAGCTGCCTTTTTGCCCGGGGATGCCCGTGAAGCCGCCCCCGTTGGGGGTCCAGGTGGCCTCCTCGGTCACATTGGCCGTTGAGCCGTCCTGGAGGGTCGCTAGGAGGCTAAAAGTGGTCGTCTGGTCGGCTGTGAGGGCCACCACCCCGGGGCTCAGGGTAAGGGCGGTGATGCCAGTGGGAGCAGCGCTGGCAGGCTGTGCAGCCATCCAGAGGAGGAAGCTGAAGGCAATGGCGACTGACGTGAGGATTTTGCGCATGGGATAAATGAAAAGGCTAGTAGTCTGCAAAAATCCTTGCAAAAATCGCAAAACCCACACTGTGGGCTGGATTTTCGGAAAGGGTTTCTGTCTGCTACTAGCCTTCGGAAATTTTGAGGCTTTTTGGGGGTGCCCAGATGGGCGGGAGAACATGAAAGAGCATGATTGCAGAACGAAAGAGCTTCGGTGTCAAGGTCGGTGCAGTTGTTCGTTTATCGCGCCGACCGTCCCTCCGAGAACGTTCGATGTGCGTCTGGGTGTGTGGAAAACGTAGGAGCAGTGTACCAAATGCTCCCGTTTGGGTCAAAGCGGGGTAACCCTGGTTGGGGCTAGGAACCGAGGACTTTAATGACCTTCTCCACCCCTTCCAGGAAGTGGAATTTGACCAGTAAACCCGCTGCGGCAATGGCAATGACTGCCGCGGTTTGGCCAATTACGTGGGCGTGCTGAACCCGGATCTTCACGAAGATGTTTAAGCCCAGGGCCAGCAGCAGGAAGAAGAGGAAGCCCAGGTAGAAGCGGTCTGCAAAAGCCATGACTCTGCTGAGGGTATCTGTGCGGGGGGCCGCAAGTTGGGCAATGGGCTCCTGGGTTGCTTGTGGTTGAGGGTTCGCCACGTCAGTCTGGGTGGGCGTCGGCTCAGTCGTCGCTACAGTAGTAGGCGTCTTTACATTCATGGTAAAGGTCACCGTGCTCGTTGTGATGATCGTTCCCGTAGTGTCGACGAGAGCAAACTTTTCGGTAACGCTGGTTTCCGTGGCTGGGGCGGTGAGTTTCCACTCAAAGCGGACCACATCTGTGGGAGCAACGTCCTCGGCCAAATCGCTCACTACGCTGGCGCTATCCCAGCTCGTGTGGGCGACAGGGGAGTCGTGCTTCGTGGGCTCGGCAGTTACCAGGGTGAGCGTATCGGCCTTCCAAGCCGTTTCACCGGTGTTGCGGAACTCTGCCCAAACATCCGCAGTACCACCCGGCGCTGTCGTGAAATTGTCGTAGCTTTGCTGGAACACACTCGCCGCGGGCTTGGGTGTCTCATCAGCGCGTACGACTGGCTTCGGGGTGGTCGTGGGCTTGGGCATGGCTGGCTTGGGTGTCGTCGTGGGCTTGGGCGCGGTTGCCTTCTTTGGCGTCGTGACCTTCGCTACAGTGGTTTTCTTTGCGACTTGCGTACCAAACATTTCAACGAGGACAGTGGTTTCCTGGCCGCCCATATTGCCGGAGACAACCGCAACGCCAACTTCTTTGTAGCGGCTGTTCATAATATTGGCCTTGTGCGTGGGGCTGGCCATGAGGGCATCGTGTGCTGATTCTGGGGTAGTAAAGTCAATCGCCAAGTTTTCACCCGCGAGTGTGTAGTTGTAGCCAGCGCCATCAATCCACGTCCAAAAGCGCTTCCCGTCAGGCGTGGTGTGCGCAAAGTAATTGCGGGCGAGCATGTCCTTGGCTTTTCGCTGAGCAGCCTGTGCGAGCTGGGAGTTTTCTTTGAGGGCTGCTAGTTTTGCTCCAGTGCGTGACTGGTTTGTGAGTGAGATGATTGTGCTGGAAGTGTACGCGGCAAACTGCGCTTGGTTTGGGTAAGCCGCAAAAAGGAAAATGGCGCTCACTACCTTGGCGGTAATGAGGATGTACGCGTACGCACGCAGGGCAGTTGGCCGCAGGGCGTGCGGCTTATGGTCATTGCCTTCGTGCGGGATGAACCAGTGCTTCGCGTGGTGGGCGATGTGCTGGTGCAGTCGCTTCTTTGGCGCGTCGTGATTGCTCATAGTAACGATTGAGTCTATCACAAAACGACCTTCACGTCAAGTATACCACATCGTCGTAACGAACCTCGTCCGAGCGGAGCACAGTAATCCTAACTGAGCGCCTGCGCTTAGTTCAGCTTTCTTGTCCTTCCTGCACAACGACCCACTGCTCGTTCGGTTAGTTGTGGTTTTCACGATCACCACCCTTTCTTGGTGGCAAGAAAGGGTGGTGCCCAAAGAAGCCAGCAGGGGGAATTGATTCGCGAGCGGGGAGCAGTGTGCGTTGCCAGGTTGGAAAAGCTCAGCAATTCCCCCTGCGCCCCAGTGCTAACATAGCAAGGTTCTTTTCCTGGAGACGAGAAAAGCACATCGTTAGTACACCGGGGTTTGGGGCCGCTAGGCGGTGCAAGTACATACGCAGGAAAGGAGTCTTCCATTGACCGCATCTAGCGGCCCCAACGGTCTTTTGGCTCCACCTTTTCTGGCGTCAGAAAAGGTGGGTAATCGTGATTGACCATCACCAACGGTACGACCTCTAGGTCGTTGTGCAGTACAACTATAGGAGTTCCCCAACCACGACCAACCGGTTCTTGGTGGAGAAAAGCGGATGGCAGGTGAAGACCGTGAGCCGCGATTCCTGTGTCGGTTCCGCAATGTCGGTATTTTCCCGCGGTACAATCTTTGTTTCCGTCACGCGGTAGTCGTACTCTTTGCCTTGCCAGTACACAATCATCAGGTCGCCAGTCGTCACTTTGTCTAAGAGGTAGAGCGTGAGGTTTGACGGTGGCCGGTAGCGGAAGCGGTGCGCCGAAAGCACAGTGTTTCCACCTTCTTTGGGGTTGGAAGAATTGGGAATGCGCCACGCACCGCGGTTAAGGGCTGCGTCTTCATTCTGCCCCTCAACAACGGGCAGGTTGACTCCAATTTTTGGAATGACCAATCGGTTGTCGGGTGGACGCGTGCGGCTGGTGACTTTTGCCTTCACCCGCCTCGTGCCCGCGCTTGCGTTGGTGTTGGCCGCCGCATTCGTGTTTAGGTCGTTTGCGGTATCGGCTGGGGGAAGGGCGACCGTGCCATCTTCCGCAATGAGGTCGCTTGCATAGGGGAAGACCGGTTCTTCGGGAGTGCTAACCGGTCCCGCGAGTTTGTAGCGGATAATCGGCCACAGCGGATAGGAGAGCACTACAATGCCTACGCCAATGAGAAGGAAGCCCACCAATTTGGTGAGCTTCCTGTCTTTGGCATGACCTGGTTTCGTCAGGTCCACCATGCTGCTTTAGGCTAGTTCTTCTCCGCGCTTGCGGCGGGTGAGAACGAAGCCGAGGACAATGAGACCTAGTCCAGTAGCAGCGACCGTGAGGTCCATCCAGCCGGCGCCAGTATCTACTGCTTCGCCGAGGACGCGACCGCGCTTCACGTTCACTGGGGCGCTGGCCGTTATCTTGCCGTGGTTGTCGGCTTTGGCGATGGCCAGGTTCTCGTAAGAACCGGCCGGGACGCTGGAGCCAACTTTCACTTTGTAGGTCACCGTCTTCGTTTCACCAACGGCCAGGTCACCCAGGCTCCACTCCTTGGTGGTGTCGGTGCTGCCGTTGAAGGTAAAGCCAACGGGCAGGAGGTCAGTGAGGATGAGGTTGATGGCGCTCCCCGTGCCGGTGTTCTTAATTTCCACCGTGTAGGAGAACGTATCACCGGCTGTTACCGTGCTCTTGCTGGCAGTCTTCTTGAGCTGCAGCACAGGCGCGGTTTGCTCACCGAGTACTTGCGGGACTCGGGTTTGCACCGGGACCTTCGTGCTCACTTCTGGTGCGTTGTCCGCCTTGGCTTTGGCAATGTTGTCATACGTGCCGGCAGTTGTGCCCGGCGCAACATTGACGGTGTAGGTGATGGTCTTTTCATCACCGACGTTCATGTTGCCCAAGTTCCAGGTGCCGGTCTGGCCAACAATGCTGGCCGCTACCGGGTTCGTGCTCACGAAGCTGAATCCGGCGGGGAGGGCGTCTGTCATGACCGCGTTGATCGCCACATCCGTACCCACATTCTTCACCTTCACAGTGTAGCTAATGGGGTCGCCGGGGTTCACGATCGTGGCGTTGGCCGTCTTCGTAATCTGCAGGATAGGTGCAGTCGTGGCTTTCACGTCGGCTTGAGCGAACACCGGGTCCACTTCGGCACTGCGGATGTCGGCAACGTTCGGGATAACCGAGCCGTTCGGGACGGAGATCGCGGTTTTCACCACAAGGGTGAGTGTGCCGCTTTCGCCAGGAACGCGAGTGCCGAGGTTCCACGTCACGGAGCTCACAGGTGTTCCGGTTTGGCTCATCGTGCAAGTTCCGGCAGTGGTGCCGCAGCCCATGGACACGTAGGTCGTGCTGGCTGGGATTGGGTCATTCACAACCACGTTCGTGGCTTTGGAATTCCCTGCAACCGACCAGGTAACGGTGTAGGTAACATCTTGGTTACCGCCAACCGTGGTTGGGTTCGCCGTTTTCTCAATGCCGAGGAGCGGTTTCGAGTCCACGGTGGTTGTGGTCGTGTCGTCGTCACACTTCTGGCGGCGCATGTCTTCGCTGTCCGAGAGGAAGGGTTCCCCGTCGGCAATCTCACCAAGGCCACAGATGTTGCCGGTGTTGGTGATGATCGTGCCCTTATCGAGCGGGCTGTTCACCGTCACGGTCAGGTGCACGGTGCCATTTGCGGCCGGGTTAAAGGTCCCCAGATTCCAGCGGACAGTGGTGCCATCCAGGAAGCCGCCATTGTCGGCGCTCACGAAGGTCGTGTTGGCCGGCAGGGCATCGAAGAGCTTCACCTCCACCGGGGTATTGCCGGTTACGCTCCAGTTGAGTGTGTAGGTGAGGTTTGCGCCTGCCTGTACGACTTCGAGGTCAGCAGTCTTCTCGATGGAAACATTGAAGACATTCTTGCGGTTCCAGAAGTCCTTCCCGTTCACCTCGTCGCCCGCCGCCACGGTTACCGAGTGGTACGTGGGATCCACAGGATCCATCTGCGTCCAGCCGTACTTGAGGTGTTCGTACACGTTGTACGTTCCGGCGTGGAGACCAGTGAATTCGTAGTAGCCAGTTGGCCACTCGCCCGCACCCGTGATCACGCAGTTTTCCTGCGAGATATTGAGGTCGAGGGAGTCAACAAGGAGGTTGGTAACGCGCACCTGGTTGGCCGCCTGGAGGCAGATTTCCCAACCGTCGAGCTTGTTCTCCGTATCCCAGTCGTACTTGTAGCCGGTGATCTTTGCCGGTGTATCTTCGTTGGTGATGGTGCAGGAGATGTTCTCCCCTTCATCCAAGGTCACCGTTCCGTTCAAAGCGGCGGGACACTTGGCATCACCGGTAATGGAGACGAAGTTGTACTTTGGCAAGCCAGCTTCATTGAGAGCAATTGGCGTGTTCGCTGCAACAGAGAGGGTGTCACCAGAGTCCACGGCTGTGCCGCCGATGGTCAGACCGAAGTCATTGACCCCGGCTGTGCCGCCGTAGTTGATGTCCACCACCTTGTTCAGGGTAATGGTTGGCGCCACATCATCATTGGTGATGGTGCAGGCCTTCACGTCACCGACCCCGAGGGTAATGGAACCATTCTTGTCGCAGTCACCACCGATAGCTGCGGTGTAGCCGGAAAGGTTCGTCTCCGAGATGGTGTACGTATCGGCATTGAAGCCGTTCTGTACGCCGCTCGTTACACCGGTCGCGTCAACAAAGAGTGGGAAGTCGCTCACTACGGCGTTGCCACCGTTGTCGTTCACCACAATCTTTGTAACCGTGAGCTTCGGTTGAATGTCATCATTCGTGATGGTGCAAACCTTTGCGTCACCCACGTCGAGCGTGATGGTGCCGTTGGCAGCACAGTCGCCGCCCCACACCGAGGCTTGGTAGCCTGGGTCGGAGGTTTCGGTAGCCGTGTACTGCACGCCCGCTGTGAGCGTGTTCCACTGGCCACTCGTCACGCCATTGCCGTTAATGAAGAGTGGGAAGTCTGCAACAACCTTTGTTCCGCCGTTGTCGTTCGTCACGTTCTTGATGAGCTTCAACTTCGGCGCAACGTCATTGTTCGTGATCGTGCAGGACTTCACGTCTCCGGCATGGAGGGTGATGCTGCCATCTTTGTCGCAGTCACCACTAATCGTTGCGCTATACCCTGGCAGGTTGGTCTCGCTCACGACGTAGTCATCGGCATTGAAGCCGTTCTGTACGCCGCTCACCACACCCGTCTGGTCTACGAAGAGCGGGAAGTCTGCAACGACTGCTGTGCCACCGTTGTCGTTCGTCACGACCTTCGTCACGGTGAGCTTCGGCTGGATGTCGTCGTTGGTGATGGTGCAAGACTTTACGTCGCCCACCTTCAGCGAAACATTGCCGTTCGCGTCGCAGTCACCACTAATCGTTGCGCTATACCCTGGCAGGTTGGTCTCACTCACGACGTAGTCATCGGCATTGAAGCCGTTCTGTACGCCGCTCACCACACTCGTCTGGTCTACGAAGAGCGGGAAGTCTGCAACGACTGCTGTGCCACCGTTGTCGTTCGTCACGACCTTCGTCACGGTGAGCTTCGGCTGGATGTCGTCGTTGGTGATGGTGCAGGTAATGTTTTCGCCTTCATCCAGCGTTACCGTCCCGGCGAGTGCGCGGGGGCACTT
>CAZAMC010000001.1:12345-263274 GCA_964486505.1 uncultured Gammaproteobacteria bacterium
TAATGTTTTCGCCTTCATCCAGCGTTACCGTCCCGGCGAGTGCGCGGGGGCACTTCGCATCGCCGGTGAGCGAAACGAAGCTGTACCCTTGCACTTGGGTTTCGTCCAAGGCGTACGGGGTATTTGCTTGCACCGGCAGCGCTACGCCCGAGAGCGTTGGCGTTCCACCGATGGTCAGCTGGAAGTCGTTGGGCAGTGCTGTGCCACCATTGTCGTTTATGACCGTCTTCACCAAAGTAATGGATGCACCCAGGTCATTGTTCGTAATGGTGCAGGACTTCACGTCGGCGAGGCCGAGGGTGACATTACCGTTCACATCGCAGTCGCCAGTGATCGTGCCGGTGTAGCCCGGTTGGGTCACCGTGGCTTCGCTTACTACGTAGCTGCCAGTGTTGAAGCCGTTCTGTACGCCAGAGACCACTTGGGTGGCATCAACGAACAGGTCGAAGTCACTCACCACTGCATCGCCGCCGTCATTGTTGATGACGATTTTGGTGACCGTTAGTTTCGGCTGGATGTCATCGTTCGTAATGGTGCAGGTTACCTCATCACCGCTGTACACCGTGCCCGAGCAGTTCTGGCCCAGGGACTTGGCGTAACCCGGGAAGGCAAGCTCGTCCACGCTGTACGCACCGGCGTTCAGAGTAACGGTTGTGCCGTTCTCGTCGCCGGGGAAGCTATTGTCCGAGACATTGTTTCCGCCAACGGTCATGGTGAAGTCATCGGCCGAAGCCGTGCCACCGTTATCGTTGATGACGTGCTTAATGACCGTGAGCTTCGGGGTCTTGAAGTTGACGAAGGTCACTTCCTCATTCTGGCCGCTCACAGCGGTGAAGGTGTCCTGGACTGGCGTGAGAGCTTGGTACACGGTGTTGTCGAAGATTTCCTTCACCGTGTAGTTGCCTGGCCCAAGGTTCGTCCAGGTGTAGGTGCCGTCTAGGCCCGTAAGCTGGGTGTCTAGGAGGTTGCCATCCTTCCACACTTCAATGGTCCAGCCGCTCTTCGCTGTCTGGTCGCCACTGGTTTGGAGGTTGCCATCGGCATCCATGAGCTTTGTAACTTTGAGGTCAATACCATCAAAGTTCGTAAAGTCTCGTTGTTCATTCGAGCCGGATTGGATGCTCACAATGTAGCCCGGGATGAGCGGGGTCACAGCCCACCAACCGGCTTGTAAGGTTTCGGCCACGACATAGTTGCCAGCCGTGAGGCCGGTGAACTCGTACATGCCGTTGCCGTCCGTGGTGGTGCAGGTGTTCGCATTCAGGCAAATTTGCCAGCCTGGCAAGTGGTTGCCCAATGTGTCCAGTTTGTAGCCCCAGATGCGGCCGAGCTTGAAGTTACCGAAGTCGTAGCCCGAGAGCGTTTGATTCACGCCCACTACAACATCGGCGTAGAGCCCGTTCGGTGTAGTCTGCTGCCAGCCGTTCTTCAGCACTTCCCAAATGTCATAAGTGCCAGCGGGAACATTGTTGAAGGTGTAGTTACCATTCACATCCGTGAGCACGCAGGTGGGGGCAGCAACAGTGGCACCGTAGTCGCCGTAGCAAATGGTCCAGTTTTCAAGACCCGGTTCGCCCTGGTCTTTCTGGCCATTGCCGTTCACATCCTCGAACTTCATGCCCGAGATGGAGCCGGTCTTCTGCCAGTTCACGAAGGTGTACGAGGCAGAACCATTGCTGCCAACGGTGAGCTGCTTCGGGTTCGTGGAGTGGATGGTGTAGTTGCTATGTGCAGCTTCGGTGAACGTGTACGTACCAGGATTCACGGAGAGCACTTCTGGCGAGCCTTCGGCAATGTTGAAGTCTCCAGCGTTGCTGGTGACATCAAAGCTCGTTGCATCAGCAACGTCGTTGCCCTGGTAGTCGCGTACGTCTTTGTAGATAGTGATCGTGGCCTTCTTCTGCTTGTTCGTCACCGTGAGTTCCGTTGTTTGGTTCTTCACGATGGTTACCTGCGCGCCAGCGGTGTTCACATCGCTGTCCGCGCTGTAGCTTACGAAGGTGTAGTCACCATCAGGATTCTCGACGATCGTGTAGGTACCCGTCGGCAGGTTGCTGTAGGTTGCGTCCGTGCCTTCGGCAATGGTCTTCTGATCGTCACCATTCAGCAAGACGCTGAAGGCGTGCGTGTCAGCAACTTCTTGGCCATCTGGATTGAGCACGTTTTTGTGCACAATCAAGTCACCCGTATCGCGCGTGTTGGTGATACTGCAGGTGGCTGTTGCCCCAGCAGTCACGTTGACGTTGTTGCAGGTCGTGTTGGTCTGCGAGTAGCCAAGACCAGACGGGTCTGCTTCGGTAGCAGTGTACTGCCCGGGGGTCAGGTTCGAGAAGATGACGAAGTCGGTGTTCGCTGCTGGGTACACGTAGGGGTCATTCTGGTTCAGGTGGAAGCCGAATGCCTCAGGCTTCGCCGTGCCGCCAACAACAACCTTCTGCACTTTCAAGCAGCTCTTGTAGACTGTCGTGGTGACGGTATTCGTGGTGTCCCACAATTCCTGCGTGGAGTAGAAGCTGGCCTGGTTATCAATCGTCCAGGAGCCGCACTGCACGTTCTGGTTGTTGGTTACGTTTACGGTAAAGCTCAAAGAGCCAGACGCACCTGCAGCGACAGTGCCCAGGTTCCACTGGATGATGCCGTTATTCAGCGTGTACGCAGGGCTTACTGGTGCACTGGCAAACGTTGTGCCAGCGGGGATGGTGTCTTTGACGACTACGCCACCGCCCGTGCAGCTGCCCGTGCCATTGTTGTCGTAGTTCAGCGTGTACGTGATCTGCGCACCATTGGCCGTGTAATTCACCGTCGCTGGACCGTCCTTTACCACTTCAAAGTTGCATGTGTAGGTTACGGCAATTTTCGCTTTGGAATTTGCCGATCCGTTGAGAGTGGCGGTGTTAATGGAGTTCGCTGTACCCGATGTAGACGTTGCATCAACGGCTTTTTGGTAGGTCACAATTTTCCAATAGGCGCCTGTACCAGCAGGTGTGGTGACGGCCGGCATAGCCGCACCGCTTTGGTTCGGAATCGAAACGCTGGTGTACAACGTGCCGCCAGAGTAGTTTGGATCGTATAAGGCGGCGTTGCTGGTTACATCCGTAACCGTTGCATTTCCAGCGGCGGTACCGGGGTTCCAGACAATGACCTTGTACTCAACGGTTGCCCCTGGGAGAACCGGCAAGATCTGTCCCGCATCGTAGGTGTACCAGTTCGAAGCAACGTTCGCATCGTCAGTGACATTGCGGACGTACTTCTTGATCTGCAGGTTCTGGGAACCGGCATTCTTGAACGTACAGGTTACGTTCTCGCCTTCTTTCAAATTGATGGTGACCGTCGAGCCGCTCTTTGATTGGCTGCCCCCATTTGCGCTCGTCACCGTGCACACTGGGCTGTTGAAGGTCAGTGCCCAGCCTGCAAGAGCCTGTTCCGTTACGGTGTACGTCGTGAAGTTCGTAATTCCGCTAAAGGTTTTCGTATTTGTCGCCGTGCCATCATCAATCAATGAGAATGATGCTGGAGTAAGGCCACCGGTTGTCGTGTAGTCAAAGCTGGTTCCGCCTTCGGGGGTCGCCTGCTTCACAATCGTAATCGAAGCGGGGAAGATGACTGCTGCAGCTGCGAGGGAACGATCTTGGTTCCCACCAGCGCCATCGAGGTTGATGAGGCGCATGTGGTAGGGAGAACCGGAAATCGCAACTGCAGAATTGCTCGCGCCCCAGTCTGCTCGAGTGGCGATGTGGCCACCCCAGGCTAGAACTGGATTCGCTTGGGTTGCGGTGAAGGTAAGAGTAATGCGAGCTGACTTGTCTCCGGCGAAGCCAGTACCATCCGGGTAACTGTATGCACTCGCAGAAGTAATGGTCCCACCGTAGAGGGTGAAGTTGCCTGCAATAGGTGTAACTCCAGCACCAGTCACTTGTGAATCAGCGGGGATTGGGAAAGTCGTTGCCGCCCCGCAACCGGCGATACCAGTGCACGGATTTGCCGTTGTTACGGTGCGGTCAAAGCTCGTCAGGTAGTCGAGGGCGTGCTTCCCGCTCTTCGTGGTGTCCCACTCGATCGTAACCGTGTGCGACGCTAACGTCAGGTTATCGAACTTCATCCGGTAGGGGACAGAATCACCTTCAACGTAGTGCGCTTTGCTCTCATTAACGTTGCCATTGACCCACTCATCTGGATTACACGCCGGGTCGTTTGGTGTGGCTAACGGGCCATTCGCACATTGGTCCAAGTTGGCCGATGGGTTGGCCGCACTTGTAGCATTTGGTGTTAACAAAACGCCCACCATGCCTGTATTGAAAACAATGGCCAAGGTGGAGATGACGTTCAGGGTCGTCCAAGCGCGGCGCTTGAGGACCCGGGGCTTAAGGAAATTGACCTTGCCGGCCGACTTCCAGGAAACGTGGATATTCGTCATAGGGATGACGGTTAAGAATGTATAAGATTACGAAGTGAAAGTGCCTGGTAATGGCAATTAATATTTGCAACTATGCAAAAACAACCACGCACAGTTTGCGTGGCCTTTTTGAGCGTGGATAGAAGGGGATGCCGCATGGGTTATGAGTAAGCTGTCTGTTATAGCTCTAGTAGGCAGAGCTGTCAACCCTTGGCCGGCAGATTCTCCTCCCAGAAATCTGCTAGTTCAACGTGGGTATACATTAAGGGCTTTGGGTAATAAAAGTCAAGTGAATAGAACACAAATATTTCTAGTAGTCAAGGCCTTTAATAGCAATACGTGCAAAGTTGCTATTTTTGGCTAACATTAGCAAAAATGTGCAATTTAGGACTCTTTTTTACGTAGTATTGAAAAACCCCCATAAAATGGGGGTTTTTCTCAACTCTGGGAATTTCCTAGAGAATCGAGTCCTTTGCAGCCTTCGCCACTCGGAACTTCACCACGGTCTTGGCCGGGATCTGAATTTCCGCCCCGGTTGCCGGGTTGCGACCCTTGCGGGCAGCGCGGTGCTTCTTCATGAGCTTGCCCAGCCCTGGGAGGGTGATTTCACCCTTTTTTGCCTCCGCGTACGCGGTGGTAACGATCAGGTCCCACAGTGCGGAGACCTCTTTCTTGCTGTGGCCAGACTTCTCCGCCAGATGGGCGACGAAGGCTGACTTGCTCATGCCTTTTGCCATGGTGTGCATGGGGTTAGTGACGAATGATGTCCGTACTATAGCAGATTCCCTTAAAAAATGCAGGTTTCTGTCAACAGGGAGAAAAAAGCCCAATAAAAATGGGCGTGGATGTTCTCCACCCCCATATGGTATGCGATTTTACTGGGTTATTCTTCCCCCGGAGTGATTTGCATCCCCCGAACGTGGAGCACGCGCCGGTGGTAATTGGCGAACCAATCACCGGCCCGAGCGCCAGTATCGATGCGGAAAACTCCGATAGTTTCGTTGGTTCCGTGGTTGAGAGCCATCGAAAAGCCCTGCAGTCCCTGGAAAACCCTGGGTGATTCCACCGTGCCTTTCAAGGCTTGCCGCTGATTGCAGTGGAGCACCACGGTATCTCCAATGCCCAGGCTTTGCTCATGGTCGCGAGCGCGTTGCTCGTGTACGGTTTTTTGCTTCCCTGCCACACTTTTACTCACGCGATCCTCCTTTGATCGTTGTTGGTGGTGAGTCTCCAGACTACGACTGGCTATACTGGGCGTCAACTTTTAATCCTCGTGTGAAGCGCGTACAATGAGGACATGCCATCACTTCCACTAGAGGTGCTTACGCGAGGGGTTGCCGACGTTATTGTACGAAAAGATTTAGAGTCACTCTTGAAGAGTGGGAAGAAGCTACGCATTAAGCATGGTGTCGACCCCACCAAGCCGGATTTACATCTTGGCTATGCTGTGGTGTACAGAAAATTGCGTGCTCTCCAGGATCTTGGGCACACGGTAATTTTTTTGATTGGTGACTTTACGGGTCGTTTTGGTGACCCCACCGACAAAGTGAAGTCGCGGACTCTCCGTTCGAAGGAGGAAGTTGAGAAAGTCGCGCAAACCTACCTGGACCAAGTTGGGAAGATCTTGGATAAGAAAAAACTAGAAATTCGACGGAATAGTGAATGGTACGACAAAATGTCCGCCGAAGAACTTTTGCGGCTCATGAGCCAGTTCACGGTTTCCCGCGTCCTTGAGCGAGATATGTTTGTGAAGCGCCGAAAGCTGAACGAAGAAATTGGTTTACACGAACCCGTGTACCCAGTGTTGCAAGCGTACGATTCGGTCATGCTGAAGTCGGACCTTACGGTCATTGGTACCGATCAGACATTTAACGAGCTCCAAGCTCGACCGCTCCAGGAGTTCTTTGGACAGAAGCCGCAGCAGGTTATGAGCATGAAGTTGCTGGTGGGCACGGATGGCACGCAGAAGATGAGCCAGAGTTTGGGAAACTACATTCGTTTCCTGGATAAGCCCGAAGAAATGTTTGGCAAGCTCATGTCTATTCCCGATGAGGCGATGTCGAGTTACGCCGAATTGCTTTCTAACCTCGACGTCAATGATTTCTTCGAGCCGAAAAACCCTCGTGCTGCAAAAGCCACGCTTGCCATGGCAATCGTGGAGGAGTTCCATGGTAAAGCCGCAGCCGAAGAAGCCAGCAAACACTTTGAAAGCGTCTTTACCAAGAAGGAAGCCCCTCGAGAAATTGCAGAAATGCATTTGGTAGAAGGGGAGAATGTTGCCAGTGCAATTGCCCGGGCGTTTCACCTAAGCAAAACCGAAGCCCGGCGACAAATTGCGCAACGAGCAGTAAAGCGTGATGGCGCCGTTGTAACCGACCCCGATTCTCCCGCATTAAGCGGCGTGTACCAAAAAGGCAAACGCCACTTTATTCGTATCGTTACCCCCTAGAGCATAACAAACGTGTCAAATTTTTTTCCAACCCTCCCGCCCGCCGCAGCGCCGCATCTACCTACACCACGGCGGCATAATGGCGTGCTCTACGCGAGTATTTTTGGGGTGGTAGTTATCTTGATTGGTGGCGCTGCTGCCGCCGCGTACATGAAGAGCTGGTGGCCGTTTCAATCTGCGAGTGAAAATGCAAACGTGAACATGAACACAAACGTCACTGTGAATGCGAGTGTAGACAATAACCCGCAACTCGCATTGCTCGCGCAGGTGCAGCAGGCCCACTTTGCTGTGCAGTACACCGGAACTGAACCTACGGGCGCATCAGTAAACAGTGAAGGCGACATAACCGTGGCGGGTGATTTTCAGTACACCGCTGGTATTGTGAAGTTTCCCAAAGAGCACTCAACGAATGACCCGCGCGACGGTGGATTGGAAACTATTGGCATGATGTACATGGGGAGTTCTGCAGTTCGCGTTGGCAGCCGGGATTTTGTGAAAATAAATGTCGACGCTTTGCTGGACGCGAATATTCTTACCGAAGAGGTTGTGAAGTCTCCAGATATGCAGAGCCTTGGCGCGTGGCAGGAAAATACGTACGCCAGCCTGCACTTCTTTCCAATGGAGTTGTACTACCTGCAGAATTTTGCGAACCTCACGACGAGTCTTACCAAAGTTGATGAGCATACGTGGAAGGGCACCGTTGATGCTGATGTTGCCAAGGCATCGGTGTGGCAGATTGAGCGTTGGAAGGGCGATCGCACAAACTGGCGTTTCACTTCGGAAGCAGAAAAGCAGCAAGAATTTCAGGATTGGTCACCGCCCGACATCACCACATACCCAACATTCACCCTCACCACCACAGCGACAGGTACTCTTGAAAAAGTCGTTTTCACAAATCTGTTCTACGACGACACGATTACAACGTTCTCACGTTTTGACGTGCCCGTAACTATTTCCGTGCCAGACGCGGTAAATAATCCAGACGTCGATCCATCCCACTTGAACAGTGTGCGCGCGGACGCCGCCGGGTTCATCGCTCGTGCGCTCGTGGCAGCGTATGCTGGGAAGTCTTTCCCGCAAACCACCGGCGTGGTGCGATTGGATGCCCAGTCTGATCCTATGGTAAAAACCATCCTTAACGATTTGACAACGGTGACAGTGACGCACAGCCCTTACACCACGCGAGCACTCGAAAAAGCTTTCTGGGTAGAGAAGTTTGTAGACCCGGACCCGAGCCGGTACTACTACGGGTATTCTTCCAGTGATGGGAAGTCTTTCCGCCTTACCTTCATTCAGCAGCAGGACGGTAACACCTCGGCACTGCACTGCAATAGCGAAAAGGCGGATTGCGTTGAGACCATCGCATATCCAGAAGACGCTGGCTCGCAGTAATGGTGTAGAGTGGATTGGTGGGTGGAGTAGGGATCGAACCTACGAAGGCGCAAGGCCAGCAGATATTCCGCCGCAGATGGCGGCCGTGTTTTATTAATCGGTTGGGTGGGTGGAGTAGGGATCGAACCTACGAAGGCGCAAGGCCAGCAGATTTACAGTCTGCCCCGTTTGACCACTTCGGTATCCACCCACCCAACCTATCAATCTACGGATGCCCGTTTGTCCGGGGCGCTTCCGATGGGTCGCGCCCGTCCCGCCGATGCGGGACCCACTTCGGTATCCACCCACGGAGCATTCCGAAGATACAACGCATTGCTCCTATTGCCAAGTGCAACAAGCCCCTCACGACAGGTGAGGGGTGTTGAAAGTGCTACTTTGTTGAGTGGTGGGGATCGAAGAGATACAGGCCAATGACGTTTGCGTCTGTCGTGCCCTGGGCTAGTCCCAGCGTGTACTCGTAGCCCGGGCCGTATGCAGACTGGCCTAAGCGAATCTTCTCGTTCAACGCCCGAACATGCTCCTCGGCCCCGTTCCGGGGGATGTTTTGTTTGAAGAGGTTTACTCCTCGTGACATGTGGTCCTCCGTGATGTTTCTGTTCTCCGTGAATAAAAAAATAGGATACGTGCACGCAGGCGAACCGTCAAGACCCTAGCCTTGACACAGAGCGGTTTTTTTCGTACAGTGCGCGTGCCTACGTCAGCTAGATGACTGCCCTTTGTAAGAAGGGAGGAAAGTCCGAACACCCCCCAGGAATGGGGAAGTGGAGAGTTGCTAACGGCAACCGGGAGCATGACATCCAAGGAGTCCTCGCGAGTTTTTGGATGGAGCAAGCCTAGGGCATAGTGCAACAGAGAACACACCGCCGATGGCTCTGCGCAAGCAGAGATCAGGTAAGGCTGAAATCGTGAGGTAAGAGCTCACGCGGGTCTGCAGTGATGCAGCTCGTGGTAAACCCTCTCCGGTGCAAGGCCAAGTAGGTCCCGCAAGGGACGGGTTGGCTGCTAGAGACGCGCAGCAATGTGCGCCCAAGAGAGATAGTCATTACGCTGTGTGCTCGTTTACTCGGGTACTGCAGCGACAGAATTCGGCTTACCGGCTGGCGTAGGCACCAGTGGACGGTATGCGCGTGCATAGTGTCCACTTTCTTACCCCTTCCATGCGTCGACTCGACATTATCACCGCCGCAATCTTGGTGCCGCTGGACTTCGCCATGGTGTTTCTGGCGGCGCTCACAGCCTATAGTTTGCGCTTCAGCAGCTCTATCCCGGCATTGCAACCAGCAATAGCGGAGTTGCCATTGCGTGAGTATGTGGGTTTAAGCCTGGGCATGAGTTTTTTGTGGCTTGTGTGCATGGCCATTGCGGGACTCTACACGCTCCGACGGCGACAAGCTATTGCCGAAGTTGGCCGGATTATCCTGTCATCCTCTGCAGCTGTCACTGCCGTCATCCTCACCATTTTCTTTCGGCGGGAGCTTTTCTCTTCTCGGTTCATCGTCTTGGCCGGTTGGTTGCTGGCCATTCTCTTCCTCACTATCGCGCGCATGGTGGTGCGTGGGGTGGTTCGCATGCTGAAGCGCCGGGGCATTGGTCTGCAGGCGCTCATTGTGGTTGGCAGTGGCGAACAGGCCGACCGGATTGTGGCCGACCTCTACGAAGGCCGAGGTGAAGGCTATAAACTTGTCGGACGGCTACCAGACTACAGCGCGGCGCGGCAGGAAGAGTTTCGAGCATTTGTGAAGGAGAAGCAGCCGGACGCCGTGCTTCTTGCCACAACGTCGCTCCCCCAAGCAGATGTCCTTGCGTTACTGGATGCGTCACAGCACGAGCAGTTGGACTTTTCGTACGTGCCCGACCTTTTCACCACACAGGCGAGTCACGTGGTGGTCCGTACCCAGTTTGGCCAACCCGTAGTGGCGGTGCAGCGCACGAAGCTGGATGGGTGGGGGAGAATTTGGAAACGGGCTTTTGACCTGGTCATCGCCACGTTCCTGCTCATCCTGCTCTCGCCCCTCTTCCTCCTCCTGGCTTTCCTCATTAAAGTTGATTCGTCAGGACCGGTTTTTCAGCCGCTGCGCCGCGTGGGCGAGCGGGGGCGCGAATTTACTCTGTATAAGTTCCGGTCGATGATTCGGAATGCCCATGCCCTGAAGCAGACGCTCATGGATAAGAATGAACGGAGTGACGGCCCGCTTTTCAAGATGGCCGATGACCCCCGGATCACGCGGGTGGGCGGGTTCCTCCGTCGGACGAGCTTGGATGAATTCCCGCAGCTCTTCAACGTTTTCCGTGGCCAGATGAGCCTGGTGGGCCCCCGGCCACACGAGCCCGAAGAAGTGGCCCGCTACCAGCCATGGCACCGCAAGCTCCTCACAATCAAGCCCGGCATGACGGGTATGGCGCAGGTGAGTGGCCGAGCAAGTTTGACCTTTGATGAAGAAGCCCGGCTCGATATTACCTACATCGAGAATTGGTCGTTTGCCACAGATATTGTCATCCTTTTGCGGACACCCGGGGCAGTTATCTCCCGTCGAGCCGCCGTGTAAAGCCTTCATATGCGCGTCGCCCTTGTCCACGAATACCTTAACCAGCTCGGTGGTGCCGAACGGGTGTTGGAAGCGCTCCACGAGCAGTACCCAACTGCCCCAGTGTTCACCCTGGTGCACGATCGGGCCAAGGTTGGCGATACCTTTGCGAATTGGCCCCTACGCACGTCCATCATTGAGCGTCTCCCATTTGGGAAGAAGCGGTACAAGTGGTACTTGCTTGCCATGCCGGCCGCCATTGAGAGTTTTGACTTCCACGGGTTCGACGTGGTGCTTTCTGATGCATCGGCATTTGCCAAAGGTGTGATTGTTCCGCCGGGGACACTGCACATCTGCTACTGCCACACGCCCACCCGCTACCTCTGGAGCGACGCCCACACCTACCCCAATGAGGTGCGCGTCCCCCGACTGGTCCGCAAGATCCTGCCATTTGCCCTCAACTACTTGCGCGTCTGGGACCGGCAAGCGGCAGATAGAGTGGATGCCTTTATTGCCAACTCCCGATTCGTGGCCCAGCGGATCCAGAAGTACTACCGTCGTCCGGCGACGGTTATTTACCCACCGGTGGACACCGAGAAGTTCAGCATTGCGCCTGACGTTGGGAACTACTACGTGATGATGGGCCGCCTGCGGCCGTACAAGAAGTTTGATCTGGCAATTCAGGCCTTTAACGAACTCAACATCCCGCTGAAAATAATTGGTACGGGGGAAGAAGAAGCCGCCCTGCGGAAAATGGCTCGGCCGAATATTGAGTTCCTTGGGTACAACGTGGATCGCAACGCCGTACTCTCCCGCGCTCTGGGGTTCATCAACCCCCAGGTGGAGGACTTCGGCATTGCCCCGGTAGAAGCCATGGCTGCCGGCCGACCGGTGATTGCGTATAAAGCGGGCGGTGCCATGGAGACGGTGCAGGAGGGGGTAACGGGCGCGTTCTTCGAAGAGCAAACCTGGGAGTCCCTTGCCGATACGGTTATTCGATTCAAGCCGAAGAGCTTTGACCCTCAGCGCATCCGCCAGCACGCCCAAACCTTTGATCGGCAGGTTTTCCAAAAGCGAGTTGCTGCCTTTGTGGAGCAGAGCGCTCGACAGTTTAAAGAAACTGGACGCGTAGACACCCCTCCCACCCCGTAGTACACTTTTGCCTATGCAAGCCCTCGATACCCTCAATGTTGCCTGGCGCTGGCGCTGGCTCGTCCTCGCCTGCCTCCTCCTGCCCGCGCTCGCGGCGTTCATCTTCGCCAGCACGCGGCCAGACACCTACGCAACCTCGATTGCGTTTACGGTGAATCGCATAAATAAGCAGACCACAGCCGAGTACCAGTTTGATGGCTACTACGCCCTCCAAGCGTCTGACCTCTTCTCGGACACCGTGCTGAGCTGGTTCCTCACCCCGTCGGTGATTGTGCAGATTTACGAACGAGCAAATGTCGACCCCAAGGTGGAGGACCTCACCAAGCTCACGGCCCGCTTCAACATAAAGAAGTTTTCTTCGCAGAACTTGGTGTTGCGCTACAGCACTGGTACGAGCAGCGAGGCGGAGGCCCTGGCAAAGTCCATCATTAGCACCGTGGAGGAGCGTGCCGCAGAACTCAACCAAACGGCTGACCGGAAAGCCTTGTTCGAAGTCATTGGTGAAAAACCGGTTACCGCAAAGCAAGGGAAGCAGCAATTCCTGGCAACGGCTGTCGGTTTCATTTTCGGCGCCTTTATTGCCGTGCTGCTTGTTGGCGTGCTTTCGGCGTTCCGCACGCGTCGAGCTAGTGCGGCTGGTGCTTGAGCGCCATGCGCCTGGGCATTGATCTTCGCTGCCTCGCCGAAGGGGAAGCTGGTGGTATTGCGTTGTACGCGCGGGAGTTGCTCACGCGCCTCCCGGCCCACCTCCCCCAGGCCACGCTCACCGGGCTACATACGGGCCTCCGACCGCCGAAAGGGGAGCTGCCATTCCCCGTGCGGCGGGTCCGGGTGCCGAACAAGCTTCTAAACGCGAGCCTGGTTGGCGCCCACTGGCCGGCAGTAGACCGGTTTGTGAACGCCGATGTCTTCTTTGCGCCCACGCCCAAGTACCTGGCGTTGCGACCGCACACTCGTTTTGTGCTCACCATTCACGACGTGTCGTTCATCCAGCACCCGACGTACTTTACCCCGCGTCAACGGGTGTGGCACCACTGGCTCAAGCTGCCTCGTTTGTTGGCTCGTGCCGATGCTATTCTTGCAGTTTCACAACACACCGCCGCTGATCTAGCGCAACTGTATCCAGAAATGCAGGAACGTACGCACGTCATTTACTCGGGTGCAGATCATGTTCCAGCCGGACCATTCGCTCCGCTTCCTTCTCTTCCCCCCACGTACATCCTGGCGTTTGCTCCGCGCGAAGCCCGAAAGAATATTGCCACGCTGCGACGGGCTCATGCGCGCGCCTTCACCGGCCATGGCGTACCGCTCGTGCTCGTTGGATCGGGCGCGGGAGAGACCGATGCCGCGGTTCTCGCGCTGCCGCACCTTTCAGTACAGGATCGGTGGCGCGCTCTGGCGAATGCCCACCTGTTCCTCTACCCTTCGGTGTATGAAGGTTTTGGCTTTCCGCCACTGGAAGCCATGCAGCTGGGCGTCCCCGTGGTGGCCGCGCACGTAACGAGCATTCCCGAGGTTTGCGGGGACGCGGCCCTTCTCGTGGATCCGTGGGATCCGGCCGACATGGCGCGGGCAATAGAGACCGTGGTGCAGCAGCCGGACGTGCGCTCTCAGCTCATTGCGGCAGGTCACGAGACGGCGAAGCGCTACACGTGGGATGAAACTGCCAAACAAACGGCTCGGGTTATTCATACTGTCTATGCACATCGGGATTGACGCACGATTCTACGGGAGTTTAGGAAAAGGGCTCGGCCGCTACACCGAGCGCTTGATTACGCACTTGCAAGCGGTGGCACCGGCCTCCGATACTTTTTCAATTTTCTTGCGGCAAGAAAATTGGGGTCACTACGTTCCGCCGGATGGCCGATTTACAAAAGTCCTCGCTGACTTTCCGTGGTACAGCCTCACCGAGCAACGTCGCATGCCTGCGTTAGTGCGACAGGCCAAGGTTGAGCTCATGCACTACCCGCACTTTAACGTGCCGCTGTTTACTCCGGTGCCGTTTGTGGTAACCATTCATGACCTCATTCTTACGCACTTCCCAACCCGACGGGCCACCACCCGCGGAGTCCTGGCGTACTGGGTGAAGCAACTGGGGTACCGCATTACCTTGAGCCGCGCTGTTGCTCGAGCCGCACACATTCTCACGGTTTCAAAATTTACCGCGCAAGATATCCAGCAGTACTTTGGCTACGACCCCAAGAAAATTACGGTCACGTACGAGGCGGTTGATTCTTTCCCTGCGTCACCAGTTGCGGATGCCCAGGTTCTCCACAAATTCCAGATTTCGTCCCGGTACTTGCTATATGTCGGCAATGCCTACCCGCACAAAAATTTAGAGCAGTTCATTGATATCCTCCGCGCCCTGCCCCCTGCCCAGCGAGATCTCCATGTAGTCGTTGTGTGTAAGAGCGACTACTTCTTGCAGCGTTTCCAAGCAGCGTGTCAGCGGGCAGGGGTCGCCGACCGCGTGCACTTTACGGGGTACGTGGATGACGCCGAATTGGGCGTGCTCTATCGGAATGCTTTCGCCTACGTCTTCCCGAGTTTGTACGAAGGTTTTGGCCTGCCCCCACTCGAAGCAATGGCGCAGGGCACGCCGGTGATTTCTTCAGACGCGGCGTGTATGCCAGAAGTGCTTGGCACTGCGGCGTTGTATTTTACGCCGAAGAGTGTTCGGAGTTTTACCGACGCCCTTCAGCAGCTAGCGAACGATCCAGGAGTCCGGCCGCGCTTAATTGCGGCTGGCCACCAACAAGTGGCGCAGTACTCATGGCAGGACTTGGCGACCGCAACACTCCAGGTGTACCATGCCAACGCACGATAACCTTGTATGAGCACCCGACGAACTGGCGATATTCCCGATGAAAACATCCTCGACCTGCGCGCTCAGCCGCAGGAAGACCCCCATGGGCTAAAACCAAAGCGGGGGAAGAAGCAACACGTGGATTTCCTCTCGCTGGTAGAAGAAGGTGAAGAGCGAGTAACCGAAAAAGTTCACAGCTTTTTTCGGCGTCGGGAGAAGCCACAATCAACAGTTGCACCAGTTGAAGTACCGACCATTGTTGAAACGGCGGCACCGCCGCCCTCACCGCGCTCCGCATCTCTACCAAATCGAAAGGTGCCCTTTGGGGCGGCGATTCGTTTTGCCGTTTTACTCCTCCTCCTGACGGCGGGGGTTGTTGGTGCCCGCACGCTCGGTAATGTGCAACGTGCGAAGGCTGACGTTTTAGGAACGTCGGCCGAAGCCTTGCAACGCGTCTTGGCTGCTGGCACTGCCGCGCAGGATTTGCAGTTCAACACTTCTGCCGATGAGCTGCAGGCAGCGCAGCAAGCATTCGCTACTGCTGAACAGCAACTCCTGGATGTGGCTGGGTCGCTTTCCAGCCTGCCCGGCGCAGGCAAAGTTCGCCGCGCGCAAGCGTTGCTGGAAGCCGGGCAAGTGGTCACGCAAGCAGCGGCCAAACTGGCGCATGGCGCTCAGGCTTTGGCCGACGAAGGTGACGGTCTGCCCCTGCTGCGTATCGTCGAGCAATTCCGCACAAGCCTTGCTCCGGCAGCGGTTGACTTGGCTCGTGCAGCAGAGCTCCTGCAGGAAGTCCAACCAGCGGATATTCCAGAGACGTACCGCGATGCCTTTACAGCTATGCAAGCGCAACTGCCTAGCTTGGAGCAGCAGTTCCGACGGTTGGAACGGGTGGGCAGTTTCTTGGAGCAGTTTTTAGCCGTTGATGGCACGCCGAAGCGCTACCTCTTCCTTTTTCAGAATTCCAACGAACTGCGGCCTACCGGTGGCTTCCTTGGGAGCATGGCGGTTGTGGATGTTTCCGGCGGCGCCATTGCGAAAGTAGAGATCCCCTCAGGCGGCATCTACGACATTGCGGGTCAAACCGGCTTGCGCTACGTGGCGCCCGAACCCATGCAGCTGGTGCAAGCGAACTGGAACCTGCAGGATGCAAACTGGTTTCCAGATTTTCCCACCTCCGCCCAGAAGGTGCTGGCATTCTACGAGAGTGCGGGCGAGCCGTCCGTTGATGGCGTAGTTGCATTTACGCCCGCGGTTTTGGAATCGTTTTTGCGGCTCACCGGACCGGTTGAAGTGCCCGAGGTCGGGGAGACGTTCACTGCCGAGACCTTTACTACGAAGTTACAAATCCTCATAAAAGAAGCAGAGAAGAAGGATTACACGAAACCCAAGCTGGTGCTGGGGTACTTAGCGCCAAAGATTCTTTCGCGGGCGCTTAGCCTAGAGCGCGCGCAGCTCTGGGAGATGTTGGGGAAGTTGCAGGAGCATTTGGTTAGCCGTGACATTCAGCTGTACTTCACCGATGCCCAGGCACAGGCCACAGTAGCTGACTTGGGGTGGACGGGCGCCCTGCAGACATCGCCGCGCGATTTCCTCCACGTGAATCGGACCAACCTGGGCGGCGGTAAAACTGATGGGGCCATTGAAGAAGTTGATAGTCATGAGGTGAGCATTGCTCCCGATGGAACGGTTACCGCCACGCTCACGATAATTCGTAAACACAATGGCCTTGTCGGCGATAAGTTTACCGGGGATCGGAATGTGAGCTACCTGCGTGCGTACGTCCCGCAGGGGAGTGAGCTCTTGAGTGCGTCGGGATTTGAGCGGATTGACCCCAAGCGGTTTCGGGCGCCCTCGCCCGACCGCGTGCCCGATCCTGATCTTGTGGCGCTGGACGCGGGCGCAATCGTTGATGCCACATCGGGGACGCGCGTGAGTCAGGAAGGGGGGCGTACCGTGTTTGGGAACTGGATGGGTGTGGGCCCGGGTGAAGTAGCAAAGGCAACAATCACGTACCGTTTACCTTTCACGCTGAAGGTGGGAGGGCTGCTAGATCGGTCGGATTCGTACAGCCTGTTAGTGCAAATGCAGCCTGGAACGCGCGTCAACTTCTCATCCAAACTTTTCTTCCCTCAGGGTTGGGTAACGTCGTGGACAGGAAGCACGGCGCAGGTGTTCACCCAGGAGTCCGCCGGCACCTACCGCATGAGCGCAGTGCTGGATCGGGATGCGTACTACGGGATGGTGCTAAAAAAGTAACGTCATTGCGACCCCCATGAGGTCGTTGTTCAGAAACCACGAAAGAGCCAGCATAGCCAGCATTTAATAGCGTCAGTAAATGGCTCAGTTGAGCCATTTTGGCTTACCTTAGCCATATTTAGTCTTGACACAGTATGCACAGGCGTGTATACTGCTCCGTTACGTTGAAAATCTAGCATTTCCCCTAGTAGTCCAGTTTGCCGAAAGAGAGAGCGGCCAGCCGGACAAGCCCAATGTTGCTATTGGGCGTATCCCAGGTGCTCTCTCGCAGAGGACCTGCGTTTTGTGTGCAGCGATATGGAGGGGGTTGTGCTTACGAAAGTAAGCGCAAGCGAGATGTGAGGGAGCGGTATCGCGTGGGGTTTACTCCACAAAGACACTTAACCTTCGTTGGGGTGCGGGCTTCGGTCCAAAGCACCCTACGTCTCACCTCCAGATCGTTACGCGCAATCGCCCATGCAATTTGACAATTCTTTCTATCAACTTGGAGGCGAATTTTTCGATGGAGCGGTATCGCGTGGGGTTTACTCCACAAAGACACTCAACCGTCACTCGGGCGTGGGCTTCGGTCCAAAACGCCTTTCACTCACCTCCAGATTGATGGAAGGAACATGATTTTATTCTCGGAGGATGTATGGCAGTTGTTGAGTTCTTACGGCGTAGTCTGCGGTATCTCTATGGGGCACTGCTTCTTATGACCATTCCGGATGAATGGTTTCACGCAGAGATGGTAGTGCAGGGGATATCCCAACCGAGTATCTGGCGTTCGCGTCAGGATTACATGGGTGGAGCACTACTCTACCGCGCATCGTTTACAAGGGCGTTGCATTACTTTCAGTAATCGCTACCCCAGTTGACCTTTGGGCAAGAGAGTTGGATGAAACCTTCTCTCTTTCTCATCCCGAACGATCTTCATCGAAGGTCACTCGAGATGAGCAACATTTCCCTCTTCGATATGGAGGGGTTTGGGTACTGGTGGTGCTAGCATTGCGGCGGGTTTCACTCGCCAAAAACGTTTGGCCCATCACCGCGCATCGCAGCTTCGGCTGCAAAGGTGCGCACATGTCCAGGGGTTTCCCCTGGCTCTCTTGCCCACGCCTCCAGATCGAAGAAGGAAAACAAGAATCTCAAAGCGAGGTAGATATGCAGATCATAAGACTGTTTCGTGCGGTAAAGACGACTGTCCGATGGCAATACGAAGAGTACCAGCATCGCAAAAGGCAGCGAAAAGCGTGGCAAGATACCATCCGCACAATCGACCAGTATATGGCCGAAGCGCGGGAAAAACGCTTCCGGTATTCAGAAGCCGGTCTGACCAAGGCGGTCCTTCGCATGCACAGGTTTGAATTGAGGTTGGTGTTCGCGAAGGAAATCTGCGTGGCGATGTTGAGTCGCTAAGCAATTACCAAATCCAGTTAAGGGAGGAAAGATGATAGCATTGTTCATTTCAGCAAGCGTGGTACTGGCCATCGTCATTCTATACTCGGTGGTGTACTACCGGGTGATAACTGCGGTCAGTTCGTGCGTTGCTAAGTTCGCCCCGTTGCGCTAAGCGGGAAGAGGTAAGCAGGAGCCTTTGTTCTTATCCTGCACTTCCCTCAAACGGTTTCACGACGAAGCCGGGTGAGGGAAGTAAAAAAATTACGGCTGGTGTGGCGAGGGGCCACCGGATGATAGCCCGGAGCGAAGGAACGCTCGGCACGCAAGTGCACAGGGATCGAAACCCTTCCAGCCTACAAAATGTTCCAGCGGACTCCCTGCCGCTGGTTTACCGAGAAGGGCAGCCAATAGTGTTGCTCCGGCTGCCCTTCTCTTTCTCCCCCAAGCGTTGAAATACTTCGACGGGTGGGGGAGAAGATAAGAAAAAGTGAACATAAAAGGAGGCAGTGTATGCGGAAGTTTTTGCTGGACGTGCTGATAATTTTCGCATTTATCGAAGTCTATCTGTTGTTCGTGGTGGCCTCCATTGACATACTGCCCTTTGCGTATGTCAGTGGCGTGACCTTCTCCGGGTATGTGTGGGCAAGTTTATTCATCGTTGTGACAATTACGGTCCTACGGTGGGCTCGTAAGAAGCTCGCCGTACGTGACGATGAGTATTTCTTGAAGCTCAAGTACCATTCGGAAACGTGCAGCGTGGCAATTTTTGTCTTGCTTGCCTGGGAAACCGGCAAAGCTTGGTACATCTGCGGATTGCCCGTGGTCCTCCAGTGCCTATGGGGGATCATTACATGTGTCGTGGTCACAGCGTTTGTTGGAATAGTGGTCAGGAGCCATCTCAAACAGAGATACCAGCGCATCCTTTCGGCGCAGCGATAAAAAGATTCTTTGGAAAAGTGGCGAGTTGCACCTGCAGCTCGTCCTTCTCCCTCACGCGTTGAAACACTTCGACGGGTGGGGGAGAAACACAACAGAACCCACTATCAAGGAGGATACATGCAAGGATACCGGCATGTTTTCGAAGGATCACTCTTCATGCTTGGGTGCTTCACTGGGGTGACCTGTGTCATCCTGCTCATGAACCCCAGTGTGGACGCGCTGCAATTCGTGTGGCAGTACGGCCGTTTCCCGTTTGGCATTGTCATCGCTGCTCTCTACCTAGGAGCGCGAGGTATAGCCTGTACACGGACGGAGTTTATCTCGTACAGTCGGGTTGTACTCTTCGTCATCGGGGGGCTGTTCACACTCTTCGGTGTGATTAGCACCGTGGGGAACCTCGTCGGCGACGGTACCCAGGATCAAACACTGAATACAGCGTCGGTACTCGCGGTCGGAGCAGCAATGCTTACTGTCAGCTGGTTAACCCGGCGCATTGCCGGCACTTCCTGCTGGCCACAGGTAAAATCAATGCTCTCGTAGGTCATTGAGGAAGGTGAGTGACATAGGATTGTCGCTCGCCTCTCTCCCAGAGTCCCGCAGTGCGGGATTGCGGGAGGGGCTTGCAACCGTAAGGCACGGGCCTATACTCGAGGCGCCTCCTCTGCCCCCGCCCACCGGATACCTTCCTACGATCTCAGGTTTGAAGAAATCCACTAGGACTCTCTCCCTGCTGGATAGACGTGAACCCGGGTATTAGTCGCACGGTATCGGTGGGCAAGGACAGAGGGGAAAGAGAGAGCGAAAGCACCACGCTTGATAAAAGCGTGGTTTTTTCGTATTCTGCATCCACCTATGTGGACGAAACTCTGGACAAAACTCTCCACCACTATCCTTGGCGGAGCCATCGTTATTGGCTTTACGGGCATCATTAGCCGGTTCCTGGGGTTGCTCCGTGACCGGCTTCTGGCCAGTGAGTTTGGCGGTAGCGGTGCGCTCGACCCGTACTTCGCTGCATTTAAGCTACCCGACTTCATCTTTAACGTCCTCGTCCTGGGGGCGCTTTCGTCTTCGTTCATTCCAGTTTTTGTTCAGTACCTGAAGAAAGAAGAAGGTGGCCTCACACGAGATAGCGAAGCGTGGCGCATTGCGAACTCTGTGCTCAATCTCTTGCTCATCGTTCTCATTGGACTCGGCATTCTCTTCTTCGCTTTTGCCAACCAGCTCGTCCCCCTCATCGCCCCGGGCTTTTCCGGAGAGCAATTGGAAACGACAATCCACCTAAGCCGTATCATGTTGGTGGCAATTATTTTCTTTGGCGCGAGCAATATTGTTTCGGCAATCCTTAACTCCTTCAAGCGCTTCTTCGCGTTCGCGCTAGCGCCGGTTCTCTACAACCTCGGCATCATCTTGGGCATTGTGGTCTTTGTCCCGAAGTGGGGGCTTGTCGGGCTTGCTTACGGTGTGGTTGTGGGCGCCTTTGCGCACCTGGTCATACAGCTACCAGGCGTCTTCCGAGTGGGCTTTCGGTACCAACGCATTCTGGATCTGAAGCACGCGGGCGTGAGGCAAATTGGCAAGCTCATGTTACCGCGAACATTTGGTTTGGCGGTTAATCAAATTGACCAGCTGGTGAGCACCATCATTGCCTCGGGCCTTGCTGCTGGGAGCCTGACGCAATTCAACTTTGCGAATAACCTCCAGAATTTTCCAATTAATGTGTTTGGCGTTTCTCTGGCCATTGCGGTGTTCCCAGCATTTTCCGAAGCGTATGCGGCAAAAGATATGCAGGCTTTTGTCGTACACTTTTCTCGAACCGTTCGCCGCTTGTTGGTTGTCATGATCCCGGCCTCGATCCTGCTTCTCATTCTGCGGGCGCAGATTGTGCGGGTGGTCGTGGGCGCACAGGCTTTTGACTGGGACGCCACCTACCAGACAGCCCAAGTGCTGGGCTACTTCACTCTTTCCATTTTTGCTCAGGCGCTCATTCCCATCCTGGCACGGTCGTTCTACGCTCTGCACGATACGGCAACTCCGGTGAAGGTTGGCATTGTGGCTGTTGCGGTTGACATTGCCGCCGCCCTCAGCCTGGCGCCGCGGTATGGGGTCATTGGTCTAGCGCTCGCTTTTTCCATTTCCAGTTTGGTAAACATGCTGAGCCTCTACATTATTCTTCGGCGCCGCATAGGGGACTTGGACGATGCACGCATTTCTCGCACGACCCTAAAAATTGTGCTTGCCTCGTTGGTGGCAGGCGGGGTGGCGTGGTTGGTACTGCGCTTTGCCGCGCTCGGTGTTGATATGCGCTCGCTCGTTGGCATCTTCTTGCAAGGTTTCGTTGCGGGGTGTGCCGGAATTTTTGCCTTCCTCGTTGCGGCCTCGATCTTGCGGGTTGAAGAGGTGCAAGTTCTGCATAGCTGGTGGAGACGGGTCGTGGCATTCCTTCGCAATGGCTCGCGTAACGGGACCGTTCAGCCATGAGTAGTGCCATCCGAAATTTTTGCATCATTGCCCACATCGACCACGGGAAGTCAACGTTGGCTGATCGGCTGCTTGAAGTTACGGGTACGGTTTCCAAGCGGGAAATGCGCAGCCAACTTTTGGATCAAATGGACATTGAGCGGGAGCGAGGCATAACCATAAAATTAGCACCAGTCCGGATGGCGTATACGTCCGCCGGGCGCGCCTTTGAGCTCAACCTCATTGATACCCCCGGGCATGTAGACTTCACGTACGAAGTCTCACGCTCACTTGCTGCCGTTGAAGGGGCAGTGCTTCTGGTGGATGCCACCCAGGGCGTTGAAGCGCAGACCTTAGCCAACCTCTACCTCGCTGTTGAGCAAGGGCTCACCATTATCCCCGCTATCAATAAGATTGACCTTCCGAACGCCCGCGTTGAGGAAACTGCCCATGAAATTGTAAAAATTTTGGGTTGCCAGCGCGAGGACATCCTGCTGGTGTCTGGGAAAACTGGTGTGGGCGTGCCCGAACTTCTCGAGCGGGTGGTGCGGGATGTGCCGCCGCCCACCGGGGATTCTGCAGCCGCCTTACAAGCGTTGGTTTTTGATTCGACGTTTGATGACTACCGGGGAGTAATAAGTTACGTGCGGGTGGTGCAAGGGCACATCCAGCGGGGTACCAATGTGCAGTTCATGGGGAGTAAAGTGCACAACATTGCATTAGAAGTTGGAACGTTTCAGCCCAAGCTCACACCCGCAGACAGCATTCAGGCTGGAGAAATTGGCTACGTGGTAACCGGGGTAAAGAGTGTAGCCGATGCCCGCGTGGGCGACACGATGACCGACGAGAAGCGCCCAGCCGACGCACCATTGCCCGGCTACCGGGAAGTGCGGTCAATGGTGTACGCCAGTTTATTTACCAAAGAGGGCGATGACTACCCGCTCCTGCGCGAAGGTCTGGCCAAGCTAAAGTTGAATGATGCCGCCCTCAGCTTTGAGCCCGAACACTCGCAAGCGCTCGGCCATGGTTTCCGTTGTGGATTCTTGGGCCTGCTGCACGTAGACATTGTGCAGGAACGTTTGAAACGAGAGTACAACCTGGATCTCATTGTGACTGTACCGTCTGTGGCGTACCGTGTGCACCTCAATCCTGCCGGCCAGCACGCTCGCCAGCGCTTAGTGAAGCAATTGGGTTACGAAGCCGCAGACCAATTGGGCGTCGTGACCGTCACCAGCCCGCTGGATCTACCGGAGTCTTCCCACGTGGAGCGCATAGAAGAACCGTGGGCGAATGTCGACATTGTAACGCCCGCTACGACCATTGGACCGCTTCTCGCCCTCATCGTGGAGAAGCGCGGTGAACACACGAGCACGGAGTACTTGGATGAGGCGCGTGTGGTCATCCATGGTCGTGTGCCGCTCGCTGGTATTCTCGTGGATTTCTATGATAGATTGAAGAGTGCATCCAGTGGTTACGCCTCGTTGAACTACGAAATTCTTGGAACCAAACCGGCAGATGTGGTGCGGTTGGATATCCTCGTAGCGGGCGAGCGCGTCGATGCCTTGGCCAACATGGTGTACCAGGATGAAGCGCAACGGGCCGGGCGTCAGATTGTTGAGTACTTGAAGACCATTCTGCCGCGCCAGATGTTTGAAGTGAAGATCCAAGCGGCGCTGGGGGCTAAGGTCATCGCCTCGGCGACGCTGCCCGCAATGCGTAAAGACGTTACGGCAAAGCTCTACGGCGGCGACGTAACCCGCAAACGGAAGCTCTTAGAAAAGCAGAAAAAGGGCAAGCGCCGGATGCGCGCCATGGGAAAAGTTGATATCCCGCAGGAGGCGTTCTTCGCGGTTCTGCGTCGCGATCGTCCTTAGGTGCCCACTCCGAAGCCGAAGAGGGGTAGCAGGGTGAAGAACACCATGCTCAGCGTGCCGATGATAGCAACGATGATCCACAGCGCTCTAACAATTCGTTTCCGTTTCATATGTTTGAGCAACGGCTACTAGAAAACGTGAAGGAAGGGGAAGAGGTTGTCGCACTTGTGCGCCGAACGCCTCTCGTTTCTTTGGGCGCGAATCTGGTAACAGTGGTTCTCATTATAGCACCGTTTTTCTTCCTCTACCCTCTCCTTAAGTTGGGGCCAGGCGGCGTGATAATCATTACGTTGAGCCTGCTCGTTGGGGTCATCCTGGGTATTCGGACGCTGTGGGTGCAGCAACTCAACGCCTTCATCCTCACTGAACAGCGCATAATTGACGTGGACCAGCGGGGCTTCTTCCATCGGGTGGTATCCGAGACCACGTATGATAAAGTTCAGGATGTGAGCTACGTGGTGAAGGGTATTGTGCCAACGATGCTGCGGTTTGGCACGGTGTTGGTACAGACGGCTGGGTCTAGCGCAAACTTGGAGTTGCAAGGAGTGCGCCAACCCCAGCGCGTGCAAGACCTTATCCTCCGTCTCCAGCGGGAAACTTCTAGCCGTTCGTCCACGGATCAGCTTTCTGCTGACGAACTCTTAGCCATGATCCAGCGCATTAAGGCGGGGATAGGGGAGGAACAATTTCGCCGTCTCGTTGCAAACCGACCGCGGAAGCAGGTATGACGCGCGTGGAACCCCCCGTACAGGCCCAGGCAGCGCCACGATCGCATTTCCACCTGCCTGTTCCGCGATTTACCATAAAACGGTTTGTTGGTCTAGTTTTTTTAGTTGCAGTTTTTTGGGCGGGCATGCAAGTAGCGCGGACTGGGCTTGTTCGTTTGCCATTTTTTACAAACGTTTTTTACACTGCACCCGAGCCGCGAGCAACAGCCGCTGGTCTTGAGCCAGGGAATGTAGAAGAGCAGCTCCGAGCAGCGGCCCGTGGGACAGTCACACTTTCTAACAGGACACTTTCGGACTTGGCGCAGGTCGGCGCTGATCGGTTGCACCTAGGGATTGCCAACGTGCATGTCGTCGGCGGCACTGATGTTCCACTGGAGCTATCCTTCATCATTCCTCAGCGGAACAATGCGATCGTCCGGATTGATTTGGCACCGGAGGTCGTTGATGGGGATCTTCATTTCCGCAGTGCCCGCACGAGGATAGGGACAGTAGATGTCCCGACGTGGCTCATTGGTGAGCCCACGCGACTCCTGCTCACTGCCCAGTTGCAGCCTCTTCTTCGGATCGCTCCCCCTATTGGAACAGCAAGGGTTGTCGAGCGGGGTCTATCCCTCACCTTCACATCTCCATGATTCTCTTCCTTCGATCCCTGCCCGTCATTTTGGGGTTCGTCGTGCTAGCGGGTTTAAGCTTTGCTACCCGCTCAGCCGAGCTCTTTTGGTACGCCTCGGGCGCGACGTTCCTCTGCACTCTGGCAGGCATGTGGCTCATCTTGCGTCGGACCCTGCGGGCGCGTGAAGCTGTGGTAACCCTAACTTTTCCCGCCCTCACGTTACTGACCGCTATTGGCGTTCTGCTTTTTTCTGAGCTGAATACCTTTCGGTACCTTTTGGCATTGGCTCTTGCCGCAGTGTTCTGGATTTTTTGTGAGCAAGCTTTCTACTTTGCGTACCAGCCATCCCGGTACCAGCCGAATGCGCTTGTGAACTTGAATTCCCTGCTGTGCATTGTGAGTACATTTTTTGCTAGCGTGGCGGTCTTTGACATGCAGCTTTTTGCAAGTTTACCGTTGTGGGGGGCCATCGTGGCCTTTAGCGCATTCATGTTGGTGTGCACGTTCGCCCTCCTGTATGTCCTCAGCGTACCCGCACTGTCTCGCTGGACGTGGGGCACTGTGGTGTTCCTTGCCATCGTGGCGTGCTTTGGGGTGTTGGCGTGGTTACCGGCGCTTCCGGTAGTGAAAGCAGCTGTTCTTACGTTGCCTTTCGCCTATGCGGTTGTGAAAATTCGTGAAGATATTGCGGGCACCCCTTTACCGAGTCGCTGGACTTTCATCGTGGCCAGTCTCGTGCTACTCTTGCTTCTAGCTACCACTCGTTGGTTCGTTTGAGGACATCATGAAAGCGAAGATCGTTCCAACATCACCAAAAGAGCGACTTCCAGCAGACCGTTCTGCTGATGTTGAAGCATTTATGCGGGAGTCCACCGAAATTGCCAAACCCACCGTGGTGCGATTTCCAGTGGGGTTTCTCATGCTCGTGGTAGTGCTCAGTCTCTTCGCGGGGCTTGTTGGTACGGCCGTCTTTTCGTATGGGAAAGAGTCGTGGCCCTGGCTGGCGCAGTGGTTTGGTTCGGCGAGTTCCGATTCAACAGTTATTCGAACTTCCCCAAAAAGCGACGCTACGGTTGTGAACAACGCCGATGTGGTTCGTGAAGTTGGGCAGTCCGTGGTGAGCATCTTCGTGCGACGTACTCCAGCGAAGGGCCCAGAAACGCTTAACCAGATGTACGTCCCCGAAGATTTTCGAGGGGCGGGAGTTATTGTCACCGAAGATGGCATTGGCGTTACCACCCGTCGCACCATTCCAGATTTAGCAAAGGAAGTCGCCGTGGTTACCAGTGATCGCACGGTGTACTTAACAAAAGATTTTTCTGTGGATCCAGCCTCCGATCTGGTCTACTTTCGAGTTAGCGGTAAGGGTTTCCCGGTTGTAGATTTTGCCGACGGTGCATCGCTCCTGGTTACCCAGCGAGCGGTGACGGTTAGTCTGGATCCAACCACGTTAGCATACGTAGCGGCGACGGCGGACATTACGGCAACACATACTTTCCGAGTTTCATCCCGGTCGGATTTGCTGCGCAGCACTGAGCGCCTTTCACATCTCCTACGCCTTTCTCGATCAACGAGCGTACCCGCAGAACCCGTGTTTACCACCGAGGGAAAGCTCGTTGGTTTACAAACTGGGACGAATGGCGATGTCCTGCCCATAGATGTTGTGGCCAGCGGCTTGCAGCGGCTCCAGCGTGATGGCGGAGTATCGCGGAATACTCTGGGGCTTCGCTACGTCGACCTACCCGTAGTGAAGGGGTTGCTCCTCACGCCCTTGGATGTCGGCTCACGGGGGGCTTTGATAACCGGCGACGCTGGAATAGCGGCGGTGACTCCTGACAGCCCCGCGGATCGAGCCGGCGTGGAGGCCGGTGATGTGGTTTTGCGGGTTGATGATCGGGCAATAGGGGAGAATCCGTCATTCGCCCAGGTCGTACAGTCTTTGCCCGCGCGCTCATCCATTACTCTCACCGTTCTCCGGGATGGGGAAGAGAAGCGCCTTCCGGTAACCCTAGAAACCTTGACGCCATGACGTGGCGGACGTGGGTGAGTCTGGTGTGCGCAACGAGTGTGCTTTGGAGCGTTGTACCAGCTCGGGCTTTGGCCGGCGAAGCGCCTTTTTCAGTGGTTGTGGAGTATGCTGATGGTCATTTAGAAACAGTTCAGGAGTATGCGGCGAACGCCAGCGCGGCGCTTGAGCAGGCACAGCAACGCACGCAGGGTGTGCATGTGGAGCTTGACGTTGCCTACCACCTCGCCCTGGTTCCCAACGATCCGCTTTTTGCCGCCCAGGTACAGTTGGAGCAAATAGGTGCGCCTGCTGCGTGGGACACGCGCACAGATGCAGGCGAGGTCATTGTGGCCGTCCTTGATTCGGGGGTTGATACCAGTAACCCCGAGTTGGCGAGTAACCTTTGGGTGAATCCCCGGGAGATTGCAGGCAATGGCGTAGACGATGACAGCAATGGGTATACGGACGACGTGAATGGCTGGAACTTCGTAGAGGATAGTGCTGACCCTCGGCCGCAGATTACCGAAGGAGCCACCGCCGCCGGCCTTCACCATGGCACTGTGGTTGCGGGTATCATAGGCGCTGAAGGCAACAATGGGGTGGGCGTTGTCGGTGTAACCTGGAATGTCCAAATTCTCCCCGTACGTGTGCTCGATAGCACTGGCTCGGGTACGACCGTGACGGTAGCGGAAGGTATTCGGTATGCCACCGCCGTGGGCGCTGATGTTATTAATCTTAGCTTTGTTGGTTCAGGAGTTAGTCCTACGTTGGCAAACGCGATTAGCGCTGCTCAAGCCGCGGGGGTGGTTATTGTGGCTGCTGCCGGGAATGAAAATTTGGATGTCGATACCACACCACAGTATCCCGTTTGTTACAGCGGCGTCATTGGGGTGGGCTCCGTAAACGCGAGTGACGTAAAGTCGAGTTTCTCAAATTATGGTTCCTGCGTAGACATCGTTGCACCAGGTGAGAATGTCACCAGTACTCTGCTCTATGCGCCTGCCTCTGGGCACACCAGCCCTACCGGTGGTGGCTGGTATGGGACATCTGTTGCCTCGCCTTTTGTCAGTGGAGCTGCGGCCCTCATCCGAGCGAGTATGCCAAACGCGTCGGTTGAGAATGTTGAGCAGATCCTCAAGAGTCATGCGGTATCAATTGCCGGTAGTAATCCTGGATTCGGCGATGACTTAGGGGCAGGCCGGCTGAGCGTGAGCACGCTGGTTGCCGATGCAACAGTCGTCGCGGCGAATCGGGTGAGCATTTTGACCATTCCTCGCGCAGGGGATAGCCCTCGCGTCCGTGAGTACAGTGATGCCGGTAAGGTGCTGCAGCAATTTTACGGTGCACCCCAGAAGTTACAAAACGGGGCAATGGTTCGGAGTGGGGATGTCAATGGTGATGGGAGCGCAGAAGTGGTAACCGCTACGTTGCAGGGTAGTGATGCGCGCGTCCGTACCTACTCACGCACGGGGCAGCAGTTGAAGTCGTTCCTCGTGTTCCCGTCAACGTATCGCGGGGGCGTCTCACTCGCGGTTGGTGACGTGACAGGTGATGGCGCGGCCGAGATTGTTGTGGGTACGCAACTCGGCTCCTCACAGATTCGGGTGTTTTCTGGGGACGGGGCACTGCTCGGCCAGTTTTTCGCTTTCACGAAGCAGTATCGCGGCGGCGTATCTTTGGCGGTGGGCGATCTCAATGCCGACGGGGTGAATGAAGTACTCGTCGCCAAGCGCGCTGGAGAAGCACGGATTTCGGCATACACGTTTGCTGGGAAGTTGACCCGTTCTTTCTTGGCGTTTCCCCGCACGTACCGAAGTGGCGTTACGGTAGCTGTTGGGGATGTAACCGGGGACGGGCAGCCTGACGTGGTAGTTGGAGCAGTCCAGGGTTCACCAACTGTGCGCGTACTCTCCGCTAGCGGAGTGCTCATTCGGAATTACTCTGCGTACGATCGCGCCCAAACCGGCGGAGTGAGTGTAGCCGTTGGGGATGTTGACGGCGACGGCATTGCTGAAATTCTCACCGGCACGGGACCCGGGGCAAAACCCGAAGTGCGCGTGTGGCGTAAGGCTGGGCAGCAACGGTCGCTATTGTTTAACGCGTACACCTCTGTATCTCGAACGGGCATTGACGTTAGCGTACTCGCCAGCATATGAAGATGCCCTTTGCGCAGAATCCGATGTTCCGTCAGTTCGGCCGCTTCCTGATCATTGGATTCATGAATACCGGGCTGGACTGGATTGTGTTCTTTGCGCTGACCTCGTGGGTGGGCTGGTTTGGGCAGCATCTGTTGGTAGCGAATGCAATTGCATTTGGCGTTGGTTTTACGAATAGCTTTATTTTCAATCGGCGCTGGACGTTCCGGTCAGGCGATCCACGGGTGGCCCGCCAGCTCATTATTTTCCTCCTCATCAATCTTGCCGGTTTGGGGATAAGCCAGACAATTTTGGCCACAGTGTACGCCTTTACGACGTCACGTCTACTTAGTAAGACCGCCGCAGTTGGACTGACGATGTTCTGGAATTTTTTTGCCGGCCGCGCCTTTGCTTTTCGGTCGTCGTGACCTTGCGTAACTGGCTAGAAAGTGGTAGAGTGTGAGCACCCGTAGTGGGTGTTTTTTCGACGAACCATGCAACTTTCTATAGTCATTCCGGCATACAACGAGGCCGCGTACATTCGCAAGAAGTTAGACCAGTACCTCGCGGTTTTTGGCGAGGCGGCAGAATTCATTGTGGTGCCTAATGGCTGCACAGATGAAACCCCGCATATTGCTGCGGCATATGCGAAGCAGTACTCGAATGTTCGGGTTACCGTCATTGCTGAATCAGTTGGAAAGGCGCGGGCCGTCCGGGAAGGTTGGCGTGTAGCCCAGGGGGAGTGGGTAGCGTTCCTAGACGCTGATGAATCCACAAGCGCCGAAGAATTCCAGCGCCTCTTCGCCGCCCGTCGCGATGCCGACGGAGTTATCGCTTCTCGGTGGGCACCGGGGGCGCGTGTGGAAAACCGTTCTCCACTTCGCAAGGTTGCGAGTTACGTGTTTGCCGGCATTGTGAAGCTGCTGTTTTGGATGCCCTACCGCGATACGCAGTGTGGGGCCAAGATATTTCGGCAGAAGCTGGTGCAGCGTATCCTCCCGCACACCCGCGTTGATAATATCGCCTTTGATGTTGAACTCCTTCTCCTCTGTCGCCGGGCGGGCGCGCGGATAGTTGAATACCCAACGCACTGGGTTGATCGTTCCGATTCTGTAATTATTGGTTCTTTTGGCAAGCTCTTGCGTAGCAGTCTCTCTATGCTCTGGACACTCTTCATCCTCCGTCTTCGCTTTCTCCCTTTCATCGCCCCACGTGTATGACTCAACGTCGCCCAATTTTTGATAAGAAAAATGTCATTGTGGCTGGCGGTGCCGGTTTCTTAGGCTCGCACCTGTGTGATGAGCTCATTAAGAGTGCCAAGGTCATTTGTGTGGACAACTTTAGTACCAGCAGTATCGAAAATATTAACCACCTGCTACAAAATCCGGACTTTAAATTCATTAAGCACGATCTCACTGAGCCCCTCGACCTCGAAAAGTTTCCCGAACTGCACCCTTTTAAAGTTGCATTTCAAGGCGTGCAAGAAATCTACAATTTTGCCTGCCCAACGTCGCCCAAAGAGTATACGCGCGTGCCCATCGAGACCCTCCTGGCCAATGCTTTTGCTTCCCGCCATCTCCTCGATCTTGCGGTGAAGTACGACGCGAAGTACCTCCTGGCGTCGTCTTCGGCCGTGTACGGCGAGCCTGTTGACTCGCAACCGTTCCGGGAGCAGTACTGGGGCTTTGTTGATCCGGTTGGACCGCGGAGCTGCTACAACGAGGGCAAGCGCTTTTCTGAAAGTTTGACGCTCACGTACCGCGAGCAGAGGAAAATTGACGCCAAAGTACTTCGCATTTTCAATACTTACGGCCCTCGGATGCGGTTGACCGATGGCCGGCTCATCCCGGATCTGGTGAAGAGTGCCTTAGCTGGGGAGCCCTTGCAGATTTACGGGCGCCCCGACGCGACCAGTACGTTCTGCTACGTATCCGATCTCGTGGATGGCATTGTGAAGATGATGAAGTCAAGTGACGGCGGGCCAATCAACCTTGGCAGCGCAGAGCCTGTGCTGCTGGTGACCGTTGCCGAAAAAATACTTTCGCTCACGCAATCAACGAGCCCGATCGAACACCTGGACGCCCATCCATTTGCGAGTCGCCAAGGGGTGCCCGATATTCGTCAAGCCAAGGACAAGCTAGGTTGGTTTCCCACAATACCCTTGGAGGATGGCCTGTTGGAAACTATAGAGGCAATGAAAGCGAGCCGAGTGCTAACCTACGAGCAAACGACATGAACCTGCGCATTCTTGTTACTGGTGGGGCGGGATTCATTGGGTCACACCTCGTGGATGCGCTTGTGGCACGCGGAGAAAGCGTCCTAGTCTTGGACGATCTTTCGTCCGGCAAACGGGAGTACGTGAACGAACAAGCCCAGTTCGAGCAGGTGGATATTCGCACGTCGGCTGCTCAGGACGCGATACGGAATTTTAAACCCGAATTCATTTTCCACCTTGCAGCACAGAAGAGTGTCCCGGACTCGTTGAAGCAACCTCGGAAGGACGCCGATATAAACCTCGTGGGGTTATGCAATATTTTAGAAGCCCTGCCGGGTTTAGGGCTGAAAAAATTTATTTTTTCTTCAACGGGCGGTGCCATGTATGGCGATCATGCCCGTCTTCCTGCGACTGAAGAACAGGAAGCACAACCCTCGTCACCGTACGGCTTGGCAAAGTTTGCCTCGGAACGGTACCTGCAACTCTGGGGCGGTTTGCACAAGTTTCCGGTAACCGTTTTACGACCCGCTAATGTGTACGGGCCGCGTCAGGACCCATACGGTGAGGCGGGGGTCATTGCCATTTTTTGCAAACGGGCTGTTGCCGGGCAGCCCATGCGAGTTTTTGGCACCGGTACGCACACGCGTGATTACGTATACGTTTCTGACATTGTGGCCGCATTCCTTGCCGCTCTGGACCTGGACGCAGCGGGAACGTTCAATCTTGGAACAGGCCAGGAGACTTCGGTGCAGGACATCATTGCAGCCCTTGAGCAGGAGACGAAGCAGACGTATCCAATCGACCGGCAGCCAGAGGTTGTGGGCGAGATGGAGCGAAGCGCACTCGACGCGAGCGTTGCTCGTCAGGCCCTTCACTGGCGGCCGAGCGTTGCGCTCGGTGAGGGCATCCGCCAGACGTACTCGTGGTTTTCGTCACATCCTAACGTGTAACCCCTATGGCAAAGCGAAAAGGGAAAAAGGCAGCGGTGGCGATAGTGGGCTTGGGGTATGTTGGCCTGCCCCTTGCTGCTTTGGCTGTTGAAAAGGGTTACCGCGTGTACGGCATTGCCCGCAGCCGTCAGAAAGTGAATATGCTCAACCGGGGCGTGAGTACGCTGCCGGATGAACCTTCTATTGCGCCAACAATTGCAAAGAAGCAGATTATCGCTTCCACGACCTACGATGCCATCCGCAAGTCAGACGTGGTCGTCGTGTGCGTTCCAACACCCGTTGACCATCAGTACAATCCTGACTTGGGACCGGTGATTTCCGCATCGAAGAATATCCTCAAGAACCTCCGGAAAGGCCAGCTCATTATCATTGAGTCCACTATCAATCCGGGAGTGTGTGAAGAAGTGGTATTGCCTATCCTGGAGTCTACGGGGAAAAAAGTGGGGAAAGACTTTGAGCTCGCACACTGCCCGGAGCGCATTGATCCCGGGAATGCCAAGTGGAACGTCCGGAACATTCCCCGGTGCGTTGGCGGCGTAACGCCGCGGGGCGCGCAGCAAGCAGCAAAATTTTACCGCTCGCTCCTCGACGGGGAGGTGCGGGTTATGAAATCTATTAAGGAAGCCGAAGCAACGAAGATTATTGAAAATACTTTTCGGGATATTAATATTGCCTATGTGAATGAGCTAGCGAAGTCGTTCGATGTCTTGGGGATTGATGTGTACGATGTCATCCAAGGCGCTGCCACAAAGCCATTTGCGTTCATGGCGCACTACCCATCGGTGGGGGTTGGTGGTCACTGTATCGCCGTAGACCCGTACTACCTCATTGAGCGAGCTCGGAAGGCGGGGTTCGACCACAAGTTCCTCAAGCTGGCGCGGGAAATTAACAACAGCATGCCCGCGTATACGGTGGGAAAATTACAAATTGCCTTGAATGAGCTCGGCAAGTCTCTCAAAGGTACGCACGTTGGCGTTCTGGGCCTTTCCTATAAAGCAAATGTGGGTGATATTCGCGAAAGCCCAAGTTTGAAAGTTATTGAGCTATTGCAGCAACTGGGAGCCAAGGTGCATGTCTACGATCCATACTTTCCTGACCGTTCGACCGAGAAAGACATCGAGAGGTTCCTGCATAGCGTTGAGGCGGCTGTGCTTGCTACGAATCACAAGCCGTTTTTGGCCGTGACGCCTGCCCAGTATAGGAAGGCTAAAGTTCGCGTCGTCATTGATGGCAAGAACGCTCTCGACAAAGTCGCGCTGCAGAAAGCGGGGATTATCTACAAGGGGATTGGCAGATGAAGGTATTTGTTGTCATACCAGCATTCAACGAAGAACGGGTTATAGATCAAGTGCTTCGGGATTTGCAGTCCACCGGATACCGCGTGGTGGTCGTTGATGATGCATCTGATGATGCCACGGTGCGCATTGCGTCGAAGTATACTCCAGACGTTCTTGAGCACTTAATTAACCGTGGCCAAGGGGCGGCGTTGAAAACGGGTATAACCTATGCCCTTGCCGAAGGCGCCGAGATTATCGTTACCTATGACGCTGATGGCCAGCATCGCGTAGAAGATATCACTGCGCTCGTACGACCGATTGAAGCCGGCGAGTGCGAAGTTACGCTGGGGTCGCGGTACCTTACGGAACTCTCAACGCAGCGCGTGCCTTTTACGCGCAAGGTACTTCATCGTTTAGCTGTTGCGTATACCAATCTGACCACGGGTCTTCACTTAACGGATACACACAATGGTCTGCGAGCATTCACTGCCACAGCCGCTCAGCGTATTCAGTTCCAGCAGGATCGCATGGCGCATGCCTCCGAAATTCTTGATGAAATTGCTCGGAAGCACATTGCTTTTAAAGAAGTACCAGTAAATGTGTACTACACTGAGTACTCATTAGCGAAAGGGCAGCACGTGGGAGATTTTGTGAAGATTCTATTCAAGATATTCATTAATAAGTTGAAGTAGTATGGTTATTAAGATTCTCATAACCATCTTCGTTGCCTTTGCCGTTTCACGTGTCTACCTCCGCTACCGTGATAAAAGTTTTGGCCTCTTCGCTCTAGTCTTTTGGTCACTCATCTGGGGGGTTGTGCTTTTTTTCGCCTGGCTACCCCGGTCAAGCGATACAATTGCCCGCATCCTAGGGGTGGGCCGTGGTGTGGAGGCGTTGCTCGCAATTGCGGTGGTAGGGCTTTTCTACGCAGTTTTTCGACTATACGTGAAGCTTGAGTGGGTTGAGCATGAAATAACTACGTTCGTGCGCAAGATTGCCCTTCAGAAGAAGAACAAGTGATCGGTGAATTATTTTTATACGTTGGGGGAGGCTTGCTGGTCTGGCTTTACGTTGGATACCCCGTTGTGACCTTTACGTTTGCACGATTCCGAAAGCCCACGAGTCGTACGCCACTTTCTAGGCCCTCAGTTGCCGTACTCATCATTGCGTATAATGAGAAGGCGGTTATTGCGAAGAAGTTACAGAATACCCTCGCCCTTCACTACGCACCTGGGAAAAAACACATTGTTGTTGTCGACAGCGGCTCAACCGATGGTATGCGAGAAGAAGTGGAGAAGTTTACGAAAGATGGTGTGCAGTACCTCAATCAGGAGCAGCGTGAGGGCAAGGCCTCGGCAATTCACTTTGGGGCGCAGCGGGTCTCCACGGACCTTATTCTCTCAACCGATGCAAATGCGTACTTTGCGCCGGATGCCTTGGAACACATGGTTTCGTATTTTGCCGATCCAACAATTGGCGGCGTGACAGCTGCAATGCGCCAAGCTGCGACTACGGGCCAAGCGGCAGAAGCCGAAAGTGAGCGGTACTGGAAGTACGAGCGGTACATACGCAGTGCAGAAGCGCGCCTTGCATCGGTGTGTAACTTGAGTGGCGAAGCAGCGCTTTTTCGACGGGAAACCTTGTCCTCTCGGGAGCTTTCCTCTTGGTACCCCGCGGGAACGGCAGATGACCTTTCACTTAGCGTGGCGTTGGTGCGCGCCGGGTTTCGGCTCGCCTACGCGGTAGATGCCGATGTGTGGGAAGTGGCACCCGCAACGTACCATGACTACTTCAAGCAGAAAGTGCGCATTGTCGTGCAAACCATTGCTACAGTTTTTGCTTCTTTGCCAACGCTCCTGCTCAAACCGAGTGGGTACAGTTACTGGGTTTTCCCAAATCGGAAAGTACTGCCCCTGCTTTCACCACTGGGTTTTCTTTTCATGCTCTTCGGGGTTGCAAGTGTAGCGTGGCCGTTTGCGCTGGTCCTTTTGGGCCTCTACGGTGTTTTGCTCACTTCTCGACTCCTTCATTCTTCCAAAGGGGTCATTCGGGCGGGAGCTCAGGCCGCCGCCCTCTTTGGGCTGCTCAATGTGGCGGTAGTGCTTGGGTGGATTCAATTTTTTAGCGGGAAGAGGTATACAGTGTGGGATCAGGCGGCGAGCACGCGTTCACAAGGGGCCGTTAGGTAAACCGTCACATGGGAAGCACGAACCGCATACAGAATTTTCTCCCGCTCCTGATTGTAGCGGCATTGGCGCTGGCGGGGGCGACGATTATTGGCGTGTACGTGTACCAAGTGCACGGCGCCGGGTTTTTTGGTTGGGATGCACCATACTACATTGCTAAAACCAAGACTCTCGTTGAGGAGGGGTTGCCTGCACTCATTCGCACGCACGGTGGTCTGCGGATTGGTTATACGCTTTTTAGTGGTGCGGTGGCCATCGCTACCCCGCTTTCGTATATTGAAATCGAACGGTATGTACCGTACTTCTTCATCGCGCTCATTGCATTTTCCAGCGGATGGCTAGTGCTGCAAATGTTCCGGAAGACTATCCTTGCTGCTATTGCCGTGGTTGTATCGTGCTCGTACTTTGGTCTCACCGACCTTGCGCTACGAAACAATTCCGATAACCTCTTCGCCTTTGCGCTGCTCGGGATTCTTGTCAATATCTTTGCGGCGTATTTTCTTGAACGCATTTCAGCGCGCGTAACCTTGGGGCTGTCTGCGCTCGTGCTCGGCATCATTGGCATTACCCATCTTGAGACCTACGCCCTCGCGGGGATTCTGTATGTCTTCATGCTGGCCATTTTTGGCATTTCTATGCGAACCCAGTGGCGGGCGTGGTTACGGCTGATGGCGCCGTTGCTCGCGGCAGGTGGGCTAGCGACAGCAGTTGTGTTCATTCTTTGGGGTCCACGACTTTTTCAAGTAACAGATGCTGTATCGGTGCATGCGGGGAGTACGACGGTGGGCCAGGTCGCGGGCACCTACCAGCTGCCCATTTCCCCAGGCACGATTTTTTCCTCTATTGATCAGCCATACGCGTTGGTCTGGGCGGTACCATTGCTCATCGCCGCGGGCATAGCCGTGGGTCGCCGTCTGCGCCAGGCAGACCGGTTGGGCATCTTAGTATCCGCTTGGGCGTTAGCATTTGTGGCCGCCTATGTGATTTTTTGGATTGCGCGCTTTGACTACAACTTCTTTATCCGGATTGTTTCGCTCCTTCCCATTGGGGTTTTCGTCGCTATCGGCGTGGCGGCCGCACGCTCTAGGGGGATAGTTGTGCAACTCGCCTTGCTCGCAATTACCATTGTGGGTTTCACCTCTTCGCTTGCCCAGCACATTCGGGCGTCAAAATCGTATGCACCTGAGGGACTGGTTGAGCAAATTCAGGGAGTCACGCGGTTTGCGAATACCCATTGGTCTCCTACCGATCCAATATTCATTTCTTCTACGACGACGAAGCATGATACTGGCGAATTCGCTACGTATACCATGTGGCAAAATTGGATCGCTGCTTCGATTCCGGAAAATTTTTCACACCCACTTATTCTGCATTTCGGTAAGCCAACGGACCTAGAAAAATGCAAACCCTCTCAACCGGCCCAGGCCACGCAAACCGAGTATTTTGGTGTCAGCGAACAATCGGTGGCTACGATTTGCGATACCTACGGCACCCCCAAGCAGTACTTTGTTCTTCGCTCAATTAGCAAGGGGTACTACGATCAACTAAAACCAGCAGGCGAAGTAGTGGCGCCTGGCGTGCTACTCGTTGCGGCTACTCCCTAGGCAGTTCGGCGTCCGTACCGCTTCTGTAAACCATCCCGCACAGCGCCGTAGATGGTTTTGGCATTGGCGGAGCGATTGCGACGAAGTGACAAGTACAGGTAGCCCACAATGTTCCGGGGAGCGTAGACCACCATGAAGTAGAGCAGAAATGTGCTACTGGACAGTGATGACCGTGCAAAGAGCAGCTTGTTGCGGAGCATGTAGTACAGGTAGGTTGCAGAAAGGTACTTCGTAGTGGCAGCAACTCGGTGCCGGGCAACTGCTTTGGGGGCGTAGTCAAGTTTCCAACCGGCGCGCTGAGCACGGCGGCAGAGGTCAGTTTCCTCAAAGTAGGCAAAGTAGTGCTCGTCAAAGTAGCCAACCTGTTGGCAAACAGTGTGGCGGATGAGTAGGCAACACCCCGAGATGTAGCCAAGTGATTGGCGGACTTGTGCTGCCGGAAGCAGCGTTTTTTTGGTGCGATTCCGGCCGATTAGCCGGAAGTTGTCGCGCCAGAGTTTTGCATATCCACCTGCTTGGCAGTAGACCCGGTCACTCTGGTCCACGTACACTGTGGCCCCAACAATGCCAACCTGGCTGTCTGCATGGAGGGCCTCCACGAGTTTGGTGATGGCATCGGGAGCTACGGCCGCGTCATTGTTGAGCAGGAGGTAGTATTCGGGGGTAGGGAAGTGATTAGACTGCATGCCATCATTGCATCCGCCAGCAAACCCGCGGTTCTCTGGGTTTGCAAGTACCTGGACGGTGGGGAAGGTTTCGGCTAGACGTTGGGCCTCGTTGTGCTCAGATCCATTGTCGACAATAACAATATCTACGCCGGGGTAGTCGCTCTTCTGTAGGGACTCGATACAGCGGACAGTGTCGGCAAAGCCGTTCCAGTTAAGGACAACAGCTCTAACGCGCCCGGGCATAGCGATGGGTTATGAAGGCGAGTTCAGTAATCCAGAGTGTACATGCGTACCACGTGAGGAGTGTGAACGCTTCGTGGGCAGAAAGCGCGTAGTGTTTACTAGCGTAGATTGTGGCAACTATGCCGCAGCCAAAAATTCCGGCCAGCATCCAGCCTCCTGCGGCTAAGTTCAGGAACGCCACTATTACCGTGGCCAGAATTGCAAGAGGCGCGTAAGCAAAGAAGCGGTAGGGGAGAACTTCGTGCCCGTACTGGCCAAGTTCAGGTGTGCCCCGGTGCTTACGCCAGAGAAGTGCTCGGCCAATTCCTTGTCGCCAGTAGCGGGTGAGCATCAAGCGCAGCGAAGTCAGGTCATTACGCAAACCAAGGTCGTGGAGGATCATTGGCGCCGGCAGCTTAAGGAAAGTAAATCCAGACCGCCGTACGAGCATGCCAAAATCTACTTCATCTTCGGCCGGAAGTTTTGGATCAAAATTTACGCCGTGGGCGATGACCGCCTGACGAATGAGGCCCGTGCCCGCGTTGTGCAACACGGCAGTGGCCTTCTTTGCTCCAGCCCGCAGGCCCAGTGAGAGAACGTAGTTGAAGAAAGAATTCAGGGGGTGTTGTTCAATAGTCGCACCGCCAATGACCCCAACGTGGTGGTTTTCAGTTTTGGAAAATTCACCTATAGCAGTGGTGAGCCACTGTGGGTGAAGAAGCGAGTCGGCAGCAACGTATTGGAGGTAGTCACCCGACGCAGCGGCTATGCCTGCGGCCAGTCCAGCAGCGGCAGACGGGGGCTGCGTGGACGAGGATACAACGCGGGCTCCGTGCTGTTTAGCAATTTCCTTGGTCTGGTCAGTAGAGCCAGTATCGCAAACTACGACCTCCACTTGCTGTTGGGGATAGTTTGCACGTTGGATTGAGGCAAGACACGCGGGGAGGTGAGCTTCCTCGTTTAAGGTTGGAATAACGATGCTTATTTTTGGGTACGAGGTCATGCAACCTCATCCTGCTCAGCGTACCCATACGCTTCACGGACTAGCGGATTGGTCTGAACCGCCTTGAAAGTCCGTGACCGGGCAAAGTACCCGGAAGTAATCCGCTTTGTAAGGTCGGCAAATACCAGATCGCTCGGACTCGTTTTCATGGGGTTCAGGGTGTAGCGGTCCCAGTCTTTTTTAAGACGCAGCGCCTTTAGAGCATTCTCGTACACATCTTCATTACTCAGAATTGTTGCGCCCGCAAAGATTGTCTCTGGTCGCTCGGTTGAGAGCCTGGTGATGAGCGCGGGCACGCCGAGAATCATTGCTTCTTCCTGCACAGTGCCACTATCAGATACGATGAGCTTCGCTTCCTTTTCTAGTTTTAAAAATTCAAAAAATCCAAGCGGTGCAACGGTCCGAATTTTTGACTTCCGGATTTTTGACCACAAGCCAAAACGTTTCAAATTTGCGCTCACCCGCGGCATAACCGGCCAGATGATTGGCATTTTGCGAGAAAGCTTTACAAAGCCCATGACCTTATTTGTCAGCGATATGCGATCGTCGGTATTTTCTTCACGGTGTAACGTGACCGCACAGTAACTCTTTGGCTTAAGTTGCAGCTCCTGGAGAATCTTCGTCTTGTCAGCTTTGGGGAGGAATTGTTCGACCGCATCGTAGATGATGTTCCCAATAACCACAATTCTATCTGACGAAACCCCCTCTTGGAGGAGATTCTCACGGTGCCTAGGCATGTAGGCGTACAGGAGATCAGACATGTGGTCAATGAGGATACGGCACTTTTCTTCGGGCATTCGCCAATCAAACGACCGACCACCAGCCTCGAGGTGGATGACGGGTACCTTTGCTCGCGCAGCGATGAAGGACGACGTGACGCTATTGGTATCGCCAAGGTACATGACGGCGTCCGGTTTATACTTCTGGAGCATTTCTTCCATGCGCTCGAAGAGGAGTGACGTTTGGTACGCATGGGTTGTAGGGCCGCCTCGTTCTTTGAGGGTTTTGCCGATGCCCAAGTTGAAATCCGGCTTGCGGATCCCCAGTTCTCGGTAAAACACCTCGTCCAATTCTTTGCTGTAGTGCTGGCCAGTATGCATGAAGAGGTGCTCGTACTTAAATTCTTTTTGGCCCCGGTCTAGGAGTTTTATGAGTTTATACATCCGAATGAGATCGGGTCGGATGCCCAGGAGCGTGATGAGACGGAAGGGTTTTTTTGGCATGGCCTGCATTGACAAGACGAGAGGGCGGTGGTAGCGTGCACCGATTAGAGAATACCAGAATAACGCGAAAAAACAAGGAGAAATAGATGAGTAGTGAGCGTTTGTTAGGTCCTGACTCGCCCTTTGATATCGACGTAACGTGGCGCGGTGATCCTCGACATCCAGATGAGATTTGCGTAGCCACGCGATACGCGACATTCACCAGTAGGGTGGAGCAGTCCGTGCATGGTCAGCCTGAGCAGTGGAATGTGCTTGAGACGCGTCCGGCTTTTGAAGTTGGGTTTCTCAAGCTCATCCAGTACGTTCCGTACATCTTGCTCATGCGCAAACGCCGGAAGGCCACGGATGCTCCGCGAACGAAAGCGCCGGGTGGCTACCTGTGGCGCGCGATTGCCGAAGCGGCACCGGAGAAGATTTTGGCCGATACGGGCGTGACGTTTGACTTTTCAACCACCCGCAGACTCCCGAACGTCATCGGGCACGCGGAAATCCAAACCCCCATTGAACTGTACTACACGTTTCAATGGGAACGTACGCAGGATCCTCGTGAGGGCGTTGAAGTTCTCGAAGTGCCGCTGAGCGAAGCCATTGAAATGGCGAGTCGAGGAGAAATTGAAAATGACAGCTCGTTTTCCCTCCTCATGTGGCTGTGGTACCTGCACACGAACCGTCAGTTATAAACACCAAAAAGGCGAGGCTCACAAGAGTCCTCGCCTTTTCCACGTTTGCAAAGATTCTTTACAGGTCAGCAAGCATGTCTTGGAATGTCGGTACTTGAAGTTTGGGACAAAGATCTTTTACCGTCCCTAAACGACGATCTACAGGTGCCGGGGTAGCCTCTTCAATAGTGACGTTCACGTTGTACTTCTGCTTGAAGGCCTGGACCATATCGTACTTCGATACGTCGTTGCTGAAGACGTGGTAAAGACCATTCGTTGGCCACTGGTTTCGGTTGGTAATAATTGTATGGCAGATCTTGCCGAACTGCTTGGTCGTAATACCGTTCCAGAAGTGGTTGGTAAAGCCTTTAATGGTTTTGCCATCTTGCTGTTTAAACCATTCGATGAGCGACACGTTGCTGTGCAACTCGGGACCAATGATGGACGTCCGGAGCACCAGACTGCGGTCGGCGGGCTCACCAAGGGCTTTGGACAGGCCGTAGAGGTCATTTGGTGACTTGGGTGATGCCTCGGTGTAGGGCGCGCCTTCTAGGCCGCTGTATGCGCAGTCTGTTGTAATTTGGATGAGCTTTGGGCCGTAGTGCGCGGCGAGGATATGGGGGAAGGCTCCGTTGATGAACAACGTCATGGCCGGGTCTTTGGTGCTGTACGGTTTAATGACACCGACGGCGTTCACCACCCCGTCAACCTCGCCAACTTCTTTAGTCAGCGCTGCAAACTTTGGGCTCTGGTGGAGTTTACTAAAGCCCTCGAGGTAATCCTGGTAAAGTTCGGCAACGTCAAACCGAACAAAGCGGTGTTTGCTAACACTGCCGTAGGCATCATCGAGAAGCTTAAGTTTCTCTTCGTCACGCGAGAGCAAGATGAGCTCATGTTGAGTACTCAGCACACCGTAGACAGCACTACCTAACATTCCGGTGGGGCCGAAGAGGGCAATGCGGGCCATACTTAGGCTATTTTTTTAACGGCGAAAGTGTTGCCGTCAATTTCTGTGGTTTCTACGTCGTACCCTTGGGCCTTGAACTCATCCTGAGAGACCAAGCACTTGTGCGCCTGGTGTGGGTTGTCATCCATGCCCCAAGCGTGGGCGACGTGCTCTTCATTGGAGTGGAAGTGTTTCGGCGTGTACGCGATAACTGCTTTACGGGCAATACGTTCCATCTCACGCAAAAGTTTCATTGCTGCATCTTTCTCAAGGTGCTCCAGCAAGTCAGTACACAAAACCACGTCGTAACTCTTGTCAACAAATACGGATGTTTGCGTAACATCGAGTCGAATAGTTGCGTATCGTTGTTTCACGATGTTGAGGTAGCGCTCGTCAATGTCCACGCCAACAATGTTTTTGCACTTTATGTTGCCTTCATTTCCAGGGGTGCCAATGAAGTCGGTTGTGGCTTGCATAATGCCGCAACCAATATCAAGTACAGTATCATTCTTCCCGACATGCCGTTGGATTTTTTTGCCAAGCCAATTCATAGGTTAGCGTCCTTTTACCGCCCACACATCGCCGAACTTGTACGGGTCCATACGTTTGTCGTCGTTAATGGACTCCTCAAAGCTGGCTGTGGATCCACATATGAGGATTGTATTGGGTTCAAGGGAAACCCAGCCATTTGCAAAGCCTGGTGGAACGACAATCACTTGCGGTTTGCGGCTAGAGCTGATGAACGTGAACTTTTCGTCGGGATTCTTGGGGTCGAGGGCTACAAACTTTGCCGAGCCGTTGCAAATAGTGAAGATTTTCCACTCGCGTTCATGGAAGTGGAAGCCGCGCACAACACCCGCGCCGTAGTTGTACACGTAGTAGACCCGCTTCACCTTGAGGTCGGGCGCGTAGGGGAGTTTGTCGGTTTCTTGGAGCCACGGTACAAAGGTGCCGCGGTCATCGGAAGAAACTTTCGATTCGTAGATAAATGGTTTTGTGTAGTCCATAGGTCTAAGCTTCTTGGTTGCGGTGAAAACTGGCGTAGTGGTCAACAATCGCGAGCATGCGCTTCTCATTGCTGTAGAACTCGTGTTCCAGGTCCACGACGCGATTTGCGTTGACGAGCTCCTTCACTTGCTGAATGCCGTGCAGGATTGTTCGTGCCGTGGTCGTTGGCAAAAGACCCGCAGCGCGCGCTTTCTTTGTATCGGCGTTGTAGTTGCGATTGTCTTGGAATTTTACGGGTGTGGTTTCAATGTTGCATCCCGTTTCCTGTTGAATTTGCTTCGCCAAGTCAATAATCGTAATGTTTTGGGTTGCTAAGTTATGGATTCCGGTTTGTTCCTTATTCAGGGCATCGACAATGAATTCACCAATGTCGTTCACGTGGATGAAGGGCCGCCACTGAGCACCGCCAAAGACCTTGAGGCTGCCTTTCTTGATGGCGTTCATGGTCATGTAGTTCACGGCCAGGTCCATGCGGATGCGTGAGTAGGTGTCGGATATGCCAAAGGCTGTTCCCAGCCGGAAAATGAGGGCATTCTTATCTTTCAAGAAACTTTCGGCCGCGAGTTTCGTCTTGGCGTACACCGAGAGGGGATTTGTGGCCGAATCTTCAGTTACTGGCTTATCGTTTGCCCCGTACACCGAACAGGTTGAAAGAAAAATAATCCGGCCGTCAAAGTTTTTGGAAAGCCATTCCACCGCGTCTTGGTTGATTTGTTTGGTGAGTTCCGGATTAATGGCGCAGGCACCGTCGCCTACCAGTGCCGCTAACCAAATAACGTGCGTGTATGACGAGAGGACTCGCTTGAGTTTCTCGCCATCGCGAACATCCCCGTATATGAAGTCCACGGGCTTAAGGTAGTGATTTTCGTAGGTGAGGTTGTCGTATACAGAAAAAGGAATGCCCTTGGCAAGGAGGGCCTCTGTTGTACCGCCACCGATGTAACCCGCACCGCCAACCACGAGGACTTTCATACTCATAGGATAGTAAAACAAAGCCAACGGCGAAGCGTGGGAATCATACCAAGTTGAGGATTTTCGTCAATTTCTGAGCATTCTTGCGGGCGTCGTGGTTTTCCTGGAAGCTGCGCAGTGCATTCGTAATGTACTCTTGTCCTTTTGCGGGATTGCGCAAAAAAGTTCGGATTGCTTCCGCGAGTGTGCGTGGGTCATTTTGGTCAACGACCAAGCCCAGGTTGTGCTGCCGGGCGTAGGCGCAAACAAAAGCGTAGTTAGGGGCGTGGATGAGCATGGGCCTGCCCGAAGCTAAGTAATCTGTAAATTTGCCGGGTGTGGCGGTAGCAATGATCTCCGGTGCCTGCGTATTCCAGGCCAGGGGCAGGAAGAGGAGTGTGGCAGCCGACTGGATAGCTGGCATCTCGGCTTGGCTAGCGGCCCCTAGCCAAATATTTTTCTTGCCCGCCACCGCTTGGCGTATAGCGACTGTGGGGGTGGGGCTGTAGAGCTTTAGTTGAACGGGAATATCCTGCAGGTACTCCAAAGCGTGAATGAGATTGAGTACCGATTGTTCCTGTGCCCAGTACACGTTACCGGTAAAGGTAATAGTGAATGGTGGCTTCGGGTCGTACTGTGGTTGGGCTGTAAATAGCTCTGGAAAAGTTGCGTTGTGCACAACGGCAGTGACAATTTTTGTGCCGTACCGTTGGTGGTAGAGTTGTTCAGTGCCTTCGTTAGTAAGGACAACGTACTTGGCATGGGTAAAAAGCCGACGTTCGATGAGTTTTGCTAGTAGGTTGTCGGAAAAGGAAAAATTGTTCCCGCGGTAGAGGTCAAAGAGGTAGAGCACGTACGGCCGGCCGGTAAAAAAGCTCGTAATCCCCGCTGCAATGAGCGCCGGTCCGTGGTCTGATATGCCCAAAATTATTGAGCACCTATCTCGCCGGACAATGCGGATAGCTTTTCGGGCCATGAGAAAGATTTTAATCGGAGTGGCAAAGTACGCCACCAGCGTGCGGATGCCAAACGGATATCGTGTTCCTGGGTTTGCGTCTGTGGGAACGGCGCCGCTTGGTTGCCAAGGGCCCGGGGGCAGTGGCTTGTCGAAGTACTCGTACTGCCCGGCGAGTGCGCTTCCTGACGTAAGGCCGGGAGTGTGCGTGGCCTGGTAGCTGGTGAGAATGCTGTAGCTATTGTTTGGAAATTGCGAAAAGAGGTTGTACATATTCTGAGGGCCGCCGACCATTGGCGGCGCCCAGCTTGTGACAACGAGAACTCGCTGGTGATCAGGCGTACTCACGGTACATTTGGGTTAGCGTACGGGTATGGTTCTCCCAGGAAAGAGTGCGCGCGGTTTCTTGGCCCGCCTGCACAAGTGCCCGCCGACGGTCTGGTGATTGGGCAAGCTCGGTCACCGCAGAGTCTAGGGCCTTTTGGTCATCAGGTTGGATGACGATAGCATCGGTGCCTGGTCGCAGGTATTCCACCAGGCCAATGCCGCTCGTGCATACTACGGCACAACCGTAGGTCATGGCTTCCAGGCAGGCCATGGAGAAACTTTCAAGTACGCTTGGATGTACAAGAATGTCTGCATTTCGGTAGAGCTCGATCATGTCTTGGGATGAAGCTGTTCCGTAGAAGGTTACCCACTGCGCCACGTGAAGCTCTCGCGTAAGTTGTCGAAGTTCTTTGGCCTGTGCGCCTTCGCCGACGATCGTTAGCGTGGCAGGAAGTTTACGTGCAGTGCGCAGGTGCGCCAGTGTACGAATAGACATGGCAAAGCGTTTTTCGGGAGCCAGAAAGCCAACAGAAAGAAGGTGGATGTCTGCTGAGGGTTTGTGCGTTGGTGCCGCTGGATCCGGGAGGGAGGTTGGCGAAATACCGTTGGGTAACGATTGGAAGTTCTGGCGCACACCGTGGTCTGTGTAGGAATTCGCCGCAAGCTTTGAAACCGAAAAGCATTTATGCATACCATTGATATTCGCAATTGCACTTTCTACTACGGCGGCGCCAAAGTTGTTTCTGTGGTTCTCGTACACACCGTGCAGCGTGAAGAGCGAGGGTATGCCAAGGGCTGTGGCGATGGGGGCGGCCTCATCGCCCACATATACTTCGTGGCCGTGGACGAGTGAAAATGCTTCAGTGGCATGAAGTCGTCTCGCCATTGCGAGCAATCGGCGTGCATTGCGCTGTTTGTTGAGCGTAAATTCTGTATGCTTACTTATGATGTGTAGGGCTTCAAGCCCAACGATCCACCACGGGTATGTCGGCAAAGAGTAAATGGTGATACCACCTTCTTTGCGGACTCTGGGTTGGTGTAGCTGCAAGCGCTTGGTGTACCAGATAAAGTGTGTCGTGAGAACTGTAATCTCAAATTCTGCAGCAATACGCTCCAGGGGCTTCTGCACAAAATTTCCTAGGTACTTGTTCGCCGCGGTCGGGTAGAGTTCAGTGATGATGAGTAGTCGTTGACGTTTAGGCATTGGATGTTTGCTGGTCTTGGAGCTTCCGGAGTGTATAGAAAATTCGGATAAAACCCACCAGGTTGACAAGAACAATAGTTACTGTGGTTACACCCACGGCACCCATGTTCCCGTAGCGGGGGATAAAAATAAGGTTGCCAATGATGTGTAGAAAAAGCTGAACAACGGTTACGATCGCTAAGAATTTTTCCTGCTGCATGACGAGCAAGAAGTTGACAACTGGATTTAGCAGCAAACTCACAACAAAGCCCCCAAGCATTAAGGCCAGCACTGGCATGGAAGCGTCGAATTTATTTTGAAATACCAGGTGGACAAGCGGCCGAATGGCAAAAAATGTTGGGATGGTGGCAATGGTAAGGAGGGTAGATACTCGGCTGACCGTTTTTATGGCGTTGCGAAAGTCCTCGTACTTCTGCAACTGTGACATCTTCGGGAGGAGAATGGTGTTCACCGTGCTCAGCACGAGGAGGTAGGCAGTGTAAATTGAATTCGCAAATGAGTAGAGCGCAACTTCTTTCAGTGAGACGTACGACGTGAGCATGAACACATCGAGTTTGAGAAAAATAAAGGTAGCGGTGGTCATGACCACCACCCACTTGCTATACCGCAGAATGGCGCGGAGGGTTTCTTTCGGGATTGGTTTTCGGGGAATGCGCGCTAAGTTTGACGTGAAGTAGAAGATCACGCTGGCAATAAAAATGCACAACATGAGGCCCAGAGTGAAGGTGACGTACCCTTTGGCTGTGAGTACGTTAAGGGCTTTCAGAGCGAATACGCCGGCAGTCCCGAGTGCTGCCTGAGCAATCGTAATGACGGCATAGAGCCGGAAGCGCTGCTGGGCTTGAAAAATGGTTTGGTAAAACGAGGTGAGTAAGGTAAGAGCAACCCCTGCCCCAGCAAGCTGGATGTAGGGGATGAGTTCAGGCTTGTTGAAAAAGAGATCATTTACCTGAGCTGCAAAAAAACCAAGCACCAAGAGGGCAGTCGCCGCGAGAATGAGCTGTATCCGGAGGACGGAACGGAGAATCCCCTTCGCTACTCCGGGGTCACTGGCTAAGAACTGGCTGACAAATCGGACGGTCACGGTATTCATGCCGCCGAGGATGATACCCGACGCCAGGGTGACCACATTGTTGTAGATTGCCAATGTGCCTAACGCGCTGTAGTCCAGGACCCGCTGGATGACCAAGACCCCAACCAGGCTTACAACGGTGCCAACAACGTTTGCAATAAAGACGGTAGAAGTATCCCGAAACGCTTTCGTTTGGAAGAAAGAAAAGTACGTTCGCAAGTGGTGGCGAATGCCAGTTGGGGGATGTACAGCCTGGTTTTGCGATTCCAAAGGCATAGGTATTCGGTGTTCAATACTGTACCATAAAGCTGTAAATTTCCTACTTTTCTTGAGGGTATAAGTATGGTAACCTTTGGATGATTTTAGCGCGTATGGACATGCTACAACGGTTGAAACCCGCAGCCTTCGGAATACTCCGTGCACACTGGCGCAGGACGGCAGCAGTGTTCACTGCTGTTGCTTTAGTGAGTGCAAGTACCTCGTACGTTCTTCTTGTTGTCGTTGAGCGGATAATTCCGGGCGCCGTGAGCCGGTATGTCGCCTTGCCCACACTCGGGTACATTGTGGTGGCCTTCTTTATCCTCACCTACGTCTTTGCGCTACCCGGGCCTACCACAAGTGTCGTAGCAGGGAGAACACTCCGGCGACAGGTAGTTGCCAGCGTAATTGCGGTGACAGCATTCGTGATATTTCTGCTTGTCCTTGGGAGCGGCTTGGTTGGGTGGCTGTGTGCAGTTCTGGCCGCTGCGCTTGCATTGGCCCTCAGTCTTCAAGATGGCTCATTCCTCCCTTCGTTGCAGGTTCCTGGCCAGTCGCGGACTGCTCAACTTTTCTCTCAGTGCCTAGGGGCGGTGCCCGTCGTTGGCTTCCTCATTTTCTTAGGGTGGGTCGCCAATGAAAATTTGGCGTTTACCGGGGTACACAGAATAGAAATTGCTAATCCCATTCACGCACCCCGCTCGGTGCAGTTTAATCCGGCGTACGAATTGGGCATGCTGCGTGATGGAAGCACTACCGTAACAAGACCATTTCGGGACCGCATAGATTTTTCGGCCACCCTGCCCCGAGGTTTTGACACGGTAGAACTTTCTCTTGCGTACCAATCGGATGCTTCCACCACTATTTCCCTTCAGGCAGGGGGGTCCTTGAACCATGGTGAGCAAAACGTAACTTTCCGGCATCCCCAGCTTGTGCCCGGAGATCGTAAAGTTTTACTAGAAGGCGATGATGGTCGAGTGTACGTGCCCAATGATTTTCCAAGCAGTCCAGAAGACTTTTGGCGTACAACCTTCTCACACGAAAAAACCATTGGCATTGGCCCTCGGCCCGCCAACCTCATTGTACTCCCTTCCACATTTGCTGATTACCAAAAGTTCCAGAATGTACCTATAGAAGTCCGCGGAAGTTTTTCGATTACGGCCCTCCTGGGGCCGAAGAGCAGCTCGCTGACTTTCGTAAAGAGGGACCTCAACTACTCCGCGGGTGACGATACCTTGTCCCTTACGCTCCTTGGTCCGAATAACTTTAGTTTAACGCAGTCCATTGGAGATAGTGATAGGGCCAAAGCTGGAGACTTTGCCGCAAACGAGGAAGAAATTTCGGTGTCTTTACCTGCTTTGCCGACCGGAATTTACGTGATGAAGTTTTCTGCGAACAACGTTGATAGTGTTGTTCATCACGTGCGGTATTATGGGGGCGAGCCCCAGCTCAGCGGGGACATTTTTTTCGCCGATTCGCAAGATCAAGTCTCCCTCTACACCCAATGTTCGTCAGTGATTTTTGAAGCCGTGAAGCAGTCTGGCACGCAATCGGTTACCGTGGGGGGAAAAGTTGTTAGCGTTGCTACACCAAAGCAGCCAGTGAAGCACGCCCTGTCCGCGGGTACGCCGAGTATTGTCATTGCTCATGGGGGGATTGCCGTACGGTCAAAGTGCGGGTTTCAATTGCAACCTGAACTTGCGTGGCGATTGAAGTACGACGAATTCCTGAAGAACTTTAAAGTCGTATCATCACCGCTGGCGGCAAATCTTGTGGCTTCCCCAGTTATTCTGGATAGTTTTAAGCTGCCCGCAACGAAAGGCGAAGCGTTAGTGGCCTCGGTGACGTTTGATACGAAAGAGTTGGTAATACGTAATCGGACAATCAACTTTACGATTAGCGCCCCAAATGCTTCCACGAAAGATGGACATTACCTACACGTGAAGTCCATAACCATCACTGCTCGGCGAGCTCCTTTTCAACTTTCGGATATTGCAAAAGCAGTACAACAGTTTGGAGCATCGAAATGAAAATTCCTCCTGGGTGCACAGGAGGAATTATTTCTAGAGAGCAAGTTTTTGAGCGATAAATTCTGCTGCCGCGAGAGCCGCAGTGAACCCTGGGGATTCGTAGCCGAAGACGTGCAGGGCACGATCATGCAAGTGGAAGACAAAGTCTCCACTGGCAGATTTTGTTCGAATGCCAGCCGGTCCTAGCGCGAGTTGAACGTCGTGGACGCCTGGCCAGAACGGTGCCACCCGATCCCGGAAGAATTCCAGGGCTGCACGGGGGACGCTATCTCCATAGTCATCCGGGTGTTGCACAGCAACCGTGTTTGGCCCTAGCAGGAGCCGGCCATCAACGGTTGGCGTAATGTGGACACCCAGCCCGCCCTCGCCTGGCCGGGGTGTGGGGTACACCAGGGAGTGAAAGCGTCCTTGGTTTCCGCCAACAACTTCGGCGTACTCGCCTCGCACGTAGTGCACAGGGTGATGCACCCCGCACCATCGAGCTACAGCTTGCGCGTGCGTTCCGGCCGCGTTAATGAGCAGGTCCGCGCGTACGGCACCGTGCGGGGTTTGCAGTTCCCATACCGAAGAAGTTCGCGTTACGGCGGTGACAGGCGCTGAAAAAGTGAAGGTTGCACCAGCAGCGCGGGCGTCATTGAAGATTTCCGCCACGTACTGTTCTCGATCAACAATGGCAACGTCATCTGCAACGATGCCAACGAGCCCTCGAACGTGCGGCTCGCGTTGGCGTATCTGCCAGGGTGATAAAACATCGAGGTGGATGCCTAGTCGCTTGCCCTGCCGAAGAATTCTGAGGAATTCTGGCGCTTGTTGAAATGCCGAAAGCCCATCACGCCAGGTGCCGGTGATGAGCATGCCGCTTTGCTTTACCGCAATGCGTTTTTGCCTGCAGAAGTCTAGGGCGTACTGGTGACCGCGCTGGGCCAGGGCAGCTTTGAGTGAGCCAGGTTTCAGGTGCATGCCCGCATGCAGCACGCCGCTGTTGTGCTTGCTGGTTACTAGGCCGGGGCCGGCTTGTTCTTCGAGTACGGTGACGTTGTGTATGGGGTAGCGTTGACGCACGTGGCGGGCAATAGCACACCCGAGTACGCCAGCACCAATGATGACAATGTGCATTGTGTCTCCTTGCTTTTCGTATGTTTTCCTCGTACCCTATCAGTAGTTCACACCCCCGTCAACGATTTAACGCACGCACGTATGTCTGTCACCCTTGCGCACGCAGAACCGGCGAAAAAAGTTACTACCTACACCGCTGACCGCACTGAAAATGGTTTTCTCGTAGAGCTTTATAAAGACGGCGATAAAACCGTTGCCTACCTTACGGCAGCGCAGCCCGGAGCTTTTAAGGGGTACCACCTCCACCGCGTTCGCGCCGCCCGGTACGTGTGCATCCGCGGCAAGATGCGAATCATTCTGTATAAGGACAAGCAGCGCGAAGAGCATATCCTTGATGCGTCGCAGCCTAGCCGGCTGTTTATCCCGCCCCAGGTGGCAACCGGTTTAGAGAACATCGGCGATGAAGAGGCCTGGCTTATTAACTACCCTGACCCGGCGTACGACCCGTCTTTGAAGGACGAGCAAGTTGAGTACACGCAAGCAGAGCTCGAGCAGGGGATAGTGAAGTAGCATGCGCAAGATTGACACTGAACTTCTGGAAGGCCTCACGCACGAGGCCGCTGCACTGCCGCGAAAAAGAAAGAACTTCAATTTCCATCAGCCACAGGATGCGGCCCAGCGCTTTCTAAACGCCATGGAGCCGGGGACGTACGTGCGGCCACACCGGCACCTGGATCCAGATAAGTGCGAAACCACGGTGGTGCTGCGGGGAAAGATTGGGTTTATTATTTTTGGGGATGACGGCGCGGTTGTAGATACATTCCTCGCTCAGACTGGCGGGCCAGTGTTTGGCGTTGATCTGGCGCCAGCTGATTGGCATACCTTGGTGGTCTTGGAACCTGGCTCCGTGATCCTGGAGTGCAAGCCCGGACCCTACGTGCCCGCTACAGACAAGGACTTTGCTGCCTGGGCACCGCAAGAGGGAACCCCAGAGGCAGTTACTCAGGTTGCGGCCTGGGAAAAACTTTTTCACTAGCGACTATGCAAAACCGCTGGCGCCGCTTGAGCCGAACGAAGAAGTACCAGAACCCTTGGATACACGTGGTTGAGGATAACGTCATTCGACCGGATAAGAAGCGCGGTATTTACGGTTTTCTTGTTCTCCGTGCCTCGGTGGGGGTCTTGGCAATTGATAGCCGCAACCGCGTTGCCTTGGTAGAAGAGTATCGGTATCCCCTTAAGGTCACTACTTTTGAATTACCACGCGGCCTATCGGAACGGGGAGAGACCCCATTGCACGCAGCAAAACGCGAAGCCCAGGAGGAAGCCGGCATTTCCGGTGGACGCTGGCAGGCGATGGGCGTGCTGAATCCGGGCCCCGGTTTCACGAATGAATTCCTTCACTTGTACGTTGTCCGCGGTTTCCGGGTTGGGGAAACACACCCCGAAGGTGTAGAGGTGCAGCGGGTGCACTGGGTGCCTTTCCCGACGTTGCGGCAGTGGATTCATAAAGGCAAATGTAACGACGCCATGACCCTTGCCGCCGTGGCCCGGTACGATACACTTGCAAAGAAGCAGAAAGCAGGGTAACCCATTCCTATGAAGCTATTTATTACAGGTGGCGCAGGGTTCATTGGTTCTAACTTCATTCACTACATCTTACGGGAACACCCGGAAGACACGGTTGTAAATTTTGACAAGCTCACCTATGCCGGGAATTTAGCGAACCTAAAAGATGTAGAAAATGATCCGCGCTATTCTTTTGTACGAGGTGACATTGCGGAAGTAGAAGAAGTGCGCAAGGCTCTGCCCGCCGATAGTGATGCCATTATCAACTTTGCCGCTGATTCGCACGTCGACCGCTCGATTCTAGACCCCGAAGCCTTTTTGCGGACGGACATCTTTGGCACGCGGGTGCTTTTAGAAGTTGCCAAAGAGCGCAAGCTTGAACGCTACGTGCAAATTTCTACCGACGAAGTGTACGGCGATATCGAACCCGGACAGTTTTCTAAGGAATCCGATCGGCTCCACCCCTCCAGCCCGTACTCGGCGTCGAAAGCCGCTGGAGATCTCATGGTTCTTGCTTACGTTCGGACCTACGGTGTGCCTGCGCTCATAACGCGATGTACGAATAATTACGGCCCAAATCAGTACCCCGAGAAGTTTATTCCCCTCGCCGTCACAAATCTCATCGAAGGAAAAGCTGTTCCGGTATACGGCGACGGTCAGCAAGTTCGCGACTGGTTACACGTCGATGACCATTGCCGGGGGATAGACCTCGCCCTGCGAAAGGGACGGGTAGGTGAGATTTACAACTTCGGCGCCAATCAGAATCCGGAATGGCCCAACCTTACCATCCTGGAAGCAATCTTGAAGCAGCTGGGCAAGGGCGAGGACCTGAAGACTTTTGTTAAGGATCGGGAGGGCCATGATCGCCGTTACGCTGTTGACACGACCAAAGCAACGCACGAGTTAGGCTGGAAACCAACCCGGTCATTGGCAGAAGGTCTGCAGCAAACCGTGCAGTGGTATGTTGATCGTCCGGAGTGGTGGCAGCCGTTGAAGAGCGGTGAGTACATGGAGTACTACAAGAAGCAGTATAACCACCGCTAGCATGCAGAAAGTCGTCGTCACCGGCGCACAGGGAATGCTCGGGCAGGAAGTTGTTCGAGTATTTTCAGCAGACCCACTGTGGCAAGTTGTGGGCTGGGACTTCGAGAACTTGGATATTACCGATGCGAAGAGCGTAGAGGACAAACTGACAGCGGCTGAGGCCCAACTGGTCATCAATTGCGCCGCGTACAACAACGTTGATAAAGCTGAAGAGGAGCCCAGCAAGGCACAGCTGCTTAATGCAACGGCGGTGTCGAACCTGGCCCAGACCTGCACGGCCATTGGCGCCACGCTTGTGCACTTTTCTACGGATTACGTTTTCGACGGTACACGGCGCGAGGGGTACAAGGAAGATGACGTGCCAAATCCGCAGAGTGCCTACGCCCGCTCTAAAGCGGCCGGTGAACTCGCGGCCGCACAGACGCCCAAGTACTACGTTATTCGGCTTTCCCGCCTCTTTGGAAAGCCCGCGGCGTCGGTAAATGCCAAGAAGAGCTTCGTCGACACCATGCTGGCGCTTGCCCAAACTCGACCCAGCCTGGAAGTGGTGGATGCAGAGTATTCCAGCCCAACCTATGCTCCGGATTTAGCCCAAGCGACGTACGATGTTGTTCGGTTGCAAGCACCGTACGGTATGTACCACCGGACAAATGCTGGTGCTTGCACGTGGCACGCCTTTGCCATTGAAGTATTCCGTCTCGCGAAACAGTCCGTAAGCGTTACCCCCGTTGGGCCCGAGCGGTACCCACGGCCGGCGGTACGGCCCGCGTACTCGCAGCTCATCACCACAAAGCTCCCGGCTTTGCGACCGTGGCAGGAAGCTTTGGCGGAGTACTTGAACGTTCAGTAGGCACGTACATGTTTGTGGACTGGCATACGAAGCTTACTCCCCGCTGGCAGTGGGCCGTTTTTTGCATCGTTGTCCTGGGGGCACTTTTCTTTCTCCACCATGATGGTTTGCAGGCAAATTTTTTGGCGGATGACTACGACTGGCTCCGGATTGCTCGGGAAGACAGCACCAACGGTTGGTTGAGCACATTTACCCACTCACACGGGGGGAATTTTTACCGCCCGGTCGTTGCCCTGGGCTTCCATTTCGACTATGCAATGTGGCAGTACAATCCTTTGGGCTTCCACCTGCACCAGCTGGTTCTTCAGCTGCTGCTCATCTTCGGGGTAACGCTGCTCGTTCGACGAGTGACACGATCACCGTGGCTCGGCTTTGCTACCGGCGCCCTTTTCGCTGTCCACCCGGCCCAGCACGAAGTGGTAACGTGGTTAGCTGGCCGGCCCGATCTTTACGCTGCTATGTTCAGTGTCTGGGCACTCGTCGCTTTTTCCACCTGGCTTGAGCAAAAAAAGTGGCACTGGCTCGTAGTCAGCGCCGTGGCCGGCCTTTTGGGGATGCTGAGTAAGGAAACGGCATTTGTTCTGCCCGCCCTTGCTGGGTTACTCGCTGCGCCTGGACTTCGGCACCATACGCTAACCTGGAAGCGCGCGAGTGTGGGGGTTGCGCTTTTCGTCGTGCTCTTGAGCAGTGTACTCATTGCCAGGGGCAACGTGCTCACCAGTGCAATTGGGGGGTACCTGGTCGGGGGTGAACAATCGGGAACAAACTTTACCCTCGAGAACATTAATCGCCCGTTTACCTCACCGTTTAAGTTCGTGAACTGGGATTACGCATTGGAGCGCTATGGGGACGCCGGCATCGTTGGCTTGCTGGCTCGAGCCTACAATCATTTGGAAAAAGGTTGGGCTCTCTGGGGCACTCTGTTGCTCGTCGTTTTGGTTGCCTTGTGGTGGCGTCGGCGGAAGACTGCAGCCGCCTCACTACTTATCGGTGGTTTGCTTTGGTCGAGCATTGCCTTCATTCCGGTATACGGCTTGAGCGGTGATATTCGTTCTTCGCTCATGGGTACGCGGCTACTTTTCTTTGCGTCGATCGGGTACGTGGCTGCGCTGGTTGGTGCTCTGGGGCTGTTGGATTTTCAGGGACGTTTGTGGCCCACCCTGCGGGTTGTCGCTGTAGGCATTATTTTTGTGTGCGCAGCAGTTCTCTGGCGAATAAATGTTGCACCGTGGCGTGTGGCCAGCGATCGTGTGGGCCAGGTGCGGGAGGCATTTGCTCAGCAACTTCCAGACGTACAGTCTGCTCAGGCGCAAGCCCTATTCTTCCGTCGTCTGCCAGGCTTGTACTTTGGCGCGTACGAGTACTTTGGACCGCGGAGTGTAAGTGAAATGGTGCGGTCTGTCGTTGGCGGAGCACAACCCGCCGGGTACCTGGTCGGGAGTCGGGCTTTTGCAGATTCACCCTACTGTGCGTCACCGGTACCGGCCAGCAGCCTGCAGGTACTATCCTGGGACGCTACGGTAAAACAGTTTGCGCTTGCACCCGTTGCTGCTGTCCAGGAGGGGGTATCAAAAGTGTGGGATTTTCAATTGGGGTCCATGCCAGCGGGTTGGGTGGCATCAAGCCTTTCCATTGCGAGCACAGAAGGCGGTGTGCAATTTACGCCCGTTGAGCATGGGCAGTACATTGAGTCGCCGTCGCTAGAGGCTTTTACGGGTTCAGCGTACCGCACGCTCATCGTTCGCTTCCGACTGGTTGGTGAAGGGGACTTTGGCCGCCGCCGCTTCCGTGTAGATTGGCGCCAGAATGGTTCATACAGCCCTGGGCAGTACATCCGGCATGCGTACGACGCGTCTGACGGAAGTTACAGCGTGCGGATTCCGCTCTGCCAGTACTTGCCGTGGGCACTGAGCGATGGGGTAGACCAGCTGCGTATACTCCCGGCTACGTCTGGCGCATTTGTTGTGGAGCAGGTTATCCTGTCTCCAGATGCACCCTAACCTCCAAAACCTGCAGAAGTACCGTTGGCCAGCTCTTGCCTGGCTCTTGCTTGTTGCGTTGTACAGCATTATCGCTGTGCATGTGGCCGATTGGCCCGTGTTTAGTTCTCCTGACGAAACAGCAAATTTTGCCTTTGCCACGCAGTTTACCGAGGATAGTCAGCTTGGCATTGCCACACCACTTCCATCGGGCGGCCCGCGCAGTGTCGTCAACCAAGGGCATACGCTCGTTCCCACTAGCTTTGCATTCTTTCCGGCGTTCCTGGGTACGGTAGGCAGCATTGCGGGTAACCTGGGGATGCTCTTGCTCGGGCCAATCCTTGCCGCGTCCGCGGTGCTGTGTTTGTGGGCGATGGCCAAAATCATCCTGCAGCACCGCATTTCAGCGCTCTGGGTTGGAGTGCTTTTCGCCACCACACCAACGTACTGGTTCTACGCGAGTCGGAGTTTTTGGCAGAACGGCATCTTTGTGAGCCTTCTGGTTATTGCGGTGTGGTTGGGCATGCAGGCGGCAAAGCGACGGTGGTGGCTCGTTGCAGCCCTCAGTGGGCTCGTGGCTGGGGTCGCAGTTGCAATTCGCCCTAGCGAGCTGGTTTGGCTCGTGCCCGCCGTACTCGCAGGGGTGCTGCTGCTATGGCGAAGCATTTGGTGGCGCTACCTTGTTGTGGGGTGCGTAGCTGCGCTTTTGCCAATCCTCAGTCTTCTGAGCTTGCAAAAGGTGACGTACGGCGACCCCCTCGCCACCGGCTACCGGCAGGAAAGCATTCTTGAACCTACCCAAGCAAGTCCCGGGCAGTCGCAATTCCGCCAGTGGAAGAATGTGCTCTTTCCATTTGGAACGTCATTGAGCACAGCTATTGACCGGGTAGCCGCAAACGGGGTACCGCCCCTTTCGTACCTCGTGATTCCCGGGCTTGTGGGTTTGCTCTACCTCCTTGCTTGGCCGCGGACTCCAAGGGGGATCCGGCGTATGTTCCTGAGCGCTGTTGTCGGCGCCGTTGTCCTGATCGTGCTTTATGGGAACTACCGCTTTGTCGAATTTCCGGTAAGCCGGGTGCCCACTCTTGGTTCATCGTACTTGCGGTACTGGCTACCGTTCGTGCCGCTCCTGGGGCTTGGCGTTGGTGCCCTGTTGAATGTTCTTTTCCGACGGGGAGCAATAGCGAAACGTCTGGGCTGGATACTGGGGGCAGGAATTTTTTTGATCAACCTCACCCTTATTTGCACGGCGGATATCGGTCTAGCAGACACCCTGCCACGTTTTACCCAATGGCAAGAGCACTCACAATGGGTTGTGCAGCAGACTTCTGCTGATGCAGTGGTTGTGGCCGGAAGCAGTGACAAGCTCATTTTCCCTCGACGACAGGTTATTGGGTACGATGGGACCCTCCCCCCAATCACCTTTAGCTTCTCAAGCTTGGCAAAGGTTGCGCCAACCTACCTCCTGTTGCCAGCAGCAACTGATTTGGAGCAGCTCCAGGGTCGTTACCCCGATGTGCAGATTGGAGAGGCCAAAACCGGCCCCCAGGGAATTTTCCTCGTTCGGTGGGAAACGGTGCCGGAAATTTAGAAAAGCTGGACTTCAACCCAGCGCCGTAGGTCGCCGTCTCGCACGAGCGCCTGGAATGTTCCGGGCGTGTCCGTTACGGCAACCGCAGTAACGTTGGCTTCAACTAGCGTGGTCACCTGGCCATTCGCTGCGTTGCGAATGGTAATGTCTGTGTTGCGGATAGTCGCCGTTACCTGCCGGCCGAGGTGGATAACCTGCACAATGGGTTCGTACCAGCGGGAGAAGAGCTCTGGCTCATCGGTTCCATTCGGCAGCAGCCACGCCGTGTCTGTACTGGTGAGGAACCAGCCACTCCCGTCAGGAATGTGCTGCACAGAGGTGAACTGCACATCTTCGCCAACTCGATCGCGGATGCTCTTGGTTACGCCGGCCATTTCAACGGGGGCGCTGAGCCGAACGCCCGTACGATTGAGATAGGCGAGACGCTCATCATCATTGGTGCGTACTTCCAGAACTTGGCCATCGTCTGACCAGAGAAGCTTTTGTGCGCTTGCAACCGTGGCCGCGTGCTGCGTACCCGTCGGTGCCGCAATGACAACCTGGTCCTGGTTAATCCAGGCGAGTGCATTGCCGGTCGGTGCCAAGCGGGCACTTGGGGGTATCCCAGTCCGGAGCGTGGTAGTGGGATTCTCTCGAATAAGCTGGATGTCATCCAAAAAAACAGTTTCCCCTGGCCGAACATCTGCTCCGAGCACTTGCGTTCCATATCCAGGCGCGCCCACAAGGACGGTATGGTCGCCCGGTAGAACCCCGCGAGCAGTTACCGGGAGCGACGTCGTGCGGATATTCTGGCTATCAAGGCTAAGGTGAATGCGCTTGGGGAAGCCCGCTAAGGAAATGACCCCGGTTAGGCTTACCCGACGGTGCTTCATATCAACCCTGTACCCACGGCCGTAGGCAATGGTTAAGGGCGCAATTACCAGGAAGAGTAGGGCAAAAGTGAGTGCAATACCTCGTCGAACGTGGAGTTCCATAACCCAAAGCATACCGCACGCCCTCCCAGATGACTAGGCCGGATAGCGTGAATCCTGTATACTTGGTTTCGTATGGAACGTTTCCGTATCACCGGAGGAACACCGCTCTCGGGTCGAACTCGCGTTGCAGGCGCGAAGAATGCCGCGACCAAGCTCATGGTCGCGTCGTTGTTAACTAATGAGCCGTGTCGCCTTGAGAATTGCCCAAATTTAGGGGACACACAAATCACGAGTGAGCTGCTAGAGCGGGTTGGTGCGGCAGTCGAGTGGGAAGGCTCCAATGTGCACATCCACACCCCGACCCTCACAACCACGGTTGTGCACCCACTCTCCAGGAAGAATCGCATCCCCATTTTGGCGCTGGCGCCGCTCATTCATCGTGGTCAGCACGCGCAAGTGCCCATTCTTGGGGGTGACAAAATCGGGCCCCGACCCGTGAATTTGCATCTGGATGCTTTGCGGGCAATGGGTGCGAAAGTGACCGAAACGAACGAGGCATACATTGCGGAAGCACAGCGACTTCGCGGCGCCGATATTCACTTGCCTTTCCCCAGCGTTGGCGCCACAGAGACAATCCTCTTTGCGGCGGTCCTCGCGGAAGGGCGTACTCGGGTAACCAACGTTGCCATTGAGCCAGAAGTTCTTGAGCTCATAATGTTCCTACAGAATATGGGGGCGCTGATTCACCTGGGCGCGGATCGTCGTTTAGAAGTTGAGGGGGTTCGCAAGCTGCACGGCGCGCGGCATCGAGTTGGTTTTGATCGCAATGAAGTAGTGTCTTTTGCGGCGGCGGCTATTGGTACGGGCGGAGATGTCTTCATCGAGGGCGCCGAACAGCAGCACATGATTACTTTCTTGAATGTCGTTCGACGTTTGGGGGCAGCTTTTGAAGTGCAGCCAGACGGCATACGCTTCTGGCGACCCGGCGAGTTGCATGCCCTGGATTTGTGGACCGACACGCATCCCGGATTCATGACCGATTGGCAACAGCCCACCCTTACCCTCCTCACGCAAGCTCAGGGTACGTCGCACATTCATGAAACGATTTATGAGGATCGCTTTGGGTACACCCGTGACCTTGTACGCATGGGCGCCCAGGTGAGCGTTTCCGATGTTTGTGGGCAAGACCAATGCCGATTTGCTGAACGGCATGCCCAACACTATGCAGAAATAAGCGGCCCAACGCCATTGCAGGCGGCCGACTTGGTTATTCCGGACATCCGCGCTGGCATGGCCCAGGTGGTGGCGGCGCTGTTGGCGAAAGGGACAAGCACGTTAGAGGGTATTGAGCATCTCGACCGCGGATACGTGAAGCTTGAAGACCGCCTCCGGCAGCTCGGCGCTGATATTTCTCGCATATGAACGGTGACCAACCTTCCCGACCACCTCGAATTCCACTGGCAACGCTGCCCGTAACCTTTGCAATTTTGCTGTGTGTGGGGTTCATCGCTGGGTACTGGGTAGCCAATCGAGAGCAGGGCCTTACCAACCCCTTGGATGCCTTTCGAACTTCTGCGAACCTCGTGCCAAGCGCCGAGTCGGTTTTGGATTCGACCCTTGAACACATTCGCTCAGACTACGTTCGGCAGCCAATTGACCAGCAAGAGCTCTTCTACGGGGCTATGAACGGGTTAGTACGAAGTCTGGGTGATCCGTACTCAAATTTCCTCACCCCTACGGCGGCAAAGCAATTTCGGGATGATTTGGATTTGAGCATCGAAGGTATTGGCGCCGAAATAGGGTATAAGGAAAAGCGCCCAGCAATCATTGCGCCGTTGCCTGATTCACCCGCGAAGAAAGCCGACTTACGCGCGGGGGACTACCTGCTTACAGTTAATGATGAAGACGTTACGAGTCTAAGCATTGATGAAGTCGTTCGTCGCATCCGGGGAGAAGCAGGCACCAAGGTTACCTTGCTTATCGAACGGGACGGCAAGCAGCAAACGGTTACCGTCACGCGCGCGCGCATTACCATCTCCAGTGTTACGAATGAAAAGTTAGAAGGGAATATCGCGCACATTTCATTGGTGAGTTTCAATGATGATACGTTAGCGCGTTTGGATGCGATCATTCGAGAACTTCTTCTCGATCTGCCCAACGGCATTGTGCTTGATGTGCGGAACAATCCCGGTGGTTTACTTGATGTTGCAGTGGAAGTCGCTGGGGAATTTATGGGTAAGCAGCTTGTGGTCCGAGAGGTGAATGCGCGGGGTGAGGTTACAACTGATTCGGCTACGCGGGAGGCACGTCTGCCTCGTGTCCCACTAGTCATTCTTGTGAATGAAGGAAGCGCTTCCGCTGCCGAAATACTCGCTGGCGCCCTGCAAGATGCGCAGCGCGCGACCATTGTGGGGGAGAAGACCTTTGGGAAAGGGAGCGTGCAAACGCTGCAGGACCTGCCCGATGGCTCTCAACTCAAGCTCACCGTTGCGACCTGGCAAACGCCAAAGGGCCGCTCTATCGATGGCACTGGCATCACTCCGGATGTTATCGTTGAGTTCAACGCGGACGTCTCGACGGATGTCCAGCTCGATAAGGCGGTGGAAATTGTAAAATCTTTAAAGCCATGAAAGTAGTTTTTCTCAAATCACTGCCACCCTACAAAGTTGGGCAAGTCGCCTCGGTTGCCGATGGGTACGCCCAGAACTTTCTTTTCCCACGTAAACTGGCCCAGCCGGCAACGCAGAAAGCCTTGCAAGCGGCGCATGATCAGCAGCGCGCGGATGCAGCGGGAGTAGCGGAAAAAAATAAAGCAAATGCGCAGCTCCGAGAGGCTCTCAGCGGCGTTACTATTCGGCTCACTGCTCCCACGGCACCTAGCGGCACCCTGTACGCCGCGATTACTGCTCAGGCGGTCCGGCAGGCGGTGGCAAAGCAGTTACATGCCCCCGTCCCAGAACAGGTTGGTGAAGATATGGAGAATATTAAGTCAGCCGGTCAACATCGGGTAACCTGGAACCTTGACGGACATCTCGTAACCTTTACAGTAGAAGTATGACGGCTCGCCGCACTCGGTACATTTTCGTTACAGGTGGAGTTTGTTCAGGCTTGGGGAAAGGCATTGCGGCCGCATCCATTGGCGCGCTTTTGAAGGCCGCAAAATTTTCGGTTTTTTCCATTAAGTTTGACCCCTACCTCAACGTTGATCCGGGCACCATGAATCCGTACCAGCACGGGGAAGTGTTTGTGCTTCGGGACGGTACAGAAACCGATTTGGACCTGGGCCACTACGAGCGCTTTTTGGATGTTGAATTAACGAAGTCCTCCTCGGTATCCACGGGCCAGCTCTACCAACGGGTCATTGCCCAGGAACGGGCGGGTCGGTACCTGGGGAAAACTATTCAGATAATCCCGCACATTACCGAGGCACTGAAGCAGGCTATTCGAGAGGTGACAGAGGCGCAGAAGCCGGATGTCCTGATTATGGAAATTGGCGGTACGGTGGGGGACATTGAGGGCGAGCCTTTCCTCGAGGCAGCGCGGCAAATGCGTCATGAGTTTGGTAACCACGTCTTGTTTGTGCATGTAGGGCTGTTGCCGTACCTCAAAACTACTAAAGAGCTTAAGACGAAGCCCGTGCAGGCTTCGGTGCGAGAGTTACAGCGTGCCGGTATTCACCCAGACGTCATTATCGCCCGAGCAGATGAGACCATACGGAAAGACCATCTGGAGAAGCTGAGTCTTTTCTGTGGCGTGCCTTTGCACGCGGTTATTCCTGCCAAAACTTCCCGGAGCATCTACGACGTGCCTCTGGACATGGAAAAGCACGGGATTACTAAGACCGTGCTCACCGCCTTAGATTTGGATAACCGACGCCCCCAGCTCACACCCTGGCGTGAACTTGTGCGACGATCACGAAATGGGAAGCCAACCCTGAGCATTGTGCTCGTTGGGAAGTACGTTGAACACGGTGATGCCTACTTATCGGTCGTCGAGGCCCTGCGAGCCGCAGCCTACGCCAATGGAGCTAAACTGACGCTTTCGTGGGTGGATGCTGAGAAGCTGGAAGAGCGTGACCGCCGATCTTGGGACACGCTACGGCAAGCAGATGGGATTGTCGTGCCCGGTGGGTTCGGCGCCCGTGGTGTAGAAGGAAAAGTCTCGGCCGTGCGGTATGCCCGTGAAGAGCAAGTCCCGTACTTTGGACTTTGCCTGGGTATGCAGATTGCAACAATTGATTTTGCCCGCCATGTAGCGGGTCTGAAAGATGCAACGAGCACCGAGTTTCAACCAGATGCAAAGACGCCGGTTATTCACATTATGCCGGAGCAGGAAAAGAAATTGCTTTCGCAAGACTACGGCGCAACAATGCGCTTAGGCGACTGGTTGTGCGCCTTAACCCCGGGGAGCTTGAGTGCCCGGGCCTACGGTGAGACCCAAGTGCGTGAGCGTCACCGTCATCGGTATGAGTTTAATAACGAGTACCGTGAAACGCTTGAAAAAGCAGGTCTCCGGATTGCGGGGACGTCAACAGACGGGAAACTTGTAGAAATTATTGAATTGAAAGATCACCCGTGGTTTGTGGGCGTGCAGTTCCATCCGGAGTTCACCTCCCGCCCCTTGCGGCCCCAGCCATTATTCCGAGATTTCATTGCGGCTGCAAAGAAACGAAAAATTGGCCGCAGCAGCGGGAAAGGGGAACGCTAGGCCTCTTGTTAGACGACGTCGACGAAGCGGCTCTGGCGCAGTGAGCCGTCGAAACGGCGGACTTTGCGTACCCGGAAGCTGACCTTGCCTTTCAGAAGGGCGTAGAGGGTATCGTCCCCCCCACGGCGGACGTTTTTGCCTGCTCGAATAGCCGTACCGCGCTGTCGGACGAGGATGGAGCCGGGCCGCACTACTTCACCGGCATACGCCTTTATTCCTAGGCGCTTCGATTGGGAATCTCGGCCTAGACTAGTTGTGCCTACCCCTTTTACGTGGGCCATACATCGCAAAAACCAAGTTAGAGTGCATGTACTCTACCGCGCCGGTCACTTGGCGTCAAGGTGGGCGTTAGAATGGATTTTCAGCTGCTGCCCGCTCGCTTTGCTTCTCCTCAAACTTCTTGCTGACGGTTTCAAAGTCCTTCACATTCAGTTTCTCCTGCTTCTGCGTAATCCGTTCTTCGGGGACGGTGTTCACTATGTACGGCGTGTAGATTTTCGTATAGCCAAACCAACCGAGCCCGGCGAGCCCAATAACGCCAATGATGGCGCAGGTAATGCCCGCAATGAGAGGCACAGCGCTCATATTCAGCTGCAGGTGGCGCTTTTTACCTCGGAGTTTTTTTAGGAATGCTAGTGCCATGGGATTGTGCCCGCTAGAGTGAGGGTTGCGCTTTCCTCGCTTGCCCGTTGGAGGGAGAAGGTGTTGACGAGCATGTACGCTGGTTGAATTTCAATATCCCGCAAGAAGGCCAGAACATTCTCGGTGCTGCCGGTAATGTTTAAGGAAAAATCCCGTTCTTCAACCGTGAATACGCCCGGTCGGGTGGTTGGGTTTCGGAGAGGCTCTACGGGACTAAAGTCCTCTTCCAAATTGTGCTTTGCGGCAAGCTGCTCAAAGTACTCAACCAGCTTTAGGGCTTCGGTTCGGCTTGCGAAAGCGACATCAAGTTTTGCAGCTTTGCTTTGAATCTCGGCCACTTGTTTTTGCAATGTGGAGATGTTCTGCGCTTCTCGGCGATTGAGCTCCACAGTAAGGAGGGCATCTTCGATTGTTGCCGCGTTGCTACTGAGCTTGCCACCAAAGAAAATGAGAATGAGCCATACGAAAGCTCCAGTGACAACGACACCGGCACCAACCCAGACCCAGAGAAGCGCTTTGGGGGAAAGGGTGCGCATACTACAAAGTGAATACTGCTTTCATAGTAACGTTGAAGTCAAGGTTGGTCCGCTTCGTCATGAGCGGGAACACGACATTTGAGAAGTAGTCGCTCTCTTCTAGGGTTTTTTCGTACGCGGTGTAGGCTTCGCGGGTCGAGGCTATGCCACTCACCGTGCACGTGCCGTTCTTCACTGAGCAGCTTACAGTGCGGAGGGAGATAGTGCTTGGCGTTATACTTGCCAGGTGCTGGATGATGGGGGTCCAGAATACGAATCGTTTTTGGACGTCCATGAGTGATCGGACTTGGCTGTTGACCCGTTGGGTAGTTTCCGCAATCGAACCCTGGGACTGCGCGTTGAGGAGCAGGGTAGACTGCGCTGCTTCTTGCTCAACTGCGCTGGCGCGGCTTTTTAGTTGGGCTAGGCCAATGCCTGCAATTGCGGTGCCAACGAGCGCAGTGAGTGCGAGGGTGAGTACAACGCCGCGAACAGCAGCCAGCAGCACATGCTCGCGTAAGGTCTGCTGCATCTGGGGGGAGGTGAGATTCAGTAGCATCATAGGTCTTTTGGTGCGGTCAGCGGCAATCGTTGAGCGCCTCGGAGAGCAAGACCTAGGGCAGTCAGGTAAGAGGCGCCTACGGACTTTACTTCTTTCGTGGGGGTGGAGATATTTTCGGGCCAGCTCCCAACCTGGACAGGGAGCGACAAGGTAGATTGCATGAGGGGGCTGAGGGCGATGAGTTGTGAGCCGCCGCCCACCAGGGTAATGTCCTGGACCTTTGCTTCCTTCGGTGCATGTTCTTCGTAGTAGCTAATGACTTCGAGCATGCGCTGGAAGAGCGGCCGAAACTCCGTTTCGAGAATGCTCCGGACCGCGCCCTTGCCCCGTTTGGGGTCAAGGCCACAAATACGCTTTGCCTGTTCGGCTTCGTCGGCCGTTAATCCGAGCTTGGTTTGGAGGAGCGCGGTAAGCCCATTCCCCGAGAGAGGCATTGTGGATGCGTACGCTACCAGGTCGCCTTCCGTAATGATTATGCCTGTGCGAGTTGCACCCAGATCGATAATCATGTGTCCGCCGGCTGCTTGGCGGGTATTGAGCACGACGCGGCTGAGCGCGGCGGATTCAGGTTCAAACACAATGGGGATAATCCCTGCTGCTTGGAAGGCAGCGATGTACCCTTCCACCAGTAACTGGGGGGCAACGCTCACTATAACTCGTGCCAGCTTATCGTTGGGTTGGGGCTGGGTAACGTACTGCCAGTCGACGTAGGCCTCGTCGAGCTTCATAGGAATGTTTTGGACCAGACCTTGCTGGAGGGACGCCGAGAAAGGCGTGTCAGCGATGAGCGGAACGTCAATAATCTTTGTAAAAGTTTTTCGTTCGGGCAAGCAAATGATTGCCGCCCGAGAACTTGGATGACGGTGGTGAGGCTTGCTAATGAGGTCCTTTAGGACCGTTACCATGGCTTGCTGGTCACGAACCTCGCCTTCCACAATGGTTTTATCGGGGAGCGGACGTGCACTTATTGAACGCAGCGAAAAACCTTTTCCGCGCGGCACGAGCTGCACCATGCGAACGACCTGGTCGCTCACATCGATGCCCATGGCATTACTGTAGGGGCGAAGCATGCTCATGCTAGTTGATTTGGTCGGTTAACGAGTAAATTGGCAGAATGACAGCGACCACGATGCCAGCAACGCCGCCGCCGAGGAGCAAGATGAGGATAGGTTCCAGAATAGAAGTTAGGTTCGCCATGATTTGGTCCACTTCTTCTTCGTAAAACTTGGCGATTTCTTCGCTTATTGTATCAAGAGTACCGCTCTCTTCGCCAACGGCAACCATTTGCGATACTACTGGGGGGTAGAGCTTTGGGCTGGTCATGAGCACCTTGGCAACGCTGGAACCCTTCTTGAGTTCTTCTGCCGTGCGCTCTAGCGACTGTCGGAAAACGACATTCCCAATTGTTCGAGAAATAATTTGGAACGTCTGTACAATTGGAATATCTGTCTTTAAGAGTGAACTTAAGTTTCGAGTGAAGCGTGCAAGGTTTATCTTCTTTAAAATGGGACCAATAATTGGTAAGCGAAGAAGAAATTTATGCCAAAGTAATCGGCCTTTTGGAGTGTGGATCCACCACCGGAAAAGGAAAATAAGCCCAATTGTTCCGGGGATGATAAACGCGATGTAGTGGCGCAAGAAGTCTGAGAGAGCAATGAGAATTCGCGTTGGCAGGGGCAGGGTGCCGCCTGACTGGGTGAATATTTCTAAAAGTTTCGGGACCACCGCAACCATCATGACAAAGCCCAGGACAATCATAGCCACCACAACAATCGTCGGGTAGGTTAAGGCGCCCCGCACCTTCGCGACCAGCTGGTGGTCTTTCTTTAGCTGCACCGTGAGGCGCAAGAGCACCTCATCGAGTTTTCCCGATACTTCGCCTGCGGCCACCATGTTGACGAAGAGTTCGGGGAAGACCTTTGGGTGCTTGGCCAAGGAAGACGAAAGGGTTTCCCCGCCTTCAACGTCATGGGCAAGCTCTTGGATGATTCCCCGAAAACCCTTATGTTCGGTTTGCTGGGTAAGGACGTCGAGGGCATGACCCAGGGAAAAACCCGTCCGGACCATGACCTGCAGGTTCTGTAGAAAAACAATTTTCTGCATGACCGGCACCCCGCCAAAACTGATGTTCAGTGAGAACTTCTTTTTCTGCTGGACTGTCGTTGGGCGGCTACTCACGAGCGTAAGACCCCGCACCCGCAGCAAAGAAGCGAGAAAGTGTTCGTCTTTCGCGTCCTGTGCACCGTGGATGGTTGCGCCCTGCAGGTTACGGGCGACGTAGGAGTAGACGGGCATGGTTACTCTTTAGTAACGCGGAGTACTTCTTCGATCGTCGTTATGCCGTACTTGGCCTTAATGAATCCGTCTTCGGCCATAGTGAGCATGCCCTGCTTCGCGGCGGCTCGCCGCAGGTCCTCGGTTGTCCCTTTATTCAATATGAGGTCAGCAATGTCGTGCGAAACCTCCATAATTTCGTAGATGCCAATACGGCCCTTGTAGCCTTCGTGGTTGCACTGCTTGCACCCCTTACCGCGGTAGAAGAGTAAGGACTCGATTGGCGCAGTTTCCGACATAATCGCCCCTTCACGGGCAAGCGTCTTCATGATGAACTGGACGTCAAACTGCTTGTTGAGGTCTTCGACAGCTGCTTTGGAGAGCGTGTAACTTTGGATACAGTGAAGGCAAATTTTTCGGACCAGACGCTGGGCCATGAGAATGTTTGTGGTGGATGCGATCAGGAACGAGGGTACGCCCATTTCTCCAAGGCGGGGGAGCGCGGTAACGGCGTCATTGGTGTGCAACGTAGAAAGCACCAGGTGCCCAGTCATGGCCGCGTTCGCGGCAATTTCCGCAGTCTCGTTGTCACGGATTTCTCCAACCATAATGATGTTCGGGTCTTGGCGTAAAAGGGAGCGCAAGCCACCGGCAAAAGTAAAGCCGATTTTCGGGTTCACCTGGCTTTGGTTAACCCGGGGCATGCGGTACTCAATTGGGTCTTCCACGGTTGAAATATTAACCTCGGGTTTATTGAGGATGTTGAGTACCGTGTAGAGGGTTGTGGTTTTCCCTGAACCGGTTGGCCCAGTGACCAAGATGATTCCGTGGGGCTTCTTAATATTGCGCTTGAGCATTTCTAAGGGCTTTGGCTGCAAGCCAAGTTGCTCCAGGGAGAGTACCTGCGCGGACTCATTGAGCAAACGGAGGACCGCTTTTTCACCGTCGTACACCGGCAGGATGGAAACCCGGAAAGCGACTTTGTAGTCTTTTGTGGTTATGGTAAAGCGGCCATCTTGCGGGAGTCGGTGTTCGTCTATTTTGAGGTTTGAGAGAATTTTAATACGGGCAATGATCCCCGATTGCGTAGTTTTCGGAAGGGTCATGACCTGCTTCAACCGGCCATCAATGCGATACCGGACGACGAGGTCGGCCTCCTGCGGTTCGATGTGGATGTCTGAGGCGCTTTCGAATATCGCATACTCCAACATACTGTCGACGATGCGGATAATTGGCACATCCTCAGCAAGTTCAGTGAGCTTCTTCCCACCCTCAGCGTCGGTATCGACTGGCTCCCTCGCGATTTCCTTGAAGGTAGCGGATAAACCTTTGTGGAACTGTGACAGCGCATTCTTAATGCTTGACGGGGTGGTAATGGCAATGTCGGCTTGGAGGCCCGTTTTTTTCTTAATGAACTCAATGGTCTGGAGGTCACGGGGGTCCAATGTGGCGAGCTTTATGCGCTTAGGGTCCATGTCGTAGGCCACGACTTGGTGGACTTGTACCAGCGGTTCGGGGACGGCTTCCAGCACGTCTTTACGAATGGTGACTTGGCGCAAGTCTATGAACGGCAGCTTGTAGTACGACGCTATGGTTTCGTACAATACGTTCTCAGACAAAATGTTATGGTCAACAAGGTACCGGTCTAAATCAAGGTTGGCTTTTTCTGCAGCCGAAACCGCCCCCGAAAGATCTGCTTCGGGGAGGACATTGGCATTGGTGAGGATTTTTGCCAGGGTCGCCGACTTCATGATCGCGCGTTTCCTGTGAGCATGGTAGTTACATTATGCTAAAAAAAGCTCGTAGCGTCAATGAGCAGGTCTAGGCGCTCGGCCGTCGCGGAAGTCGAAGACATTAATGGACCCGCCGATTCGGGCATCGGGCTCGTACGCATTGAGCCACCAGTATGCTCCGTCCTGCGAAAGCTGGCTGGTAATGCTAATGGCAACGACGCAGTTTACGTCGGCGGGGGAATGGGGATCTGCAGCTGTGGGCAAGTAGCGGTAGTCAATGCCGTAGTACGTAAGGTCAGCTTGGCCAAAATAGCTCATGCACACGAAGGGGATGTTCCGCTCGCGCAGGTAGTGTGCAAGCCGTTTGAGGTCTTGGCCCCAATCAATGTTCGAATCCACGAGGTAGCGAGAACCTTGCGAAGAACCCCCGGCAAACTCTGAGAAGTACGACGTGTAGGCCGGGTAGGCGAGCGCACTCGTAAGAATGTAGATCAGCACAATGCCCCCCAGCACGATGCGGAGGAAACGCTTTGTATGGCTAAATGCATTTGTGAGGAATGTGCCAATGCCCACGAAAAACGCTGCGTACACCGGGAAGATGTGGCGAATGCCAAGGTTCAGGCTGCTGGACATGCTCCAGAATAAGTACGCAATCGCTGCACCCATGATCAGGCTGTAGCCAGTCGCAAACTTTTGCTGTTTAACCAGGCGTGCGTACAGAAAGCCGGCAAAGGCCAGGAGACTCATCACCAACGTAGCGGCGGGCAGTTTGACAAAGAGTGCAAAGGGGAAGTACCACCACCAGCCAAAGTTCGAGTACATGCCATTGAGGTAGGCGAGGTGGCCCCAGTACTCGTGGTTGACCACGAGGGCGAAGCCTTTGAGGTACGACCATGCGGGTACAGGGGTGTGTAGAACGAGGGTTTGCACTGTCCGGCCCAGACGGGTAGTGGGATCAGTCAGGCGAATGACCCGCTGGACAGCTGACGGCTGCTGCTCGATGCGATCTTGGGTGACGACACGCTCGCGTTCAGCGAGAAGGGCGGCTACCCACGGGTCATCGTTGCCCGTGCGAACTTGCCCAAAGTAGCAGACCATCGCCGTAACAATTGTTCCAACTATGCTCACGAGGAGAATGGTTGCTGATTTGCGCAGTCCCACTCGGAAATTTCGTGATTGCCTAACAAAGAAGATGAACGTTGCGCAGACGGCGATGATGAGTAAGAAGGCGGCAGAGAATTTGGCCATTTGGGCCAGACCGAATACTAGGGCAAAGATGAGTAACCGTTTGCGGGTCCAGTTTTCGAAGAGCCTCACTAAAAGGTAGAGGGTTGCGGCGTACCCAAGGGTCACGCCGACGTCAGTAGTGATGTAGCGTCCGTGGGCTAGGAAATTTGGATCGAGAGCATACCACCCAAGGGTAAAAAGCCCACCCACGTCACCCGCGAGTTTCCGACCCCAGAGGTACAGCATGAGCCCCAGTCCTGCACCAAGCGCCACCATGGCCAGCCTGCCCAGGAAGAGGAGCTGATCAGCATTATTCCCGCTGTGGTAAAGGAAATCGCGGGCAAATGCCCACTGGTTGCCTTCTTGCCACGATGGTGCATCCAGCGGAATCGTTGGTCGAGCCAGGAGGACTGGTACCGCCGCAAGCAGCTTGATGAGTGGCGGGTGCTCCTCGTTGAGGCGGAAATCTCGGGTTACCCAGTAACTTACACCGGAAGCGAGGTGGACACCTTCGTCTACGGTCTGGACTTCCTCCCGCATCGAGGTAATCTGGAGTGTAGCCATGACCCCTATAAGCACACCAACAATAACTCGGCGTACCCAAGGCCGAAGGTGGATCCACCGGGCAGTTGCGCCGCTTTGGAAATCGTCAGAACGCTGGCCTGCCATTGGGTCAGGTATTGGATTAGCGCTTGCGTGGGGCATAGTGATCAGCGGCTATCCGCCAGGAACAGAGAATATCGTCACTCATTATAGCATTCCGTTTGGCATTGATGGCATTGGCTCCTGGTGGCAAGTCTGGCTGGTGCCGGGCATTGCCACCGTCATGACAATCCTTTGCATTATTGGTATGCTGCCTGTCCTGCGTCGTCGTCAACCCAAGACCATTGGCCTCCTGCACAGCGCCGCGGTGTTCTGTAATTTCGGTATCGCTTGGGGGCTCTTCCTCCTGCGTATCCAGCAAGTGCCCGTATGATTGATGAAGTTCCGGTTATCCGCATTTTTTTTCTCGCCACCTTCGCGTTCATTGCGGCGATGCTCTTTACGCCATTGTGGGCGGGTTTTCTGTACCGCTACCAGCTGGGCAAGAAAATTCGCGCCGCTGCCGACGCGCCAATCTTTGCGAAATTCCACGAGAAGAAGTCTGGGACACCCACAATGGGTGGTGTCATCATTTGGTTAACTGCCGCTGTCATAGCGCTGTTGTTCTTCATCATTCGGCAAATTGTACCGAGCGGCTTTTGGCATGAGTTGAATTTCCTTACTCGTCAGCAGACATGGCTGCCTATTGGGGCCCTTGTGGCGTCGGCGGTGGTTGGTTTGGTTGACGACTACTTCAATGTCCGGGGGTGGGGGCCCAAGGGCGGCGGATTGCAGGTTCGGCACAAACTGCTCATCTACACCGTTATTGCCGTCGTGGGAGCGTGGTGGTTCTTCTCAAAACTTGGGTTTAGTACCATGCACGTTCCCTTCCTGGGGAATTTTGAAATTGGCTTGTGGTATATCCCGCTTTTCATCATCGTCATTGTTTCGACGGCGTTTTCAGTAAATGAGATCGACGGCCTTGATGGTCTGGCCGGGGGTACGCTCCTTGCTGCTTTCGTGGCGTTTGGCGCCATCGCTTTTGCGCAAGGACGGTATGAACTCGCTACCTTCTGCGCCGTCATTGCCGGTGGCCTGCTCGCGTTCCTGTGGTTCAACATCCCGCCCGCCCGGTTCTTCATGGGGGACACCGGGGCCATGTCTTTAGGCGTTACCTTAGGCATAGTAGCCATGCTCACGAATACCGCTCTCCTCCTGCCAATTATTGGGCTGCTGTTTGTTTTGGAGTCGGGGAGCGTCATTGTACAGCTCACCTCGAAGCGTTTGCGTGGGAAAAAGGTATTCCTCTCCGCGCCCCTGCACCACCACTTGGAAGCAATTGGTTGGCCGGAGTCAAAAATTGTCATGCGCTTCTGGGTCATCGCCGCGGTCATGGCCGTCATTGGCGTGGTCCTCTACCTCATCGACCGGACGCTCTAATAGTTTTTCGACCTTGACGAATGCCCATGGTATGCTGGATGCATGCAGGTTTTTCAGTCAGCGATTCTGCGTACACTGCCAGGAATTACACACGGGACGGCGCCAAAATCAGCGCAGCCGCTCACTTTTTCCGGTCACACCCGGCAGAGTGTTCGGCGCTCGCGCGCGCATTTTGCGAAACAGCTTCATGTTAACGTTCATCACCTTACCTTAGGGCGGCAGGTGCATGGTACAAAGGTGCGGATTGTTGACGACGAGCAGTGTGGTGCAGGCGCCCTTGACCCGGCTACGTACCTTCCGCGCACTGACGGTCTGCTTACCCAGCGACCGGGAATCGCTTTGGGAATCTTTACCGCTGACTGCGTACCGGTGCTTTTGGCGGATCCCCGTACGGGTTGGATTGGTGCGCTCCATGTGGGTTGGCGGGGTGCTGTGAACGGGATCGCGGCCGTGGCCTTGGCGGCACTGCAGAAGCACGGTGTACGCATGCAGGATGTCCGGGTGTGGCTGGGTCCAGCAATCTGCGGTGATTGTTATTCGGGCCACGATCGGCAGCGCACGCAAAAGTTAGCCCGCGCTTTTGGCGGTCACGGTGTAGGGCGCCATGCAGGGCATGTGCACGTCGATCTTCGACAGGGGTTGCACTGGCAGCTTCGTCGCTCTGGCATTCTCACCCGGCATATCGAAATTTCTCCGGTTTGCACTTTTGAGGAACGGCGACTCCCTTCCCACCGCCGAGAAGGGCACGGTCACGCAAATACCTTGACCGTCATCTCACGTGCTTCATTGCCGGGTGATGTTCGAGGTTTACGGGTAGCAGTCCTTGGTCTGGGCGTACAGGGTGGGGGAGAAGCCAGTGTCCGGGCAGCGGCGCTCGGGCACGCGCAGTCAGTTTTGGCTCTTGATGAAAAGCCAGCGGCGGTTTTCAAGGACGTCAGGCGGCGGCTGAGAGCGCTGAACATCGCGTATGCGTTTGGGCCCACGGTTCGTACGGCGTCGGCGAAAGTTGATTGGGTGGTGAAGAACCCTGGCGTACCGCTCACTCATCCCTACCTCAAGCGGGCCCGGCAGGCAGGAGCAAGTCTGGTAACCGATATTGGCTGGTTTCGCGCGTTGCACGACAACCCGGTCATTGCGGTGACGGGTACCAAGGGGAAGTCTACTGTCGTTTCGTGGCTAGCGCATGTGCTCCGGGGGGTTCACCGGCGCGTAGAACTGGCGGGAAATGTTCGGCGGTCCCCATTGGACATTCAGAAATTGCAGCCTGAGACGCCGGTGATTCTCGAGTTATCATCATTCCAACTCGAAGCACTGGAAGTTCCCCTGGCGGCAAAACTCGCGATTGTTACTAATCTCTACCCCGACCATTTGAATCGACACCGGTCTATGCGGACGTATGCGCGGGTGAAGTCCAGGTTGTCGGCCGGGCAGGATCGGCACAGCACACTCATCCTGCCACTGGATAGTGAGTGGCCACAGTTTGGAAATATTCAATCTCCGGCGAAACGATTTTTTTCGAGCCTCGTATCCCAGCCAAAGTCAGATGCCTACATCCGTAATGGGTGGATTGTGCTCCACGGTCGGCGCCTTGTGCAAACTCGCACACTCCGCATTCAGGATGTGGGTTCGCTCCGTAATGCGGTTACCGTTGCTCTTGCGGCTGCTGCTTGGGGCGTGCCCCGAAGGGTCATTACGAAGCGGCTCTGCACCTTCACGGGGGTGCCGGAACGTTTCCAGGTCATACGCAGGTATAGGGGGCGGACCTTTATCAACAATACAACCGCGACGAACCCAATCTCAGCAGCCTTTGGCATGCAGAGCGTGGCCGGCTCGTTCATACTCATTGCGGGGGGCGCTGACAAGGGCTTACCACTTGGCCCTATGTTGCATGCAGCAAAGCGTTCTCGGTGTGTGGTGCTCTTACCTGGTTCAGCGACCAAATTACTCAAGAAGCGCTTAGAGTGTCCCACGGTGGCTGCAACTTCCATGCGTGAAGCTGTGCGAGTAGCCTGGAAGCAGTCTCAAACCGGAGATACTATTCTGCTTTCGCCAGGCGCTGCGAGTTTTGGCATATTTACGAATGAATTTGATCGGGGCGCGCAGTTCACCACTGCAGTCCGCGCATTATGACCACCCTTCGTCAACCCGACTCCCTTTTCCTGGCGCTCATCGTTCTCCTGTGCGTATTTGGCATTATTATTTTTTCTTCCGCCAGCAGCGTTGTCTCATTCCAGTCTCTGGGTGACCCAAATGCGCTGTTGAAGAAACAGGCAATTGCCTTGGTCCTCGGCCTATTGCTCATGGTGGTTACCATGCGACTAGATTTGCGTTTGCTGGAGAAATTCGCCACACCCCTCTTTGTTTTTTCCGTTGCCCTCATGCTCCTGCCGTTTGTTCCCGGTTTGGGGCCTGAACTGCTGGGTGCTAAGCGCTGGGTAGTCCTCGGCGGTTTTTTCTTCCAACCTTCGGAACTGGTAAAGCTCACCATCGTTGTCTTTCTCGGTCGGTGGCTTACGGGCTTGCGCATCGACCGTGCGGAGCCGCGAGAAACCCTTTTCCCCCTCCTGGGCATTCTTGGAACAGTTGTCCTCATCTTGGTCCTTCAGCCTGACTTAGGCACCGCGATTGTCATCATGGCGGTGAGCATAATCTTGTACTTTGTGGTGGGGGCGCCAGTGAAGCACTTTGCATGGATCGCCGCCATTACCGCGATTGGGCTGGCGTTACTCATCCAGGTAGCTCCGTACCGCGCTGCTCGACTCACCGTTTTCCTCAATCCAAGTGACGACACCCAGGGCTCTGCGTACCACATTAACCAGTCGCTCCTCGCTATTGGTTCGGGTGGCCTTTTTGGGCGGGGTCTCGGGCACTCTATTCAGAAGTTCAACTACCTGCCCGAAGCAGAAGGGGATTCTATTTTTGCCATCGCCGCAGAGGAACTCGGTTTCTTCCTGAGCGCGGGCCTCATTGCCCTTTACGTGGCAGTGGTTTGGCGAGGTGTCCATCTAGCCCGACGGGCGTCAGACAGCTACGTGAAACTCGTCATTACTGGCATCGTGTGCTGGTTTGGGATGCAGGCTTTTATAAATATTGGAGCACTCACGTCAGTTTTGCCGCTTACCGGTGAACCTTTGCCATTCATTTCCAACGGCGGGTCATCACTGGTCATTTCATTAGTCGCGGCAGGTATCCTCTTGAATTACTCACGGACTATTCGCGTATGAGCACTATTCTTTTGGTTGGGGGCGGGACGCTGGGATCGGTGAACCCATTGCTCGCTGTAGCCAGCGCACTCAAACGGGCAAAACCAGGAACGGTAGTGCATTTTTGGGGTTCACGGCGGGGGCTGGAGCGGCAGGTTGTGGGGGACGCCGGGATTCCATTCTCTGCAATTCCAGCTGGAAAGTTGCGACGGTACTTTTCACTTCGGACTCTTGTTGATGTTCCGGTCATTGCTTGGGCAACCCTTCTTGCCTGGACTCGGCTTCGCCGCCTGCACCCGGCTTTGGTTGTTTCGGCTGGAAGTTATGTTGCCGTGCCAGTGGCCTGGGCAGCGCGGGCGTTGCGCATCCCCGTCCTCTTGTACCAGCAAGACGCGACGCTCGGCCTTGCCAACCGGCTTATCGCCGGGGTTTCCCGGATCCGTACCGCCACAACGGAGCAGGCCGCGCATTTGCTCAAGCCTCCAGTTACGGTCGTTGGCTTTGCACTCCGAGCCGACCTCTATACCGGAGATCGTGATCGTGCGGCCGCCGCGTACGGCCTCGATGTACGTCGTCCAGCACTCCTAGTTATTGGCGGGAGTTCCGGCGCGCTAGGCATGAACCAGAAGTTTGGCGAAGCACTGCCGTTCCTCCACCCCGACCTTCAAGTTGTGCACATCACGGGGACTGGGAAGGAAATTCAGTTTCAGCGGAAGGGTTACGTGCAAATCCCTTTCACGAATGCGGCATTGCCAGACCTCTACGCCTTGGCCACGGTAGTGGTAAGCCGTGCGGGGAGTAATGTCCTGGCCGAATTGGTGGCGCTCCGAAAACCATTAGTCATCATTCCTTTGCCCCACTCTCACCAAGTGCAGAATGCTGTCGTCTTTGAAGAGCGGGGTATTCCTGTGCGTGATCAAAACGCGGTGAGTGGTCAGTCATTGGCCTCTGACCTCAATGCACTATGCTTTGATCCGCAACAGCTTCAGAAGTTGAGCCAAGCCGTGTCATCCTTGTGGGATACTGATGGGGCCCACACACTGGTAGCGCTCATGAGCCCATACTTATGAACCTCCACACCGCAAAGCATGTTCACTTCATAGGGATTGGAGGAATTGGCGTTTCTGCTATAGCCAAATGGTCTATTGAGCGGGGGCTCGTGGTCTCGGGCAGTGATTTAACGGAATCACCTTCGGCAATGTGGCTTCGCCAACATGGTGCGCAGGTGCGGATTGGGCCTCACCAGGCTAGCGCTATACCAGAGTTGTGTGACCTCGTCGTTTGCTCTGTGGCGATACGGGCAAATAACCCCGAACGTCTCGAGGCCGAAAAACGCCGGATACCGGTTCTGCCCTACCCTGAAGCGCTGGCACAACTCTTCGAGCGGCACGTTGGCATTGCAGTGGCGGGTTCACATGGAAAGTCTACGACGACCGCTCTTCTCGGCTCGATTCTCACCGCTGCGCAACGTGACCCAACAGTTATTGTTGGAACGCGGGTGCGGGATTTTGGTGATACCAATGAGCGAATTGGCAAGGGCCAGGAGGTGCTCGTTGAAGCTGATGAGTACAACCAAGCGATTCTCTTCGTACAGCCGGAACACGCGGTTGTATTGAATGTCGACCATGAGCACGTTGATGTGTACCCCACGCTCGAAAAGCTGCAGAGCGCGTTTGGCCGATTTGTGGCTAGTGTTCCCTCAACGGGGAGTGTCACCCTTTGGGCACAGGATCCCAGTGTTGAGTTACTACGAAAACGGGCACAAGGTACAGTCAAAACCTTTGGTTTTCAAGATGCTGACCTGGTTGCTGGAGAGGTCATTGCGTCCGCGGCTGGCACGTCTTTTACCGTGCGGGGTCTTTACCGGGGAACCGTACAGACGAAGCTTTTTGGTGAACACAACGTTCGCAACATCCTCGCGGCAATGTGCGTGAGTCATAGCCTTGGTATTCCTTTTGATACCATTGTTCAGGCGGTGCAAGAATTTCCCGGTACCTGGCGACGGTTTGAAAACCGTGGCACCTGGCAGGGCGCCACGATTATTGATGACTACGCGCACCACCCCACAGAACTTCGAGCAACCCTTGCGGCGGCTCGTCAGGCTTTCCCGGGCAAGCGAATAGTTTGTGTGTTCCAGCCGCACTTGCATAGCCGCACAAAAGCGTTTCTTAAAAATTTTGTGAAGGAGCTAGCGGTTGCTGATCGAGTTATCGTGGTGGAAGTGTACGACGTTGTCGGGCGTGAAGATGGGGAACGAGTTTCGAGCCAGGAGATTGTTACCGCTCTTGGCGAGCAGGCCTCATATGCGGCAAAAGTTTTTGACGCCGTTGAAATACTACAAGCCGAAGTATCGTCATCCGACGTGGTGCTCACGGTTGGGGCGGGTGACATTACGCACTTTACCGAAATTGCCCGACATGAAAACCCTCCTCAGTGAGGTGAGGAGGGTTCTATAGGAATGTACGTGAAGAGGGTTTGCTTGTACTGCACAGCATCGCCGTAGTGAATGTGCTGACGCACAATTCGCAGACGAACCGGCGCCACAATTGGTTCCTTGATGCTGCCCATGAGGAATGAGACAACACCGAGAACGGTTCCAGCTTCAACGACACGGCCGACGTAGGTTGTAACATCACCTTCGGGCGCTTTGAGAAAGCCGGCGTAGTCGCCGTGGTAGGCGAGCTCACGCATGTCTTGGGGCGCGCCCAAAAGCATGACAATGGCATTTGCGGCAACCGGCGTAAAGGGGAGAACGCCGAACTGCAGGATGAACCCAGAGGTTGGCGCTGGCACGACGTGCTCGCTATGGAGGCCCGTAGCTGACTGTACTGTGCCAATGGGATCACCGGCAGCAACAAAGTCACCGATGAAGAGGTTACGGTAGCCGTGCGCCCAGTACTTACGCCAGCGGGAATGTGAGCGCGGATGGGCAACACCGGTGCGGGTGTCGATAATCGCGGGGTACCACCGGCCTGACCGGGGCACGACGACGGGCGTCACCTCTATAGGCACTGCAGTATTTGGCGGGTTACCAAGTATCCACGTGGCTGCAGCTGGGAATTGTATGCCTTCAGGATTTGCAGGATCGTTTTCCGGAAAGTAGTAGGTGAGTATCCCGTCTTCAACCCGGACGGTTTCTTGCAATGTCCCTTGCCCGCGTACGGCTGGCGCTTGCAGGGCGTAGCCCCGAGGCCGACGCCGAACATCACTCCCTCGTTTCACCCGAATTCCGTTGAAATGAAAGAGTGACCAGACTTCAAGCTTCTCTAAGCCTCGTTCTTCCGCGAGAGCAACAATTCGTTGGACTCTTCGAAAGCCTCGGTACGCAAAGTACCCGAGCAGGATGCCAACGAACAGGCAACCCGCTATGAACCCACCCACAGCAAACCAGCCATGAGCCTGCATGAGCGCTTCCAACCAGTGGAGGAAACGCTCAACGCTTTGGAAATGCACTATTTCCTCCTTTTGGTGTTTACGTAAATTGCGCTATAGTATAGGTAACAACGATGCAGCTGTCAATGAATGACGCGCGCGCACAACTCGAGAAGCTCCCCGGTGTGCAGAAAGATGTGCTGCTCAGTCAACACACCACGTTTCAAGTCGGTGGACCGGCGATGTATTTTGTTTCATCAAATGACGCCCAGGTCATCCAACGAGCGGTGAAGCTGGCCCGTTCGTTAGCACTCCCGGTAGCCGCGTTGGGTGGGGGGAGCAACGTTCTGGCAGCCGATGCAGGCTTTCCCGGGCTGGTTGTCAACCTTACTTCAACGTACTGTGACGTACTCGAAAATGGCATCATTGTAGCGGATGCCGGCACGGCGCTTAGTCGGGTCGTTCGTTCTGCTATAAGCAAGAATTTAACGGGCCTGGAATTTGCCGTGGGCATACCCGGTTCTTTTGGTGGTGCAGTAGTGGGGAACGCTGGGACCGGTGGTCATGGAATTAGTGAGTTTATTACTGAGGTGGTGTACGTTAACGAGCACGGGGATGAGCAGACTTGCGATCGGGCGTCGCTTGATGTTTCGTACCGCTATACCCGGTTCAAGTACTCAAATACCGACATCGTGCTGCGCGCGAGCCTGCAGCTCCAAGTTGGGACGCCCACAGAAATCCAGCGATTAGTTCGGGAGGCCGTGGAACGCCGATCCTGGCAGCCCAAAGGTGCCTGGTGTGCTGGGTGCGTGTTCAAAAATCCTACCGGCAATCACGCGGGGAAACTCATCCAGGAAGCCGGATTGAAAGGGAAGAAAATTGGGGGCGCAATGGTTTCTCCCGAACATGCGAATTTTGTGGTGAATACCGGCAATGCCACGGCTGAAGACATTGTTATTCTCATCAGTTACGTCAAGCAGCAGGTTCGCGATCAACTTGGGGTTCAGCTTGAAGAAGAGGTTCGCTACTTAGGTTTTGACCCGCTCGCTCCGTAATCACTTCCGTATGATCGTCAGCGCAAAGGATTTTAAACTTACTCCCAGCATTACCACGTACGTCGAAGAGAAGTTCGGTGCACTGGCACGTTTGAGTCGCGAACCCGTGGAGGAAATTAAAGTACTCTTAGACTACGATCACCACCAGAAACATGGTGAAGTGTGCCGAGTGGAGGCTTCAGCCGTGTGGCGCGGGACCACGTACAAAGCCGGGGTGAAAGCTACAGAAATGCACGAAGCCATTGATCTTTGCGTAGAGAAAGTGGAGCGCCAGCTCCGGGAGGCAAAGGAACGCTGGCTTTCTCAACGAGCCGGTCACCATGGGCTATAACGCTTGCCAACTTCGAAGGCTTATAGGAAGATAGGTCAGCTATGGCATTCTTTACGAAAATCTTCGGCGATCCCAACCAGCGCGTAGTTGGTTCGTTACAAGATACCGTTAAGCGCATTAATGCACTTGAACCGGCGATGCAGGCGCTGGAAAATTCTGATTTTCCAAAGCGTACGAAGGCGCTGTACGACCGACATACGAAAGGGGAGTCGCTGGATGATTTACTCCCCGAGGCCTTTGCTTTAGTTCGGGAAGCGGCTCGGCGTACGTTGGGGCAGCGCCATTTTGACATGCAGCTGCTTGGCGGCATTATTCTGCACCAAGGAAAAATTGCTGAGATGCGAACCGGTGAAGGAAAAACGTTGGTCGCCACTTTGCCCTCGTACTTAAATGCGATTGCTGGTAAGGGAGTGCACGTGGTAACGGTGAACGACTACCTGGCCAAACGTGACGCGCGCTGGATGGGTCAGGTGCACCACTTTCTTGGTCTTTCGGTGGGGAGCATCCAACATGAGTCGGCGTTTTTGTACGACCCGGCCTTTGAAGGTGACGAGCTCAACAAAAATCTTCGGCCGGTGAGTCGGGCCGAAGCCTACCGTGCAGACATTACTTATGGGACGAATAATGAATTTGGCTTTGACTACCTGCGCGACAACATGGTGCCAGATTCCCAGTACCTCGTGCAGCGTGATCTTCAGTACGCCATTGTTGACGAAGTTGACTCTATTTTGGTCGACGAAGCTCGCACCCCGCTCATTATTTCGGGACCCAGTACAACCCCCAGTGAGCAGTACTACAAGTACGCCGACCTCGTGCAGCGGTTGGAAGAAGGGCCAGACTACAACGTTGATGAAAAGCTTCGAGCATCTACGCTCACAGAGCAAGGGATAAGCAAGATGGAAAAATGGCTGAACGTAGAAAATATCTACGCCGCTGGCGGGGTGGAAATGGTTCACCATATCGAGCAAGCCCTCAAAGCTCACGCCCTTTTCAAGCGCGACCGGGATTACGTTGTGCGAGAAGGTGAAGTGGTCATTGTTGACGAGTTTACGGGTCGTTTGATGTTTGGTCGCCGTTATTCCGAAGGCTTACATCAAGCCATTGAGGCCAAGGAGCGAGTGGAAATTAAGCAGGAATCCCAGACTCTAGCCACCATCACTTTCCAGAATTATTTCCGCATGTACCAGAAGTTGGCTGGCATGACTGGCACGGCCGCCACCGAAGCAGAAGAGTTTAGCAAAATTTACAATCTTGAAGTTGTTTCAGTCCCGACGAACAAGCCCATGGTCCGTAAAGACGCCGCGGATAGCGTATACAAAACGGAGATGGGTAAGTACGAGGCAATTGTGCGGGATGTAAAGGTTCGGCATGAGCAAGGCCAGCCTGTGCTCATTGGCACAATTTCCATTGCTAAGAACGAGATGCTCGCCCGACTCCTGGATCGCGAAGGGATAGCGCACCAAATTTTGAATGCCAAGAATCACGAGAAAGAAGCAAGCATCATTGCGCAGGCCGGCCGTCGGGCAGCCGTGACCGTGGCGACCAACATGGCTGGTCGTGGTGTTGACATCATTCTCGGGGGCACCCCAACCGATCCTGAGGAGGCAGAACAGGTTCGGAAGCTGGGCGGCCTGCACGTTGTTGGCACTGAGCGTCATGAGTCGCGACGTATAGACAACCAGCTGCGCGGCCGGGCCGGGCGCCAAGGTGATCCTGGTTCTTCCCAGTTTTTCCTTTCGCTTGAGGATGACCTCATGCGTATTTTTGGTGGTGACCGGGTGAAGTCGCTTATGGAACGCTTGGGCGTACCAGACGACATGCCTATTGAGAACAAGATGATTTCTCGTTCTATTGAAAGCGCTCAGAAGAAGGTGGAAGGGCACAATTTTGATATTCGCAAACATTTGGTTGAGTACGACGACGTCATCAATAAGCACCGCGAGGTTATTTACACACGCCGGCGCGAAGTAGTGCGATGCCTTGAGGTGCCGGAAGGCAGGCGGCCCGCGGTATTGCAAGCAATCAACGAAGAGCTTGAGCGCATCGTTTCCATGCACACCTCGGCAGATCGAGAAGAGATGTGGAATCTTGATGAGATCTACGAATCCGTCGACGCGATTTTTCCCATTCCGCTGAAGGAGCGCTTAACCATGGAGGCATTTCGGAAACGTGCCGGTACGGTTGGCACGACCGCTGCTGCTCGGGATGCCATCATTAAGCACTTAGGCGAATTGCTTGAGCAAGCGTATGGGGTGCTTGAGGAAACCATTCGTTCAACACCAGTGGGCCGAGATACTACCAAACGGGGGCAAGACCTCATGCGGCTTGTAGAGCGGGCTGTGGAACTTCGTATCATTGATACCTTATGGGTAGAGCACTTGGCGCTCATGGATCACCTGCGTCAAGGAATTGGTTTGCGAGGCTATGGCCAGCGGGACCCTCTGGTTGAATACAAGAAAGAAGCGTACGTGCTCTTCAGCCAACTCTTGGCTGCCATTCGATCGCAAGTCGTGCATGCAATCTTTAAGACGAACGTGAGCGTCCCAACACAACCCACCCAAACTCCCCGGCAAGTAACGTACACGGCGCCCGCCAAGGAGGCTACTAGTTCTACAACTGGAGACCAGGGTGTTGCAAATGCGGCAGCAAGCGTAGACAAAATTGGCCGTAATGACCCCTGTCCGTGCGGCAGTGGGAAGAAGTTTAAGAAGTGTGGGCTACTGAACACTTCTGAACACCAAGAGTTTTTAGCAAAAAAGGCGTAGGATTAGAACACGCGTTGACAACCGCGTCAAATTGTGGTAAACTTATCGTATAGTAATAAAAATAAAACTATGAAATGTAAAAACTCAGCGACAATGACTTTCATATTGGCCGGCTTCCTCGCGCTTGGCGTATTTTTTATATCAAGCCCCGCAGAGGCTAAAGGACCCATTGCTGGCCTTTACCAGCAGAACGGAAAACTCATCCGGGCACTACCGAACATTCCAGCCGGCGCCCATGTTGTGGCCAAGGATTTGGGTAGCGACGGTATTCCAGAAATTCTTGTTGGTAGCCCCCAAGGAGCCAAGCCTACTATTACTCTTTTGCGGCTGGATGGTTCGAAGATCGAGAAATTTGCTCTCCAGAATGTTAAAGGTACACCGAGCGTTCGTGTTGCGGCCGGCGATGTTGACGGCGACAAGATTGTTGACATAGTGGCTGCTTTTGGACCGGGCGCGACACCGGAGGTGCGTGTGTATTCTCAGAACGGCGAACGGAAGAATGCCTTTCCAGCCTTTGGTGAGGGTTTTCGGGGCGGCGTGCTCCTTGCGGTGGGCGACGTCACGGGTGATGGCGTAGATGATATTGTCACAACTGCCGGTAAGGGTGGCGGCCCGTTTGTTGTTACGTACAATGCGCTGGGGGAGCGACTGAGTCAGTTTAAAGCCTACCCGTCTACTGAGCGAAGCGGAGTCGGCGTACTCGTCGCCGATACGAATAGCGATAGTCTCATGGACATTGTTACGAGCACACCCTCAAAGAATAGCCTGATAAAAGTTTTCCGATTGGATGGCAGTGTGCAGTCGAGCTTCCGATCTTCAACAGTTACTCCGGGTACACTTCATGCTGCAGCATTGCCAGAAGCCCAAGTCATTGTCGGAGTGGCTCCGGGAAGTGCAGGTCTAGTGACGAGCTTCGTTGTAGATGGTAGCGCCGGTTCAGTGAAGTTCTATCCTTTCGGAAAGGCGTACACTGCCGGAGTTACCGTTGCAACCGTGAAGGGCGAAGATGCGTCTGACGTGGACATCATCGCCGTGCCGAACGTTATTGCGGAGTCTACGGTTAGCACCTCTGGGCGCAGTATCGTTGTTGATATCTCCGAGCAGCGCCTTCGTCGGTATGAAAATGGCCAACTCATTGCGACCCATATGGTTTCAACAGGGAAGTGGTCGATGCCGACTCCACTTGGTTCTTTTGCTGTACGTAATAAGCTGGGTACGGCGTATTCGCGTCGCTATGCGCTCTACATGGACAACTGGATGGCCTTTACCCCGGATGGCGCATACGGCATTCACTCCTTACCGTACTGGCGTTTGAAAAACGGCAGCATTTACTATGAGGGTACAAATCACCTCGGCATCCGGGTTTCTCATGGCTGTATTCGGCTTTCGCCAAAGGAATCGGCAGTCGTCTTTCGGTGGGCCAGCGTTGGAACACCGGTGACAATCGTTCAGTAAGCTTGCGGGCCACGAAAAAGCTTGGTAGTGTGGGGGCATGACCCTCCGCCGTCGGGTTTGGATTACCTTCGGAGCTACAGTATTCCTCGCGCTCGTGGTGGCCTACGTGGGCCTACCATCACATCCGCGTCTACCCGGTTTTCTTAATCGGAGTTTTGACTTACGACTCGGTCTAGATCTCCAAGGGGGGTCCGCGCTGGTATATGAAGCTGACACAAGCGCCTTGCCCGCAGAAGATCACGTCCAAGCGCTAGAGAGCGCTCGGGATGTTATCGAACGACGCGTAAACGCCTTTGGCGTTTCGGAACCTGTAGTCCAGACTAGCCGAGTTGGTGAAAAGTTCCGCATCATCGTTGAACTTGCTGGGGTAAAGGATATTGGCCAGGCTATTCGGCTTATCGGTGATACCCCAATTCTTGAGTTTCAGGAGCTCGGCGAGGCCACGCCCCCAACGGAAGAAGAGAAGAAAGCTGCTGATAAGCAGAATGAGGAAATTAGGAAAAAGGCAGAGGGTGTCTTGAAAGAAGTTTTAGCGAAGCCCGATTCCTTTGCAGAAGTGGCCAACAAGAATACCGAGGATCCAAGCAATGTTGACTCGTCAACCAATGAAAGCCGGGGCGGAGACTTAGGCTTTGCTACGCGAGGAACTTTTGTGAGCGCTTTCGAAAAGACGTTGTTTGATACCTTAAAGAACGGCCAGGTTGCTCCTGACCTCACGAAAACTGAATTTGGGTATCACATCATTAAGCGCGAAGAATCACGAACACAAAATGTGAACGGGAAGTCAGAAGAAGAGGTACGTGGGCGTCACATTCTTTTTCGGACGGTTAGTGCTGAAGGTGCCACAACTTCCTATAAGCAAACGGGCCTTTCGGGTAAGCAGTTGCGACGCGCTTCTGTAACGTTTAATCAATCCACCGGTGAGCCGGAAGTCTCCCTGCTCTTCAATGATGAAGGCGCAAAACTTTTTGCCGAAATTACAAAGCGCAATGTCGGAAAGAATGTTGCAATTTTTCTGGACGGGCAAGTCATCAGCAATCCAGTAGTGAATCAGGAAATTACTGGTGGTCAGGCAGTCATTAGCGGCGGTTTTTCCTTGGATGAGTCCAAAGAACTTGCGCGCCGCTTAAACGCCGGCGCTTTGCCCCTACCAATTACTTTAGTCAATCAGCAAACGGTTGGGGCAACGTTAGGCACGGCTTCGGTGGAGCGTAGCCTTTTTGCTGGGCTGCTTGGAGTTTTCGTCGTGGCAGTCTTTATGATGATTTTTTACCGTCTCCCCGGGCTCCTGGCTACGCTCGCCTTAGGCCTATATACCCTCATAGTGTTGTCGGTATTTAAGCTCTGGCCGGTTACATTGACACTCGCGGGCATTGCGGGGTTTATTCTTTCCATTGGGATTGCTCTGGATGCAAACATCCTCATTTTTGAGCGCACGAAGGAAGAACTTCGGAATGGTCGCCCGCTTGATGCTGCAATTGAAGAAGGCTTCAAGCGTGCTTGGTTGTCTATTCGTGATTCGAACGTTGCGAGCATTATTACTTCGGTCATCCTCATTTGGTTTGGCTCCAGTCTCATTAAGGGCTTCGCCATTACGCTGCTCATTGGTATTGTGGTCAGCCTTTTTTCTGCGATTACGGTCACCCGCACTCTTTTGCGGCTAGTAACCGGCGTTCGTTTTGCTCGCCACCCGCGCTGGTTTGGCAACGTGACTGAAAACTCGAAAGATTCTACCTAGTATGTACCGCATAATCCAAAAACGGAATTACCTCTTTGCCTTCTCGCTCGTTATTTTACTTCCCAGCCTCATTGGGCTTTTCCTTTGGGGGCTACGCTTGGGCATTGATTTCACCGGTGGCTCACTGCTACGTTTTCAATTCCAAGCGGAGCCACCTGCCGCTCAGGTCATTGAGGAAGCGGCTAAAGCATCTGGAATTCCAAGCTTGAGTATTCAAGCGACAGGGGAGCGGGGACTCACAGTCCGCACCGAGCCGATGTCCAACGAGACGCGGGAAGCTTTTGTAAAAGCCATCACTGAGAAGGATGCCTCCGCAATTGAGGAGAGCTTCGAATCTATTGGGCCAACCATCGGCAATGAACTGAAGCGCAAAGCAATAACGGCAACGGCGATTGTTCTGCTCGTTATCATCTTGTACATCACCTGGGCATTCCGACGTGTTTCTGCGGGGCCGGTTCCATCCTGGGCGTACGGCGTGAGTGCGATTATTGCCCTTATCCATGACCTGCTTATGGTTGTTGGGCTTTTTGCAATTTTTGGTCACTACTTCCATATCGAAATTGACGCCCTTTTCGTTACGGCTCTGCTCACTGTCTTAGGATTTTCGGTTCATGACACTATCGTTGTGTATGACCGTATTCGTGAGCGCTTGGGCAGTGCCGCGGGCCGTACGTTTGAGGACGTGGTGAACGAAAGTTTAAATCAAACTTTGGTCCGCTCAATAAACACCTCTCTCACCGCACTCCTCATTCTTGCTGCGCTGTTTGCCTTTGGAGGAAATACTATTCGGCCATTCATTCTTGCGTTGCTCATCGGTATTGCCTCAGGTACGTACTCGTCAATTTTTGTGGCCTCCCCGCTCTTAGTCATTTGGCAAAAATTTAGGGCCCGGGCGTAAGATTCAAATCCAGGCGTAGCCCTGGTTTTTGTTTAGCCTTGAAACTTGACAGAAAATCAATAAAGTGCTATATTGTTGTATATGGAAGAAAACCCGGCGAATCCGACTGGGTCAATCCTTGACCAGGTCCTGTCACGGAAACAGCTAGACGCCATTGAGCACTTCAGCCCACTGGAGGTTATGGCAATGCTGTTGAAACTGCTTACCAGCCGAGAGGAGGAGGTGCTTCGTCGTCGCTACGGTTTGCAAGGGAAGCCCCCCGAGACCCTTGAGCACATTGGTTCGCAGTATAACGTGACCCGTGAGAGAATTCGCCAAATTGAGTCGGGCGCAATTGCAAAGCTGCGAAAGCACCACGACCTTGCACGCATAGTGAAACCCATTGCTGACGCTGTGCGGTCCCTGCTTGACCAGTATGGAGGGGTCCTGGGGGAAGAAACGCTCCTTCAGCACCTTGTCGGGAATGACGACGACTCACAAACGTCGCACGCGGCAACCCTTTTTATAATTCGAAACCTTTTGCAGAAGGAAGTTCGGGTCTTTTCAACAGAGGCAGATACCACCCGCCCCGCGTGGCAACTCGCTTCCGCTCCTACGCACCTCGTTACCGAAACAATGCGGCTTGCAGAAGAAGTCCTAGCCCAGCAGGGGAAGCCCGTGGCCGCCTCAGATCTGCTGGCGAAACTTCGTGAAACGCCATTTGTTCGTGAGCATACGTACCAGCTTACGGATGCGGCTATTCAGTCGTACGTAGACCTGCATCGCTCGATTGCCAAGAATCCCTACGATGAGTACGGGCTCGTGCAGTGGGGGAGCATTGTCCCGAAACGGATGAACGATAAAATCTATCTGGTCCTCAAGAAATCTGGAAAGCCACTGCATTTCAACGAAATCACCCGGCTCATTAACGAAACACATTTTGACCACCGGACCGCATACCCGCCCACTGTTCATAATGAACTCATTCTCAACGAACGCTATGTGCTGGTTGGACGCGGGATTTACGCGCTAAAAGAGTGGGGGTACCGCACTGGCGTGGTAGCCGATATACTTGTAGAAACGTTAAAGGCTGCTGCCCATCCAATGACACGGGATGAACTTGTTGAGGCGGTGCTCAAGCAACGTTTGGTGAAGCGCAATACCATTCACCTTGCCCTTACAAACCGTAAACGCTTTCAAAAGCACCCTGACGGCACGTACAGCCTCGTACAAGCCGCTGGGTAACATACTCCATGGCCGTTATTGATCTTTCGGGTCTCGTCGCGGACTTCCAAAACTCGTCGAGCAACCCCATTGAAATGTTTTGGTTCATCTTCCGAAATGGAGGGTGGCTTGGTGTTGTGTTTACGTTCCTCGTGGGCTTTAAGTACACGTGGTTGGAGTTTATCCAAAGACGCTACATTGCGAAGTACTACGACGGGAAGTACGTGCTCCTAGCCATAGATTCACCCCGAAACACCGAGCAGACCCCAAAGGCAGCGGAGCAGATGTTTGCGCACTTCGCCGGTATTTCTAAGGGGCCAATTTTTTCTGAGAAGTGGGGCCTCCCCTTCACTGAATTCTGGGGTTACGGCTTTATCCCACCCTCGATGTCTGTAGAAATTGTGAGTCTTGGCGGGTACGTACAATTTTTTGTGCGCTGCCTCATTGTCCAGCGCGATATCATCGAAGCCGCAGTGTACGCTCAATATCCTGACGCCGAAATTACCGAGGTCGAAGACTACGTTGATCTCATGCCAAAGCCGCGTGAATTGCCGCATGCTGAGTGGGATTGTTGGTCGGCGCAGATTGCTTTCTTACGCCACTCCGCATACCCCATCCGAACCTACCCCATGTTCGAGCACGGACTTTCCCAGAAGCTCATTGATCCTATTGCGCCACTCATGGAAATTATGAGCCGCATGGGGCCAGACGAACAAATGTGGGTACAGTGGGTTCTTCAGCAGGACTACCCGCCAGATGAGTGGCGCGACAAGGGGACGAGTTTGGTCATGAAACTGATTGGTAAGAAAGGGAAGTCAGAACCCGACCCCTGGGATATTCCTCGGCAAGTTGGGAAAGGCGTGTGGGAAGCAGGTACCGCCTCGATTCTTGGCCTTAATCCTGACAAAGAAACGAAAAAGAAGGACGAACCACCTTCGCTCATGCTTCACCTGTCACCCGGTGAACGTGACGTTGTTACCCAAATGCAAATGAAGCTGTCGAAGGTCGCTTTCAAGTGCAAGATGCGCTACATCTACTGGGGGAAGGTTACTCCCGGCCCCGATGGCACGAAACCTTTCAATAAGGCTCGAGGGGTAAATGGCTTTTTGGGATGGCTGCGGCAGTTCACAATTTCGGATGCGAACCTTTTCACTATCTACGCCAAAACGAAGACCGGGGATATCATTTGGTTCAAAAACTCGAGACTGCTGGATCGGAAACGCCGGAATTTATACAACTACCGAAATCGTTCTGCTTGGCGGGGCCGAAAGCCGATATTCTTAACTGTAGAAGAAATGGCTACGCTTTTCCACTTCCCGATTATTGATGTAAAGGCCGCACAGGTCATGAAAACTGAAACGAAGCGCGCGGGCGCACCAACCAGCTTACCGGTTGAGAATCCACTGCCCATCCAGCGGGTTCGTGGCACAAATGCACAGAAAGCCCCGGCCCCAATGGGCACGCCGAACGTGCCCTCGGCATTACCCGTAGTACAGCCTCCGAGTCCTACCCCTACAGGGCCTGCAAAACCCGAGCCGGAAGTCCCGGTAAATCTCCCGTTTATTGAGTAAGCCATGTTTGATCCGTCCCAAATGAACGTATTTGCAGAGACAAACTACCGCGGACAGCGGCGGCGTTTTGGTATAAAAATCGATGATCGGCGACGTCACATGTACCTCGTCGGGAAAACCGGCATGGGCAAGTCCACCGTCATGGAGCGCATGATCGTCAACGATATGGTTTCGGGTCACGGGCTGGCGTTGGTAGACCCTCACGGTGACCTTGTTGAGAAAATGCTAGAGTATGTTCCGAATAACCGCGTAAATGACGTGGTCTACTTTAACCCGTCGGATATTGAATTTCCGATTGGGTTTAACGTTCTTGAGGCAGTAGACGCTACGCAGCGACACCTCGTGGCCTCCGGTCTTATGGGGGTTTTTACAAAAATTTGGGAAGGGGTGTGGAGCGCCCGCATGGAGTACATTCTCAACAACACCATCTTGGCCCTCCTGGAGTACCCAGGTTCTACCATGCTTGGCATTGCTCGCATGCTTGTGGATGCCCGGTATCGTACGCGAGTGCTCACTAAGGTGACCGATCCGATTGTGAAAGGCTTCTGGGTGGACGAATTTGCGAACTACAACGACAAGTTCCGCAACGAAGCCGTTGCACCTATTCAGAACAAAGTCGGCCAATTCCTTTCGAGCGCAATTATTCGGAATATCGTTGGTCAATCAAAAAGTACTATAGACCTTCGGGAAATTATGGACAGTAAGAAGATTCTTCTTCTGAACTTGGCCAAGGGCCGCATTGGTGAAGATAATTCTCGGCTTTTGGGCGCTATGATGATTACACGCCTACAGCTGGCCGCCATGAGCCGCGTGGATATTCCTGAACCCCAGCGTAACGATTTTTTCCTGTACGTCGACGAGTTCCAGAACTTCGCCACCGAAAGTTTTGCAAATATTCTTTCCGAGGCTCGAAAGTACCGGCTTAATCTTGTTATCGCTCACCAGTACATTGAACAACTTGATGAAACCGTTGCGCCTGCCGTATTTGGCAACGTGGGGACAATCATGGCGTTTCGTGTCGGTGGGGCAGATGCGGAGTTTTTGGAGAAAGAGTTCTTTCCAACTTTTCTTCAAACCGATTTGGTAAATTTGCCGAAGTTTGAAGTGTACCTGAAACTCATGATTGACGGCGCTGCATCCGAGCCATTTAGTGCTACCACCCTGCCACCCACGGAACTCGTGAAGACGGATAACCGAGAAAAGGTCATTGGTATTTCCCGTGAGCGGTACGCGCAGAGTCGCCCCGAGGTGGAGGAGAAAATTCTCCGTTGGAGCGGAGTGGAGGATGTCTACCGGTCAGCGGCGCAAGAGGAAAATCTTGCCGTGCAACAGGAGGAGTCTATTTACCGGCCAGAGGGGAAGCGCCGCCGCCCGCCGAAAGATTTGTTTCAGCGAGAGAGTGTGGTTGTTGAGCCTGTTGTACGGGAAGAGGAGCCCCCAACGATCCGGCTGGCGGACTTAGTCCAGCGACCCCCCGAACCTCAAGCTCCACGACCCCAACGACAGCCCTACCGGCCGTCGGCGCCTGCACCAGAGATCAAGCCGAAGCCCGAGACCCCCAAACCCGTCGAATCAAAGCCGCCGGTACCGCCAGTGAACAGAACGGCAGCGAAGAAGCCCACTCGACCTACGGCTTTCGGGAACGTCGTTCGCTTCTAGAATCTCGACGAGGAGCAGTTTGTACGCTACGCTACAGGGCATGCGTATCGTTTCGCTTTCGCCAAGCTCTACAGAAATCGCTTTTGCAATTGGTGCGGGAGAGGATCTCGTTGCCGTTACGCACCTTTGCGATTACCCCAGTGACGCGGACCGAGTAGAACGGGTTGGAACGTGGCTGCACACTGACCCAAACCGTCTGCTTGATTTACGACCAGACCTCATTATTACAACGACGGTCCTACCTGAAGAGCTTCAACAGCACAGCGCTTTGCGGGAGCGAACGTTACACCTGCAGCCCACGGGACTTGGCAGTGTATTTGAAAGTATTCTTGAGCTTGGCCGAACAGTGGGGAGGCAAACCGCAGCGGAAGAGGTTGTGCGTAACATGCATCAGTCTTTTGAGAGTATTCAGGATGCTCAACCATTACACCGGCTGCACGTGTACTGCGAGGAATGGGCAAGCCCACCGATGGCAGCGGGAAATTGGGTGCCGGAGATTGTGCAGATTGCTGGGGGGCGACCAATTGGTGGAGTTCACACAAACCCAAGTGCGCCAACAGACGTGGATGCCCTCCGGTCTGCAGACCCGGATGTGATGATTTTTCACTGGTGTAGCCCGCAGGAACGGCATGATCCAGAGCGCATTAGGCAACGTCCGGGCTGGGGGAAATTTCGAGCTGTTCAAGCTGGCGCCCTGGCCTTTATTCCGAACAGTTTGCTCAACCGGCCGGGCCCCCGTCTCGTGGACGGCGCGAGCGCCCTCCAAGCGGCTTTGCAGCGCTTCCAGCGCATGCGGTAGGCGGGTTGTATCCCCGGCGGAGAGCTGCTAGCATCGGAGTATGAGGACCTACTCTGTATCTTTCGTTTGCCCTGCCTACAACGAACGGCAAAGCCTGCCGGAGCTCATTCGGGAATTACATACCCTGGGCGGCAATTTGCGCGTCCCATACGAAATTGTGATTGTTGATGATGGGTCACATGATGGAACGCCAGAGTATCTGGAGGAATGTGCGGCTTCAGATGCGCGTCTGCACCCAATAATTTTGCGGCGTAACATGGGCAAAGCAACAGCCTTGGCGGCTGGTTTTCAGCGGGCTCGGGGAGAACGGATTGTTACGTTGGATGCAGATTTGCAGAATGATCCTGCTGAAGTCCCCAAACTCCTAGAAGCGATGGAGCGGGAGCGAGTAGACATTGTAACCGGCTGGAAATTTGACCGCCCGGACAATTTAGAGAAGCGTTTACCTTCGAAATTTTTCAATGTCGTCACGAGCAAACTTTCGGGCCTTGCCCTGCACGACTTTAATTCCGCCATTAAGGTGTATACCCGCGCAGCGGCACAGTCGTTAGATCTGTACGGTGAATTGCACCGCTATATTCCAGTCCTTGCTCACCACCTGGGCTTTCGGATTATCGAAATGCCAACGCATACCCGTGAGCGGAAGTACGGTGAAACGAAGTATAAGGGCAAGCGGTACTTCCGAGGTTTCTTCGATTTACTCACTGTCCTTTTCATTACCAAGTACAGTCGTCGGCCGTTGCACCTGTTTGGCGGCTTAGGGCTGGGGATTGGGTTTCTGGGGGTATTGGCAGTGCTCTACCTACTTGGAGTAAAGTTTATTGGGGGGCAATCTATTGGTACCCGTCCTTTACTGACGTTTAGCATTTTTGCCATCCTCGTCGGCTTGCAGTTGGTAGTCACCGGGCTCTTGGCCGAGCTCTTCGTTCGTCAATCTGGACAGCGGACGCTGCCGATTCGCGACGAGTGGAATGGAACACAACCTCTTGCCTAAGCTTTCTCCACGATTACGACGTATTCTTACCCTGGCGATCATTGTCGTTGTGGCGGGTTTTTTCTTACGCACTTTTCAGCAAAGTTGGAGCCAGGTGCGTGATGCCTTTCGAACCCCGCACTGGGGTTGGCTGGCTCTCTCCGCGTTAGGTTTTTGTACATACTACGCGGCACGTATTGCGGGCTGGCGGCAGGTGCTCCGCGCGCTCGGGTACCCGGTGCCCCGACGCGCTGCCGCTCGGACGCTCATGCTGTCCGAAATTACAAGGTACGTTCCTGGAAACGTCTGGAGTGTTCTTGGACGAATTGGCTTAAGTACCAAACAGGGCATTCCTGCAGATCGGGCATTCATCGCTACTGTCGCCGAGATTTTGGCACTCTTGACCGCGTCACTCATCGTTGGCGGCGGCTTCGCTGTGCTTGCGGACGGGGTGCCAACGTGGGTTCGTTACGGCGCAATTATTGGGGGAGTAGTTGCTTTGATTCTTGCCTTTGCATTTAGCCGGCTTGATCGGGCGTTGCAGTGGGTGCTCAAGCGCTTACGTCGTGAAGGTATGGTATGGAATTTTCCGGCGCGCGCTTTCCTCCGCACGGTAACGACATTTGTTATCGCGTGGGCAGGATTTACGTTTGGCAGTTACGCGATTGCCGCTGCTTTTTTGAAGTTGCAACCAGGCACCGCGCTACTGCTTCTTGCAACATTTCCGATCGCCTGGTTTCTGGGGTATGCAAGTTTCGTTACCCCGAGTGGACTTGGTGTTCGGGAGGCGGCCGTGGCAGTTCTCCTGGCGCCCGTGTACGGTAGCGTGGGGGCGATTATTGCAACATACTCACGCATTGCCATGACGGTTGTTGAACTGGCCTGGGTTGGCGGCAGCGCGTGGCACGATGTCTGGCAGGGGTTGCAAGTGGCCTGGCGCTGGCTACGGAGCCCTCGCGGCGTGGTGGTGGTAGCCACTGCGGCTTTTGCTGTGTACTTCAGCATCATTACTTGCGGTATGCACGCTAAGGTCATAACGAGCCGATTTGACCTGGGGAACATGACCCAGACGGTGTGGAACACCAGCCAGGGTCGCTTCTTTGAATTTACCAACCCCTACGGAACAAACCTGGCAGAGCGGTTCATCCACCATGGGGATATCCTGCTGGTGCTCTTTGCTCCAGTTTACTGGGTGTTTGCTAGCCCCTACGTGCTTCTCGTTGCCCAAGCACTCATTGTGGCTCTCGGCGGCTGGTTAGTCTTTAAGCTTGCCCGAAAGGTCCTTGGGCATGAGTGGCTCGCTGCAGTCTTGGCACTGAGCTACCTATTTTACCCAACTCTCCAGCGCGCAGTAATGTTTGATTTTCATGCCCTCACCTTAGGTGCTACATTTGCGGTGGGACTCGCCTGGGCTTACGTCGAGCGCCGCTGGCGGTGGTTTGCAGTATTTGCCGTACTCCTTTCCATGAGCAAAGAAGAGTTACCCGTAATGGTTGCGACGTTTGGCGTGCTTATGCTCTGGCGGGACTGGAAAGACGTTCGAATACGTCGCATTGCTTTTGCGACAGTTGCCATGCCGTTGGTGTACTTTGGGATTATGTACTTTGCTATCATGCCGGCGGCGCGTAATGATCAGCCGAGCAAGTACGTGGTACAATACGATGTTCTTGGTGATTCACCGAAAGAGATGTTGCAAACCGTTTTGGATGAACCAAGGCTGTTTCTCTCGATGGTCGCCGGTGCGCAAGCTCGTCACATGTACGCGGGTCAGCTGGGTCCGGTAGGCTTCTTGCCATTGGCAAGCCCGCTCTGGCTCGTGAGTGCATGGCCAGACTACGTCGTGAATCTCTTCAATGAGCGTATTGAACCTCGGTTGATGATTTATCATTACCAAGCAACAATTGGTGGATTTGTTTTCGTCGCCACCATCTTTGGCATTGGCGCGCTCCGGCGGCGTCTGGGGCCATGGTGGGCACGCGCGGGCAGACGCTGGACGCGGGTATCACTCGAAGGACTAGTCATTGTCTATCTCCTCGTTGTAGGTGGAGTAGAGTCGTACCGCCTGAGCCCCTTACCCTACAGCCAAACGAAGGACATGCGCGTTTTCTGGCCCGCACCCATGGCTCCCGTCATCCACGAGGCGGTCGCGCAGGTTCCGGATAACGCTCGCGTCTCGGCAACGAATACAGTTGGAGCGCAGCTTGCGCACCGACAGTATCTGTACCACTTTCCCAACGGCATTGGGGAAGCCGACTACATCCTTATTTTGATGGCAAAAACAGGGACCTTGGAGTGGGAGCGTAACCATGTGCAAGCGGAATCACTCGTGACCGATACCCGGTACGAGCTCGTTACCGAGTACCGGAATTTCCGCATGTACAAGAAGCGGTAGTATGGCCAAGATTGCGGTCGCCATGTCTGGAGGAGTTGATTCATCTGTTGCCGCACTACTCTTGCAGCGCGCTGGGCACACCGTGCATGGGATTTTCATGAAGAACTACGAACCGCCGCCGAATAGCAATCAGCCATGCCCCTGGGAGGCGGACCAGGCCGATGTGGCAGCCGTATGCGAACACCTGGGCATTCCTTGGGAATCCTGGAATTTTGAGCAGGAGTACAAGCAGCGCGTGCTGGAGTACTTCTTCCGTGAATACGAGGCCGGGCGTACACCGAACCCCGATGTGATGTGTAATCGGGAAGTGAAATTCGGCGTGTTCTTTACTCGTGCAAAAGCAGAGGGCTTCGAGGCAATTGCCACCGGCCACTACGCCCGTATACGCGAATCGAAAGGCCTACACCACCTCCTTGCAGGGCGCGATGCAAACAAGGACCAATCCTATTTCTTGCACGCCCTTGGCCAGGATACGCTGGCCGCTACGTACTTTCCGGTGGGGGAATATGAAAAGCCCGCCGTTCGTGCTCTGGCTCAGGAAGCCGGATTACCAACGGCGACAAAACCCGATAGCCAGGGCATTTGCTTCATCGGCCAAGTTGACGTAGCCGAGTTTTTGCGAGGGCATATTTCTACCGTCGGTGGCCCAATTGTCACTGCTGATGGCGAGTATGTGGGTGAACATCACGGTCTACCGTACTACACCATTGGTCAGCGTCACGGTTTGGGTGTGGGTGGGGGCGTGCCGTACTACGTTGCCGAGAAAAACGTTAATACGAATACACTCATCGTTGCTCGGGGTGACCGTGACCCCGTGCTCTACGCCAGTGGGCTCGTCGCTTCACAATCAACGTGGGTACTTGGAACGCCACCATCAAAGAACTTTACCTGTCAGGCGCGAATTCGTTATCGGCAACCGCTGGAAGAATGCGCCGTCGAGCTAACTTCTACCGGGGTACAGGTGCAGTTCAAAAACCCTCAACGCGCAATTACGCCAGGTCAGGCAATTGTTTTCTATTCTGGTGAGGAATGCTTAGGCGGAGCAACAATTGAGGTAGCTGCCGCCCACTCACTCTAGGGTCGAATTGTTGGAGCTTGGCGGGCTTTTCTCCAGGCAAAGACGACAACGGCGACGAGCAGCACTACCCCAACCAGGATGAGAATGAGTCCGGTTCGGCCATCGCCCGAAGGTTCGGCGGCTGATGCATTCACGTTCGTCGTATCGGTGTTCGTATCGGCAGCGACGGTATTGGTATTGTCGTTTACATTCTGATTGAAAAGGCTTTCCGAAGTGTTCGTATTCGTTGTCGCGTTTGTATTCTTATTGGCGTTCGTGTTCTTATTCGTATTTGCGTTTTTGTTCAGCGTTGTATTGGTGTTCTTGTTCGCATTTTTGTTTACCGTTGTGTTCACGTTCTTATTCGTGTTCACGTTGGCATTCGCGTTTGCATTGGCATTGCTATTGAGGTTGCTATTCACCGTTGTGTTGGTATTCGTTGCTGTCCCGGTGGTCGGTAAGATGGCATCCGTGCTCACTGCTTCGTTTCCTGCCTGGTCCTTTGATCGAACGCGATAGTGGTACTGTGTTCCTGCCGTTAAACCGAGCACAGTCACACTGTGTGTCGTTACGTACGAACCATCCCCGAGGGTATTGCCGTATACGTCTGTAGGGCCGAAATCCACATAGCTTGTCGCGGCCTCGTTCGTTGTCCAGCTCACGACCGCCGACGTTGACGTCGTCGAACTCACGCCTACCCCAGTAATTGTTGGCTTGGTTACGTCGGCTGAGGTGTTGGTTTGAGCTAGTGCGCCGGGGGCCAGGATGAGGCTGAAGAAGCACACCGCGACAAGAAATTTGCGCATATGGTACAATCCTTTCTACTCGCAGTATACCATAGCTCAGTATGAACGAAAAACGGCAAAACCTTGCCATAATCGCGGCCGTCGCGGCCGTCATTGTCATAGCTGGCGTGCTCATCTGGTCGGGGACCTGGTCCAAGAAGGATTCCACCGCACAAGTAAATTCCTCCACTTCGCAAAGTAACGTGAATGCTATGCAGTACTCGTTTCCAGGGGTTTTACCCAGTGAACGTATTGAAAACAAGAAAGTAATCATTACCACGTCGAAAGGAACAATAGAGTTCGATCTGCTTGCAGACGCCGCGCCAAAGTCGGTGAGCAACTTTGTGTACTTAGCCGAGGCTGGATTTTACGACGGCCTCACCTTTCACCGGGTGGAACCGGGATTCGTCATTCAGGGTGGCGATCCAGCCGGAACCGGGAGTGGGGGCCCAGGCTACCAATTTGAGGACGAACCCGTACAGGGGGAATATGTTGAAGGCGCGGTTGCCATGGCGAATGCCGGACCCGATACGAACGGCTCCCAGTTCTTCATTACTTTGGGCGACCAGAGCAAAAACCTTACGAAAAGCTATAACCTTTTTGGTAAGGTCACCAAAGGCCTGGATGTCGTTAAGAAGATCGCCGTAGGCGACGTCATGCAAACCGTACGGATCACTTCACGCTAGTGTAGCGTGGAGAATTGCCGGGTATCCACGAACGAAGGCGTGCGCGTCTACCGGTAATTTCCCCGGGTACTGTAGTCGTTGAATGACGAGGATATCTTTGGTTGTGCCAATCGCAAAACCCTGCGGGTTACTTTGAGTTTTGCCTGCTGGTAAAGTGCCCGGGGCAACGGTGGCTGAGAGAACTTTAATGTCTTTGCCGTTCCAGCGAAACGTGGCACTCGGCCAAGGAGTGAAGGCCCGAACCATGCGCTCAAGCTCAACGGCCGGACGGTGGAATTGGAGCAGCCCATCGGCCCGAGAAATTTTTCGGGCGGTTGTCACACCCGTGCTGGGTTGGGGTTGCAGTGGTCGCTTCGCTTCTAGATACGGGCCCAGGTGTTCTGTGAGTAAGCGGGCGCTCCAGGTTGAGAGTTCCGTATTCAAGCTCATAGCTGTTGCGTCTGCCAGTATGGGAACGCGCACTTGCGCAAAGGTCGGACCAGTATCCATACCAGCATCAATGCGCATAAGGGTTACCCCCGTTTCAGCGTCACCCGCAAGCAGCGCGTGTTGGATTGGTGAGGCACCTCGCCAGCGTGGCAAAAGTGAGGCGTGGGTATTCACCCAGCCATGGGGAAAAAGCGAAAGTGCCGAAGCGGGTATGAGGAGGCCGTACGCGACAACAACCGCAACATCGGCGTGGAGCGGACGGAGCGTGGCAATGACTTCGGGTGATTTGAGACTGTCTGGCGTGAGTGTAAACACGTCATGTTCACGCGCCAGTTGGGCAACGGGACTATCTTGCATTTGCAAGCCCCGTCCGTGCGGTTTCGGTTTCTGGGTGAGCACCGCAACGACCTCAAACTGCGGATGCTCTAAGAGCACGCGCAACGACGGTACCGCGAACTCAGGCGTACCCGCGAAGAGAACTTTCCAGCGCTTACTCAATGCGAGGGCGCTCACCTTTTGTGTACCGGCTAACCCGCGTGGTGAAGAGGATCCCATCAATGTGGTCCACTTCATGCTGGATGATGCGGGCAAAAAGCCCTTCGGCCACAACGGTTACGGGCTTGCCATGGCGATCGAGTGCTTCAACGGTAATACGCTTATACCGTTTCACCATGCCAAAAACCCCGGGAATTGATAGGCACCCTTCCTCCATGCTCTCTTTCCAAAGGGAATGCTTAGTAATCTTTGGGTTAACGTATGCCGTAGCGCCATCTTTGGTGGCAACAACAATTAGGCGTTTGCTCACGTCGATTTGGGGCGCGGCTAGGCCAATGCCATCGGCAATAAACATGGTTTCAACCATGTCGTCAATGAGCTTTTGCATTGCGGGTGACCCGAGCTCAGCCAGCTGCACCGGTGCGGCCGGTGTTCGGAGAATGCGATTGGGGATGATGACGATAGGTAAGCGAGGCATTGGGGTAGTGTACGCGTCCGTGCAGAAGCGGTCAAGAATCAATGTGTGGAGGGTCCACGGTGGCTTCCCAGGTAGGTTCCAGGGTCTTCCGCAAAAATTGGAGGAGTTTTGGACGAGCAGCTTTACTGCATCGAAGCACCCACTGGTTCTCACCGGTTTGCGATATGATGTCGGCAGGCAGTGCAGCAGCCGGCAGAGGCTGTACTGCGGTTTCCTGCAGCCGCAAACGTCTTCCTAGGGTGACGAGCGTGCCTTCGGGTGGGTAGAGAAGCTGCGCACGCTCAGCTTTCGTCTTCTGCAGCCAGGCGCCAAGGTCCTGGAGAAATTGGAGGGTTTGGTGGTCCGGCTGAAAAGTAGGGATGTACACCGTGCCTGTTGGAGCAACAAATTGCCGAACCAGCGCTAGAAGGTCCAGGAAATTTTCTTCACTTCGGTACTGGCCAGAGGTGAGCAAACTGTCCGGCTGGACAACGACGGCAGCTTCAAAGCGCTGCTGGATGTGCGCGGCGATTGCTGTAGTGGCAACGACGTGCAAAGTTTTTGGAAGAGTTCGTTGAAGTTTGCTAACGACAGAAACATCTGGCTCAACTGCCCGAATTTCTCGGGCAGTATGCAACAGGCCGTAGCCTCGCTGCACAAATGCAGCACTGTGACACACCGAGCAGGCGGCAGGTCCAAGCAGGCGAGTTCGGTCTTTCGGGCACCAGAGCTGCACTGGCTGGACACTCTGCACCTGTAACGGTGTCTGGCAGTTTGGGCAAGCAACCGGCGCTCCGCAGTCTTTACACACGTACTTGCGGGATTCGTTGAGTCGGTTGTGAAGCCAGAGTGTACGCGTACTAGCTAAACGTTCCAGGAGGTGTGCTGGAATAATTGCCCCACGCATGGCCGGGGGCTCTGTAGAACGATCCAGAATTTGGACAGCGGCTTGAGCCCCGATGCTCTTTGTTACTGTATTCGGAAAAAGTGCCGCAACTTCGGGGTTAACGTACCGCGCACAACCAACCAGGATTGCTCCGTTGAGGGCCGCAAGTTTTTCGGCAACCTGGCGAAGATCAACGCGCGGAGCCTGTTCAAATGCAAAGTACCCCGGATCGTCAGCCAGATCGATTATCACGCGGTGCAAGTGGGGGAGAGGGGAGTAGAGGCCGCTGTGCGTGGTGAGGAAGAATCGTTTTGCACTGAGCTCCGCATGTGCACGTTTACGACCCACGGCTGACAGTTCCCGTTGCAGCACCGTGGTTTGGGTTTCGGGTAATTTTTCTTGCCACAACCGCACGTACGCCTGCGAGGGACAGAGAATAAGCACGTGTTCTTGGGTACGGAGCAATTGTTGCACCCAGGAGGAAATGACCTGCTCGTGTGCCGGGAGGGTGGCGCAGAGGACAAGGCGTCGAGCTGAGACTTGGTCTTGAACTGCCCGTGTTAGCCTAGTGACCGTGGGGGTGAACAGTCTACCAACAACGTTTAAAGGAGTATTTGTCTCTTGATGCAGCCACTGCATAAGCGCAAGCTGCGTGGAACTCAGCGCCGCTTCGGTGACCCGTTCTACGGGTTTACGTTTGCGCTCGCCCAAAGATGCGTCAAGCTTCCAGACAATACCGTCAATAGTTTGACGTCGAAAGGGAATGCGAACGACCATGCCGGGCTGAACGGCTATGGAGTTTGGCACTTCGTAATCCAGCACGGCGAGCGTTGGGATAACCCGGATGAGGGGTACCACCTGCACGATCGTGTGGGAAGTTTTCACACGGGTTGCCAGCTAACGACGCTGTAGGCTGTACCGTATAGCACCGCGTTAACGTGCACAGTGGGTTCCAGACCGAGGGAACGGGTGCAGCCGGCAAGGAGGCTAACACTGAGCGTGCCACAAGAAAGCACATCCTGAACAGTTTCGAGGGGTACACTTTCGAGAAAGTGCTGTAAACGCCGGGCTTTCATAGCGTTGGTCCAGTCTTTCCAGAACGTCTGGGCGTTTGCAGATACGCCGCTCGGCGATTCTGCGCTGCAGCGAGCAGCAATCTCGCCCGAAGCGAGAATGAGAATCCGCTCACGAGCATTCAGGAGTTCTCCATGCAGGAGTGAGCCGAAGTGGATGTGCTCCGAAGGTGGTTGCGTAGTGGTTGACAGTTCCACCCACCGCGGCTGCGGCTTGCAATCTTTCAAAAGTAAGGCCGGGATACTCAGGCCGTACGTAACGTGCGTTTCATGTGATGCCGCAACGTGGGCATGGGCTTCCACATGTTCTTTGAGGTGGTAGGCAAACTTTGGAGCAGCAGGAACATCGATGGTTGTTGAGAGGTCACCAAACTCCTCGAATGCGCCAAAATACTGTTTAGCAAGGTTGAACGTAAATTGCTTAGCGTTCGTTGGCGTATGTGGGTTAATGCACAGGATAATGTCAGGTTGAAGAGCGTGGACCCACTCCGCTACCGTTTTGCACGCCCGAGCAATTTTTTCAAGCCGTTGTGCATGCGCGGGGTCCGTGGTTGGCAAAAGCAACGGCGTGTGCGGGAGCATTGCCGCGCCAATAATGCTCATAGTGTCTCGTTGCCTACCGCGCTCAATGGTTCACCCACAGGATGGAGCGAGGCAACGCGTTCAGAGATAACGATGACGTTCTTCATCTTGTACCCGAGTTTGTTGAAGAGCGCGCGAGATTGTATGCCGCGGCGCTGGCCATTTGAAATGACGCTAATTCCGCCCTCACCTTGTACGCGCACGAGCTCACCGTCACGGAGCGTGAGCGCGTCACCTTTGGCATACTGGAGAAGTTCGTCATTGGTAATGGTGACCGTTGCTTTGCGATTGGGGAAGCGGGACTGCAGGATAGCCCGGTCCAGAATTGGGTGCCACACGCCCTGCTCAATCCAGACAATTGCGCTAAGACCCTTAATTTTTACTAAGGCGCCCGCCGGGTAGGCGCTGGTATTGGATATTTGGAAGCCATCAAGGTACCCCGCCAGGTCCTCGGCCGTTACATCAATGACTTCTTCTGGATTAAAGCCCAGATTTCGAAACACTTCTTCGTCCTGGATGAGTCTCTTCTCATCGCCACTTAGTAGGTAGGTTGCGCCATCCGGCGTGCGGACCAGTGAGTAGTTTGGTAGGCGAAGGTCTGCGCCGCGTGGGTACTGCCCCAATGCATCCTGCGTAACTTCCAAAATTTTTGTATAGTCACCAAAACGAGTGACGAACGCTGAGCGGGTTTGAATTGCCCGGCGGAAACCATTCTGTACTAGCCAGATGGGCCCTTTCTTACCAACGCGAATCAGTGAACCATCGGGGTACAGTTTGCTGAACCAGCCCGTATAGAACGTGTAGAAATTGTAGTTTCCGTTGTACACATGGGGGGTGTAGTTGTAGAGCGCAGCCGTAGCTTGCGTCTGGACGGCGACCGTTGTTTGGCGAGAGCCACCAAGATCGTTAAAGGTGTACACATTGCCCGCTTTGAAGGTGTAGCGGCCCGGGAAATCCATATACTGCCGGAATTGCCAGGTGGCAAAATCCATTTGCCGGTACAAGCCAGCCGCGTTGCCACTGCAGCCACCGCTATCAGGACAGCCGTAGCCCATGGCGTAGTCGTAGGCCCGTTGGGAAGGGGACTTATGGGTGAGCAAACTCTGTTCTTTCTGCAAAGTAACGAGTATGACTTTTGGGTTAATGTTGTACGCCCGGGCAATTTCGACAATCGCATCGCTTACGCGCTTGGTGGTGCCATTAAAATCCTGCACTTGCTTGGCCGTAAGGGTTCCCCCTCGACGGGCAAGAAAAGACTGCACGTCGGGCGCAGTCATGCTTGTGCTGTCGGTAAATTCCTGGTCGGAAATAATCCAACCAGGGTTGAATGCTGCATGGGTTGCGAACGGAACGCTCAGGCAACCAGCTACCGTGACGAGCACGAGCGCTACGCGTTTTCGGCTGTGCATAGCTTTATGACAGTACCATATTTTTTAAGGGTGCGCAAGCCTGTGTCTTGCAGAAGTACGTTTTTACGCGCAAGATGCAGCTATGCAGCAAATTACGTATCGCAATGTACGTTTGGATATTGGCGCTTTGACAGAGCTTCGCGTTGCTTTGCTACAGCTGCTGGTTAAGCCTGTCACGAGCCGAGTGATGACGATCAATCCGGAATACGTTGTCCTGGCCCAGAAGCGGCCAGAATTAACAACACTTACTCATTCCGCCGCTTTAAGCCTCGTGGACGGCGTTGGATTAGCGTGGGCATTGCACGGGTATGGACACGTTGATCGTTACCCCGGTGCCGACGCCGTGCAGGATGTTTGTAAAACCCTTGCGGCCAAGCACGCATTAGTAGGGGTGCTTGTGCCCGTAGGCGGCCTTTCAAAGCCGGAAGACATCCAGCGCCATCTGGAAATGCGTTTTTCAGGTTTGCGCTGTAGCGTGTGGACCATTAGCCCCGATGTCCAGGAGCGCATCGCGCATGAGAAACCGACAGCGCTATTCGTTACGCTGGGGCAGCCCTTGCAGGATATATGGGGTGCCGAACATGCAGCCGCGCTAACCGACACCGCTTTGGTCATGGGGGTTGGCGGCGCGATAGATTTTCTCACTGAGGCGCGACGTCGAGCGCCTCGATTCTTGCGTCGGCTTGGGTTAGAATGGTTGTGGCGTCTCGTCACTCAACCGCGGCGATTCCCACGAATTCTCCGGGCCACGTTTGGATTCTGGTACACTATACTTTTCCGATGAACTCTGTCCGCGTTCGATTTGCCCCATCACCAACCGGCCGCTTGCACATTGGAGGCTTGCGGAGCGCCCTCTACAACTACCTTTTTGCGAAGAAGCAGAATGGAGTCTTCATATTGCGCATCGAGGACACGGATAGGAAGCGGCTTGTGCCGGGAGCGGTTGAAGATATTGTTGATACGTTGCAGGCGTACGGCCTCACTCCGGATGAAGGCCCTGTGCGACGTGATGGAAAAATTATTGAACAAGGCACACATGGCCCTTACGTACAGTCACAGCGACTCACCCTCTACCAAGAGGCGGTCCAGGTGTTGCTGGAACAGGGGAGTGCATACCCTTGCTTCTGTAGTGCAGAGCGTTTAGCTAAGCTTCGGGAAAGCCAGGAGCAGCAGCACCTCCCACCCGGGTATGATGGGCACTGCCGAGAAGTACTACCTGACGATGCGCAGAAACGACGGCACGCGGGGGAAACATGCGTGATTCGTTTCCGGGTTCCGCACGAGGGCACCACTACTGCGCAGGATGTTGTGCGTGGCACCGTGCAATTCCGGAATGCACTCCTCGAAGATGCCGTGCTCATGAAGTCTGACGGTTATCCAACCTACCACCTAGCGAATGTGGTGGATGATCACGCCATGGAAATTTCCCACGTCATTCGCGCCGAAGAGTGGCTTTCATCTTTGCCGCTCCACCTCTTGCTGTACCAAGCGTTTGGTTGGAATCCACCAACGTTTGCTCACCTGCCCCACGTTCTGGGCGCGGGCAGGAAAAAGCTTTCAAAGCGCGATGGCGATACCGCTGCTGGTGACTACCTAAAAGAATACCTCCCCAGGGCGGTTCTGAACTTCATTGCCTTGCTGGGCTGGAATCCGAAAACGAATAAGGAGTACTACCCCACAGTTGAAGAGCTCGTCGCCGATTTTGATTTAGCCAAGGTGAATAAGTCGGGAGCGATATTTGATGTGCAGAAACTAACCCACCTGCACCAGTTGCACTTACGCGCCACTCCGGTGGATGAGATTCGCACTGCTGCGCAGCTTCCATGTACCGCGGAGGAAGCTCGACGGTACCTTCCACTTGTGTTGGAACGGGCCGAGCGACTTTCCGATCTCGCTCCAGCCATTGCGTATCTCATTGGCAATGTACCTGAGTACGACGCAGACCTCCTCATCCCAAAGCAGGGGAGTAGGGAGAATACAAAAAACATCCTCAAGGATACTGCAGCATGGTTAACGTCGTTACCGCAAAGTGTCTGGGGCAACGCTGCAGAAATGCGGGAGCGCTGCTTGCAGTGGATAATCGAGAGGAAGCGCACAAACCAGGAGACCCTTTGGCCCTTGCGGGTCGCGCTCACGGGGTCACGCACTAGCCCTGACGTATTTGATAGCGCCGTTGCCCTGGGTTCGGAACGGACCGTAGAGCGGGTTCAGGCAGCTTTAGCGCGGTTATAGCTTGCAAAAACGTAGGAAACATGCTATAGTGGCTCCGCTATGGCGAAACAGAAAGTAACACTACGTTTACTCGTCATACTCACGCTCACTACAGGCGTGGTTTTTGGCATGCCGAAAATTGGGCGGGTGCAGGAAGCCCCAGCCTCGACCGTGAGCACAGTACCCGCCTCGGTAGAGGAACTGAATCGTGCAATAGAGGAAAAGCAGCAGCAGCAAAAATTACTTCAACAGCGAGCAGAGGAGTATGCCAATATTGTGGCTCAAAAGCAGAAAGTAGCGGCTAGCTTGCAGAATGAGCTCTCCCTCCTCGATGCACAGGTGGCGAAAAGTGAGTTAGACCTTCAAGCTCTAGACTTTTCAGTAGAGGAGAAACGTTTAGAGATTCAAGCTGCCCAGCATGGCATTAACGAAGCGCAGGGTGCAATTGACCAGCAGCAAAGCTACCTCGCAGATTTAGTGCGTACGTTGTACCGCTACGATCAGAAGGACACGCTGGAACTGCTTGTAGCGCACGATTCTTTTTCAGAAATAGTACAGGATGTTCGAGCAGCTACTTCTCTTGAGCAAAAGGTGCAAAGCGCGCTCGACACGGTACAAGAGAAAAAGGCAAACCTGGAGCGCGAGAAGTCTGATCGGGAACTCCGTAAACTTGAACTAGAAAATCTTCAGAAGGAAGTGGCGCAGGCCACAGAAGCACTTGACGCGCAGCGGGAATACAAGACAACGGTTCTTACCGAAACTCGTTCGGATGAGCAGCAGTACAATCAACTTCTTGAACAATCAAAACAAGAGCAACTCGCTGCGGATACTGACATTCGTTCGCTAGAAGAGCAGGTAAAATCAAAACTTGGGGGCACAGCAAACACCAATTCAAACCCCACGATATTTACTGGTAATCGAAATGTTCAACTCGCTTGGCCCGTATCACCAGCGAAAGGTATTAGTGCGTACTTCCATGACCCGAGTTACCCGTACCGCCGCTACTTCGAACACCCGGCTGTAGACATTCCCACACCCCAAGGGACGGCAATTAGTTCCCCAGATGATGCCTACGTCGCCCGGGCGAAAAATGGGGGATTGGGGTATAGCTACATCCTTCTGGTTCACTCAAACAGCATCTCCACAGTCTATGGACACGTGAGTCAGATTAATGTTGCTGAAGACACCTTTGTGAAGAAGGGGCAGATCATTGGTCTATCTGGCGGGATGCCGGGCACCCCTGGAGCAGGTCGTTTAACAACCGGGGCCCACTTGCACTTCGAAGTTCGTTTAAATGGTATCCCAGTAAACCCTCTCGACTACTTACCGTAGGGGAGCCTGTTAGAGGAGGTTTCATAAAGTAGTCATGAGTCGCACAATATATCTTAGGCGAATCATGATAAGCCATAAAGCTGCTCTTGGCCTGCTACGCGCTGTGTATCCCAATAAGTATCAGTAGCAATATCCAGACGAAAAACGCCTGTATTGCCAATCCTGGGCCTTTAGCGACCTCCCACTGTACGAGATTATGAAGCCGGAAGTAAAGACGAAGCTTCTTGGACCATGGCCGCTGGTGACTGAAGAGCGTCAGAAAATCTGGCAGGCTTGCCCAGCCGACGCCCCAGGCCACCAGAAGCCACTGACTTTTAAAGGCGGCCAGGAGTAAACCGGTAACAAGGACTGTTGCGGCCATGTCTGGGCCAAAGGCTTGCCAGAAACTTTTGAGACTTCGTTCTTTAGGAACAGGAAAATTCCAGTGCGGTACAGCGTCGAGGATAAGATGTGTCGCAAAAGCAAGAGGGGCGCTAAGCACTGGGTTTTGCACAGCCAGCCCTATCGTTGCACCCGCAATGACATGCGCGACAAGGAGCATGTTACTTTATGTAGACGCGAGCCGGCACAGAGACATCCACGTATTCAAATTTCTTCCCGCGGAGTTTTTGGTCGTACGAAATGAGGAAGGCTTGAACTTGGCGGGTGGTATCACCTAGCCGGTCAGCGACAATATCCCAATCCCCTTCTGCGTGAAAGCGAACTGTTGGGTCGGGGGGTAGGCTAAGCGTGATGGTAGTAATTTCAAAGGCTGGATTGGCACGCTCGCGGAGTTCTTGTAAGAAATTCCACAGGAACGCCGCATCAGAAGTGGAAAGAATACTTTGGCCAAGTTCCAGTTTCTCGGGAATAGACGAAAGGCTGAGAGCAGGTGTATGCGGAAGCGGGCCAGTTAGAACAGTAGATACAACCCCGGTGCGATCGACACTATAGAGCCCGGTTGGATGAGAGATTGAAAAAGCGGGCGACTCTTCAACAAGCGTGAGCTTTAGAGTATCGGGAAGTGAGCGCTCAACGTGGAGTTCAGAAAAGATCCATTTTTCCCGCAGCCGACGTTCAAAGGCTCGCGTATCAAAGGCCCACAAGGAGTCCTGCTTAAAGAATAGCAGCCAGCGTGACTGCATCTGCGCTCGGGTAAGCGCCCGAAGTGACTCGAGGGGTAACGTGTATTCTCCTTGCACCTTGAGCGTATGTAATTGCCAGCTGGGCAACCCGTATACGAGATATGCACCAGCCGCTACAAGACCTGCAGCAAACACGAGGAGAATCCACCGGTGCCGGAGGAGCCACGGCTGATTCGGGGTCTGGGCGAAGAGTGGATTTCGGTAGGTGGTAGGAGAACGTCGAAAGCGCATGCTAGCGGGTAAGGCTGCGAGGGATTTGCGGGTGTAGGCGGGTAAGCACCTCGTAGACAATGGTACCACTCTGCTGGGCCATGAGTTCCGCCGGTACATCTGGGCCTATGAGTGATACCCGTGTACCAGTACGGGCACCAGGAACGTTGCTCACGTCAACCATGGAGAGATTCATGCAGATTCGACCGCGGATTGGCGCTCGGTGTTGTCCAATGTGCACAACGCCACGGTTAGAGAGAGAGCGGTCAAAACCATCCCAGTAGCCCACCGGGATCACGCCAATTCGTCCAGGCCGTATAAAACGGTAGGTTCGATTGTAGCCCACAGATGTTCCAGCATTTACAGCCTTTACCTGTACGAGCTGAGTGTCCCAACGGAGCGCTGGGCGGAGCCGGAAACCCGGGTACCGTTTGTGGACCCGCGTGGGGTCGGCTACTGTCCAAACACCGTAGAGGGACATGCCGATGCGAACCATGTTGAGGTCGGCATCTGGGTGCACAAGCGTTCCGGCTGAGCAGTTCATGTGTTTTATGAGACATTCCCCTACCCCGCTTTCGAGAGTAGATGCAAGTGTCGTAAAACGCTCATGCTGCAGTTGAGAAAAGTTTTGGTCTCGGGTTTCGACCTCGGCAAAATGACTGTACACACCCTCCACATGAACGTGTGGGAGACGCCTTAACGTTTGGATGAGTTGTGGCAGCTCCTTTGGCAGAAAGCCAACGCGCGTGGTGCCGGTATCCAGTTTCACGTGTACGCGTACAGCTTGTTTCACTTTTTTTCCAAGGCGTTCGTACATGTGTAACATGGCAAGGCTATACGCTGGAAAGCGAATGTTTACGCGTATCGCTTTTTCGAGGTCGGCTGTCTCTCCATCGAGGTAACTGAGAACCAGAATGGGTTTAGAAACGAGATGCTGGAGAACGAGGGCTTCTTGCACACCGGCGACGCCAAACCATTGTGCCCCCGCCTGTGCAAATACTCGGGCGCACAGCTCCATGCCATGCCCGTACGCGTTACCCTTTACCACGGCCATGAGCTGGGTTTCCTTTGGCAGAATACGCCGAAACGCGCGCACGTTGTGTGCGAGGGCTGATCGAGAAATGCGAATAACAGACTGCATGGGCAGTGCCTAGGCCTTCGCGATGCGCGTTTGACCGTGCATGTAGGGCTGGAGCACGTCTGGAATGCGCACGCTGCCATCGGTCTGCTGGTAATTCTCAAGGATTGCAATGATCATCCGGCCAATGGCAAACGCGGTGCCGTTTAGCAGGTGAGCACTAACGTTCTTGCCATCCTTGCCCTTTACCCGAATGTTCAGCGCTCGAGCTTGGTAATCGGTGGTATTGGAGGTGGAATGGGTTTCACGGTACTCACCAGCGCCACCATTCTGGCCCGGCAGCCAGCACTCGATATCGTAGGTTTTTGCCGACGGGAAGCCGAGATCACCGGTGCAGAGCTGAACAACACGGTAGGGTATGCCGAGTCCTTTCACCAGTTTTTCCTGCAGTGAAAGAATCTCCTGATGCAACGTTTCGGAGTGCTCTGGGGAACAGACAATGAACATTTCTACCTTATCAAACTGGTGCACACGGAGGATGCCCTTGGTATCTTTCCCGTAGCTCCCGGCTTCACGTCGAAAGCAGGAAGAAAAAGCGGCGTACTTCTTCGGTAGCGCTGAGGTTAGCAGAACTTCATCGGCGTGGTACGGCCCCACCGATTGTTCCGAGGTGCCCACGATGTACTGCTGGTCTTTTTCCAGGGCGTAGACCTCGTCGGCGCCGCCTTGCGCAAGGTAGCCCATCGCCTCCATGTACTGCTGCTTAATAATAACTGGTGGAACGACAGCGGTGTAACCGGCACGTGTGAGTTCACCCATGGCGTATTGCACCAGGGCAAACTCTAGAAGGGCGCCCGCGCCTTTTAAGTAGCCAAAACGGCTTCCCGAAACCTTTGCGGCGCGTTGCACATCGATGATATCAAGGGCCTCTGCCAGGGTGAGGTAGTCTAAAGCCTTTCCGTGATTACTCCGCTCCCCTACTTCGCGCAGGATGACGTTTGCCGATGCATCAGGCCCCACCGGAACGTCTGGCAGCGGGATATTCGGCAGCACTAATGTTTGATCCTTTTCAAATGCAGCCAGTTGGTCCAAGGTTTTGGCGGCGGCGGTTTGCTTTGCTGAAAGGTCTTTAAGGGTTTTCAGTGCCGCTTTTCTTTCTGCCCCGGTTTGGGTTGGGATAAGGCGCTCTAGCTTCTTCTGTTCGGCCCGTGCCTGCTCATCGGCCTGGAGCGCCTCAGTGTATTTTTCAAGCTGCATCAGGAAGTGCTGGGCCAGTGTGCCAAACTTCTTTCCGCGCTTTTCCAAAGCGGCAATGTACTCTTCAGGATGTTTCCGTAATTCTCGGAGATCAATCATGGCTGTAGAATTAGAGACCGAGGGTAGAAGCGATGCCTTGCACTGCTTCCAAGGTCAGACGAACATGCTCGTCGAGCGGGCGCTGAAGTTCTTGGGCGCCTTGCGTTATCTCTTCGCGCTTCACCTGCCGGGCAAATCCTTTCTCTTTTAGCTTCTTGAGAACCGTTGCTACCGATACTTCGCTGAGTTTCTTGTTGGGCCGGACTAGCGCCACGGCAATAATGAAGCCACAGAGCTCATCAACTGCGAAAATAGCTTTCTTCGCTAAGGAATCTCGCGGTTCACCTGTATGCGGCGCATGGGCCAGGATTGTAGCGATGAATGCCTCTGGGTATCCCTGACCTCGGAGCGCTTCCGCGCCTTTAAAAGGGTGGTCGGCAATCGTTGGGTAGCGCTCATAGTCGAAGTCGTGCAGCAGCCCCACTTGACCCCAGAACTCCTCATCTTCGCCGTAGTGCTTCGCGTATGCACGCATGGCCGCTTCGACTGCGAACATGTGCTTTCGAAGATTGACATTCTGCACCCAGGTTTCTAAAAGCGACAAACTTGCAGCCCGAGGCGGGAGGCTCATTGGGCAGGCCGCAAGGTTGGGAACAGAATGACTTCTTTAAGGCTGTGGCTGCCAGTGACTATTGCTGCTAAGCGATCAATGCCAATTCCCGCTCCGGCGGTTGGGGGCATGCCGTATTCCATGGCTTCGACAAAGGTCGGGTCAGAGCCCTCGGCTTCTTCATCCCCCTTCGCTCGCAGTGCTTCCTGCTCAGCAAAGCGTTGAGCTTGATCTAGGGGGTCGTTGAGTTCGGTAAACGCTTTCACAACTTCTGCCCCGGCAATAACAAGTTGGAACATTTCTACAACCCGGGGGTCGGTGGCTTTTCGTTTTGCCAATGGCGAAAGCTCTACTGGGTAGTCCATAACAAATGTTGGCCGGTGGACGGTTGGCCGGACAGTGCTCTTCCAAAGCGTATCAATGAGTTTGCCGCGGCCCACATGGGCATCTACCTTTGCTCCGCACTTTTTCACGGCAGCCTTGAGTTCGGCCATCGTTGCCTCCAGCACGTGTACACCGGTTGCTTCTTGAATCGCGCTCACGTAGGAAAGTCGTGGAAACGGCGGCGTGAAGTCCAGGAGCTTCCCATCAACTTCAATCCTGAGCGAGCCCCGCACGCGCTCCACAGCGCGGGTCACCAGCTGCTCGCAAAAGTCCATCATGCGCGCGTAGTCCCAGTAGGCAGCGTAAAATTCAATCTGTGTAAATTCTGGATTGTGCTGAGTATCAATCCCTTCGTTTCGGAAGCACCGGGCAACTTCGTAGACGCGTTCAATACCGCCAATAATGAGCCGTTTGAGGTACAACTCGGGTGCGACACGGAGGTACAGGTCGGTATCTAGAACATTGTGGTGCGTCACGAATGGCTTAGCGGCCGCCCCTCCGGCGATACTCTGCAGAATTGGAGTTTCCACTTCCAAAAAACCAGCTTCCTCAAATCCTGCGCGCAGTGACTGGAGCAACGTTGAGCGCTGCTTCGCCACCGCAGTTGCTTGGGGGTTTGCGAGCAGGTCTAACTCACGCTGACGGTACCGCTGCTCGGTATCCGTGAGTCCGTGGACAGGGTCGGGTAACGGGCGTAAGGCCTTTGCTAGTAGGGCTACCGCACTCGCTTTCAGGCTTGGTTCCCCGGCCTTTGTGGTGAACCGTTCCCCTGTTACCTGTAAGATATCGCCAATGTCGAGTCGGACAATGAGTTCGTAGACAGACTCACCAAGTTCTGCGCGTGAGCAAAAAATTTGGAAACGCGCGGATGCATCTTCCAGGTCGAGGAATGTTGAACCGCCATGCCGTCGAAGACCTCGAATGCGTCCAACCACTGTGTACTGGGCACTCCCCTCTCCGCTTGCTACCTGGGCAAGCGTGTGGGTGCGATGGACTTCGCTGGGGTAGGGTTGAACCCCTTGCGTCCGGAGTTCTTCCAGACGCTGTAATCGGACGGAACGTTCATCATTAATATCTACGGGCATACTGTGTTTGTACCATGTTTTGTGCTCCTGGGCAACAAAAAACGCCCCTTTTACAGGGCGTTTGGTGCTTCACCTAGGAAATTTTTTCAATGCGGGCTTCTAGCTCGCCTCGGGGGGTTCGAATGCTTGTGGTGTCCCCTACCCGACGGCCTAGGAAGGCCTGGCCCAGGGGTGAGGCGTTTGAGATTCGGCCTTCCGCTGGATTTGCTTCGTTTGAGCCAACAATAGTGTAGGTAACCTCCTGCTTGTCCATTTTCACCGTTACTGTAGAACCAACCTGCACGACGCCAGACGCTGTGTGGGTAATGAGCTCAGCATTCTTCAGCATGACTTCCAGTTCAACAATACGGCCTTCAACAAAAGACTGCTCGTTCTTCGCTTCTTGGTACTCGGCATTTTCCGAAAGATCGCCAAGCTCTTTCGCCTCCTGGATCCGGTCCGCAAGTTCTTTCCGCTTGACGGTTTTTAATCTATGCAATTCGGCTTGGAGTTTTTCAAAGCCTTCGGCAGTGACGTACTGGGGTGTTCCCATAAGAACCACAAAAAAATGTGAAACGTGGTTGAAAGGATACGGCTTGGACTGCGGGCTGTCAACCCAGGAAAAAATCCGCTATTCTTGGCCCTTTTTACCCTGGGTAAGCCAGTAGCGCATCCCGTCCTCGGCCACGGGTAGGGCGGCCGCATGCCCTTCACCACCGCCTTCTACAATCACCGCAATGGCAATAGTTGGATTTTCATAGGGCGCAAACCCTATGAACCAGGCGTGGGTTTTGTTGCTCGTGCCAAATTGAGCAGTGCCTGTTTTGCCAGCAACTGGTGTGCCCAACCCCTGCAAGCGCCGTGCGCTTCCATTCGTTACTGCTTGGCGCATGCCTTGACGTACCGTGTCCAAAACTTCTTGGTGCTGGACTGGCGTGCGAATAACTTCCGCCTTCTGCTCATGCTTCATCCCGTCGGCAGTTTCAAACGCCTGAACGATATGCGGCTTGTACAACGTTCCACGATTGGCAATGGCTGAGGTCGAGAGTGCCATTTGCAAAGGGGTCACGAGAAGGTCGCCTTGGCCAATGGCAAAATGGTAGGTATCGCCAACGTACCACGGCTCTTTTTTCGTTTCCTCCTTCCAAGCTTTTGAGGGTAAGAATCCCCCTCGTTCACCCGGCAAATCAATGCCGGTTGGCGCGCCCAGACCAAACGCTCGAGCATACTGTGTCATCCGGTCGATGCCCAAGCCATCAAAAGTATCGGTCCCGCCCCCAATAGTGTAGAAAAAAGTATTTACCGAATCGGCGATGGCTTTCGCAACGTCGGTTGAACCGTGTCCGCCAGCTTTCCAGTCTGGGAAGAACCACTTATCAATGCGAATGCCGCCAGTACTCATGATTGTGGTCTGCGGACTAATGACCCCTTGATCGAGCGCCGCGGATGCAATGACTGGTTTAATCGTGGAGCCGGATGGGTACTCGCCCGCAATGGCGCGGAAGAACAACGGCCGTTGAGGATCTTCCAGAAGCATTTTGTACTTTTCCGCATCCAAACCAGAAACAAAGTCGTTGCTATTAAAAGTCGGTGCGGTAACCAGTGCCAGAACCCCGCCGGTCTGGGGGTCAATGGCTACCGCTGCCCCGCCCGTTGAGTGCACAGCGCGCACCATGCTCTTCAATGAGTCGGCGAGTTTTTCCTGAAGCCCAAGGTCAAGAGTTGTGTGCAAATTTTGGCCAGGCACTGCCGCTTCCGAAGCAACAACCTTTTGCTCACGACGCTGGGCATTTACTTCCACTGACGTTCGCTCGCTCTGCCCTCGAAGTTGGCTCTCATACTCTGCTTCTAGTCCAGTCTTGCCGATGACATCGTTGAAACGGTACTCGCTGGACTGTGTCCCCCGTAATTCTTGCCACTCGGTATCCGAGAGCTTGCCGGTATACCCAAGCACGGGGCTTAAGCTAGAACTTACCGTGTACTGCCGCCGGGGCATTGCTTCGACCCGAGCGGCGGCAGACTCGTGAAGCCGGACACGAAAACGCATGGCGTCTTCGTACGAAACGTGCTCGCGCACTGGAATTGCATCGGTGCTTGTGTGCTCCACTTGAGCGAGCGCTTTCTCTATGTCGGCAACGGGCGTATTAATGATTTCACTTATCTTTTGAAGCTCCCGAGTTTTTTCCGCTTCATCTCGGCTAAGGTCCGCGGGTATAATGCCCACGAGAAATTCTGCGACATTTGCAACCAGCGCTTTGCCCAACCGGTCGTAAATGATGCCTCGGGGTGCAGCATAGGAGTACTGCCGGACCCGATTTTCCTCAGCGCTTGTCCGCATTGCATTGCCCTGGAGGATCTGAAGCCAGCCCGCGCGGCCAAAGAGAATAATTGCTAGTACGGTAAAAGCAATGGCCGCCACGCGGAGGCGATTTGGTTGTACCTGGTGCTTCAGGGTTGGAGACTCTGAATCTTGGGCATCCAGCGTAGCATCTGCGTACTCAAAGCTCTGGAAACGCCGGAGAATTCGGGAGCGTCCAAGGCCAGCAGGTGGAACGATGTCGAAAGGATTAGCGCGAGGCATAGATGAATCGTCGGGAGACAGACCGCAGTATAGCCCGAATAGTTATACCCAGGGCAATGGTCACTGTGCACTCTAGCATGTAAAGGCGTAAGGATGACCACCCCGCCCACGCTTCGTGTACGTCTGACGACAGAACCCCAGAGGCGTATGCAAAACTCTGGAGGGTAAGGTGAGCACCATGAGCGACTGCGAGGCCGGCAATGGTTATGCCGATCAGAGACATGCTTGAATGATTCGTTAACCAGCGCCGCTGAATAATGGTCGCCACGCCAAAACTGCAGAGCACACTTACCGTGGCAAGCGGCAGCTGCTGGGCGTACATGAGGTCTACGAAAACCGCCGCTGGACCAACCGCGTAGGCAACCCAGGTTTCTTTGCCCAACCAAACAGCGAGAACTGCGCATGCGGGCAAGACCGCTGGGACCCAACCAGCGTCACTTAAGGCCCCAAAGCCAACCTGCCCGGCAAAAAGGAGTATTGTTCCCACGCTGGCGCTGAGAAAAGCCATGCTTACTGTAAGATGGTTACCACAGAGAGTTGGTCATAGGCCAGTGACGGTATGACACTGGCGTTTTGGAATAGCGCTCCCGGCACTTCTTCCAACGTCGCAATGGATCCAATGAGAAGGTTGCTGGGAATGCGGGGGTCAACATCCGCGGTCATAACGAGTTGACGTTCGGCAATCGTTTCCCCTTTGGGTACCAAGGTGAGTTGCATGCCCACGCCTCGCTCGCCAACCAGCACGCCCGATGGCCCATCCTGGCGCTCAACGCGCACAGCAATATCGGTGCCTTCGGCGGTGAGGAGCCGTACTTCGGTCGTGGCGGGGGCCACGGCTGTTACTACCCCAATTAAAATACCCTCATTCGCAATCACGGGGGCTCCGGTACGGATCCCCTCTTGCGACCCAACATCCACGAGCAAAACTTGAGCGCTCGTTTGCGCGCGACCAACCACCCGACCAGCCACCCCTTTCAGGGACCGGCGGTTGAGAAAGTCCGATTCTTGACGCAAGAGCTTAAGTTCAGCGAGCTGCTTATCAAGAGCGGTACGTTCAAGTTCCACGTCGGTCAGCCGTTGTCGCAGGGTTGCGTTTTCGGCTTCGAGAGTGGCACGGGCAGAACGTTCGGCAAAAATGCCTTTCCACCATTCAACAATGGAGTAGGAAACTCGGCCAATGGGCGTGAGCACTGGCGCAACAAAACGTTGGGCCGGTTTCAGCAGACCGACGCTGAGTAGCACCGCCGCAAAAATGAAGATGACGATTGCCCAGCCAACGCGTGAAAGCCGCAGAGTGCGTCCCATACTACCGCTTGGCTCCTGTGCCTTCAGCTTCCGTTGAGAGAACGAGAGAGTTGCGTAGAGTATCTAAATCTTCTAAAACTATGCCCGCGCCCCGCACAACGGCAGTGAGGGGGTCATCGGCCACGTGGACAGCGATTTTCGTTTGGCGCTGTACGAGTTCCGGCAACCCACGCAGGAGTGCCCCGCCGCCTGTTAAGAGTATCCCCCGTTGGTGAATGTCTGCGACCAGCTCCGGCGGGGTACTTTCAATAACGCTGCCAATATTCTCTACGAGCATGCTCAAATTTCGGCTCAGGGCTTCACGGACGTGCTGTCCCATCATCGTTACTTCTTTGGGCAGACCTGTAATGAGGTCACGCCCCCGAACTTTTGTCTCCAGAAGGTCATTTTCTTCGGTGGCGCTACCAATGGCAATCTTCGTTTCTTCGGCTGTTCGCTCGCCGATGAGCAAGTTGAAATGTTCCCGGGCATACTGGGTAATGCTTGAATCAAAAGCATTCCCGGCGGTGCGTAGACTTCGCCACGTTACCACCCCGCCAAGCGAAATAACGGCAATGTCGGTTGTCCCGCCGCCAATATCTACAACCAGGTTCCCTGCGGCATCTTGGATTGGTAGTCGAGCACCAATTGCTGCCGCCATTGGCTGTTCAATTAAGTACACTTCTCGGGCGCCCGCATGCAGCGTAGCGTCTTCTACAGCTTTCCGTTCTACTTCAGTTACGCCAAGGGGGATGCCAATGACAACCCGCGGGCGTGGGATAAAGGTAAAACCTTCCCGGTGTACTTTGTCCACGAAGTAGCGAAGCATTTTTTCTGTTACTTCAAAGTCAGAAATGACGCCGTCGACTAAGGGCTTAGCGGCAATAATGTGGCTTGGCGTTTTCCCGACCATCTTCCGCGCTTCGGCGCCCACGGCTAGAATCTGCTCGGTTCGGGTGTTTACCGCAACGACTGACGGCTCATTGATCATGATGCCCTTCCCTTTCACGTACACAAGGGTACTCGAAGTCCCCAGGTCTATGCCGAGGTCTCGGGAAAAACGGCCGAGAATACGATCGAATATCATAGGTCGTGAATAATCTTTCGGGCGGCAGCCTCTGGTACAACTTGAACGTTACCGGTTCCTCGTTCAGTTATCTCAACGTTATCACCATGCCGAGCGCTGAAGACCACCCGCACGGGCATGCCCAGAAGGTCAGCGTCCTTCAGTTTAAAGCCCGGGCTAACTTCACGGTCGTCAAATAGCACAGTATCAGCAAATTCGTCTGCAAATTTTTCCGCACGCGCTTGGAGCTGGGCATCGGCCTTGCCAGCCACCAGGAGGTGCGCTGAAAACGGCGCGACGCTCGCCGGCCACACCAAGCCCCGCTCATCTGCGTGAACTTCTGCAATGGCACCGACGAGTCGGGAAACCCCAATGCCGTAGCTCGCTACGAATAACGGTTGACGCTGCCCTTTCGCATCCGTAAAGGTGCAGCGCATGTCTGTACCGTAGTACGAGCCAAAGTTAAAGGTATTTCCAACTTCGATACTCTTCTCCACGGCTGCGGGCTTTGAGCAGGCTGGGCAGATGGTTTCGGCGCCAAGTTCAACGTTCTGGGCAAAGCCACAGTGCGAGCAATGCAGTATTCGGTCTTCGCCCGCCTCGCTGAGCACCTGAAATTCATGGCTATGGCGTTTGGTAAATGTCCCGCCCGATGCTTCGGTTTTTAAGGCTTGGAGTTTGCACCGTTCAAAGATTTTTTGGTAGGCCACATGCACAGCACTGTAGTATGTGTCGAGATCTGCAGCAGAGCCGTGAAAGCTGTAAAGATCTTTCATGAGAAATTCTCGTCCGCGCATGACGCCTGACTTTGCCCGTGGCTCATTTCGGAACTTCCATTGAATTTGGAAGAGCCGAAGCGGGATGTCACGGTAGGTGGGTTGACTTCGCCGCACGAGGTCGACAATGACTTCCTCGTGGGTTGTGGCGAGGCCAACGGCATGGTGGTGACCATCATCAAACTGGTACATGATTTCTCGGAGAGTATTCCAACGACCGGTTTCATCCCAAAGGCCTTTGGGTTGGAGGGCCGGCATAAGAACTTCACTGGCGCCTATACGCGTGTGCTCTTCTCGGATAATGCGAGAAATGTTTTCTAAGACTCGGTGGCCAAGGGGTAGCCAGCTGTAAACACCGGCATGCAGTTTGTCTACAAATCCCGCTTGCTGCAAAAGCTTGCCATTCCGGGAGACCTCGTCGGCGGGAGCAGCGTTCTGCGTGGGAATGAAGAGTGATCGGAAGCGCATAGATTTTAGAATAGTCGGTCCCAGAGCGCCCGGACGGCGTCTAGGCGGAGGACATCCCGCAAAGTAATAAGCGCAACGAGAGCGAGCAAAGCAGCAAACCCGGCGCTGTGAATTTTTGCTTCAGTAACGCGACGCAACGGCTTGCCTCGCAACCGCTCTATCGCTAGGAAGAGCACGCGCCCCCCATCGAGGGCGGGTATAGGCAAAATGTTAATGAGGGCCAAATTCAGGGAAAGGAGGGCGGTAAATTGCAAGATGTACGAGAAGCCGAGTTGGGCTACTTGGCCAGTCAGCACCGCAATGCCTACTGGTCCGGCCACGTCTGCGCTCACCTGCCCATGGGCAACCAGATTAACAATGAGTTGGGCAAAGGCTTGAATGATTGCCCAAAATGATTCGTACGTTGCGCGGGCACCTTCCACAATCGCTCGGCCTATGCCAAAAGACACTGTGCCAATTTGTGCCAAGCTGACGCCCAGGCCGGTGTTCTCGGTACCGGGAATAAGTGCGAGCGGTATTGTTTTCTCCTGTACCAGCCCATTACGCTCATACTGAACCCGCACATCTTGTGCGCTGACGTTGCGGGTCCGCTGCTGGACTTGGGTGGGTAGTGTAGTTGCTACTCCGTCAATGCTGACTACCACGTCGCCCGGTTGAAGGCCGGCTTTCGCCGCAGCAGACCCGTCTGCCACGGCAATAACTTGCAGTTCAACATTTCGCACCTTCGCCCCCGCGGGTGCCCCTTCAGTAACATCGGTTGGTAACCCAGAGGCAAAACCTATAGCAAAAACGCCAAAAGCCAAAATGATATTCATCACAACGCCGGCAACCAGGATAATGAAGCGGCGCCAAGCATCAGCCCTAACAAAGCTACCCGCATCCTGCTCTTCTCCGTCTTCACCGTGCAGACGTACAAACCCCCCAACGGGAATCCAGTTAATGCTGTAGGTTGTTTCCTTTCGGCGAATGCCCCATAGGCGGGGTGGGAAACCAAACCCAAATTCCTTCACTTTTACCCCCAAAAGCCGCGCCGCACAGAAGTGCCCAAACTCATGGACGAAGACCAGCAGGCTCAGGACGATGATGAAGATGAGAATTGGTGGCATGCTTAGATATTCGTCAATTCCGCCTCTTTCTGGTCACCAAGTTTTTGAATTCGATCAGTGCAGTCATCAACAAATGCTTGCAAGGTTTTAAGTTCCTGGGCCGCAATGTCTTCGGAAAGATCGCCATCGCGTTCACGCTGCTTTACCTGCTTCTGTACATCTTCGCGTACCCCCCGGACTCCCACCTTAGCCATCTCTAATTTTTCTCCCACAGTTTTCAACATCTCTCGACGACGCTCCTCGGTGAGCGGTGGGAAGTGTAAGCGGATGAGGGTTCCTTCAACAGTTGGCATAATGCCTAACGGCGATGCCTGGATGGCCTTCTCCACCGCCTTTACCAGGTTTGGGTCCCACGGTTGGATGAGCAGTTGCGTTGCCTCAGGGGCGGTAATGCTCGCGGCCTGGATGAGGGGTGTGGGGGCACCGTAGGCGTCAATGCGGATTGACTCGACCATGGCAGGATTTGCTCGCCCCGTGCGAATACTCTGCAGTTCTTGCTGCAGGTGGGCGAGGACTTTTTCGAAATTGGCTTTTTGCTCGGGGGTCAGGGGCATACAGAAAGTCTACTTGCGAGGAATGTACGTGCCAATGTACAGCACTGCTGGCCGGCGGGGGTGTGCTAACAGCGTACGTAACTGACGGGCTGAAGGCACATTTTGCAACGTCTGCCAGGTTTCACCGCCATCTTGCGACCGGTAAAATGTAGAATTTGCGGTAAAGAAGAGTTCTTTCTCGTCAAAGGGGTTTATGGCTACGCTGAGAATCGGTACGGTGTTCGGGGGGATGACCGTGGGTACCACTTGCCACGAAGCGCCACCATCGCGAGACCGATACAAGCCCGCGTTTGTCGCGGCGTACATCGTTCCAGGATTCCGTTCGGTGTAGGTGAAATGGTTGAGCGGTACGGCGCCAGCTTTGCCAAGGGCTTGGCCGATTGAGTCTGACCAGGTAACCCCACGGTCAGTGGAACGGTACAGTGTTCCACCGACAAGCAAGAACATGATGCTCGGATCATTCTGCAGGATCGTTAAGCGTTCAAGGCCCATACCCGGGAACTGGTAGAGAATGCGCCACGTAACCCCTTGGTCATCACTTTCCAGGAGTACACCCCCATTTGTCGCGGCGTAGATGTGGCGGCTGTTTGCCGGGTCGAAGCGAACCGCGGTAATCGTGTTCCCCGGTTGATTCGTGTACACAACATTCCAGGTTTCCCCAGCATCGGCGCTGTACTGCACCGTGTTCGCAACCCCAGCAAACATTAGTTTTGGATCCTTAGCGTTAATATCAAATCCCTGAATAAAGCCGTTGCTCAATGGGGTGGGCGTCCAGGTCTCTCCATTATTTACGGTTTTCCACAAACCTTGCTCCAAGGTGCTCATGTACACGGTTGCGCCGTCTTCTGGATGAAGGTAGAAGAAACCAACGTTGGCATTGTTTAAGGTGACTTTTCCGCTTTCTTCATCGCGTACAAAGACCCGCTGTTCCCACGTTACGCCACGGTCTACTGAAAAAAACATCCCGCCGTCACCAGAAGCCGCTCCCCCACCGCCGGTGTTAATGGAGATGGCACAACTGGAGAGAAAAACCACGACTAGCGCAAGACCAAGAATTCTTTTCATATGCGCGTAAGGAGAGCATCGAGAATAAATCGGGGTTGGGCGTTTGACTGAAGTACACGACTGGTTTCGCAGAGGGCCTGCACTGTTGGTAAGGCCCGGGGCCACGTACGGGCCGCTGCCGCGGTAAGCGCCTGCGCTTTGTCGCGCTGCACATTGAGGGGCATGCTGCTTTCAAAGACGCTGCTCATTTCCCGAAGCCGCTGGACCAAGGGTACCCGCGGTAACTTTTCTGCAAGGGTGTCTAGGAGTTGCATAGCTTGAAGTTGGACGGGTTGTTCGAGCACTGCTGCAGCTGTCGCGGGCATTCCGGGATAGGCGCGTAGCACGCGTTCCACTGCCGACTTAGGATACCCGGCCGCTACCAAAGCTTTTATTGCTTGCTCTGTAGGGACGCGCTGGACGTAGAAAAGCATTGTCCGCGACCGAAGAGTTGGTAGCAAACTTTGTCGTTCTGGAACGGTAAGAACGAAGCGCACGTCACCCAGCGGCTCTTCCAGGGTTTTCAAGAGCGCATTTGCAGCGGCTCCGCGTAGGAGATTCGCTTGGTGCAAAACCACGATTCGTCGGGTGCTGCGGAGCTGCAAGGCTCGTCGAAGACTGCGAATATCTTCGACCGCATAGCCAGTGGGTCCTGGCTCCAGGGTAATGACCTGTTCGTGTAAGCCCCGGGCAATACTCTGGCAACCGGAGCACCGTCCGCAGGGTTCTTCAGCGCTATCTTCACAAACCGAGCACTCGCTCACCCACTGGGCAATCTGCTGGATAGCAAGACGGTCTGGACCCGCAAGGGTTATGGCGTGTCCAAATGACGAAGCGCGGAAGATATCCCGAAGGGCACGAATGAGGGTCTCATGCCCCACGCGGGCGAGGGTGTACGTATGCATGCAAGACTGGAATGAAAGTACCAAAAAACTGCCTTTTTGGCAAGTCTCTCGGACTACTGGCCTGAATGTAAAAGTGCCGCTAGCTGCTTGGCGCTTGCTGACCAAGAAAACCCTTGAACTCGGGCAAACCCACGGGTGCGGAGCAGCAGCTGTTCATCAGGATCATCAAGCACGCTCTGTATTGCCTGTCGCATAGCCGCTGGGTCATGAGGGTCCATGAGAATGCCAGCGTCCCCAACCACTTCTGGAAGCGCGGTGACGTGGCTACAGACAACGGGCGTACCTACGGCCATAGCTTCGAGTACCGGAATACCAAAACCCTCGAAGAACGAAGGCATAACAAAAACTTCTGCACCGGCCATGAGCGCCGGTATGTCTTGGCTCGCCACCCACCCAGGACGCTGGACAGATTTTTGTAACTGATGTTCCTGAATGTAGGCATCCACTTCACGCGCACCCACTCCTGCTTTCCCAACGAGGAGAAGCTGTACGTTGGCGAATTTTGGCTGACGAATGAGCTCGGCAAAAGCTTGGACCAAACCCAGAGTGTTCTTCTTCTTTTCAATGCGGCCAATGGACATGAGGTAGGGCGGCCGAACGCCTGCCCGCGCAAACGCCGCCTGCAGCACTTCTCGGTTATCCCGAATATGTGGTTGAAAAGCTGTACTATCAAAGGCATTTGGAATGACATGCACCCGCTCGGGTTCTATGCCGTACGTGGTGCAAATGTCACGTTTGGAATACTCGGAGACGGTAAGAATGGTCTGGCAGTGACGGATTGCCAGACGAGCCGAAAACCTGTGGTAATCCAGCTCCGTCCCGCCGTAGCGACCAAGCGTGAGGAAACGGATGAGGACGTTGAGCCACTGTTTGCTGTGCACGGCTTTCCCCAGAAGCTCGTGGCCGTAGAGGTCACTTGCGTGTTCAAAGCCAATATCGTGCAACGTGGTAAGTGTCCGACGAGGAGCGAGAAACGGAATCGTGTGCGCCGGAACGAAGAGGACGTCAACGCGATGGATGAGGAGTTCCCAAGACAAGCGGAACTGTGTCCAGAGCAAACCGGGCGGCCAACGCAAAACCCGAACGTGGACGTTCGAGGGCAAAGGGCCCCATTCGTCCCGCAGAGGCTCACGAACGTAGAGTCGAACGTCGTCGGAGGGCTGCAGATATGCAAAAAGCGCTTTGGTCAGGTGAAAAGCGTACCACTCGGTGCCGGTACGTTGTGCGAGGTTCGCCCGTGATGCATCAATCCCGATGCGCATAGGCGTTAACGGGTGGCGAGGACGCTGCGCTTGTAGGATTCCAGGTTATCCAGGGCTACGCCTGTGCCTTTGGCTACACAGAGCAAAGCGTCGTCGGCCACGTACGCAGGTACCCCGGTTGCTTGGGTGAGGAGCTTGTCCATGTTCCGCAGCAGGCTTGAGCCACCCGAGAGCACCATGCCCTTATCAATGACGTCGGCCGAAAGCTCTGGGGGGGTGTTCTGTAGAACGGACTTCACCGCCTGGATGATACCTACCAGTTCGTTCTGGATAGCGGCGGTTATGTCGTCCGACGTAACGCGTAACGTGGTGGGCAAGCCACTCACCATATCCCGGCCTCGCACGTCCATAGTGAGTTTGTCCTCCAAAGGAAGGGCGGAGCCAATTTGAATTTTCAGTTCTTCGGCTGAACGTTCACCAATGGCCACCCCGTGTTTCTTCCGCATGTACTCTTGAATGGCAGCATCAAATTTATTGCCGCCAATACGAACAGAGGTGTTGGCCACAATGCCACCGAGGGAGATCACTGCAACTTCCGAAGTGCCACCACCCATGTCAATGATCATGTGCCCGGAAGCAGACCCAATGGGGATGTTTGCCCCAATCGCCGCGGCGATTGGTTCTTTAATAATGTACGCAGCTTTGGCACCCGCTTGAATGGTGGCGTCAATGACGGCACGGCGCTCTGTTGAGGTAATGCCGGCAGGTACAGCAATCATCACTTCGGGGCGGAAGAAACGTACGCCCCCCAACGCCTTATTAATGAAGTACCGGAGCATGGCCTCGGTGGTTTTGTAATCGGCAATGACGCCTTCCTTTAACGGCCGAGAAGCAATTATTGTGTCGGGGGTTCGACCGAGCATTTCCTTGGCTTCTACGCCCACCGCCAAAATCCGCCTATCCCCTACTGCCACAGCAACTACGGAAGGTTCATTCAGAACAATGCCGCGGCCGGGCATGTGAACGAGGGTGTTCGTCGTGCCAAGGTCTATGCCAAGTTTTTTTCCGAAGAGGGCCATACTATTCAAAAGTCACTTCGTACTCCCGATCGACTTCGAGCGTCGCTTCATCCTGGAGGCGTTCACCCTGCACGTGGGCGCCCTCTGGAAGAATAGGAGTATCGCCAATTTCCCGGTCCACGTCAACCGTCAGCTGAAGGGCATGAGCAATTGTTCCCGGCTGCTTTTGGATGAGCAGTTTGTAGCGCCCTTGGTCCAAAAGGGCCACCGGGCTGCCATTCAAACGGTATGTAAGCGTGAGCTCTTTCGTGGCACCAACTTCGGTGCAGGTAAAGGCCGCGAAAACAGTGTGCCCCAGCTCTTCAAACGATTCTACCGTGCCATCTTTCTTCACGTTGCACTCGGTCATGGCACCACTTGAAGAAATGAGAGTGCTACCCCGGGGCACGTAGACACGCGTATACGTCCGGTAACGCGTAGTTTTCCACGTCAGCTTCCCAGTGTGCTGGTATTTGATAACGAGGTTTGCAATGAGGTCGCCGCCATCGCGCGTGACCTTGTAGGTAAGCGTACGCGACACAGCTGGGTCACTCTTCAAGCTTGCAAGGTTGGCATCAATAACCATGAGGCTGTCCCCTTGCGGCACCTCTACAGCACCGGCCCAGCCTAACGACTTCACAATTGCCTGCCGGTCACCATTCGCAAGCCAGATGAGTAAGTGCTTCTGCTGGACGCTCTCTTGGAATATGGTCCAGGCCTTACCGTACTTCTCCTTGGGTAGTTTCAGCATGCGCTCAATGAGCTGCTGTCCCAGGACGCCAATAATGTTCTTTCGCTGGGTAGTATCAACATTTACTTTCCCATCGTACGCATACCCCGTAATGTACTGCAGCTCTTCCACAAGGTTGTCCGACCGGAATTCGGTTTTACCAATAGTGATGGGCCCCGTGAGCGTAAGGAGGCGCGAGAAGAAGGTTGGGTCAACGGCAATGACCCCGTCGAGATTACGTTCTGGTCCCCCTTCCCGCCGGTAGAAGTTTAGGGCTTCTTGGGCTGCTGTTGGAAAGTCGGGAGACCAGTTTGAGTCCCGGAAGAGCCAACGGTTTACCCGCATGTACTTGGTGAGGGGGGTGGGAGGCTTAATGTTCAAGCCTTTTGCCCGATCATCAAGATTATAAACGTTGTCGGTGGTGAACGAAGCAATTTCTCCATCACGGGCCTTGAGAATCCCGTACGTACCAATGAAGCCACCGGTAGGCCGGAGCTCAGTATTATTTTGCAAAAGGAAGAGGTAGTTCTGCTGGTCAGGGTACCCCAAGATTGGCGGGATAATCCGGCTCGCGGGAATTGCCTGCTCAATGCCATCACGTAGCCCAGGGAGTTTCTCTTGGAATGGCTGAATGGCATTCGCTACCGGTCCGAGCAAGCCACTCTTCGGAATAGCGTCAATATGGGTCAAGGCTAAATCAAGGGATGCTTTGGCAGCCTGCAAATCGGGCTGCGCTTTGTAGATAGCCTCCAAGATGCTGCGCTTCTGTTCGGGTTTCAGGGTACTAAGGCTAAACGACTTCCCCGTTTTAAAAGGTTTCACCACGGTTTCCGCCCATGTGCTCAGGCGTTCAACGCCTGCGGTCATGGCAATGCCCGCCGATAGCAGTTCATTAATCGCTCGAACATTTGCGCCGGCCACGGGGAACTTCCGTAGAACATTCAAGCGCTGCATCTTCTCTTGGGCTGTAACTAAATGCGCGCGGCCAGTGACGAGGGCTTTCTGGCCCTCCGTAAACTCTTGGCTGACGATCATGGTTTGCGCTTCTTCCAAATCCGTTTTCGCCGCGAGAGCTTCTTTGTACACGGTCCGAGCCGAGGGGCCAAACCACGCTGCGCCTATAGCCAAGACCAACACCAAGCCGGCAAGGACGGGCCATGCGTAGCGCCAAATTTTTCGCAGCGTGCTTCGGACTCTTGCCCACTGCGGGTTCCGGAGACGATCCAGCAAGTTATGCAAGGCATTCATAGGGCTGAGCGGTTAGGCCGGACGGGCAGCGGGACGCCCCAGTACTTGGCCAGGTAACGGAACCATGATCGAATGTGAATTTGCGTAGGGAAGGCAAAAATTCCGCGCAAACCTGGGTGTGCGGCAGAGGCCCGCTTGTGGTAGTGCACACACTCTACACCTGCAACGTACCACACTTCCCAACCAACTGCCCAAAAGCGCCGGCACCAATCTACATCTTCAAAGTACAGAAAGAACCGTTCATCCATATCCCCCACCTGTTGCACAGCTTCGCGGCGAGCGATGAGGAATGCACCAAGCAGCCAGTCAACCGGCCGGTCTTCCTGGTGATCAAAGTCCGCCATAACGAACCGTTGCAAGTGCGCACGGATGCCAGGTAATTTTCCTAAGGGGGTCCGTCGGAAAAGCGGAGTGAAGGTGTTGTGGAAACGGTAACACGAGTACTGAACGGTGCCATCGGGATTCAAAAGCTTAGGGCCGGCAACACCCGCACGCGGATGCTGATCCATGAAAGCGACCAGGCGATCAAAAGGGCGATCCATAATAGCAATGTCCGGATTCAGCAAAACTACGTACCGACCATTGGCGCGTTTCAGGCCGAGGTTCATCCCGCTGGCAAAACCCTTGTTCTCCGCGGCGGCTACGACCGTAACCTCGGGAAAATCTTGCTCCAACATCTCAACGCTGCCGTCGTTGGAATTGTTATCGACAACGATGACTTCCACCGTCACCGTATCGCCCGACGTGGCAATGCCCCGAAGGCACTGCCGGAGTAAACCGCGGGATTTGTAGTTCAGAATAATGGCCGAAACGTCGGGTTCTGGCATGGGAAGGTTAGAACGTGGCCCGAAGCATACGAGCCACTTTTTTTCTGGGCTGAGCACCAGCGAACGTTCTTGCAGCGTGCCACATTTTCAGGGCATCAGCAAGGGCATGCAATGTCACGCGGGGATCTGTGCACAGCAAAAATATGAAACGCAGAAGCTCGGCAGGGATCACTGCCCACGCGTGCGGCAGCACCGTTTGCCAAGATTCCACCAGCGCATAGAGAAGGATGTGATTTCGATAGCTTAAGTACCGGCGGTCGGCGCTTCGCTGAGCGCGGGCGGCGCCCTTGCCCACCTGTCGAGCATGGGTGGCGACGGCCATGGGCACGCAGAACGCTTCCCAGCCATTCCACCGCAGCCGCCACGCTAGCTCTACGTCTTCTTTATACGCAAAGAGGAGGTTACAAAAAAATTCACCGTTCACGGCGGTCTGCTGCAACGCTGCTCTCCGGTAGAGCGCTACCGCCCCCGACACGCCAAAAACTTCTTGCGGTGTCGGTGGAATAGTTACCCGCTCTTGGATAAGTCGCCATGGGGGTATGTGCAAGCCGGTTGTATCAACGCCACCCTGCGCATTCTTCACCGTCCCCACAAACGCGGCTGCCGTGGGGTGGGCATCAGCAAAACGTACCAGGTGCTCCAGGTAATCAGCCTCTAAGCGAACGTCCGGATTAATGACGAGTACGTAGTCAGCGGTGCCTTGCGCAATGCCCATATTGTGCCCGCGAGAAAAGCCCGTGTTCTTCCCAAGCGCAACAACGTTCACGCCAGGTACTGCTTTTGCCACGTCGACGGAATTATCGGTTGAACCATTATCCACTACCGTCAGTGATTGGGGCACCAGCGTTTGCTGACGCAGACTGCGCAAAACCAACGCAAGTTCTTCCGCGCTATTCCAGCTTACAAGCGAAACATCAACGGTGCCCATAGCGTGGATCGGCCAAAGCAAAGCCGGTAGTAATGAGGATGAGCATGCCAAGGCCTAGTGGGTGGTTGAGGTACGGGGTCGTAAGGTGGAGGACCATGAGCGCAACGCCGCTGGCCAAAAGCCCGGCAACCAATGGCCGCTCGGTGGTCTGCAGGCGCAGGATATGTACCCCCTGCATGAGCACCCAAATGAAAGCGGCCAAGAGCACAATAGTGATCGGCACGCCGGCGTGAACGGCAAAACCGTGGTAGCCCAACTCAAACGCCCGGGCGGTGTACAAGGTTCCGTTTGCATCATGGGTAACGTTTACCCGGGGGTCCAGCGTACGGTAGGTTATGCTCGTGCCAAAGCCGTTGCCGAGCAAAGCATGTTCAAGAATCTTCTTGTGCATTGCTGGCAGCAACTCGCGTCGGCTAGAGGCGGCAGACTCTGTAGCAATGTCTGTTCGATTCCGAACCAGCGAGCCGCTTCCGCCCGCGCCGCCCCATAAACCCGGGAAATTGAGCGTCCAGAGAAAGCCAACGTACGCCAAGAGCAGTGCTACGCCGCTGGCCAGCACCACCTGCGGAAAGTACGACCGGAGTGACCGACGAGCAAGCAATCCTCCGAGACTCACAACTGCAGCAGCAATCCCACCCAGCCAGAAGCTCCGTGACAAACTGACGATGACCACGTAAGCCCCCAAACCAGCAATAGTCGTCCAGAACCATTGCCGTTTACGGTCAGCCACCGCTAGACCAAGGCCCGTGAAGAACGCAAAGAGGCCCCAGACGTGACTTTGGAAGAAGACGCGGTACAGACGACCAATGATCCACGTAATCTCGCCTACCCCGGTATCGCGCACCCACTTGTAGAGCTGCACGAGCTCGGTTGAGGGGTAGTGAGCAAAAAGCCCTTGGACGAAAGCAGTTTTTATGGCTAAGACACCAATTGCCGCAGCACTCACCCACAAGACCCGCCGAAATTCTTCGCGAGAACGGAGCAGACCAAAAAGAGGTACAGCCCCGATGTACAAGTACGCGTTCGCATCCAAGAAGACGTTCCCAAGCCCATGGCCCCGTAGTACCCCTACGAACGCTGCCCAAACCGCCAACCCCAAAAACGCCAACCAGACCCAGCGGAAACGCCACTGTGCGCCCCAAAGACTTTTTCTTCGGAGCAGATGCATGAGCGTAGCGGCAAAGACCGCTAGGAAAATTCCCAGCCGGAATGAAATGTCCTGGCCGCCTTCCGGCAGACTGAAGAGGTAGCCTTTCCCACCCACAATGAGTTCAGCGACGACGATACTCACACCAGCGACCGGGGAAAAACTTGTTGCGATAAAAGTGAGGAAAACGAGAATCACCCAAAAGATTACTCCCGCAGTTGGCCAAAGCCAGCCCAGGTACGAAAGCCCCTCAATGATGAGTAGGCCAACAACCGTGCTTGCAAAAAGTTTCCAGCGCATACTACTTACGCCGAAATGTGCTGGCGAGCCAAACAAGTGCCAGTCCTTTCCACCCCGCAATGCGTACCAGCACTGTTGCCAGTCGAGAAAAATGTTTGCGACTGTAGCGGAGTACACTGGCGGCCCACACCCGCTGCTTCGCCAGGGAAGGCAACTGGTTAAAGCTCCCTCCGCCGAGATGAGTGATGGCAGCGCTGGGCACAAACCACGTTTCCCAGCCAGCATCGGCGGCGCGCTTGCAGTAATCTACTTCCTCGAACCATATGTGGAAACCGTCATCCATTAACCCAATCTGGCGGATCACATCGGTCCGGATGAGAAAAGCCGCTCCCATAACTTGGCCAACCGGTTGCTCAGCAGTGTAGTCCAGTTCAACGGCCATGTACCGACGCAACGGGGGGAAGCTCGGCCACCAATGAGAAAACTTCAAGGCAATGGCAACGAGAACCGTTGGCGTAGGGAGACGTCGAACCGATGGTTGGAGAGAGCCATCTGCGTTAAGTAACTTCGGCCCTACAATGCCCGCTCGGGGATGATCGGTGAGCGCCTGGAGCATCCGGGGGAAGGCGCCCGGCGGAACAAGCGTATCGGGATTAAGCAGCAATACCGGCAGACCCTCGCTCGCCTGCATCGCTTGGTTATTTGCACCAGCAAACCCACGATTATCAGAATTGGCGATGAGCTGGACCTGCGGAAATCGCTCTCGCACCATGGCAGCGGTCCCGTCCATCGAAGCATTATCCACGACAAAAACCTTCCTCGGTTGTTCGGTGGCTGGCAAACGAAAAATGCTCTCCAGGCATTCCTGAAGAAGCTTGCGAACGTTCCAACTCACTATGACAACCGAAAGATCCAGCGTGCCTGGCATAGCGATACTTTGCTGGAAAACTGAAGATTTGTCAATTCCTTTCCTCTCAGCTGTTGACTTTTTCTTAGGTACATGCGAGCATCAACTACTTACCAGAACACCCAAAGGAAAAAGGAGTGACCTTTGCAATTACGATTTGCCCTCTCGCGCATGTGCGATACGATTGAGCGTACGCACGGTTCGCATGAACATGCGACTCCCATCTTGCGTAACATCATCGCCCTTATACCGGAGAATGAGATCTTCTCCCTTCTCATGGCGGTCGAGGCCTTTCAGAAAACACAGTTCGTCAAGCCCGTGGCCCGTCACATTGACCTTGATGGGTACATCGTCACCCTGGGTGAGGAAGTAGCTCGCGCCGGCAAGCACTATGCCGTGAAGCACGAAAAACGTCGCGAAGCATACGTGCTTGGGTCGTACGTCATCGTACTTCAGTTCATGATGAACTACGCTGATCTCTCGGCTCACTTGCGCGCCGCCCACAATGGACACACGTATGCCGAAGTCATGGTGATCCACAAACTTTTTCGCGAGTGCTAAAGCACAGTGCCCCATCAACAACCCGCACACTCTAGCCGCTTCTCTCCCGAGGGGCGGCTTTCACTTTCCGGCGCTTCTTCTGCGCCTCCAACTTCCGGATAGTTGATTCGTCGATGCCAAAGTAGTGGCCGATTTCGTGGTGGACTACTTCATGCACAAGTTCACGGATGCCACCCTCGGTACGGCCTAACTCCTCAATGGGCTGCTGAAAAATCGTTATCTTATCGGGCAAGACCAGGCTGTAGTGAATGCCTCGTTTTGTGAGCGGCACGCCCTGGTACAAGCCGAGCAAGTACTGGTGCACGACTATCCCCCGCTCCCGCCAGCCGGGTGGTCGGGAATCCTCTTCAATGACAAACACCACATTGTCAATCTTGCTCTGTAACGCTTTTGGCACAGAGGCGATTGCGTCCTCAACGACCTTTGCAAATGCTTCACGTTCCATACTTAGACGTTCAAGAGCGCGAAGTGAACGCGAACGGCCTTCCCGACGGCGAGGTTCTCACGCTTCCGTACATCGGCCTTTACAAAAAGCCAGTACGATACTTCTCGATTCCAAAAGATTGAGGTCTTCCAGGACGTGCCCCCGACGATTACCTCCACGCGGAGTGAACCCCAGCCCCCATGGTTGGGCCGGTATTGCTGGCGAAGTTGCTGCGCCAACTTCCGCGGCACGGTTATGAAATGCCAGCCCCCCGGTCCAGGGAACCGCTTCAGCACGCCCCGGAAACTATACGCATGCGGTCTCACAATTTGTACACTACGTCTTTGCGTTCCACCACAATTTTCCAGCCCACCCGCCGAGCGTACGTGTAGAGAATGCGGTTTGGGTTAAAACAAATAGGGACATCAACGAGTTTAAGCATGGGGATGTCCCCTTCCGAATCCCCCAAGCCCACCGAGCCCTTCAAGGAGATGCCTTCGTGGGCAATAGCGTGTTTCAGTATCTGGGCTTTGTCGTTAATGACCTCGGCATGCAGGATCTTCCCCGTAAAACGCTGATGGGCGTCCAGCTCAAACATGCGGCCGTACACTCGATGAAAGCCCCAGTGCTTGGTGAACTCCACCACAAGGTCACGGGGCGAGTGGGATATCGCCAGCAAAAAATACCGCTGTTTCCGCAGCTTTCTAATCATATCTCGGGTATACCGGTACACCCGATGTTTCTGGTATCCAATGACCTTACGAACCACGCGCAAAAAGACGGTTCGTTGAACGCCGGCAATGTATTTGTCGAACGCTCGAACAACGTCGGCAATGTAGGCGTCGTAGCCCGCCTTCCGATTCAACCAATTCTCAAAGCTCTGCTGGTACACCCGCCGAGCCCGTGCAGGAAAAATGCCTTCAGCGATGAGGGCGTTGGTTACCTCGATGAGCAAACTCGAGCGAAAGATGGTGCCATCAATGTCAAAAATGGCTAGCTTCTTCATAGAACAAGTATACACCTGCGGCTTGCGCCAGGGGCACGCGCTTCCTAAATTTTCCCCCTGGATTTCTAATCAAACGCGAGAATCGTCAAAAACAAGCCAATAACGCAAATGATGCTTGCAAAGTAGATGCTCGCTTTTTCAAAGGTGACTGTACGCCAGCGCTGGGGCAACAAACGGAGCAACACCAGCCAGGCTCCAAGAAAAATTGCGGTGTTCAGGGCAAAAGGGAAAATCGAACCATCCGGCGGGATGTCGCTGCCCAGGGGCGGTAAGGGGTAGTAGAATGTCACAAAAGGAAAACCGGCTTTGGCGATGAGGGGAGCTCGTACCGAGCCGGGTTCATTGAAGTACTTTTGCAAATCAATGTCCTGGTAGGGCAAGTCCGTACGCGAAGACCACAGAGAAATCCAGGTGGTAATGAGGGCGAGGGCAACCGCGGCCTTCACGAAGGAAAAATGATGCTTGTTGATCTGCGGTGTATCATTAGCCATAAATTGGTTCTCTTTACGAGCAGTAGTCGCTCATAGTCCCGCTCACGCCGTCAGCCGCCGGAAGGGCGCGAACCGTTGCTTCATCGGTAGCGGAAAGCCAGTCAAACCAGCATACGGCAAAGTACGCGTTGCTCACCATGTCACTGTGTGCCGTTTGATAAGCGACATCCTGCGAAGCAGCGTTTGCCGTTCGCAAGTCGTAGACACCAAGGTCGAAACCGACGTTATCTGGATGCCCAACTGCAGTAGCGATAACGGTCCCGGATTTAATGAATGCCGGCTTGACTATGTACGATTGCGAACTCTCATTCGGCGCGGGCAGCTGGCTAGCCAGGGCGGCCATAGTGGACGAAAGTGTATGCAGGTGGTCCAGCCGGTAACGGATGCCGCAGGGGTGGATGAAGTCGAAGTAGTACTGAATATCCGCGCCTTCGTAATGCCGAGAGCCATCTACGACGTACCCATCAAACGGTGCGGTAATCGTAACTGCGTTGTAGGCCTGGCCATCTAGGCGGAAACCACCGTGAGGCTTGTACTGGCCGCCGCGTACTTGGCCCGGGTACAAAACAGAACTGGCTTGGGCAATGTTTACAGGCAATCGAATAGTGAATGGTGTTGGGCACGTTGGCACCGTCCCTCCAGATGCTACCCACTTCGTACCGTTGAAGTTCCACGACACGCTACTGAACGGCGTAAGGCTCTTCACCAGAGCTGCAAGAGATTGCGCAAAAGGACTCGTGCTCTGTTTGGTCCACTTTTCGGAAACACTGTAGACGTTTACTTTGTCGTTTGAGAGTAAGACAACCCGCCACGTTGTTTTCACGCCCCGGACAGTTTTGGTAAGGGTGAGGAGGGATGCACTCCATCCAGAACGCGTGTACGTACTGATTCTTACGGTCGCACCAAGTTTTGTAGCGAGAACCTTTGCATACGCGTTCACAAAACCCGACCAACTTTTTTTCAAGCTGGACTTCAAGCTCGTCGTCAGGACGGCCGAGTCGTTATTGAGTAACTGCACAGTAGCGCTGTAGCTCACACCTTTCGCGGCAAGAGTCTTCAACGTCGCCGCGGGTGGTACCACCCCCACAGACTTTGCGAACTTCTTCGTGCTCCAAGTGCTGGGGTACGTGAAGCTGTACTGATCTGCGGTGTACGTGTAGGTCTTGGTCGTGGCGGCGTACACGGGCACTGCCTGCAGAATAGTGCCTGCGGTGAAGAGAATGCTCAGCACAATGGCAAGTTTCTTTACCATACGCATAGTATACTACTGAACTTTGGCAAGGTTCTCCGTAAGCCGGTATTTCACAATTCTGGTTATGAGACGGTAAGGAATGCGAACGCCCCAAGGAAATTGCACAGTCCCCTTTGACGTTCTGTACGGCTGAAGCGCCTTGGCGAACACCCGCATGGCCACTGAGCCGGGAAAGAAACTTACGTGCTGTTTAAAACCCCCAAAGTGCACAAGGTTCTTACCGTGCACCTGGAAGGTTGGAATGCCATACCGCATTACCTCGGTAGCGTGCGGCGCTGCTCTTCGAATGGTTGTGCGGAGGGTCTGCAAAATCCGCCTTTCCGGTGGCGGGAAGGCCTTCAGGTACGCAGCAACAGTTTTTACGGATGTACGCATGTACACTCATCTGCTAGTGCTATGGTATGAGTATACAGTACCGGGCTTGCTTCCGAAAATGGCTGACTGTTGCTTAGCTATTCACACACAAGCGCTTCGCCCGCTGGTACCAATCTTCAACAGATCCACAAAGCCACCACGCGTCCTGTTCAACCGTAGCGAGGTTATCGGGAAACGAAAGAAGCTCGGGTTGGTGAAACGGCACTTGTCCGGGGGAAAGTGCCAGACTTAAAGGGTGTGCACCCAGGCGATCGCGAATTTGTAGCAGGGTTTTCCCCCGAAAGTGCTCCCCTAGCCGCTGAACACAACGGCGCAGTGCAATATCCTGGATGTGCGTTCGCACAGGTCCACGTTTGGCGTAGTCCGTACCAGACTCCACGTTACTTGGGTCATCATCGTACACATCGGCAGCGGTAGCCACGAGCTGCTCTAGCAATTCTGGCCGCTGCTTCAAGTATGCCAAATAGGCGTCTTCATACAGTTGGCAGGCTTCAACGTACTCGTAGAGTTTCCCTTCCACCAGCCAGGCCATGCGCCAATGCCCTTTGCCGTACGTGGCATCGCGCTTTGCCCATTCGGCATTGCGATGCTTGCCAACGTAACCCGTGGAGGTGTTGGAAAGAATTTTCCAAAATTTGGGGTCGAGCATGTGAGTACTCTACCCGGTGACCGGCTACGCGGACTAGTGAAGTGGACTTCAGCAAGAAATACTACCGAACTTCTCGCACGCTCAGTACAACGTCCTTCCCCCCAATGGTTCGGTGAATTGTATCCCCCACTTGCCTGCCCATGAGCAACGCGCCCAAGGGTGATTTGTGTGAAATAATCCCCCGCCCTGGGTCGGTTTCGGTTGGGCCAAGAATGCGGAACGTTTGGCGCCCGCCGTCTTGCTCAATAGTCACGGTGCTTCCAAGTTGAACAATTCCCGATTCGCTACGAGACGGGATAATCTGCGCAAGCTTAAGGTGGTCTTCAATTTCCAGGATGCGTTGGTTAATACCTCGCAACCGCCCTTTAGACAGTTGGTAGGCCGCGTTTTCCGAAAAGTCCCCCATTTCTGCCAAGCGCTTCACTTCAGCCGCCGCCTCGGGGCGCGCCCGCAGCAGTCGAGCGAGTTGTTGTTTGAGCTCGTCAAACTTTCCCTGCGTCATGTGCGGGTCTCGCTGTTGGTCTGTGTACTTCCCCGGTTTCCGGGCAGGGATGCGCATTACCCTTGTATACCTGGTTGGCTGGGCTGTCGCTGCTTGTAGAGGATGTACCAGCCAGCAATTGCGCCAATGATGGGTGGGAAAGCCATGAGGAGGCCTTCTGCCGTATGGGGGCCCAGCAGGTATACCGTCAGGGCTAACCCGATAACCAAAAAGCCAAATGGCCGAACGTCTTTGAAAAATCGGCACACCCCAAAGGCGAGCAGAAGGTACAGCGCCCCCCATATGAACATAGTGAAGCTGGATGCCCCCGCCCCGCAGCTAATTTCTGTGGACCGCTCGGCGGCTGAGCACAAACCGTAGGCTTGCACGACCCCAGCAACAAGGGCGGCAACCAAGTGAGCAGTGAACGCGTAGAATAGGAAGTGACGCTTCATGCCCTAGAGTATATACCTACGCTTCAAAAAGTGTCATCCGTAAAACTCCTACAAAATTTGGTTTGTAAGGTATACTGACGCCCATGACCAACCGCACCAAAATGGCACTCCGGCTAGGCCTGGTTGCCCTTGTACCCATTCTTGCCTTATCACCGGTGTTCCCAGCGCCTGCGAGCGTGGCGGCTGAACCAGTGGTGGCGTACCCGAACTACAAGATTGCCGTCATTATGGTGACGTTCTCAGATAACCCGGCAAAGCCAACAATTGACGGCACGAAGACGGTGTTAACCAAAGCCTATGTCAGCGAGGCACTCTTCACCGGCTCTACGTCCATGGCCGCCTTCTACGCCGATGCTTCGCGTGGGCAGGTTACCATAACGGGCGAAGTCTTTGATAATGCCGGGCAGTGGTACACCATCACTCGGCCACTCCTCAATGCCGAAGGTTGCGACTGGACAGAGTACTTCCGCGAAACCATCCGTGCCGCGAACGCAGACATAGACTTTAGCCAGTTCAACCAGGTGATGATGATTTCCCCCCGCCACGGCTGCAGTACCGGGGGTATCGCGGCAAGCGAAGTGGTACCGGATACGAACGGCGCTACGTACAGCGTCATTGACGTCAGTGGTTCTTTCGGCCGGATCCCCGACCACGAGCTGGGGCACACGATGCGCCTGGGCCACGCGAACTCGTGGGAGTGCAAAGCCCCGGGGGTGCTGGTGGGAACGAATTGTGCCTCAATTGAATACGGCGACCGCTTTAACGTGATGGGCGTGAGCCCCCGCATGCTCCAGCCCACCGGTTGGCAAAAAGAATTTCTGGGCTGGCTGGCGCCCGAAGAAATCACTACAGCAACCACAAGCGGTGATTACATTCTTCAGGCCTACGAGTTGAACAACACGTTACCCAAGGTACTCAAAATTCCTCAAGCCTGGGACGCTGCTGGAGCGGTGACAAACTGGTACTACCTAGAGTACCGCCAACCCGTGGGCTTTGATAACCTGGTGCGAACGCCAACCATTCAGGAACTGGGCATTCCAAATGGTGTACTCGTCCACGCCATTCCAACCTCCAATCCATTTGTTACAACGTCCCTGCTAGACATGACGCCAGGCTCTCTGCCAGGGCGGGATATATTTGATCCGGCCTTACCCTTGGGCTACAGCTACACCGATGCCCAAGCCGGCGTTAGCTTTGGTGTGCTGGCGCGTACCGCAACGACCATGACCATCCGGGTGAAATTCGGTGGGGCCAGTCTGTGCGCACCAAAAGCCCCAACCGTAACCATTAAAAGTGTTAAAGGCTTTGGGAAGCCAGGCCAAGAATTGCGGTATGACCTTACGGTGAAGAACAACTCTGTGCTTTGCGGGAAGCAGAGTCTGGAAGTGCTCACGCGCAAAGCACCAGCGGGCTGGAAAGTGACAATTGATAAGAAGAGCAAGAACGCCTTGAGCGTGCTCTCGGGTCAAACTCAAAAATTTACGGTTCGGCTAACTTCACCGAAAAAAGCCACGTACCAGAAGTACACATTTGCCCTCGAAGCCCGGCTCGCAAAAAAGCCAACCAACAAGCGGGCAATTCAGCTGAAACCGGCGATTCGCTAGCACTTAGGCTTCCACCCCAAGGGCCCGCAGGTCCGTCTTTAGCTGCTCTAGATTTTTAAACAGTATGGTCTGCATGCCCAACGCCCGAGCGGGCGGGAGGTTCTTTTCGAGATCATCAATGAACACGCATTCGGTAGCGGGTACCTGCAAAGCCTGTAGGGCATCTTGGTAAATCTTTTGCTCGGGCTTGGCCGACTCACTGGTGTAGGAGGTAATAATTGCGTCAAAAATTTTGCCAAGGGCTTTTTCCTCAATGTGGGGCGCAAACCACGACTCAATGTGGTTTGAGATAATGCCCAGCTTATACTTACCCAGCAAGGTCGTTTGCACAAACAACAACATGCTTGGGTTATAGTTCAGAAATTCATCTATGTCGCGGTGAAATTGCTCCTCGCTCACTCCCGCAAGCGCAGACAGCTCTGACCAAAAGCGCCGGGAATCTATCTTCCCCACCCGAGCTTCGTACCATATTGCTAGCAAACTCTTGGTGAATGCCTCAACGTCAAAACCATGTTTCTTGGCATACGCCTCACAGAAATCATTGAACGTCAACGAGCTGGTGAATACCCCGCCCCAGTCAAAAATTAGGGTTGTGATCTTTGGCATACACGTAGTATACCCTTGACAGCCTACTCTACCTATGACCCCTAAAACCCTGCGCAACCCGCATCATGCAAGCTCCTCGTCGATTCGTAATACGGAACGCGAGTAAAGTACCAGATAGCGAATAGAACAATGACGCCAACCAGAAGCAGAAGCACCGCTGGGTAGAGGTACTTCAGCACCTCCTTTATTTCTACAAGGGCTGCTTGATTCTCTGGTGATTGCGGGTTTCTGGTTACAAAGCGTTTTCGGACTTCAAAGAATGCCAGCGCGAAACAGGCTAAGAGGAAAAACATGCTCAGTGCGAGCAGTCCGTAAAGGGAATACGTTGCCACCGCTGAGTCCTCCTGAATTCCCCAGGTTTCGCAGAGCATCCCGCCGACGTTCTCAATAGTTACTGCCATATGTGTAGTGTACGTGTTTTAGAAAAAAACTACATCTATCATCCGCCCTTGGATTATAGGAGCCCCGCTACCAAATTGCCACATAGAAAAACAAGAAGTGGGTTAGACTTCTTGTTTTACCGAATGAGCGAGGTAGCCTTTGCCTCTCGTTTCCTGGCCCAGGAATCCAGCCAGCGGACAAAACGCCGGGGCGGCGCAACCTGGAATTCATCTGCAGTGGCCAGCCGACCTTCGAGCAAGAGCCGTTTGGGGAAGTGGCAGGTGCCAAAGAGCCAGTCGAACACCGGCAGACCAAAGAAGCCACTAATGGTTTCGTTCACGTTCACGTTGGCATGGTGGAAGTGATGGAAACCGTAGACTCTCTGCCAGAGCCAGCCGAAGTGCCGATGCTCTACGGCGCGTTTCCACCACGCGTAGGGGTAGTGCTCCACGGCGTGGAACACTTCGTAGCTGACCATTGACCAGGTGATTGCAGCGTAGCCACCCAGGATGACCGGTGCGTGTGGTAAGCAGAGCTGCACGCCAATGAGCAGCGGCGTGAACAGCGCCCAAAAGCTGAGCAGCGCGTACCACGGGAACGCCGAAGCTTCAAACTGCGTCCCTTCCACAATGGGGTAGCGGTTTAGGACAATGCGTCCGGGGCCCGCTTCATTCTTGCGGAGCCGAATGGGCGTGAGGCTATGGTGCAAACGGTGATCCTTTGCTAATTGCTTCGCCCACGAAAATGGCGCAACGTGGAGCACGTACCGGTGGAAGCCCCACTCGAACAGGGAGTTAAACAGGTGCATGACCAGGAAGACGAGGCTGAACGCGCCAAACCCGGCCGTCACTTGAGTCTTCCAGATTCCGGGGAACGCATACGCTATGCCAATGAGGAGCAAGAGCAGCTGGACGCAGACGAAAAGGAGGAACCACCGAATCGAGAAGCGTTTACTGTGCGTTGCCATGGAGTTACCTCCGAGGTTTCAGGTTATAAAGGTGTCACATATTCATGCAACCCGCTGCTGTAATTACAGAGCGAGAAGTGTGTATTTTTCTGTTTCGTGAGTATAGGCGAAACCCACCCGAAAAACAATTCTGGTAATTCTACAGTTCAGTAACTTCCTCGCACTTAACCAACTTACTATTTAGAAAGGCAATGACCTGTTCTCTTGCTTCCATTGGAATGTGGAAACCAAAAGCAAACTGCGGTGGCCGTTCTGGATGCTGGACACTTTCCTTGTGAAAAATTTGTACACGTGGAAGCTTGAGATTTTCATCACTAATATGGGGCTGCAAAGCAGTTGTTATTGCAAAGTACTTATAATTTTTCCACATTCGTTTTTCATTGGGTGGTTCTATCATCGTCACCCCTTCATCATCAAAAAGTATTTTTCTATACCGGTAAGCTGTGATTTCCGCATTACCAATAAGAGTAATAAAACCAAAGACACAGACGGCACCAACCATGAGGAACGCTGCAAATGTGAAATCTTTCCATGTTGCGTACACTTGGTACGCAATATAGAGCGCTACGGGCGCCAAGGTTATCATAACCCATTTGTTTGGCATCCATTTGGGTAGACTTTTCTTCTTTGACGATGTGGATCCCAAAGTCAGCAACAAACCCCTGGGAGTCTTTTCTATGGACCCGGTAACTTTTGGTGTGAACTGTATGTTTGCATCACTCATAATGGCCTCTTTATACTACTCTTCTGAAAATATCCAATGTAGACAACATTTACTCCTCACTCCTGAAAAAATATCGCCATGACAAACGAAAATATCGCAAGAAGCCCCATAAATACAAAAAATGCGATGCGAAAGTACTTCCCCGATGGTCGCAACTTACCCGTGATATTGGAGCTATGGCGTATACCATGTGCTTGTAGCCATGCTGTAGCTTGTGTATGCATGTCGGCATTCGCGTACACTGGCACGCTCCAAGCACTACCACGCAACTTTAAGTAAATCACAGTAAGTGGCAGCTTCCCTTCTTCCTGGGTATCAGCGGCGATTTTTCGGACAGTAGCTGGTTTGTACACCGAAAGAGAGTTATCACCATACAACGAATACCACCGTATGTTTTTGAGCGGAATGGTGCGGGTACGGTTATCTTGCAGGATTTCTACTGCATCGGGTCGAAAAGTATACGTCGCTTCTGCCACCCCACCCCGCTTGCGGAAGGCCAATACTAACAGTACGCACGCGATTGCCAAAGGCAAGAGAAACCAAAGGTAAATTGGATCTTGCGAAGCAGCGTAGATGCCTATAGCAAGAGTGAGGAAAAAAGCCGAAACGAGTACTCGCAAACCTTGGTAGCTACTGGCGCCTCGCAGCGCAAGGTTCTCGCCTTTCAGGTACTTCCAAGTAAGTGTGTCATTCATGTCGTTATTGTACCATTCGTCTCCGAATAAATCGTACAACCCCCACTATACCCAGAATGCCCAGTATCACCCCAATCCCCTGCGCCCCTGGGCTGTCATCATAGCCGCCGTACACCACCATGAACGCCCCGAACAGTATCGCCAAAATGGATAACCCGATTCGCGTCTTTCTATGCATAGGAGCTACATACTTCCTTTCATTTCTTCCGCTATATCTCGTCTGCCTCTTCAATCTAGCTTCGACAGCCACAGCTTTCTAATAGAAGTCAGGGACACCGTTGAGAGCAAGTAGCCAATTGCCGGAACGAACGCGGCTAAAAACGGTCGACTACTTTTTATGATGAGTAGCCACAGCAAGGCGAAGATGTAGGTAACTACTGTCACAAACCCACGCCGTACCCACGACGTTTCCCACGCTTTGTCCGCTTCCACGCGTTCATTGCGTTGCTGGATCTCCACAAGTTGTTTTTGGAGGTCTTCCATGGGCATTCTATACATGGGCCTCCAAAAAAGCCTTCAATGCACCGAGGTCTTTTGCGTCCTTATCGTAGTGGTACGTGGTAATACCCACAGACTTCGCGCTCTCCACGGCTTCAGGGTTATGCTCAAAGTACACAACGTCCGCTGCGTTTAGCTGGTTCGCCTGAAGCATGGTCTTATAAAATACTGGGTTCACTTTGTCGGGATTGTGCTTCAGCGTGAACACGGGGTACGGAACCTTGTCCAGACCAAACTCCACCATCTGCTCATCATTGGCATTGGTCAAAATAATCTTCGGGTTAGGGTAAGTATCCAAAAGCTTTTGCATTGCAACATTAATCCCCTGCCCTTCGATAATAAACGTATTGTAAGCGTCAACGAGAATGGTTTTCATAGTTACATTTTCGATAGTGCTACTACCTTAGGACTTCCATCCTGAATATAAAAACCGTCGTCATTCCTAAGTAATTGCCCTGGATCATTTCTATCAATTTTGAATATCTGAAAACTCACTGTATCGTTGTCCAGCCATGTAACGACGCCATCGGCAAGGTAACACCCATGACCACACGACAACACACCATCAGCCTCAGCGTACTCAAATACCAGTTCCTGGCGCTTGAGCGTTATAAAGTCATACACATAGAAAAGTGCTTTGGGCTCATCCCCTGAAATTGGGGTTTCCTTATCAAGCTCAGCTTCAGAAGTTGTGAATTCAATTGCTTTTGTATGGTCGGGAGAAAGCACAAGATTTGGTAAATATGGAATTGTCCAATCTACGCCCTTTTTAACGACTTTGCCTGAATCTGTCTTCAGCGTCAGGTATGGACCGTTGAATATGCACCCACCGCATCCGGCTCCGCCCCGAAAGAAGAAAGTAATTTCATTATTCTTGTCATAACGAAACCATTCGTCTGCGGCTTCGCCTATGCTTCTAATACTATCATTAAACTTTGCGCCAGGATTCGTTTTACCAAATTCTCCCGAAGTAATTTGGCTATGAATTGTTTTATCAAAAACCCTAACCTTCTTTCTATACAAGCAGCTATTTACTATTGTGTAATCTTCTTTAGAGATTTCTTCTTCAAGAGTTAATGCGCAGTTTTTTGGACGCGTATACTGCTCATCCAATTTCTTTGACTTATAATCATAGGCACAGCCATCATTCACTACCCAATTGGCATAGGGGTCATAAATATTATTTCGTTCAGCAAGTATTTCTTTTGGGCAAATTTGCTCAAGTATTCCTGGATTACTAGCAATATAATCATATTTTTTTTCCGTTTTCGTTTCTTCGCAGGTATAACCACTCAATGTTAGAGTTTTACCTTCTGGGCAAGTACATTGTTCACGTGCCATTTTTTTTGAAGAGTCCCATGTGCCCCCGCTGTAAAGGCAATTACTATAAACATAGTTGTCTCGGCATGTCTTAAACACCCTATCCGATGTACAAGAACCGTTTTCGCATTTGCTAGGCCCATACATTCCAAAGCAATCTAGCCTGGCTGTACATGTTTGCTCATCAAGAATTTTAGAGCAGGTCGGTGAGCTTGCATTCACGTTGACTTGCTCGTTTGATTGAACGACAACTTGATTCACAGCATTACTTACCATCTTTTGTTTATGCCAACTCCAATACCCTAGATATGCAATACCAAGGCAGCCAGCAACGGCGAGGACAAGAACTAAAATTCGTGGAGTAAGCTTCATAAATAGGTGGATATGCCCTCTTGTTCACACAGTATAATTCTTTGCTTTTCTCTCGTATACCCCCTAGAAATCCCCTTACAACGTTGACAGCGCATAATGAACTATGTAGTGTGCATGTAAACTAAAAACAAACGATGGAGGTTGAATGCACTTTAAATTCGGCGGTTTTGACACTTCTGCACTGTACGGGATTCTCGATGCTGTGGAGAAAAGCTTCATCACCTTGTTCGAGCTGGATCTCCAAAATCCTCCGCGTCACCAAGGTGGCTTCTTCACCCTACGGGACGGCAAAACCGGAGACATTCTTATCGCTATCCAAGTTGGAGAAGTACCCCGGAAAGACCGCATGAAATGGTACCACCTAAGCCTGGAAAAAGGTGATCGACTCTTCCGAACATGGCATAAGAGCAGAATCGAGAGACACCTCACGAGCTCGGAATCACGTGACCCAACACAAAACAAATTCGGCGGCGCGGTTATTGCCACAGAAGGTAAGTACCCGTACATTCTCTCGTTTCACGGTCTGGGCGAAGAGCCTGATGAAGCGTTGATGGTCGCAACAGCCTTGAAGCTCCGCTGGATGTCTGCAGACATCGCACAGGAAATTGCTACCGCGTACAAAAATACTACGGCCCGCAATTTGCAGAAGCTCATGAGCTAATACTCGCCCGACAGCGAACCAAGATCAGCCAGAAATGGTTGATCTTTTCTATAGTCTGTAACACCTACAACTGTATCGCGTTCTTAAAAGTCCTTCGTAAACTTACACTTCGGGTAGTTCGTGCATCCAAAAAACGGCCCATATTTGCCGCTCCGTTCTAATAAATTCCCACCACACTGTGGGCATTTTTGATTCTGTGCCATGGTTGTTGCCTTTTTCGATTTTCTAAACAAACGAAACAATCCCTTTTCCAGCTTTGCAATCGCCAGAGTTAAAAGTACCGCCGCAATGCCCCCAATAACAAGCCATGGCAACATCGTTCGTAATGTTGATTGCGCTAGGAACCCAGCAGCATTCACGAGTTGTGGGTCTGCGGCCATTCTCTGTTTATTTCTTAAATGACACAAAGAATGGTATATCGTTCATCTGCACATAGTTAAACATCCAATACCCAGCACGTCGTGCCCGTTTAGAAAGCTGATGCTTTAGAAGATGCTTTTTAGGGACAAAGGGATAGAAACGAATTTCTTGCTTCCTTTTCTGTTTTTCTATCCATTTGAAATTTAGAAAAAGCGGCGGCACCATATATCCAGACTTAGTCACCTTATCCATTATCTGCCAGCCTGCGCCAAACACAATATTACTTGGCTTGCGGTTGTTAGTCTTTACCTGCGCCCGAAAAGAACAACCAGTGCACTGCACATCATAAAGCGGATACCCTGTCGGTAAACACATAAGCTTCTTGCCACAATTCGGACAAGGTACGTACTTAACTACCTCTAATTCCCCTTGTTTTCCAGATGCTTGGTTTCCTGCCATGACCTCATTAGATCATGGTCAAACATCTTACGCAAGAAAAAAACTTTACTTACCAGCTTTGGTTCGGTTGTCTTCTTTGCACAACATCTGGCAATTTTCTGCTATTGTCTTGCCGCCCTCATGCCAAGGAGTTACGTGATCAGCTTCCATCTCCGATATGTCATACTTTTTTTTGCAGAATGGGCAAATGGCCTTTTGTCGCTCATACGCTTCGCGCTTCATCTTGTCGGTAAATGCACGAATAGAAAGATACTTATCTTGCCTAGTTAAAATATATGGATAAATACCGGACTTTTTTGTGACGTCTTCATCTTGCATTAACTCCTTTACTTCGATTTCTAACTTTACTGCGTTTAATTTCCTTTCTTTATATTTATTAAATAACTCACCCCAATTTACATTCGACATTTCTTTTCGGTAATAGGGAAATGACTTGCGTACCCAAGCAATCACGTCTTGAAAGTACTGCCATAATTCATCAGCGTTTTTATTGTGCTGGTGCTTTGCCATATAGTCTTCAATCTTGCCCTCATTTATCCACGACAGGGCAGTTTCCAAATATTCTTGCCGTATTGGAGAACCGCTAAGCAACGGTCCGTCATCATTTGCTATATGATATGCAACACAGCCCGTCTTACTAAACTTGAGTTTCGCATCTGAAAGCCATGGGCCGGTATAAACTGCGTTGCGGATTTCTTGATCGGTTAATTTTTCTCCGGCAATATTGATAATTCTGAACCAGTCCAATCGTTCTTTATCCGTGCCTTCGCAAAAGTAAATCATTAGTTGGTAATCTAAAATCTGATCTTGTTCTTCCTTTAGAAGATTGTGAAAGTACCTTTCATCTAAGGAAAAATCGCCATTCACGAATTGACCGATACTAATTGTTCGCTGTTGACCATCCAGCACTTCATACCCGCCGTCCTCACGAACCATCCAGTACATAACATTAAGCGGAAAATTCTGTTTTACTGTTTCAAGCACTGCATTGCGTTGCTTATCCTTATAAACGAATTCACGCTGATATTTAGGACGAATATCAAGTTTGCCACTGTAGGCAACCACACCTTCCTCGGCGCTATCTTTATAACCAGCGACCACTTCACGAATTGAAATTCTATGTAAATCAATTTTCATAATTAAATCTTTCGTTTTCGAATTACTATTCTAAAATATGTATACCTTTTGCCATTATCTATTGAACACATATGCCTTCCGATCCTATTATTTCCTCTATTAAGTATAAGCTTGTCATGATCAAATAATTGATAACGATTTAACGCATTTACAATTTCAAATTGCTTAGGGTTATACTTGTCAAGAAAGGTAATGGGCACGCCCATAGCGCCATAAAAGTTTTTTGGTATCTCGTTAACAACATTTACATTAATAGCATCGTAGTTATCGAACTTTTGAAATTCGTCGGTGGTATAGGTCTTATAAAGGTCCAGCTTCTCGTGACGCTTTACAGTATCTAAATTTGTAAACCAATTGATGGCCGGAACCTTAACATAGCCTTTGTCTGGGTCATACCCTTTTCCGATTACAAACTTTCTATTTGCCTCAAGATTATTTACATAGGGAGTCTTATAAACGACGGACATATTAAAACCGTAACCTGACCAAATTTTGTTCTCTTTTATCAGTCTAAAAATTTCTTTATAGGTAATGGCATTCATATTGCCTAAGATCAAAAACTTCTTATTATTTCCTACGAGCTGCGCAACATACTCACGAAAGAGAGAAAAAGGAGGGTTGGTTACAACAATATCTGCATGTTTGAGGAGCGCAACACATTCATCACTGCGAAAATCGCCGTTACCACTAAGCGGTATAGAAGTGTTTTTATCGTGCTTAAGCAATTGCTCAACGTCTTCAAGACTAATAGAGCCATTTTTATTTATGTCCTTCACTTCATTAATTTCAATTCTGTACGCTTCGGCACCTTTAGGTTTTATTGACTTCAAACCTTCCATTTTAAACAATGGCAACTGCTTGCCCGCAATAGGTGATTTTTTGTAGCTCGTAGTAACAAGTTTTTTCAATCTAAGGGCATTAAAGTTTGCAGCAAAATACTTGAAGAAGTTACTTTCAAATGGGTCGTCACAATTACAATAAACGATCTTCCCACGAAACTGATCTTTATAGTGTTTCAATTCTTTTTCAACATCAACTAGCTGAGTATAAAACTCATCCTTTTTCGCATGGTTAGCTTTGCGTAAGCCCTTGTTTGAGGACTTTGTGGCCATAATATCGATTAGGGATGAATGCTGCTAGTGTATTACGACTCCCCTAAAAATCAACTCAATTTCTGCTTAACGAGTTTAGCTACATCCCTCGCAGAATCCTTACTAATCCCCCCAAACCCAGCATTAAACAAACGTCCAGGCACCCATATCCCCTTCACGCCCTTCTGTAAAAGTCTTTTCCAAAGATCCCAGTCCTGGTACCGCTTTAGGCTCTCATCAAAGCCAATGCAGTGCTCACGGCGGAGGAGGGACATTGTTGAAATGTAGTTGGCTTTTAGCAAGCGCTCGGGGTTGAAGTCGAAGAGGTCAAACGTATGCCAGCCGAACTTGAAGTCAGAATACGCATAGCCAGCTTCGGGGTGCAGAAGGAGGGCGCGGGCCATGCTCTCTAACATAGTCGGCTGCAGCTGCACGTCGGCGTCGCAGTAGAGCACGAAGTCCCCGGTTGTCTTGGCAAACCCGGCATTGCGCGCGCTGGGGGCGCCTTTGTTTTCTTGGCGGATGAGCTGCACATTGAACTTCTTAGCGATTTCGGATGTGTCGTCTGTGGAACCATCATCAACCACCACAACTTCAAGCGGTTTTAGGGTTTGCGCGTTGAGGCCGTTCAAGGTTGTGGCAATGGTCTTGGCACTGTTGAACGCCGGGATAACAACGCTAACCTTTACCTTTGGGACGGTGGCAACCGTGTTCAAGAGTTCAGCGATGCGTGCGCGGCGTGTGTCCCAGCTGAACTGCTCTTTAGCAAACTTCTTGGCGCGGTCGCTGTACCGCTGAATCCGCAACGGGTCTTTGAGAAACGGTTCAATTGCTTTGGCAATTTCATCGGCTTCCCCGGGTTCAACCAGCTCACCAGTGAGGCCGGGTTCAATGGTCTCGGGTATGCCCCCAGTGTTGCTGGCAATCACGGGCAGGCCGTGGGCCTGGGCTTCCACGCTCACCAAGCCAAAGCCTTCCACATCGCCTCGCTTCCCTTCGAAACTCGGAAATACAAAGAGGTCAGCCGCGGCATAGGCAACGTTCGTGTCTTCCACGTTATTCAGGACGTGAATGCGCTGTTCCAGTTTGTGCGTAGCAATCCGCGCCCGGATGTTCCCCTCTTCGGCACCCCGGCCCACAATGAGGTAGTGCACGTGTGGGTACTGCGGCGCCAGCCACGCTACCGCATCAATTGCCAGCACGTGGCCTTTGCGCTCCACCAGCCGGCCCACCGTGAGCAGGATGTGCGCGTCCGCCGGCAGGTTGAGGGTTTTGCGGGCTTCGGTCTTCACAATCCCCTGCTCGGGAACATCAGCCCCGGGGGTAAGGACAACTCGTCGACTTTCGGCTACGCCAAGGCGCTTGAGGTGCTGGTTAGTGAACTTGCTGTTCGCAACAACGAGGTCGGCTTGCCGGAGGTTCTTCCGCAGCATCCGGCGGCGCAAACCCCCGGCCGTGTCGTAGCTCAACACATCCATGCCGTGCGTAATGACCACCACCTTGGTGCCGTAGAGCTTGCGGCAGCGCAAAGCCGCCGCCAGGTAGGGCCCGTAGTGGCCCAGGACAATGACGTCGTAGTCATGCTTCTGTGTGAGCGCTGCAAAGCGGCGATAGGTGCCCAACCACCGCGGCCGCAGTTTGCCGGTGAGCAACGGCTGCCGAATGAGCTTCCAACCGGCAACGACGCTCGATCCCGGTTCGGTGAGCACGTCCACGTTAACATCATGCCGCTCACCAAAGAGGTGCGCCAGAAACCGCTCTACCCCGCCGTAGGCGGGTAGGAACGTGGTCGTAACGAGGAGGACGCGCATGGTTTTATGCTGGACGCCTTCGAATAATCCGCCAGAGAGCCGAAAGCTCTTCACGTTTCACACCTTTAAGGACAATGAGCCCGGCCACGTAGATGACGGCGAAGAGCACTGTCCAGCCCAGCACGTCTGCACGGCGGCCCCCCACGAACACCGGGAAGGCGTTGCGGAACGGGAAGATGAGCAAACTGGCAATGAGGGCGGCGCCATACACGCGCAAGATGCGGGAAATCAGCCGCTGCCACGGCACCGTAATGACGTTCCGTACCCAGTACATGCCCATGCCAAACAGCACCGTACCGCTCACCAGAGTGGCGGCCGCAGCGCCCATGTAGGAGAAGCGCGTAATGAGCAAGGCGTTGAGGGAGATGTTCACCAACACGGTCACCGCCATGCTCACGGTGTTGTACTTGGTGCGGTTGCTGGCATTCAGCAGGGTGCCCACGGGGAAGTTCATGAAGATGACGGGCAAGCTCAAGATGAGGATGCGCAACGGATCGGCCGAGGCCGCGAAGAACTCGTTGAACGCCAAGCCCACAAAGCTGCTGGCCAGCACGAAGATGCCCAGGGACATGGGTACACTGAGAATCATCATGTACACAATGGCGCGCTCAAACGTATCGGCCAGTTTCTCTTTGGAGTTGATGTAGAAGTTGCTCATGGCCGGATACAAACCGGCGGCAAAAGCCGAGGGCAGGAATTCCAAAGCAAAGGTGAGCTTGTGCGCCACGGCGTAGAAACCCACGGCATCCCGGCCCTTCTGAATGAGGAGCAAGTACCGGTCGGTGTACGTGTAGACCTTCACCAGCATGGCCGCAATGGCGAAGGGCAGAGCCATTTTGAGGAGCTCCTTAATGAGCCACACGTCCCACTGCAGACGGGGCCACACTTTGGCAAAGCGCCGTAAGGAAAAGGTAGACCAGGCAAAGTTGGCCACCGAACCCAGCAACGTGGCAAAGAAAATCCCGCGCAGCCCCAGGTCCAGGCGCAGCGTGGTGTAGCCAATGCCGACCGCTAAAACTTGGTTGAGGATCATACCCATGGCCTCGAACTTCATGTTCTGCAAGCCCCGCAGCACGGCAAAGAACGTGAGCGTGAACGTATCGAAGCCCACGATGAGCGCCACCAGGTACAAGGACGACTGCACGTCCTGTGAGAAATTACCAAAGTTGGTGACGAATCCAAAAGCCGTCATCACCACCAGGGTGAAGAGCAACTTCAGGCCCAGGACGTTCCCCAGGATAGACTTCAGGCGCTGCGGCGAGCGCGCAATTTCACGCGTGACCACCTGCGAGAGCGAGAAGTCAATGAGGATGAGGGCAATGGGGATAAGCGATTTCAGCGGGTCGTACTCGCCGCTGCGGGAGACGCCAATGTGATTGACGACCACCGTGTAGTACAAGAACGAAATAATTTTCTGCAGCACAAAGGCCCCCGTGAGGTACGAGGTATTCCGGAGAATCTTCGACTGGCCGGCATTCACTTCGGTCGTAGGTTCGACGGTGGCCATGGGTCGGGACGGGTTGGAAGGCTGACGAGAAACGCCAGCAGCAGGGCGCTTTAGCGCTTCTGCCACTGCGGCGCGCGGCGGGCGCGCTTGAGGCCGTACTTCTTGCGCTCCTTCACGCGGGCATCGCGCGTGAGGAAGCCGTGGGGCTTAATGACCGCCCGAAGAGCCGGATCCAACAGGATGAGCAGGCGAGCAATACCGTGGCGAATGGCGTGCGCTTGGGCGTGCTTGCCACCACCCTGAACTTTAATAGACCAGCGGCCCTGCGCCCAGCCAGTTGCCGCGAGCGAGCCCTTGGCTTCATCCACCCAGGGGGTGTAGCCGAAGTACTTCTCCAGGGTCATGCCGTTTACCTGCATTTCACCAGTACCCAGCTTGTAGTACCGCACCCGAGCAATAGCGGTCTTGCGCTTACCCACGCTCGACATGTACTCCTCACGCTTGATCGCGTCGGGTACAACTGCAGCGACCACAACGTGCGGCTTGGCATCGTGCGTGACGGTAGGCTTGGCGTGAACGGCCTTGTGCACGGCGGCCTTGTGGGGCGCGGCCTTTTTGACAGCAGGTTTCCCGCCGCGACTCGATGCGTGCGGCGAGGCGGGCTTGGCAGCCTTCTTGGCAGCGGGTTTCTTGGTGGTCTTGGTAGGCATGGCTTTACGGTTGGACAGTGAGGCGCTTGAGGATGAACTTGCGGGTGCGGTTGTCGGGCAGCATGCGCTTCACCGCGAGGGTGAAGAGGCCAACCGGATCTTTCTCCAGCTTCTCCTTAAAGCTCGTCTGGCGCAAACCGCCGGCGTAGCCCGAAAAGTGCGCGTACATTTTCTGGTCGAGCTTGCGCCCGGTCACCAGAATTTTTTTCACGTTGGTAACAATGACTTTCTCACCAGAAATCACATCCGGCCGGAAGGTGGGCAAGTGCTTCCCCCGCAGCGTGGCGGCCACGTGCGAGGCCAAACGGCCCAGCACTTTACCAGAGGCGTCAATGGTAACGGTCGTAGATGGTGGGGTAGGTTTGCGCATACGTTACACGAGTTCAAGAATGGCCAGCTGCGCGCGGTCACCTTGGCGCTGGTTGGCCAGGATACGTCGCGTGTAGCCGCCCTTGCGGTCCTTGTACTTGGGGGCGATGTCGGTGAGGAGCTTCTGCGCCGCCGGTTCAGTAAAGCTTTGCAGAAGGGTGCGGCGGGCGCTCAGGTCACCGCGCTTGGCTGTGGTTATGGCGCGCTCCACGAGCGTGCGAACCGCGCGGATCTTCGCCACCGTGCTGGTCACGCGGCCGTTAAGCACAACGCTGATCGCCAGGCTACGGAGCATGGCGTTGCGCGGGGCGGCTTTGCGATCGAGAGTGGGACGGGTCTTGCGGTGGCGCATGGGAAATTACTCTTCAGCTTCCTTGTCCTTCTTCTTCGTAGATTTCTTTTTCGCCGGCTTTGCTTCCTCCGCTGGGTCGGCATCGGCAGGAACGGAGGCGAGGAGGTGCTGGAAGTGCTCGGTGAGAATTTGGGCAGCTTCGCGGAACGCCGCGGCGGGGCTTACGGTTCCGTCCGTGCGGATAGTAAGAGTCACCTTGTCGTAATTGGTCATCTGACCAACGCGGACGTTCTCCACCCGGAAGTTCACTGTGCGAACGGGCGTGTAAATGGCATCCACGGCAATCACGCCCAAGTCCAGGCGCTCCTTCTCCCGCATTTCCACTGGGATGTAGCCGCGACCCACGCCGACGGTGAGTTCCATTTCCACATCGGCATTCTTGTCGGTGAGGTGACAAATGACGTGCTCCGGATTGCGGATTTCCACGTTCGAAGGGCACTTCAGGTCACCGGCAGTGAGCACTTTTTCGCCCTTCGCCTTCACCATGATGGTGGCCGTCTCACCTTCGAACATCTTCAAGCGTACGCCCTTGAGGTTGAGAATGAGGTCCACCATGTCTTCCTTCACGTGCGGGAGAGTGGTGAACTCGTGCGTGGCACCGTTAATTTTCACCGCCGTAATGGCCGCGCCGGGGAGGGACGACAGCAGCACCCGCCGCAAGGCATTGCCCAGGGTGGTACCGTAGCCGGGGTAGCACGGTTCAATGACGACGTTGGCTTCGTGCTCACCGCTTTCGGTGAGGCTAATCTTCGAGGGCAGGGCGATGCGTTCCATAGGCGTGAGGGGGTAAAAGGTTTAGCGGGAGTAGTACTCAACTATGAGCTGCATGTTGAGCGGTTGGTTGACATCGGTGGCTTCCGGCAAACGGCTGACCGTGCCGGCGAGCTGTTCCACGTTGCGCGTGAGCCAGCTGGGCGGGTCTTCGTGTGCGCCCTTCAAGCGCTCGGCAATCTGGGTACGGAACTTCGCTTTGTCCTGAATGCTCACCACGTCCTTGGGCTTCACGTTAAAAGACGGGATGGTTACCTTGCGGCCGTTCACCTTCACCAGGCCATGGCTCACAAACTGGCGCGCTTGGCTGTGCGTGGTGGCAAAACCCAAGCGGAAGACGGTGTTGTCTAGCCGGCGCTCCAAAAGTTGGAGCAAAATCTGCCCGGTGTTGCCCTGCTTGCGCTTGGCCCGCTTGAAGTAGTTTTCAAATTGGCGCTCCAGTAAACCGTAGATAATCTTGGCCTTCTGCTTCTCGGCGAGCTGAATGCCGTACTCCGAAAGACGCGGCGTACCCTTGGGGCCGTGCTGGCCAGGCGGGTAGGGCCGACGAACGACAGGGCACTTCGCCGAGTCGCAGAGCTTCACGCCGTAACGGCGGCAACGAGTATGTTTGGGTCCTGTGCGGCGAGCCATACGAGAGAGTTAAACGCGACGAACTTTCGGCTGGCGCACGCCATTGTGCGGAATGGGCGTGACGTCTTTGATAGATGTAATTGTTAGGCCCATGCCCACGAGGGCACGAATGGCGGCTTCCCGGCCGCTGCCAATCCCCTTCACGCGCACGTCCACCTGCTTGAGGCCAACGTCGCGAAGCTTTTCCATGATGCTGCGCACCACCACGCCGGCGGCGTAGGGAGTGCCCTTCTTGGGGCCGCGGAAACCTTGCGCGCCCGCCGAACCCCAGGCCAAGACGTTCCCGTTCTGGTCGGCGATGCTCACAATGGTGTTGTTATAGGTTGCTTGAACGTGCGCTACGCCGTGCTGCACAAACTTCTTGCCCTTCTTGGCGCGCTTCTTCTTGGGCTTCGCACCGTCAGCGGCCTCGGCCGGCTTGTCTTCGGCGGCGGGCGCGGGGGCGACTTTGTCCAAGAGTTCTTCGACGTTCTTTGTATTGTCAGCCATATGCGTTAGGTCTTCTCAGCGGTGGGCTTGCGGCCACTTCCCATGGTGCGGCGAACGTTGCCCCGCACCGTACGAGAATTGGTCTTCGTGCGCTGGCCGCGGACCGGCAAATTCCGGCTATGCCGCATGCCGGCGTAGGAGCTAATTTCCTTCTTGCGCTTAATGTTGAGCAGCACCTCGCGGCGGAGTTCGCCTTCCACTTTGTGCTGCTTCTCGATGATGTCCTTCAGCCGGTTCACTTCCGATTCCGAAAGGTCGTTCGGCCGGGACTGCGGGTCCAGGTCGGCCAGCTTCGCCACTTTCACGGCGAGCGTTGGGCCAATGCCGTAGATGTACCGCAAGGCAACGCGGAGGGGTTTGTTGGGCAGGATGATACCAGCGATACGTGCGGGCATAGGGTTATCCTTGACGTTGCTTATGCTTGGGGTTGCTGCAAATCACGAGCAGCTTCTTGCCCCGTCGAATGACGCGGCACTTGGGGCAAATCGGTTTTACGGAGGATCGAACTTTCATGGCTACTTGCGGAAGGTGATGCGACCTTTCTTCAGGTCGTAGGGGGTCATTTCCAGAATGACGGTGTCACCCGGCAGGATCTTAATGCGATTCATGCGCATTCGGCCGGAAAGGTGGGCCAGCACTTCGTGGCTATTCTGCAAACGGACGCGGAAGGTGGCCGAGGGGAGGAGTTCCTCCACAACGCCTTCCACTTCCAGAAAACCTTTCTTATTCACGCCCCGGGCCTCTGGCTTGGGGCGATCAGCCGCGCGATGGTGCATGCAGGGTGATGAGAAAAAATATATCCCCGCCAAATGCGGGGTCTGCGCAACATCTACCCCACAAAATGGGGGTTCTAGTGCGCAGCCGGACGGACCAAAGTCGTGAGCAACAGGAAAGCGATTTGTAACTGGATGGACTGTACCAGGAGGCTGGATGGGTGTCAAGGGTTTACCCTAGCGTCATTGCGAGCGACCAGAGGGAGCGTGGCAATCCTCCTAAACCTCGGGTCCAAGCCAGTGTTTGATGTATGTACTGAACAACGACTTCAAGGTTAGTTAGTCCCTGGCGGGCAGCCACGGAATGCTACCTTTTCTGGCGGCAGAAAAGGTAGCGCCAAAAGCACCGTTGGGGGCTCCAGATGCGGTTGCTGAAAATACTTCAACACGTATGTGCTAACACCGCCTGTCGCCCCCAAACCCCAACGTACTAACTACGCCATGCTCTTTTTTCCTTTAAAAGCGGTGACTCAATTAGCACTGGGGTGCAGGGGGTTTCACTGAGCCTGTCCAACACACTGAACGGCTTGCTCCCTGCGTGCGAATTGAAACCCCCTGCCACCCTTCTTTCGGCACCACCCTTTCTTGGGTGCGCAAGAAAGGGTGGTGATCGTGAAAACCACAACTCGCCAAACGAGCAGCGGGTCGTTGTGCAGGAAAACCGTCCTGCTCCCGAAGTTCAGTAGGATTGCTTTGCCACCCGCCATTCGGCGGGTTCCTCGCAATGACACATTGATTACTTCCCCACCGTGGCTTTTATGCGCCGAATACCAGCAGAAGCTGACTTCTCAGAAACAATTTTAAAGCTCTTCAGTTCGCCCGTGTGAGTCACGTGCGGGCCGCCGCAGAGCTCTTTGGAGTAATTGCCCACGCTGTACACCGTAACCTTTTCCGGGTACTTCTCCTTAAAGAAGGCCAGAGCGCCCGCGGCTTTCGCTTCTTCAAATGACATTTCTTCCTTCGTCACGGGCAGGTCGTCGGCAATTTTCGCATTGACGATTGCTTCCACCTGCAGAATTTGCTCTGCAGTGAGTTTTGTGGGGAAAGTGAAATCAAAGCGCAAACGCTCGGGATTGATGTCTGACCCATCCTGATGCACGTCGTTCCCCAGCACGTCCCGCAGTGCCTGCTGCAGTAGGTGCGTAGCGGTGTGCAGGCGGGTCATGGTTGCACGCTCTTCGTCACCTAAACTGGCGCTGTTCAGCCCGTGGCCACCGAACTTGGCCACTGCGCCGGCCCGAGAAACGCCGCGATGCTCTTCAAGCGCCGCTTCAAACTCGGCATCGTCAAAGACAAAACCTTTGCTACGGAGTTGGTCCACCGACGTGCCGTACGTGGTGAAGAGCTGCACCGCTGCTTTACCAGAAATGCGAATGGCCGAAGGGCCAGCGAGTTCCTCCTGCTGGCTGAGTACATCTTCCTTGGGCAGCTGCTTAATGAGCTTCTGTACATCCATGAGCCGAACTTTTTCGTAGTTCGTGTACTCCTTCTGAAAGTCTTCCAAGATCGCGCTGCGTTTCTCCTTGAGCTCTGGGTAGGCCTCGCCGTACTCATGGATGATGGCATCCACGACCGGCGCAAAGTGCATGCCCGGATGCAGGTACTGATCGCAGGCGCGGCGGAACACGCGGCGCAGCACGTAGCCCTGCTCCTTGTTGCTAAAACGCACCTCGTCGGCCCGCAGGAAGGTGGCGCTCTTAAAGTGGTCACTGGCAATCCGCAGGCGCCGCGCATCCTCCAGCGGTTCGGCAGTCTGGCCAAAACGGTCGTCGGCTTCTACGGCTGCAATGATGCCGGTGAAGGCATCGGTCTGGAACACGCTGGCTTTATCCTGCAGCACCATGGCCAGGCGCTCCAGGCCCATGCCGGTATCAATGTTCTTCTGCGGCAACTCCCGGTACTCGCCGGCATCGGTCTTCTCAAACTCCATGAGCACCAAGTTCCAAATTTCCACAAACCGGCCGCACTCGCAGTTCGGCAAGCACTTCGCACCCTTGTCGCAGGGCTGCCCCGTGCGATCGTAGTGAATTTCGGTAGACGGTCCACAGGGCCCGGCCTTCCCGGGCGGCCCCCAGAAGTTGGCGTCCATGCCAAAACCGGCTATGCGTTCCTTGGGTAAGAACTTTTGCCAGAGCTTTGCCGATTCCAGGTCCGACGGCACGCTCACCTTCTTCCGGCCGTGCACGGCGTCGGCGTGGTAGAACGTGGCCCACAGCCGGTTCGGGTGCAGCTGCACCACCTTGGTGACGAACTCCCAGGCAAACGCAATGGCCTCCTTCTTGAAGTAGTCCCCCACGCTGAAGTTCCCCAACATCTCAAAGAAGGTCAGGTGCGTAGCGTCCCCAACTTCCAGAACGTCCGATGTGCGGAAGCACTTCTGCACACTGGTTAACCGGCGTGACTGAAAATCCTTTTCCGGGTTTTTCTCCCCCAGCATGTACGGCTTAAACTGCTGCATGCCCGCCGTCGTGAGCAGCACCGTGGGGTCGTTCTGTGGGATAAGCGACGACGACGCAACCACCACGTGCTTGTGTGCAGCGAAGAAATGCAGGAATTTCTTACGAATGTCCTTGAGCTTCATGGCCGCAGTGTAGCGGAAATGGCTTGACCTGGCGAGGGTCAGCGGTCGCTGCGAACGGCGGGTTTTTCAGGCTTTGCGAATCTCGAGCACTTCGTCATCCTGGGTTGCCCACGCGCCAGGAAAGGCGGCTTGCATCTCGGTCAGGGCGTCCGGGTGCCGCGGATCAGTGTGGACCAGACCAAGTCTTGGCACGCCCGCGGCTTTGGCGAGCGCGGCCACCACACTGGGGTAGGAGTGCCCTTCGACCGTGGCGCGCTGGGCTTGCGCGTTACTGTAGTTACACTCATGGAGCAGCACGTCGCACCCGCGGAAGAACCCCGCATTCGCAACATCGGCTGTCGTATCGGTGCTCACCCCCAAGCGGCCGGTACCATCATCGAAGATGAGAAGATTTGAGAAGCCACTGGCGTGGTTTACTTGCTGGCGAGAAATTTTTAGGGTTCCCAAGGCAAGTTCCTGGCCAAATTCCGTCAGCGTAATGGGCAGCTGCACGTGCTGGTAGTCCGGGCTAAACGGTTCCTCAAAGAACGTCTGTAGGTGCTTGATGCGCTCGTCGCCGTATATGGTTACGCGATTGTACTGCCCACCTTCCAGGATGTTCACCAAAAAAGACAGGCCAATAATGTGGTCGTGGTGGAAGTGCGACAACACAATGCGCAGCTCATCGCCATGGTGCGTCGGCGGCAAGGCAGCAATTCCTAAGCCGGCATCGAGGAGAAGGTTGTGCTCCGGGAAGAAAATACACAGGGACCGGCCGTTGCTGAAGCGTAAGGGGTACGCTCCCGAACCAAGAATGTGAGCGCGCATGCGTATCGTCAATGGCGAGTGAAGTACGGTACACTGGAAGCATGACGTATACGCGCGCCTTCGTCAAAACCGCAGCGGGCGCCATCCACACCCTGGAGGCGGGTAGCGGCCCACCCCTCATTTTCCTGCACGGCTGGAGCGCGGATGCGTATACCTGCGTTCCGCTCATCCGGTGCCTGGCAACCACGTACCGCGTGCTCGTCCCCACCCTCCCGGGTTGGCACCCGTCGTACCCCCTGGAACAGTCGAATGACCCGGCCGAAGCCTTCCGCAGCCTGGGCGACTGGCTAGATGGCACGCACCTGCAGTCAGCAGCGCTTGTGGGCCACTCCCTTGGCGGTGTCGCCGCCGTGCACCTCTGGAGCCAGCGGCCGAGCATCATAAACCGGCTAGTGCTGGTAGATGCCGTGGGTGTTCCTTTTACCCGTGATCACGAAACCTGGAAGCGCTTGTGGCTGCAAAAACGCCTCCGCATGTACAAGGCCCATGGCGCACCGGTCGTGCGCTACTTAGACCGCGCCTTGCTGAAGCACGCACTCATTCGTAAAAAGCACCTCGGACGCATGTCCCGCTACGCGAGAACCGCCAATATCCTGCCGCTCCTCGAGAGGGTTACCCTGCCCGTAGAATTCCTCTGGGGGAAAGCAGATGGCTACACACCCGTGCATACCGCGCAGACGATGGCGGAGCACTGCACGCGGTCTAGCATTACCGAAGTACCGGGCGATCACGATTGGCCGCTCTTCACCCCCCACGTCCTCCTCGACTACCTCACCACTCACGCCGCATCCAAGGCCTGATTCACCAAGGCATCGGCGTGGTGATTCTGCTCACGGCGAACGTGCTGGAAGGTCACCCGTTGAAAACGTTGAGAGAGGTTCCACACTTTCGTAAAGAGTTGCGCCAGGTTGGCGTCTTTCACTTTATAGTTGCGGTTGAGCTGCTCCACCACGAGTAAGCTGTCTAATTTGCAGCTGACGTGCGTGGCGCCCAGCTCGTGCGCGCGGGTGAGGCCCTGGAGGACGGCCGTATACTCAGCAACATTATTCGTGGTTTCACCAATCACCTCGCCGTGCTCTGCCACAACGTTGCCACAATTCGTGAGAACGTAGCCAATTGCTGCCGGGCCCGGGTTACCTCGCGCGCCCCCGTCGGAGTACAGCGTTAGTTCCATTGCCATAGACACGTAGTTTTAGAGGTTCAGTGACGCACTTTCGGCAAGCTGCAAACCCACGACCTTCAGCTGCAGTTCGGCTGTTCCATTCCACTCGTTGCGATCCACAGTGAAAACCGCGTCCACCTTGTCCCCCACGGTGAGGTCTTTGCCGTACGTCGCTCCCCCACCAAAGGCAATGAACTTCCGTGGCTCCGGCACTACGTGATTCACCACGATGCGTAGGTGCTTACCATCCTTCCCTACTGGTTGGAGCTCAGTTACCGTCATGCCCTTGCACAGGAAGAGTGGCTTGGGGTTATCTTCCCCAAATGGTTCCAGCTGCTCAATAATCTGCAGCAAATCCCAGCTCACATCGGGTAGCGAAACCACTGCGTCCACATTCACGGTCTTCCGCAAATCGTCTTCGCTCAAACGCTGGGCCGCATCCTGCTCCATGCCCTCCACAAATGCCTGGGCGTTGCCTTCTGGCAAGGTGAAGCCGCAGGCGCCAGCATGACCACCGAAGCGCGTGAGCAATTTTTTGTGGCGCAGGAGGCCATCCGTAATGTCGTACTGCGGGATGCTGCGGCCCGAGCCCACTACTTCTGTCCCATGCTTAGACATCACCAGTACGGGTCGGCTGAACTCATCGGTAAGTTTCCCGGCGACGAGACCCACAATACCCACCGGCCAGCCTTCCCCAACTGCCGCCAGCAAGCGCCGTTCGGGCATGACTGCACCAATTGCCTTACGCGCTTGCTGCACCACCGTGTCGGTAAGTTTCTGCCGTTCGCTATTCGACTGATTGAGCGCCGCGGCTATCGCTCGCGCTTCTTCAAGGTCGGTACTCACGAGGAGCCGGTACGCCGTGCTGGCGTGGTCCATCCGGCCAGCCGCATTCAGCCGGGGGCCGATTTGAAAACCAATGGTTGTCGTATCAAACGTTTCCTGCCGCGTGCTCATGGCTTCAGCCAGAGCCCGAATACCCGGCCGCGGTGACTTTCGCAGCACCACCAAGCCGTACTTCACCAATGAACGATTCTCGCCAAGCAGTGGCATGAAATCAGTCACCGTGCTAATCGCCACGTAATCCAGCAGCCACTTCTCAAAGCCCTCCTTGGGCATCCCGTTCACCTTTTCCTGCGGGACGCTCTGGAGCAACGCTTGGGCCACCTTGAATGCCACTCCCGAACCGGCGAGGTGCGGGAAGGGGTAACCGCTATCTTTCAACTGCGGATTAATGAGCGCCAGGGCCTTGGGCCGCTCGGCGGGCTCGTGGTGGTGGTCGGTAATAATCACGTCCATGCCCAGCTCCGTTGCCCGTGCCACTTCGGCAGCGTTGCTGGTGCCGCAGTCACAAGTAATAACCAGGGTCGCCTTGTGCACGTCGTACAGGTGCTGGATGGTTTGCAGGTTTAGGCCATACCCTTCGCGTTCACGGTGCGGCAAGTACACCTCCACGTCTGCCCCGAGTGCCGTGAGAGTCGTGGAGAGCACCGCGGATGAGCACACGCCGTCGGCATCGTAGTCCCCGTGCACCACAATTTTTTCCTTCGCCGAAATCGCTTTCAGAATACGGTCAACAGCCGTTCGCATCTGGGTGAAGGCAAAGGGATCGTGAATATCCTCGCCCCAGTCAGGATTGAGGAATTCATCAATAGCATCCTGGGTACGTAAGCCCCGGTTCCAGAGGAGCTGCAAAACCACAGGATTCAATTCGGGAAATTGTTGCTGGACATCCGCAGGAACCGGCTCAGCGATGCGCCAGTGCGTTGGTTGCATGCGCACAGTATACCAGAATACGTTGACGTCGGTATAACCTTTCCGTAAACTTCTCCTAGCGCGGTGTATGTACACCACCTTCACTTTTACCCTCCCGACATATGCTCGTGAAAGACGTTATGCGAACACAGCTCACGCTCTTTACTCCGGAAATGACGTTTCGCCAAGTTATTGAGAAATTCATCGCCCAAGACATGGAGTCCACCGCGGTCGTGGACACTCAGGAAAAGAAAAATTTGGTTGGTGTCATTTCCTTGTTCGACTGTATCGAACGCCTTGTACCAGACTACCTAGAAGCAGACCCCACGGCTGCCACGTTTGAGGCCGAGGAGTTTTTCCGGCGAGCGGTAGAAGGCGTTGCCGACACCCCAATCCGAAGCATTATGAAAACCGATGTACACGCCGTGCACGCCAACCACACGCTCATTGAAGTGGCAACGCTCATCTCAAAATTTAAACTCCGCAGCGTACCCGTTCTAGAGGAAGGAACAAAACGCATAATCGGCTACGTTAGCCGACGGGATTTAAAAGAAGCCATCCACAAAATTCTTACTTCGAAGTAGAGAAATTACTATGCAGCTTTGGACTGCCGTCGTCGTTTTCCTGCTGAGCTACGGTATTATCATTTCTGAACGCGTCCACCGAACAGTTGTGGCAATTGTCGGCGGGGTGCTCATGGTCCTCCTTGGGGTGATTAACCAGGAGCAGGCCATTGAAGGCGTTGACTTCAATACCCTTGGATTACTCATTGGCATGATGGTCATCGTCACTATCGCCAAGGATACCGGCGTATTCCAGTACGTGGCCGTGAAAGCAGCGAAAATCGCAAAGGGTGAACCCTGGAGAATTTTGCTCATGCTCTCCACAGTGACGGCGATCTTTTCGGCCTTTTTGGACAACGTCACAACGGTCATGCTCATTGTTCCCGTTACCTTTGTTATTGCCGACAACCTCAAACTCAACCCCATGCCCTTCTTGCTGGCAGAAATCTTCATGAGCAACATCGGCGGGACGGCAACGCTCATCGGCGACCCGCCGAATATCCTCATTGGCTCTGCTGCAGGTCTTTCTTTTTTACAGTTCCTCCAAAATCTTTCGCCCGTCGTCATTGTCATGATTCCGCTCACCTTCATTCTCTTCCGGTGGTTCTGGCGTAAGGGCCTCCATGCAGACCCGTTGCTCCAGGCAAACATCCAGCGGCTCAACGAGCGAGAAGCACTAACCAATAAGCCGCTCCTCATTAAAGTTCTCGTTGTCCTTGGGCTTGTACTGCTGGGCTTCATGCTGCACAACACGCTACACCTTGAAGCCGCAACAATCGCCTTAGCGGGCGCGGGCCTGCTCTGGCTTCTGGATAACCAAAACCCCGAGCGCGTGCTCAAGGAAGTGGAGTGGCCGACAATCTTCTTCTTCGTCGGGCTTTTCGTGCTTGTCCGTGGCTTGGAGCAGGTCGGTGCCATTGAGTTCCTTGCGCAACGTTTGCTCGATGCAACCGGCGGCGAGCTGGCGCTTACGGCAATTGCGATCATTTGGGGTTCGGCGATTTTCTCTTCGGTCGTTGATAACATCCCATTTGTCGCAACAATGATCCCCCTCATAAAAGACGTCGGCGTCATCTCTGGCCTCCCCCTTGAACCCCTCTGGTGGTCGCTAGCACTCGGCGCATGCTTGGGTGGCAACGGCACGCTCGTTGGGGCAAGCGCTAACCTCGTCGTTGCCGGCATTGCAGAGAAGTCTGGGTACCGCATCGCTTTCCGCCAATACCTAAAGCAAGGCGTCCCCGTTATGCTGCTCACCATCGTGGTTGCCACTGGTTACGTTTGGGTACGGTACCTGCGCTAAAAAACCCACCGGCCGCAGCGACGGTCAGTGGGTAGAGTCAGTCACGTGACGTGACTCGATGTACAAGAAACGATCGTCTTGGCCACAATGCCGCGCTGCTTCCTGCTCAGCTTCACTCAGCGTTGTGGCTTGAAGTTTTACTGCCTTTTTGCCTATGCCATTCTCAAAAATCGCATAGAGCGCATAGCCCTCCGAACACTGGCCGCTTGCACACATGCGTTTTCTCCTTCACTGCGCATGAACGTTTACTGACGAGTAGCTTCTTAGGTGTGGACTCGTTCGTCTTTTGCAGAGGTCCAAAAATATTGGAAGAGCGCTTGCATGCCGTGCACGATATTCGGATGCCGGATGACCACAGCAAAAGGTGGCACGCCCGAAAAGTGCACGAGTAAATCGCCCACCAACCATAGGGAGGCAGAGAAGTTGAGTCCGGGGGGTAACTCCCGAATAATGATGCGCTGCAGCCGAATCTTCTGCGCATCTATGCCCTTCGCGTCGCCATAGGGCACCAAGGTGTGGGTCGTAATCTGCTTCTCGCGCTTCAACTTCAGAATCACCTGTTCAACATTCTCCCCGTAAATTTTGCGGTAGTTACCGGCGCTGGGCGTATCAATAGTGTAAATGATTGACTTCCGGGTGGCGCTCGTAAGGAGCGTCTCGATAAAACGCGCAATGCTGCGCTTGGTGTCGTACACCCGGCCAAACGGGAAGGCCGAGTGTGTGCGGTACAGGCCCGCTAGCTCACCGCGGAGCTGCTCGGCAAGCGCCACCTTCTGCTGGTAATGCTCTACCAGCACCTGCGGCGACTCAACCCAGTAGTACAATTTGCCACGGTAAGTATGACTGGTAATCAAGCCCTGCTCTTGAAAACGCTCCAGAATGCCAATAGTGGTGGTGCGGGGCAGGCCCACGCGTTTGGCAATAGCCGCTGCTGGAGCTTCGCCCTGTTGCGTAAGCGCCAAGTACACGTCGACCTCATTCTTGGTGAGGCCGAGCTCCCGTAGCGCAGACCGGAGATCATTACTCATGGTGTCGTCGAAAAATTTCGACAGAAAATCTCAACTCCCGCCTTCATTTTACGGGGTTTTTTGTATGAGCGTCAATAGCAGCGCGGTATTGCACTGCGTAGCGGCACCAAGTTGGCTACGCTAGAGGTGCTCATTGACAACTTATCCAGCTCGAAAGGAGGCGCTATGCCAGCTCTGCAAGTCATCTACCCAGGTACGTTCTGTCCGCCGACGTACGGGCACGCCGCCATTGCACGTTCGGCAGCAGCCATGTACGACGACGTTACCATCGTGTGCTCGGAAAACCCGGAAAAAGACCACCCGTGGTTTACGCCGACGGAGTGCGCAGCACTCTGGGATGCCTACGACCTGCCGTCGAACGTGCGCGTGCTCACGTTGGAACAGTTCCGGTCCCACCGTGACCCCCACGCACGGATCGTCATGGTGCGTGGACTCCGCGGGCCTCTAGATGCGCAGCACGAACAGCAGGTGATGCTCTACAACCACGCGCACTACGGCGTGGGTACCTACACGTACATCTTCAGTGAACCGCAATTCCAAAAAGTGTCGTCATCACAAGCCCGGGCCCTAGCGAAGTTCGTCCGGCTGCAAGAGCTCGCCGAACAGGTGGCACCCCGCGTGGTGACGGCGCTCCTGGAACACGCACGCCAGTTCCACAGTGTCATGCTCGTTGCCGGACGGCCGGGAGCGGGGAAATCCACCTTCCTGCGCATGCTCCAGGCCGCCAATCCTCGCAACCACGTCATTACCACGGATGACTTCAACGACGCCCTAAAGCCGTTGCTGCAGCAGGCATTCCCGGGCAGAGACCTCGTTGAGCTCGCTTTGCACAATGAAGCCGAGCTCACCGCAATCATCAAAGCACCGTGGTTGAACATGCTGCAAGACTGCGTGGGAGCGGCGCCCCAGGGCGCGGCGGTTTTCATTGAAATTGCGTACGGCCTACAGCCGAGCAAACAGCTCTTCCGCTATGTTGGTGGCAACGTACTGTACTTCGACTGTCACAAAACTGCCGAGTACTACCGGCGCAATCATGACCGGGGCACGCCGCAGTACAACGCCTTCGTTGAGCGCATTCCAGCTGTGGAAGAGGCGCAGCTGATTGCGCAAACCAACCGTTTGAGGCTGTTCCCCGTACATACCAGTGGCGACCTTGCTGAACTCGAGGCGTACGCCCAAGGGTTCAACAAGTGGCTCTGGGAAACCAAACCAAAAGGAGTTGACGTATGGCCGACCTTTTTATTCGGATGTTCCTCGGCCACTTAGTGGGAGACTACCTCCTACAGAGTGAGCAGATGGCCGTGCAGAAGAGTGCCGCGGGGTGGCGGGGCGGGGTGTGGTGCCTGTGGCACTGCACGCTCTACACGGCCGCGGTGAGCCTGTTCTGCTGGAGCCTCCCGCCCGTGGGTGTGGCCCTGGTATTCCTCAGCCACTTCCCTATTGACCGCTGGTCCTTGGCCACGGTCTGGCTAAAACGCATCGGCGGGCGGAGCCTGGAGGCAGCGCACACCGAAGCTCACGCCTACCGAGAAATTCGCATTAGCTTTGCCTGCCTCGTGTACGCAGTTGCCGATAACACGCTGCACCTAGTGCTGCTTTGGCTCATTGCCCTGTACCTTGCCTAACCACATACGGACCCCCAAAAAGGGTCCGTTTCTTTTTCTACGAACCGCCTAGGTGAACGCGTGCAAGGTTTTGGTAATGTCCACGGCTTCCACTGGCCGCTTCACCAACGGGACACCGGCTAATTCCTTGCAGCCCTCCTCCCAGGTTGGTCGAATCTCTCGGTATAGCACCCCCGTTGGAATCTTGGCTTCCCACTCTAAGGCCCGCGCAAACGCCTCCTGCTTGTTACTGAAGTCGTGCTTCTCGTTCTCAAGCTTGTACACGCGCTTGTAGAACCAGCTAAAGGTGTTGTGGTGATTAAAGGTTACGCACGGCTGCAGCACGTTGACGTGCGCAAATCCGGGATGAGCTATGGCGTCCTTCACGAGCTGTGTGAGTTGGCCCACGTCACCCGCAAAACCCTGAGCAATAAAAGTCCCACCGGCCGCAATGGCCAGCGCCACGGGATTCAATGCTTGCTCAATGGCGCCTTCCGGGGTGCTGCTGGTTGGTTGGCCGTGCTCGGTCGTGGGGGCCATTTGTCCTTTCGTGAGGCCGTACACTTGGTTATCGTGGACGAGGTACGTGATGTCCACGTTGCCACGAAGCGCATGGATAAAATGATTCCCCCCTTCACCGTAGCCGTCACCATCGCCACCGAGAACAATGACTTTCAAATCCTTGTTCGCGAGCTTCGCGCCAATAGCCACCGGCAATGCTCGGCCGTGCAGACCATGAAAGCCATACGCTTTCACAAAACTCGACATGTTCCCCGAACAGCCAATACCGTACACCACCAGCACATCACTGGGGTTGAGGCCAAGTTCCGCCAGGGCGTTCTTTAGCGCGGTCCAAATGCCAAAGTTGCCACAGCCCGGACACCACGTGGGAAAGTGGCTGCTATTGTAGTCTGCGTTCTTCTTGGGTGGGGTCATAGCGCTACACGTTGGAACGGACGAAATCAACAACTTCTTCAACCCAGAATGGCCGACCATCGTACTTCAGGAATTGGTGCTGGCAGTGCTGCCCGGTGTACTCCGCAATCACGCTGCCGAGCTGCCCCGAAACATTATTCTCAATAAGAATAGTTCGCTTGGAGTGCTCAAGCGCGTGCTGCACTTCTTCGGTTGGGAATGGGAGAAGGTACAAAACCTGCAGGATGTTCGCCCGAACCCCCATAGTCGCCAGCTTCTTCACGGCCTCCCGGCAAACCAACGTGGTCGAGCCCCAGGTAACGAACGTCACGTCGGCATCGGCTTCGCCCCACCACACGACGCGTGGCGGGAGTTCGGCCATGGCACTCGCAAGCTTCCGGTCCCGCTTCTGCACCTGCAGGATGCGGTTGGCTGCCGTTTCATCAGCAAAACCGTACTGATCATGCTCATCCGAGTTTGCAATGAACACCCCACCGGGTTGGCCGGGCACGGGCCGTGGCGTCACACCAGAGGGTGTGTCTGCATACCGGCCGTACCACTCCTTGCCCTGGTGTTCGTGCGGTGCTGCAAAGCCACCACGTTCTGGTACGACGGCTTTCGTATCGAAGAGCGGCGTGCTCCAGTGCCCTTCGGCTAAGTACTTGTCGGTGAGTATGATGACCGGCAGGTGGTACCGTTCCGCGAGGTTGAGCGATCGAGCGGCTTCGGCAAAGGCCTGCGTAGGGTCACCGGGCGCCACCACAATCCGTGGGAACTCCCCTTGCGACGCGTGCATGATGAAACGTAAATCGCCTTGCTCGGTCCATGTAGGCAAACCGGTTGCGGGTCCTGGCCGCATGGCATTGACGACTACCAACGGCGTTTCGGAAATGGCTGCCAGCCCCAAGCCCTCCACCATGAGCGAGAATCCCCCACCCGACGTGCCGCACGCAGCACGCACACCGGCGTGCCAAGCACCAATGGTATTGTTCACCGCCGCAATTTCGTCCTCGGCATGCTTTGCCACAATGCTGTACTTCGGTGCAAGGTCAGCCAGGGTCATGAGAATGGACGATGCGGGGGTCATGGGATAGGCGCTGTAAAATTTCATGCCCCCGTGTATGAAGCCCAGGGCAATGGCGCTATTCCCATCGATAACCGACCGCACGACGTTGCTCTTCGGCAAAATTTTCCACGCAAAAGCTTCGCGCTTCTGCTCACGAACAAAGTCGTAGCCCGCGCGGCAGATACGCTGGTTGAGCTCCACGACCTTATCGCCTTTTTCGATGAACGTATCGTGGAAAATGTCATCAACGAGTTTCAGCGGCGCGTCGAGCAACGCTAAGGTGGCCCCGAGCGCCACAGTATTGCGCATAAGGTCCTTGCCGCCTTCCTGGAGCGAGAGCTTCACCAACGGCACGGGGATGAGCTGGATGTCGGTGCGGCCACCGAGCAGAGCCTCGTTGATGACCAGCCGATCGGGATCGTGAATGATTGCTCCGCCTTTCGTGAGCTCAGCGACGTGCAACCGAACAGTCTCTTCGTTGAGGGCGACGAGAATTTCATTGCCCTGGTCGTGGGTGAAAATCTGCTCTTCATCAACCTGCACCACCTGGACGTTGTGCCCACCCCGGATGAGACTGGGGTACTCACTGTAGTCAACGGACCACAAACCCGCGCGCGTGGCGTACTTCGCCAACATCGCGCCCGTCACCATAATGCCATCCCCAGCAGCACCACCGATTTTCCAGGTAAAGTGGTTGACCGTTTGTTTCATGGGTATAGTATATCAAAAGGCAAAAGAAACACCTACAAAGGAGCTTACATGCCGAGCATTCGCATCATTAACACGCCACGGGGCGAGGCGCCACTGTGGGTCAGAGAAGCATGGGTGGGCTTAACGCTCCCTTTGAGCATAACTGGCTACACAGAAATTGGTCGTGGGGTACTCAGCAAGCAAAAAAGTTTCGGCGGGTTTATGACCCCAACGTTCCATGCTCTTCGCATTCTAGAAACCAAGAATGCCGAGGCTGCAAAGTGGTGGCAGAATCTTCTGGTGGAAATCGATGCTGCCGACTGCCTCGTCTTCAATGATGAAGCCTGCGAGTACATCGAAGCTGACCTAAGCTCTCTCAACTGAGAGAGCTTTTCTTACGCTAGGCTGCCGCCTGCTGAATTCTGGAGATTTCTCGCTCTACCAATTCCCCATCGTACTCACCGGCGTGGGCGCTCGTGCCTTGGTAGCTGGGCGCCTTTGCATCGAGGTGGAGGTTCACCACGAGGTTCTCGCCTTCAATGTCGGCGTACACGTGATAGCGCGGGAACTGCCCGCCACCCACACGAGCGGCAAAGCTACCATTTCGCTCAGCGTGGTACCCCAGGCGAGAAAAGAACACCCGCGCATTGCCGACCCGAGCGAGAGGCAAAATACACCTCATGGCTTCTTAAACGTAAGGCGAGCATCAAGAATCGTGGCATGGGTTGCGGTAACGAGCACGGGGTTACAATCCACAGACCCAACTTCCGGGTGCCGGGCAATGAACCGGCTTACTTGGACAATGCGCTGCACCAGCGCGCCTATTGCAAAGCTCTGGCCGCGGGCCCCCCGCAGGATTTTCCAGGCTGGCGACAGCTCCAAGAAACGCTGCGCGTCACTCGGGCTCAGCGGGGCCGTAGCATAGGTAATAGCGCGCAGAGCTTCCACGTATATTCCACCAAAACCTAGGAGCACGACCGGACCGAACTGCGGGTCCTGCACCGCGCCCAAAAATATTTCTAGGCCATTCCCCCGTTGATCTTGCACCACAATCCGCGCACCGGGTTGGCGAAGCTCCCGGGCAAAGACTCGGGCAAAGCGTTGGTACGCAGCTTTCACCATTGCCGGCGTGTGCAGGTCTAGGGCAACCGCCCCCCGATCGGTCTTGTGCAACACGCTGGGCGCATCGAGTTTCATGACCACTGGGTAGCGAAGTTGCGCGGCCATGCGAACTGCACGTTCAGCGCTGTTCACCGGGTATGCGGGCAGCACCGCTATCCCGCCGGTACTCAAAAACTTCTTCGCGGAGTCACCCACAGCCGTACTACCACTCGCACGCAACTTCTGGTTTGGGGTGGGCATGGGTTGAACCGTAATCCCGCTCGGTCGCGTACCAACAACCAGCACGTCTGCAGCCCGCACCGCGACATCGGGGAATGGGAAGGTTGGCAAACCCGCAAGTCTCAGCGCGCGGGTAGCAGGGGCAATCCGCTTGCCGCCAATGAAGGATGTGAGAATTGGCTTCCGCGTTTTTCGGGACAGCGCAATAACCCCACGCGCGATTGCCAAGCTGCGGGTAGTGAGCTGGTCCGTGATAGTCGCCACGATGATATCAATGCCGGGGTCAGCGACGACGGCGCGGAGGGCGGCCAAGTACCGTTCGGGTGGCGCATCACCAATAACGTCAACAGGATTGTGCAGCGAAGCGGCGGCTGGCAAAGTGCGGCGGAGAAGCTGGTTGGTCTTTGCTGTAAAACTCCCCAGGGTCAAGCTGGAACCGGCAAGCGCGTCTGTGGCGAGTATCCCCGGCCCACCCGCATTGGTGAGAATGCACAAACGATTACCGCGCGGCCGGGGCAGCTGGTCACAGGCGGCAGCGAAGTTCAACCAATCGGCAATCGTCTCCACCACAACACACCCGGCCTGGCGCAGCACGGCATCGGTCAGCTGACTGCTACCAGCCAGGGCGCCGGTATGGGACTGCGCTGCCCGCGCACCCTGCGCACTCCGGCCCGACCGCAGCACGATAATCGGCTTTCGACTGGCGACTCGCTGGGCTACCCGTAAGAAGTGCCGACCATCGCGGACATCTTCTAGGTACAGCAGAATGACGCGCGTCCCCGGGTCTGCGGCCAGCGCTTCCAGCATGTCGGCCTCGGAGAGAGCCGTCTTATTGCCCAAGCTAATAATGCTTCGAAAGCCAAGCTCGTGCGTGGCGGCCCAGTCCATTTGCGCCACCGCGATGGCGCCCGATTGCGAGAGGACGCTCACCCCACCCGTCGCCGGCATACCATCGGCAAAGGACGCATTGAGCTTCAGGTGCGGGTACACCACGCCTAAGCAATTCGGGCCCACCAAGGGCAGGTGTGCGTCTCGGGCAATGTCTCGAACCTGCTGTTCCAAAATCTTCCCTTGCTTGCCCGACTCGCCAAAGCCCGCACTTATGACAACCACGCTCCCCACCTTGGCCCGAACAGCATCCGCAAGAACCGCGGGCACGGTGGCGGCGGGGGTAACAATGACCGCTAGGTCAACTCGCTTTGGCAGCGCGCGAAGCGAGGGGTAGCACTTCTCCTTCCCAATGTGCGTGGCTTTCGGGTTCACGGGAAAAACCTTGCCCCGAAAGCCGTACCGCTGGCAGTTCTGAAAAATTCGATGACCGAGTTTTGCTCGTTCACGGGAGGCGCCAACGACGGCTATAGATCTTGGATGCAGGAGCGGTTGAACATTCATAGGTATAGTCTACCGCGAAGCTATGTAACGGGAAAATCGCTCACTCGGCTTTTCTATAAAACGCTGGAAAAGGATTGAACTCCCCACGAGAACAATAGTGGTTATGAGGAACGTCCACCCAACTGCAAAGTGGTAGGGCAAACTAGAGAAATGAATGATCAACCAGGATGACAGTGACGATATGAGCAGGACGTGCAGCAGAAATGAGGCATAGCCAATCCGGCCGAGTGCAAGGAGCACGGGTTTTTGAAGGGCGCTCCGCAAACCAGGGCTTAAAAGAATCGCGAGCAACGTGCAGCCCGCCCCTAAAAAGTGGGCGACGTTACTGAAGTTTGGCGTGTACAAGAGCGTCCGCACTGTACTACTGTACGTGTTCGTCATATCACCGAGCAAAGTCGGAACGCTGCCCAAAACTACCCCGACGAGCAGCAGAGCTACCCCGACGCCGTTCATACCTCGGAAACGGTCAGGAAGAGTGAGCAGGCGCTTACTAAAGTGCAACAGTAAAGCACCAATCCAAAATGCAGCAAAGACCGTCGTCCACGTGAGTAGTAGGCCAATGCAGTAGACGAGCACACGTACCCATGGCCATCGGATAATGGCACCAATGGTAAATGCGGCCAGGGAGCCGTACCAGATGTAGTGCATCATCCAGAGGTTAGAATTATAAGTGGATGCCTGGACCCATAACGTGTCCCACACGCCTTCACGCAATGCCATCCAGAATGAGGCGGATGCCGGCCACTGACCAACTAACCACGGTGAACGTGTAATATGCGCTGCCAAGGTATGAGCCCCGTCACTCTGGTTCAGAAGAAGAATTGCAATACAGGATGACGCGGCGATGGGTAGCATGAGACGTAAGTATCGGCGTGCTACCTCTGCCAATCGGATAGCCGTGCTGCCTTCATACACTTTTCGCAAGAGCACAAAGGCACTTATAGCAATGAATACGTGAACGGCGTAGTTCCCACTCGTCAGAATGCCAACTGGACTTTGGTAGAAAAGCTTCTCCCATGGTGCATGAGCCAATGCCGCATCGCCGTACACCATAACGGGAAAAAATGCGGCCGCGAAATGATGCAAGTACACAATGCTCGCTGCCACGCCGCGCACACCATCGAGGTACGGAAGTCTTTCCATGCATGCAGTATAGCAAGGCAGGGAGAACGTGCGTTCTCCCTGCTCCAGAAGGTGCTCACAGCTTGCTAAACAGCTGCTCTAGGTTTGTAAGCACTTGCCAACTCTTGGCGGCGTTACTGGGCTGCACATACGCCCAGCTGCCGCCAACTTTCCGGAGTGTCACTGTGGGTGCATCCCGGTCCCCCGATGAACCCGGCTTGGATCCATGGCGCGCCGAAAGGTGGACAATGAGCCGACTTAAAACTTTGAACTCCTCCTCCGTCGGCAAGTCTGAGCCCTCCAAAAACGCGAGGAAGGGTAGGCGGGATTCGTCGGCCCCTGGCTGGATGGGCGCACGAACGAATGGGCACCCCAGCTCGCGAAGCTGCTTTTCTAGGTCACGCACGTATTGCCTCCTTTGGTTTGCGCAAAACCTACCGCGTTCCCCCGGCGGTCGTCAAGCCGCATCCCCGCAGCTAGGCGTCGTTCAAACCGTCCTTCAGCTTAATGGTCTTTTTGCACGCCGCTGCAACTTCCAAGTTGTGCGTGACCATCAGGAAGGTTTGGCCATTCTCCCGGTTGAGCTTCTTTAAAAGCTCAATAATCTCCAAGGAGGTCTTGCTGTCCAGTTCCCCGGTGGGCTCGTCGGCCAGAATAATTGCCGGTTTATTCACGAGCGCACGAGCAATGGCTACGCGCTGCTGCTGCCCGCCCGAAAGTTCGTTTGGCTTGTGCTCCATGCGGTCGGCTAAGCCCATAAGCGTGAGTAGCTCTTCGGCACGCAGCCGGCGCTGCTTCATGGTCATCCCCCCGTACTTGCCGGCCTGCATGACGTTCTCTTTGGCCGTCAACGTGGGAATGAGGTTGAACCCCTGGAAGATGAAGCCAAGCTTCTTGGCACGAATACCATTCGCCTCACGCTCCTTCATCTTCATGACGTCAATACCATCGAGGATGTACTCGCCACTATCCGCGCGGTCGAGCAGGCCCAGGATGTGCAGTAAGGTTGACTTCCCGCAGCCCGAGGGCCCAATGATCGCCGAAAAATCTCCGGCTTGTACGTCGATGTCTACTCCTCTCAGGGCGTGAACGGTGTTCGACTTCGTTAGCTGATATCGCTTCTGCAGGTTGTGTGCGTGAATAAGGGTTGCCATACAGTGAGTAAATTACAGTTCGCGAATAGCGTCCACCACTTTCATGCGTGACGCCCGGAAAGCCGGGAGAACCCCAGCAATAACCCCCAGAACGAAGGAGAAAATCACCACGCCCACCATGAAGGTGGGGCTCAGCAAAAATATTTCAGCCCCGCTTGCGGCGGTTTTATTGTTAATCAGAAGAATTGCCGCGACACCAATTGCCAACCCAATGATGCCACCCACAATACCAATGATCCCCGCTTCGAGCGTGAAGTCCCAAGCGATGGATCGGTTCGACGCCCCGATAGCTTTCTTAATACCAATCTCCCGTTTGCGCTCCGAGATGGACATGATCATGGTGTTGATAATGGAGAAACCACCCACAATAAGCGCGATGACAGCGCTGCCCAAAATAATGGCATTGAACACGGCCGAGGCTTTATCAATGGTCTCACCCAGTTTCGTGGGCGAGAGCACCAAGACTTCGTCCTTAAATTGTTCCTTAATGCGGTTCGAGACCACATCGGGGTCCTGCCCATCTTGCCACGACACTGCCGCCATCTGCGTGACGTCTTCCAGTTTGAATGCCCGAGCTTGAATTATTTGGTTGCGCGTGGCCTCGGGAAGTTGGGCCAGGTCTGTTGCCGAAATCTTCGCCGCTTCATCGGCGCGATCTTTGAGTGACTTGAGGAAGGGATTGGAGGCAATGAGGAGTTCGCGCGCCATCGGAAGGGGCATAAACACGTACTGGTCGGGGCCGGTGAGGGTCTGGTCGGCAATGCCAATGACCGTAAAATCCTTCCCTCGGATAGTCATGGTATCGTTTACGACGAGCTTATTATCAGTAGCCACGGTATACCCTACGACTACAACATTGTTTGGGTCGCCTTTTTCCAGCATACGCCCGGCCTTCATGTCCAAAGTTTGCCAATTGCGATTCCGATAAGCAGAGTTCACATCCATGCCTTCGATGGTAGCCGGTGGCCCAAACGATGCGCCACCAATGGGGTCATTGGGATCGGGTTCTTTCAAGGCAAGCTCTACCCCGGCACCAACTGCCTGCACACCCTCGACTTTGGCTATACGGTTAAGCACATCAAGGGGTAAGAGGGCGCCCCCCGTTCCCGTGGTAAAACTTGTACCCTTGGGCATGAGAGTAATCTGCCCCGTAACGTAGCTCTTACCACCACTGATCATTTTGTTAAACCGTAAGGCCATGGAACCCATGACGGTGAAGGCAAAAATCCCTACGGCAATTCCCGTGATGGTGAGAATTGACCGACCTTTTCGGCGAGACATGTTCCGAAAAATTTCGACCATAGGATCATGAAAAAATTATTGGCTGCGGAGAGTTTCGCCGTTCAGTATGCGCGATTAAAGAAAAAAGTCAACTCCTACAAAATATGGAGAGTCCCCGATTGGCAGCCTAAGCTAATTCGAACCTTCAATGAGACGGAGCACCTCCCCGGCCATGTCGGCATGGCGCTGCTCATCATGCATAATCCCTTCAATGAGGGCCTTATCCTGAGCGCGGCTGATGAGAGGGAGTAAGCTCTTATACAATCGGTGCGCATCGTTCTCGAGTGCGCGAAGTTCGCGGAATCGCTGCATGAGTTGTTCTCGATCTTCAGGCATTGGTTTAGTACTTATCGACTATACCTTGGAGGAGCTCCTTATGACGCAGTGAATCAGCAACCATAGTCTGGAGAATTGCTTGAATTTTCGTTTGTACACTGGCTGGCAAGGCGGTGTACCCACGCATGAGTTTAATATCCTCGGCGAGAATATGGACAATGTCCTCTTCGAACATTATCCCGGACTTAATTTCGTCGCTTGCGTGGGTCATAGGTGTATGGGAGGAGTGTACACCTACTCAACAACAACCGCCATGTTTCCCAGCAAGGCCCAGTCGGCCACAAAGGCCGCACGCGTGAAGCGTTTCTCACCGAAGAGCGGGTCCAGAGTGACTATTGTGGATGGGCTCGTAACTGAGCCCAGAAAACCAACCACCACCCGCGTATGCTCACCAACAATGGCCCGAACGGTTTTCCCGGTTGGTGTCTTCCAGTCCACGCGCTGGCCAGTTGAGGCATTGCCCCACACAATAACTGGATTACCCGCTTGGACTTCGGTCAGCACATCCTGCAAGGAGGCGCCCGTCATGACGCGCGATGGCCGGTAGGTACTCCCCGCCTTGGCGATGGGTGCAGCGTACACGCCGTAGCCCGTGCCGGGTTGCTGACCATCAATGTTGCCAACAAATGCAACGTCCGGATCGCCCCACACGCCGCTCTTCTTTGGCGTGGGGTCAAAACCGATGGCATCAATAATAGTCTGCTCCGTTACCTCGACGCCTCGGTAGCGCAGAGCCATCACTAACGTGGCAATTTCACAACTCAACTTGTGTTCTTGCCGGTGGAAAGGCACGGCGAGGCGGGTGGAGGCCTGCTCAGTGGTAAAACGCAAAGCGAGGTCAGCGGCGGCCGGAAAGCCGTTGGGCACGGTGAGGTCTTTGGGTACAGTCACGGTGTAGGCCGTCCCGAATGCGTACCGACCCTTCGGGGTAAAGGTCAGTTCATCGTCTACCCAGGCCCACGTGCCTTCGACCTTAGGGGTTAAACGCACGCGCTGGAGGGCTTCGGCATGGTCAACGAGCTGATTAAAGGTCACGCGGATTTTCCTGGCCACATCAATACCCGTAGACCCATGCGTTGGAGAAACTTCGGCAAAGCCTAAAGGTTCCTGCGTACGAAACTGCATACGCACATCGGCATCCAAGACTCCGCTCGTGGCTGTGCGTAGGCCCGCCGCAAGGGTGAGGGTATAGGTTGTCGCCCGCACCAAGTTTTCGGTCGGCGTAAAGCGGACGGTATGCGCATCAACCGCTGACCAGGCGCCAACCACTGACGGCGAAAGGCTGGCACTCCGCTCAACCGCCGACACCTCAACCGGGTCGGTAAACGCTACGGTGATTGGCGCATCCAGGACAACGCCCACGCCTGTGGGTGATATGGAGCGAATGCCAGGCGGCTCCCGCACAAACCACATGCCAGACACAATCTCCTGCGGTGCTTCTTCGTGTGCCACTTCGGTTGACCCAAAAACAAACTGCCGCGCCACACGCTCCACAGTGAGAGCGTACTGCTTGCCCTGCCCCAGCAGTTGTCCGGGCTGAAGAATAATTGAACGCCCATCGGCACTGCGAATCACCTGCAGGTCGCTTGGCGGGTCGGTGTGAGCAGATACAGCAAATGCATCGGTAAGGGGTTGATTGAACGTGACTGTCCATGCCCCATCTGCAGCAATCGCGTTGGTCACGGGTGGCGAAATTGTTGAGACGAGCGGCGCCGGGCTGGTGGTGAATGTAAACGTGTAATCGCTCTGGCGAGTACGAAAACCAACCGCGCTCTCAACGTTAGACACGGTAAGCGTATAGGTCTGCCCCGGCAGCCACGTTGATGATGGGGTAAAAGTAAGCGTCCGGGCAAGACGGTTCTTCACCAAAGTACCCTCGTACGAAACTTGACCTTCTAGAGCAGGGCTTATGCGCACGTCCGCCGTCCGGGCCACGGGCCACTGGAACTGCAGCACGACTGGCTTATCGAGAGGTTGCATCCCTTGGGAGTTCAGCGACTGAAGGTGTGGAACTGGCTGAATGAGAGCAATTGCTAAAGCGGAAACGGCAACAATACATACACCAATACCCACCCGACGAAGAATGTGTCGGTGCGTTACGTGCACGGGCGTGAGCGGAAAAGCGAGCGGCAGCGCCTCCATGTGCAGCTAGCGTAAAATGTTGCGTCCCGTCATATCTTCGGGAACGGGGAGGCCCAGAGTTTCAAGAGTAGTTACAGCCACGTCAGCAAGGATGCCCACCGGCTGCACAGTCTGCAACGATTCCAAACCGCCGGGCAGCTGGTACGGCGAGGTGTCTTTCCAGTGTTCGGCAATGGCCAAGAAAGGCACCGGACTTGTGGAGTGTTCCTTATCAATGGTGCCGGTTTGCAAGTTGAGGAGCTCTTCGGCATTGCCGTGGTCAGCCGTAACGAAGAGTACGCCGTTCGCACCGAGCACCGCCTCAGTGACCTGTCCAAGGCACTCATCAATAATTTGCAGAGCTTCGATGGTCGCCTGGAAATTCCCGGTATGCGCCACCATGTCGGCGTTCGCGTAGTTCACCACGTAGAAAGCGTACTCCCCTTTCCCAATTTCTTTCACGAGTCGGTCAGTGATTTCCCGAGCGGCCATGGCCGGTTTCTGATCGTAGCTAGAAACGTGCGGGCTAGGGATGAGTACATGGTCTTCACCGGGGTATGCTTGCTCGTGCCCGCCGTTGAAAAAATAGGTCACGTGCGCGTACTTCTCGGTTTCGGCGATGTGCATTTGCTTCAAGCCCGCATCGGAAATAATTTTTGCCACGGGGTTGGTAATCGCTTCGGGTGGAAACGCTACCTCCACGGGCAAATCGCGGTCGTACTCTGTCATGGTGACGAAGAAGAGGTTCTTCAAATAGGCACCGCGATCAAACTTCTCAAAGCCGGGTAAAACAAATGCTTTGGTTATTTGGCGCATGCGGTCGGGCCGGAAATTAAACGCAATAACCGCATCGCCATCCTGAATGCTCCGCAGGGGCTTGCCGGCAGCGTCGGTAATGACGGTTGGCTCAAACTCCTCGTCGTATACACTCCGGCTGTAGCTGTCCCGAATGAGGGCTACGGGGTCGGGGCCCGCCTGTGTCGCTTTGCCGTGCACGAGGGCGTCGTAGGCTTTCTGCTCACGTTCCCAGCGATTGTCTCGGTCCATCGCGTAAAAGCGCCCAGACAACGTGGCAATCTTGCCCACGCCAACTTCCGCAATGTGTTCTTGGAGCTTCGCCAAAAAGTTCTCCGCACTTTTGGGGGGCGTATCCCGGCCATCCAAGAAAGCGTGTACGTACACTTCCGTTAGGTTCTCCCGCTTGGCCAATTCCAGCAGCGCGTACAAGTGTTCGTTGAAACTGTGCACCCCACCGGAACTCACCAACCCCATGAGGTGGAGAGCAGACTTCTGCTCGCGCGCGTGGGCAATGGCTTTTTGGAATGCCGCATTCGAAAAAAACGTTCCATCAGCAATCGTGCGGTTGATACGCGGAAGATTCTGGTACACAATTTTCCCCGAGCCCAAATTCACGTGACCGACTTCGGAGTTGCCCATCTCCCCCCACGGCAATCCCACTGATTCTCCCGAAGCTTGCAGTGTCATGGCGGGGTAGTGCGCGACCAAAGCCTCGTAGTTTGGCAATTTGGCAATGCCGTACGGATTACTCCGGGAGGGCGGCGCCACGCCCCACCCATCGAGAATGAGCAGGACAAGAGGCCCCGAGGGTGTGGTAGTTGTTGCGTCAGCCATAGACTTCACAGAGTAAACTCCGGCCGGTCATAACCCCAGGTTTCGCTACCCCCATGATGTGGAGCACGGTAGGCGCGATGTCTGCGAGTTTGCCGGTTTTTCGAAGTCGGTACTTCCGCAGGGTGTCGCTCACCACAATGAATGGCACGGGCGTTGCCGAGTGTTCGGTGTCAACTTCATTGGTGCGCTTGTTGCGCAGCTCTTCAATGTTCCCATGGTCTGCGGTCACCAGGAGCACACCGCCCGCCTTCTTCACCGCTTTTTCCATTACGGCCAAGGCTTTGTCCACAGCTTCAACCGCACGCACCGAGGCGTGCAAGTGGCCCGTGTGCGCGACCATGTCTGGCGCCGCGAAGTTCACGCCAATGAAGTCGTGCTTCTTGGCGCGCAAATCTCGGGCTACGTACGCCGCAATTTTTGCCGATGACATGGCTGGCCGCCGATCGTACGTGGGGACCTTGGGGGAAGGAATGGAGATCCGATCTTCACCACCGACGGGGTGGTCGTAACCGCCGTTGAAGAAGTACGTCATGTGGGCATACTTCTCACTCTCCGAGACGTACAGTTGCCGGTACCCCTTGAGAACCACCGGCAGCGTCTGGTCAATGTCCCGGCTCGGGTACGCCGTGAGCACGTCCGGCAGGTCAGGCCCGAAGTCCGTCATGGCCACGAAGACCAGGTTTCGAATAACCTTCTTGCGCTGGAAGCCAGAAAACTTTGGTTGAACGAAGGCTTTGGTCAGTTGTCGTGCGCGGTCACTCCGCAGATTAAAGAAAATAATTGAGTCATTGTCCCCCACCGTATTTGGCTTACTGCTCCCTGCCGCTACGACAGTCGGCTGGATGAACTCGTCACTCTCGTTCCGGTTATACGCTGCGAGAATTGCTTCTTCAGGAGTGGACGCTTGCAAGCCTTTCCCCAACGTCAGTAAGTCGTACGCTTGCTTAATGCGGTCCCAGTGCAGCGCTCGGTCCATGGCAAAGTACCGGCCAGTAACCGAAGCGACCCGCGTGCTATCCATTTCCCGCTCTAACTTCTTCAACATGCGTATCGCGGTAAACCGCGGACTATCGCGACCATCGGTGAACAGGTGAATGACCACCCGCGGAAGTTTGGACAATCGCGCGAACGTGAGCAGGGCAAGTAAGTGGTCGGGATTGGCGTGCGCGCTCTGGCTATTGCCGAGCATACCCATGAGATGCAGCGTAGATTTGTGCTTCTGCACGTGGCGAACCGCGCGGGTAAAAGCCGGGTTACGGAAGAACGAGCCGTCACTAATCGCCCGCGAGATGAACACCGCATCCTGCAGGACCACACGGCCCGCACCAATGTTCAGGTGGCCGGCTTCGGAGTTCCCATCCTGCCCGGTGGATAACCCCACGGCGCGACCCCCGGCCTCCAAGGCGGTCACGGGGTACCGACGTAAGAAGGACCGGTACGTGGGCGCCTTTGCCAGCGTTATCGCGTTCCAGGGGCCGGGCTTGCCAATACCCCACCCATCGAGGATGGCGAGGACGACGGGAACCTGGGGTTTAATGACGGGACAACGCTCACGCATGGGTAGCCTGCCAAATAGCGAGAAGCCGGTTGTACTTCGCTAAGCGCTCACCCCGGCTCATTGAGCCCGCTTTCAACCCATCAGCCCCAACGGCCACCGCCAAATCGGCAATCGTCGCATCACACGTCTCGCCGGATCGATGTGAAATGACTACCTGGTAATCATTGGCTTGGGCTAGGCGTATGGCATCCACGGTTTCGGTGAGTGTGCCAATTTGATTCACTTTTATCAAAATGGCATTTGCCACTTTTTCTCGAATACCGCGCTGCAGCCGTTCCACGTTGGTCACGAAAAGGTCATCGCCGATTGCCAACATACCTGCCAGCGTGAGTTTCGCGGTATGACCAACCCAGTGTTCCCAATCATCTTCCGCTAAACCATCTTCCACCGAGGCCACGCCGTAGCGCGTATGCCAGTCTACGTACAGCGCCGTGAGCTGGTCAGCCGAAAGCCCCTGCTGTTCAAGGGCAAGCACGTACGACCCCTCGGGCGTTGCAAATTCGGATGCCGCGGGGTCGAGTGCAAGTTCCACATCTTGACCAAGCACATAGCCAGCGCGGCGAATAGCATCCGCCAGCAACTGCAGGGGCTCGTCATTCGTGCGCATCGCTGGCGCATAGCCACCTTCATCGCCCACCATGGTGGCGAGCGCCTTCCCCTTGAGCACCGCGCCCAGAGTATGGAAAATTTCGGCACACATTTGCAGCTGCCTGGGCACGTCCGTAGTTTTCGGCAAGAGCATGTACTCCTGGAACGAGAGGCCCGTGCTCGGTGCGTGCAAGCCGCCATTCACCACGTTGCAGAAGAAACGTGGAAACTTAGCGCCGGGTTTCGCAAAACCGTACTGCTCGGCCATCACGTCGTACAGCTGACGGTGCTGACTATTTGCCAGCGCATGCGCAATTGCTAACGAAGCTCCCAGTGTGGCATTCGCCCCCAACTTGGACTTGTTTGGCGTTCCGTCCGCAGCGGTAATTACTGCATCAACGGCTCGGAGATCGTCGGCACTCTGGCCGTGTAGGGCCTTTGCCAGCGGACCCACAACATTTGCAAGGGCTTTGAGTACACCCTTCCCGCCATACCGCTTTTCATCACCATCCCGCAGTTCCAGAGCTTCGTGTGTGCCGGTGGACGCGCCAGACGGGACGGCAGCCGTACCGGTTGCCCCATCATCCAACTGCGCCGTCACCTGCAGGGTGGGGTTACCGCGAGAATCGAGGATCTCTACGCCTTGAAAACCAACAATGTTCGGCATGGGTTTACGGGGTAACGAGGAGAGGGGCAAGACCCGGAAGCACTTTTCCTTCCAAGAACTTCAGCATGGCGCCGCCGCCCGTGGAGAGGAAGGTAAATTTTTCCGTAAGCTTCAGACTATTAATGGCGTCCAGAGTTTCGCCCCCGCCGGCGATGGTAACGGCCGACGTGGCGCTCACCCGCATCGCGAGGTCATCGGTGCCCTTGGCAAATTCCGGTAACTCAAAGTACCCCATGGGTCCGTTCCACACAATTGTGCCAGCGGTTTTCAGGATCATGCCGTACAAATCCAACGTCTCGGGGCCAATGTCGAGGATGAGCTCGTCGTCCGGCACATTCGCTACAGCCACGGTAGAAACGCGGGTGCCGGCTTCGGGCTTGCGAGCCATCACCACATCTATGGGCACGCGGAGCTTGTTGGTCGTCAGGGTAAGGTCCTGAACGTCTTTCACCATGCTTTCCTCGATGAGCGACTTCCCAACGGCCACGCCTTGCGCTTTCAACATGGTGTTTGCAAGGGCGCCGCCCAACAGTACGTAGTCACATCGCTGCAACAGGCTGCGGATGACGGGCAGCTTGGTGGAAATTTTTGCCCCGCCAATAATGGCCACGAAGGGCCGCTTCGGGTTATCCATGAGACTGCCGAGGTACTGCACTTCTTTTTCCATCTGCAGGCCGGCGCAAGACGGTTTAAGGGTTGGCAGGGTGGAGACCGACGCGGCTTTACGATGGGAAACCGAAAAAGCGTCATTCACCACCACATCGCCCATAGCGGCTAGCTGTTGGGCAAATGCAGGATCATCGGCAGCTTCTCCTGGATGGAAACGTAAATTCTCAAAAAGCACGGTATCCCCTTCCCGAATTGTGCGGCTACGAGCGACCGCCTCGGGCGTGCCGGGAACTTCCGGCGCAAACTGAACAGCGGGGAGCCGCTCGGCCAGGTACTCAAAAACTTGCCGGAGGCTTAGGTGCAGGTCATGCGCATTGTGGGGCTTGCCCATGTGCGTGAGAAGCACAATCCGGCACCGCTGCGAACGGAGGTACTCAATAGTAGGAAGTGCCGCGAGGATTCGTGTAGTGTCGCAGACTTTCCCATCCCGACAGGGAACATTGAAGTCAACCCGAACGATGACCTGCTTGCCAGCAACATCGAGGTGCTTCAGTGGCCGAAGTTCCATAGCAAAATTATACCATAAAATGGCACTTCTGGCGACTTCGCGTAGGGGTTTTCTTACGCTTCTTCCTTTGCCCCAATTGGCTTACCCAGCTTCCCTTCCTGTCGCCACTGTTGCGCGAGCAGCGAGGCCTTCATGAGAGAATCGAATGACTCCCCGCCATCACCCCACGCCCCCTGGAGAATTTCAAAGGTCATCGTTCCCTGCTGCACGTAGTAGTTGTTGAGGTCAGTTACCTCCAGTTCCCCCCGGGCAGAGGGCTTGAGCGTCTTCACGACTCCAAAAACTTTCCCATCAAACATGTACACGCCGATGACTGCGAGGTTACTCTTCGGTTCTTTTGGCTTTTCCACAATCCCAACAATCTTGCTGCCCTGCACCTCAGCAATGCCAAAGGACTTTGGGTTGTCTACCTCCTTGAGGAAAATCTTCGCTCCCTCTGGTTGGGCGTCAAAATCCTGCACCGCTTTCGCAATGGAATCTTCCAGGATGTTATCGCCGAGAATGACAACGACCTTCTCGCCATCAGCGAAGTCTTCGGCCAGACCCAACGCCTGAGCAATGCCGCCGGGTTTTTCCTGTACGGCGTAGGAGAGCCGCACCCCAAAGTCGTGGCCATCACCAAGCAATTCCAAAAACCCGCCGGCGTGACCTTTGCCAGACACAATCATGATGTCTTTCACCCCTGCCTGGGTGAGCGTCTGCAAGGGGTAGTAGATCATGGGCCGGTCGTACACCGGCAGCAGGTGCTTATTCGTAACGCGGGTGAGAGGGAAAAGGCGGGAACCCGTGCCGCCAGCGAGGATGATGCCTTTCATAAGAGTATGCGTTAGGGCAATGCCCACAGTGTAGGCGGTGTTCCCCTGCGGTGCAAGCGCCCGCTTGACAGGCTTTCGTGATGGGTATACTTTAGTTAGGTAAAGTACATATCCATCTATGCCTACCTGGAATACGCCCAAAACCCGCGATTTGCTCAACGTTATTCTCCAGCTTCGCACTCCGGCAGAGGCTCGGCGCTTCTTCCGGGATTTGCTGACCGAAGAAGAACTCTTGGAATTTTCCCGGCGCTGGCAGGCTGCACAGATGCTCAATCAGAAAATCCCCTACACAAGGATCGTACAGGAGACGGGTCTGAGCTCAACCACAGTTGCTCGTGTCCAACGCTGGCTTCAGGGCAAGCTCGGCGGCTACCGGCTTGTACTCAAACGCCTTAGCCATTATGGCCACACTTCTTCGCACACTCGCTTGAAAGAGGCGTGAGCTGACCTTCCATTTGGCCAACCTACTCCCCTCTCCAGCGAGAGGGATTTTCGTATTAATGGAACCACTATGCGTAAGCTCCAAATTGGCATCGTCGGCTCTGCTGCAGACCTGCAGTACACCAAGCAACTCGAATCACTCGCTTTCGAGCTTGGTCAATGCATTGCGTCAAATGATTGCATACTCATCTATGGAGCCGAGCAAGATACCTCATCACTCTCATCTCGTGCCGCAGCGGGCGCGAAATCGAAAAGTGGTCTCAGTATTGCCATCACCTACGGCAAGCGGAAACAGACGTTTGACCAGAATGACTCAATCATAATCCCCACCGGACAGGAGCGTGGCGGTGGGCGTGAGTTCGCCTTCGTCCTAGGTTGCGATGCAATTATAGCCATCCAGGGTGGTTCAGGCACGCTCACGGAAATTGCCATGGCCTACCAAGCGAACATTCCCATCGTTGCGCTGCAAGGCACTGGTGGCTGGAGCGATAAGCTCGCTGGTACGTTCCTCGACGCACGGAAGCGTATCAAGATTCAAGCCGTTCGTACGCCTGAACGTGCGGTGACTATCGCAATAGAACTCGCACAAAAAAACAATACAAAGTAACCAACAGAAAAAGGAGATCCTTTGAAAACTCAGAAACTGCCCTACGTCATTTCTCTTGACGTTCACCTACTTCTAGAAAAGTGGGCGGCCCAAACTGGCTGGCGTGTACCATCTGCAGCGTTTATGCGTAACTTACGCGTAAAATGGCTACACAAGCTCCGCACCGTCTTGCCGACCCTTACAGTCGTTTCGGAGAGCACGCTGCGCACCGGCTTGCAGCAGCAATGTAATGCCAGCGTCGTACCTTGCGTAACGTTGGAATCATGTTACGTTCAGACACCATTTGGCCTCCAGCTCAACCGTACGGTGAACACCGCAGGGAGAGATACCGGCACGTTTGCGCGTAACGGGAGTGCTGCGCTGCGTGTGCAACTGCGTGAACTAAAAGCGAGCTGTGGCACCAACATTTCCCTTGTGGATGATGTTATCTACTCTGGTGAGCTCGTGTCTCGTCTTATTCGCTTGCTCCGCAACGACGGGTTCACCATTCACGAAGTCATCGCGGGTATTGGGATTGGCAACGGTGTCATGAAAGTCCTGGGCGAAGGTGTGCGCGTTTCCTGCGTGCAATACTACGCGGAAGTCATTGACCAGGTGTGCGAACGGGATTTCTTTCCTCGCATGCCGTACTCGGGGCGTACCCTTTTGGGCGCGCGCAATGTCGGTGTGCCCTACATTCTCCCTTTTGGGAAGCCGGAGCAGTGGGCGTCTGTACCACCAGAAAAGGCAAAAATGTTTTCTGCCTTCTGCCTACGGGCAACGTACTTGCTCTACCATGAACTGTGCGCAATCAACCGTCGGTCACCTCGTAATTGTGACATGCCTCGTCAGCTCATGAACCTGCCGGCTGAAGGATCCATCATGGATGGCTTTACCCAGTGGTTTAGACAAGTAGCAGAAAATGGCGATTTGGTATCGTTACAGTAAAAAGTTGGCACCGTAGGTATTACCAAACAACCGGAAGCGCAAAACGCGTTTCCGGTTTTCAAATTGGGGCTTACTGTAGCATCTGCCGCAGGTCCTTTTCATTTCGCATTGGCAAGAACCGCTTTTGCACTAATGCTTACCGCATCGTACAGCGGAAGTGGTACGTGCTCTTGCGCTAGGACGAGTGGTAGCTCAGTGCAACCCAGGACAATCGCAGTTGCCCCTTGCGCCTGAAATCCCTGGCATACAGCCTGCAACGCTGCTACGTCAGAATCGCTCTGCTGCCCCGCCATGACGTGTATGATGACTCCGGTGACCTGCGCTTGCTGCGCAACAGACGGAACTACCGCTCCAACGTGCTGGTTCTTTAGTGCCCTGGTATACAAATCCAGCTTCGCGGTTGTCTCCGACGAGAGCACCCCGACAACGGGGTGCCCGATCACGGCTTGCACAGTCACCTCGATCATATGCACAATGGGCACAGGACAATTTGCTTGTAGCTGATCATACAGCACATGCACGGTGTTGCACGCCATGATTATGCAGTCACACCCGGCCGCCACGAGCTTCGCAATACCCGTTTGGAGTTGCATAAGTACGCTTTGCGCATCGACAATACCGGTTTCATCAAATCCCGTGAGCGGCAAACTGTACAGCACAATTTCTGGGTAATCTGTGTCTTGCACAGCCTGGTACTGCTCTTGGCAAAGCTGAATAATTTTCTGGTACATGGCGGCACTAGCGCTAGGGCCCATGCCGCCGAGGATGCCAATGGTTTTCGTGAATGGCATAGAGTAGAAAAAATGAAGATTGAGGTGGGGTGAGGAGGTTTGCTAGACCTCCCCACTGCATTACAACAGAGCAATGTTGGTGTAGGTTCCACACGGGGCGAAGAGCACGACGCGCAAGTTGAACTCCGGCAGGATCTTCTGGACTAAGCGAAGCACTGGTTGCTGCTGTGCCTGGTAAAAATCCGGCAGGATGTTCACGCCATAATTGAATCCCAAGCGCGACTTCCGCAAGGTGAGGCCAACGTCGAGCAAGGTGCACAGGTACGCACCCTCCGCACTGACGAGTGGCGCGCCCGAGCAGAACACTGTTCCGTCGCCGCCTTCTACCGGCCGCTTCTTCTTGGGCAGGGCGTACAGCATGCACAAGGCTTCTTTCGCCTCCAGTGCCACGCTAGATTCGAGCACGGTGTAGTCCGGTTTTGGCATGAAGACGTGCATACGCTGTGCAGCGCGCTCCATAGGGTGTGCTTGGTCAGCCGTATGCACGTCGTCGATGAAGAGCATTGTGGCATCACCCGGCTGCACCATCTGCTGGCCGAGCTGCCAACCAATTGCGCTCCAGATCGTGGGCCCAATGGCCTGGTAGTAGTGGCCTGCTTCAATGATGTGACGCAATAGGTCCTCCTTTGTAGTGGATGTAGTGAGCGGTGTTTGAAAATACAAAAAACAACCTCTGCGAGGTTGCTTGCTCCTACCCACGAATTGGGGCTAGATCATTCTGTTCACGAGCACGTGCAGGCAACCTCGGGAATGAGGTTGCGACGACGCATTGATAGTGCCTGCGGGGCGTGAGCGTTCATGCGGACAGCCTACCTGTTGATGACGAGCATGTCAACCACTGTTGCGCTACCTACAACACTATGTTAGGACAATAGCAGAACGTCTTGAAAGGAGTATGAACGTTGAAAATTCCAAAGTTAATAGTTTCAGACATTGATGGCGTTATGGCAATTGACGGCAATATTGTTGCAACAGTTGCCGAAGAGTTAAAACGACTCATGCAGAGCGGCACCCTCTGCACCGTTGCCACGGGTCGAGGGTACTATCGCTACCTACAATGCGCGGCGGGGAAATTTACGCCAAATTTTCCTGTCATCGTGGAAAATGGTGGCAGGATTTGCTCACCAGAAGGTCAGACACTGCATGCCGTCCCGGTCAGCAACGAAACATGCGCAAAGGTGGAACACCTCATGACACCGCCCTTTGTTCATGGCATGGGGTTTATCCAGTTAGCGGACAACCGCTACGTAAATCTGGAATACACGCCAAAGCCTGATGCAGAAAACGTCTTCTTACCCCAAGCGCAGGTTGCGGCAGAATACGAGTCGTTACCAGAATTCCTGCATCACTTGCGTACATCGAGATGCTGTGTGCTTGCATTTCTCCCTCCCCCGGGTATGGGGATGCAATTCCCCGATGACGTCAATTGGACGCGCAATGACCATAACTACATGGTTATGGAGAAGGGCGTCTCCAAAGCCTCTGCACTCCGCCACCTCTGTACGCTTCACAACATCCCGCTTGATCAGGTGCTCATTGCTGGCAACGACTACAACGACCAAGAACTTTTTCGCCTCCCCGTGGCCTGGCGAATAGCCGTTGGCGATGGCTGCAAAGAAATCCAAGCGTTGGCCACGCATACAGTTGATACGCCCTATGCCTTTGGCAACTTCCTGACGCACTTTGTGGACTAAAAAACATGCGCTTACCTTGTGGGTAAGCGCATTTTAATACTAGGCAACCTGCCGTCGCAGCGCTCGAACTTTCTGAGCGCTAATACGCTGCTTCCAGTGCTTCACATTCACACCATGCGTGCCCGCCGAACCGGCCTTCAACGAGGTGCTAACAATCGCGCCGTTGGCATACCGCAAGAGATCTTTCGCATTCCGCGCATCAACCCCGCTCCCAATAATAATGTACCGAGAGGCGCCAAGCTCCTTTCGCAAATCCTTTAGAGTTTGTAGTTCTGGTGCTTCGCCGGTCCATCGGCCCGTAACCACGACGGCATCGGCGCCTTTGCGAAAGGCTAGCCGTGCCGATTGTACAAGTGTATAGCGAGAGAGCAACTTCGCATGTTTTACATGAATGTCGGCAAGGATGGCTACGTGTTCTGCGTGGAAACGTTTCCGGAAGGTTGCAACATCACGGGGGTTGCCTGCAATGGTGCCACAGGACGTTTTCACCCGATCCACAAAAACCGGGATGCGAATGAACGCCAAGTCGAGAGCTGACGCCAGCGCGAAAGCGGCCCGGTAATCATTCCACAGCACATTTACACCAAGGGGATTTCGCACTCCGGCCCGGATACGCGCGCCGAGCATAGCCATGGAGGCTACCGTTTCGGGACCGACGACCGGCAGGTGGGGAAGATCGTAGTTGTTCTCGATAATAACCCCATCCATACCACCACGAAAAAACCTACGGGCATCAGTTTCCGCTGCCTTCCCAGCCACGTCTAAGCCTGGTGAATGCGCATACCCCAAGAGTGGCGGAAAGTGCGCCGCCCCAATGAGAATGTTTTGCGACCGTTTGAAGATTCGGGAGAGGTTCATCATGGATTCAGTGTAATGAAAAAGAACGGCGTAGTAAAATACGCCGTTCTCTATAAGGTTCTACGCACACTTTTCTTTTTGGGACTCCAGGACATGCTTTTGCAGCACATCCCAAGCCCCACCGGAAGTAACTGCCTGCTTGCAAGCCAGGTAACACTCCCGCAAATACACCGTATTCAGCTGATTGCGCACGACACAGTCAACGCGATCGCCGTACCGGTGCATGAACAACGGCAGCGCGGCATTCATGGCAAGGTAGTTAACCAGGTGCTCATCCTGATTCTGGAGAGTACGCTGGTTAGCCGCAAGAATGTGCTCTTTGTCGTTCACAACGTGCACCGACGTTGGCGGGATAGTAATGCCGAAGTCGCCAGGCGTTACCAAGAATGAACCACGGTACATATCCTGGTAGGCAATGGATACGATGGATGCAAACGGCGAAAGCTCGTCGACAATGGTATGCTCGCGCACCATTGGCAAATCGTACGGATCGGTATGCGGGCTGTCGATATCTAAGCCGCACACAATGGCCACACCTGCATTACGTTGCAGACCTTTTTCGTGCAGCAACGTATACGCGCGAGCAATGACCGACGGATGAACCTTCTCGTTCACGCCCATCAACTTCGTAATGCTGGTGAGCGGACTAAACGGCGCACTCATCGGGCCAGCCACGTGGTTGATCGTCTCCATCATGATCAAGTGGGAAAGATCATGGATGGTCTTGCACCAGTGAGCATCGAGAAAAGCGAAGTTGGAGTTTCGCCAAACCCGTTGTACCTGCTCGACAGAGCGCAAGGTCGTATTTGCCCCAAGGAGCTCAATCGCTTCCGTGCTGCCAACCGCTGAGGTGTTCCCGTAGGAGCCGTGCTTCGCTACTGGCAAACCCAGAGCCGCGAGGACGAGCGCGCTGAGCGTGGAAACGTTGATGGTTTTCTTTACCACACCGTTGTGGACAAAGCCGACATCACCGCCCATACCCGACGTCTCGACCACGCTCTCAGGATCCAGCTGAATGACTGTATCCATTAAGCTCGCAGCCGCAATGCCCGCAACTTCCTCGGCCGTAAGGTGCTTGAAGGACTCCTTCGCCGCCATGAGCTGCATGAAAGCCGTCCCGCACGCTACTGCTTTCTCTGGCGTAAAGGACGAACGGTATGCCGTGGAGAATGCTGGAGCGGTTACCTCGAAGAAGCGCTCATTCGTTGCAGCCACGACGTACGCCATGCCGCAGAAAGCCTCTTCAAAGGTAAGGTCCTGCCCATGCTTCACCTTCCGGTCAATCATGCCCAGCGAATACCGTTCCAGCGCTTCATATGCGCCGGGTAGCTCTGCCAGACGAATGCGCGCGTCATACCCCACAGCCAGGGCTTCGCGGGCGACCTGCTTTTCTCGCCGCGGACCATCCAAAACAATCCGAGACATGTTCTTCATGTTCTTTCTCCTTATCTCTATTTCAAATTGTTCATGTGCAATGAAAAACCCCCATCCCGTGCAAAGCATGGTTGGAGCCATGCTTAGAAAAGGACGGAGGTCTTTAAAACCTTCGTGTTGCCACCTTCTTTACGTGAAAAATTCACGTATCTCTCACCGACGCAGACGCTACGGAGTAGCCGACATCGGATCTACCCTATGGTTACGGAGGAAGCCGGGTCTCCACTGGTGCAGAGACCTCCCTGCCAATTGGCGAATCAGGCCCAATCCCCTATTTCTAGGGGACCTGATCCATGGGATTTGGACTTGTAAAGAACTCGTTTGCCCACCTTAGCAGAGGGGTTTTGGAGTGTCAAGAAAACCCGCCCGTGGTGCCACGAGCGGGTTTATCGTTAAAGAACTACACATGCGTCTGCAGCCGCACGAACGTATCGGTGAGAGCTTGAACGAAGGCGTCCAGCCACTCATCTTTCACGTCTTGAGTCATGCAGCACTTAATCACCTGGTACGGTCGACTCTTCGGATCTGAGGGATCGGGATTAAACCAGTTCCACATGCAGATGTACTCGTCGACTATCGCTCGCAGACGATCGTATGCTTCTTGCGGCACGTCGTCGGGCAACCGGAAGGCAACCATGTTCAGGTACTGCGGCAGAAGGGTGATAGAAGGCACAGCGGCAAGCTTTTGGTGCAGCCGTTGAGCCTTTTCACGATTTTGCGTGTGCAGTGTCTGATAACCTTCCGTTCCGAGGGCGTGAATAACCGCCCAGCATGAGGCCGCATACGCAGCCGAACGAGAACCGCAGAGGGTATCGTCATGACCATCGTTCACGTACCCAGTGGGTTGCTGGATAAAACGCTGCAAACCCGAACGGCAAAGGAACAAGCCCTCAGCCATTGGGCAGTAACCCATTTTGTACGGATCAACGGTCAGCGAGTCCACTTCCGGCACTCGGAAGGCCCACGTACCATCAGGATCCAGGAACGGGTAGATGCAACCACCGTAGGCGGCATCGACGTGCACGTAGAAACCCAACTGGTGTTGGAATTCTTCGCGCAACCGCCGCACCATTCGTCCAACTGCTTCGGTATCATCCATTGCGCCGGTCATCGTGGTTCCTTCGTTAAGGAAGATGATGAACCGTGCAATGTGCTGTTCCGCATGCAACCGACGAATAGTCCGCTCAAGTTCAGCAACATCGATTCTGCCACATTCGCTGCAACGAATGTAGTGGAGACCAGAGCCGTCGCTCTCCGGCACGTGGTGGTTGTTCAGCAGGCTACCGTTGCCTGCTTTAAGATCTTGGAATTGGCCCGTGGCGCGAAGCTCACCCCGACCCATGTCTGTGAGTGCACAGGCTTTGGGCAAAGAGTAGTGACTCGCGGATGACGCAAGCACGGCCACGAGTTGGCCGGTGTTGCCGAACTCAGCGCGCAGCTTCTCACGGCCAATCCAAATTCCCATAATGTTGGCTTCGGTGCCTCCCGGGGTGACGTAGCCGTCAACCGTAGAATCACCGAGCAAATCGCCAACCGTGTGAATGAGGGCCTTCTCGATATTGTGCGTACCTTTGAAGCCCTTTTCACCGTCCCCACGCGTGTGCGTGAGGATCGCGTTCGCGTGCTTTGCCTGCACACTAGAGAAAACCTGAATACCAAAAGGGTGCGGATTCATGCTCGGGAAACCGAGGATGGTACTTTCCCCCCAGGTATGATTTTTCTCAATCTCAGCCTGAAGCGCCGCTTCAATTAGTTGTGTGTTGACCCCTTGGCGGGGCCATCGCCCAGAAAACAATCCGTGAGCGTCCATGGCTCACCTTCCTTTTACTCCATTTTGAGGGTTGGGTAGTCTATGTGCATTGCGCTGCGGACCGCCTCAATGGTGGGCTGCCCCACAACACGCGCACGTTTGGTACCGGTTGAAATTGCTTCGGAAACCAGCTCAGGCTTCTGCTCAATTTCCAATCGCTTCTCGCGAATGGGATCAAGCTTGGCATTGAGCGCTTTCGCCAAATTGCGCTTGCACTCCGCGCACCCGAGCGCTCCCGAGCGACAACCGGCAGCCGTTTCTTCGGCGCCGTCGGCACGGAAAATCTCGTGGTACGAGTAGATTGGGCAGATGCTGGGATCGCCAGGATCACCTTTCCGCAATTTCTTGGGATCAGTGAAACCGGCGCGCACTTTCTGCTCGACCTCGTTTGGCGGGTCGGACAGGTAAATTGCGTTCCCGTAACTCTTGCCCATTTTCTTCGATCCGCCCGCAAGATCACCAAGCCGCGGAACGTTCCCAACCTTAACTGTCGGCAACGTGAGAATAGTTCCGTACCGATTGTTGAACCGCCGGGCGATATCCCGCGTATCCTCGATATGAGGAATTTGGTCTTCGCCAACCGGGATCAGCAACTCGTCCACGGGGTTGTGCGGTTGCGGGCTGAAGAGCAGGATATCCGACGCCTGCGAGATGGGGTAGGTCATGAAACCGACATTGACATCGCCCAGCCCGAGATTTTGGATTTCCTGTTTCAACGTTGGGTTGCGCTGCAATGCGCCCATCGAGACCATGAAGCTGAGCAGTTGCGTCAGCTCGTAGTACTCGCGGACGTATGACTGCAGCACGAACGATGAGTGTTCAGCATCCAGGCCAACCGAAAGCCAGTCAGTGACGACTTGCCGGACAGAGTCTTCAATGCCTTCCACTCGATCGAAGTGCGTCGTGAGCGCCTGTACATCTGCTAGTAAAAAGTAGCAGTCGTACTCATGCTGGAGGCGTATCCAGTTTTCCAATGCGCCAACGTAGTGGCCAAGATGAAGGCGACCCGTTGTGCGCATTCCCGTAAGAATTCGCTTTACCACGTTGTCTCCTAACCCAGACCACAGTGGGCGGTTATGTAGTTCTCTACCACGTCACGCGGTAGCGTCCCCTGCGAATGATGCACAAGGAACTTGTCAGCTACTTCGGCAATTGGCAGCCCAAGTAGCGTAATCAAGGTTGGCGCATCCTGATCCGCAAAGCGAACGAGCTCTTGCGCATCTGGGAGCTGCTGTACCTTCATGTCGTTTCTCCTTTCTGTTGTATCTCTGCATTCGGTACTTCGTCAGGCGTATGCTGGCAAATGGGGCACTGGGGCGGAACGTTTGAGCCCCACACGTACCCGTACGTCAGCTTGCAGTGCGCGCACCAGGCGGTGTCACAATCCCACAGCGGGCTTGTAGCCAAGCAGATGCGCTTCTGACAGTTTGGGCAGTGCACGAACCCATCTGCTGAAGGCGGCGCGGTAAATGTGCAACCACACCCCCAACAGTGGTACCCACAGGTACCAATCTTCATTGTTCCACCAAATCCCATAATATTTCCTCTCATATTGTGTACTACAAACACCCGCAGAGGGACTCGAACCCCCAACACGCAGTTTTGGAGACTGCTGCTCTACCAATTGAGCTATGCGGGCTGTTTTACACCTTTTTCAATATTCAGTTTTCCTAAAGGACGGTCTAAGAAAGCATCTTCCCGCTTCGCTGTTGAGTTGTCAAATACCTTAGTAAATGAAGCAGAATTTGGCTGTTTGAGCCCGCACCAAGCACATGAAAGAAAACCCCTCGCTTTCGCAAAGGGGTTTCAAAGGCTCGGGATTGAGCGCTATTTTTGCACCCGCAGAGGGACTCGAACCCCCAACACGCAGTTTTGGAGACTGCTGCTCTACCAATTGAGCTATGCGGGCTTTTCAAAGGAATGGCTAATGGAAACACTGAGTAGACCACTCTACACCCGGTACATTTTCTGTCAAACGGCTCTCTCCTACCGCTTCGTAGTTGACCTGGAACGCAAAGATTTCTTCAGCCGCAGAAAATGTTCGGCAGCCCGCACGGCAAATGTGGCAGACCGGTGCGCGTCATGCGTCTTTAGGAACGCCGCTACGAATGCAGCAAAAAATGTATCGCCCGCACCAAGCGTGTTGGGAGCAGAAATACGCCGAGGGGTAATGGTAAAACTCTTCCCCTGCACGTACACCCGGAGTGGCCGTGCGCCACGGGTAATGAGCAAGATGTGCTGCTTAAAGATTTCGAGCGTTGCCTTTGGAATCCACCGAGATTCATGCGCTGTCGTCTTCACAACATCAAGAAGCTTGGCGATGCGTGGCGCGATGATGAGCCGCTTCTTGCCCTTCACTTTCTCTGCACGCACGTACCCTTGCAAGTCCACACAGCGTAGGCCCTGTAAATCAGATAGGCGGTGCAAATCAAATTCATTCATGAGCGTGGAAATAACAAAGGCATCCGCTTTTTCAAATTTCTTCACCTTCATAAGCGACGGGCGCTGCGTCACCTGTCCGCGTTCAAATCCTGACCGCAGTTCAATACGAACTCTACCGGGGCGCCGGCTTTGCGTAGTACGAACGCGGAAGGGTTGGGTTCGGAAGTACTGCTGTAACCAGAGCAAGGGTCCGCCGACCCGGTCTTCATGCTCCCTCGTGCCTGTGCGGACCACTTGATCAATCGCTCGGCTGGAAATGATGTGCACCGTTTTCATGCACTCACTGTAGCATTTTACTCTGAAAATAAAAGAAAGGTGACCGTAGCCACCTTTCGCACGAATTACTGCACAGACGCTAGTTCAAGCAAAGAATGAATTTGACGATGCTTGTGCTGAGCAAGCACCCCTGCACCGTTGGGGATGAAGTGTACCGTGCCCCAACCACGACTGTGCGCAACGTCGAGATTCGCTGCAGTGTCATCACACAGTACCAAATGCCTGCGCGGGTATGCATGCTCAACATGTGCGAATGCTGAGGGATCAGGCTTCCCCCGGAAATTAATTTCCTCAATGCCAAAGATTGTTGAGAATACTTCCGATACGCCCAAGTACGTAACCACCTGGCGTACCCATACCTTCGGTGAGTTCGAGAGCGCAACTTTCGTTCCGGGAAGCGCGGCGAGCATTTTGCGAACGTCCTCGGCCATGGGTAGCACACCGCACTGTCGTAAATCGAGCTGGCCGTACGTGGCCGCTACACTCGCAGCAAAATCGTTCCCGTACTCCTTGTGGAATGCCACCAAGCTAAACTCCGTGTTGTACTTTTCTCGTAGCCGGATACGTTCCTGCTCCACGCCTTCTTCGGTCATGTCCAAGAGTTTGGAAAAGTACTTTCGAACGTGCGCAGTGAAAACGTCATGGATTGTCGAACAATCGGGGTACAGCGTGCCGTCACAATCAAAAACCCAAACCATAGGTTTCCCTTCTGTTGTCAAACAAGCAATGTGATTTTCCAACACCTTAGGAAATTTGCACGCATATGTCAAAAGTATGACGTTCTCCACGCCTTACTCCTTGCACGCCGCCCTTTCTGCCCTTACTTCACTTTCGCCGTCCCCTGCGCTTCAATCTTCACCTCCACGGGCGTTATTGGCAAGGTGAACTGGAAGCAACTCCCCTTCCCCGTGCCCTCACTCTCCACCCAAATCTTCCCGCCGTGCACCTCAATGATCCTGCGCGCCACGTAAAGCCCTAGGCCCGAGCCATCCGGATTCACCTGCGCAATGCCATAGCCGCGGACGAACTTGTTGAAGAGCCCCCGCGCTTCTTTGGGGTCTAAACCACGGCCGGTGTCTTGCACCTTCACGTGCACCAAGTCCCCTTCCCGCTCACTGGTAATGGTAATACTCCCCTTGGGCGTGTACTTAATGGCATTATCTACCAGGTTAAGCACCACGTCGGTAATTTTGTCATCAATGGAAAGCAGCGGCAATTTTTCCTTGGGCCGCTTGTATTGGAGCTTCAGGCCTTTGTCGGAAGCCAACTTCTTCAGCACGTCGAGCTCTTTTTCAATGAGGTCTTCCAGCTGCGACGGTCGCTTATCAAGCACCAGCTTACCGCTCTCAATCTTGGTCACGTCCAGGAAGAGGTTGATGAGCCTGATCATGCGCTGGCTTGCATCCAGCAAGCTCTCCAGCACCTTTTGCAAGCTGGCATCAATCTTGCCAAAGTCACCGCCCACAATCATGGAAAGGTAACCCATGATGCCGGTCATGGGCGTGCGCAACTGGTGGCTGGCAATCGAAACAAACTCGCTCTTGGCTTGGTCCAGCTCTTTCAGGTGCTCGTTGGCTTCACCTAACTCCTTGTTGCTCTCCTCTAAGCGGCGGACCAGTTCAATGTTCCGGTAGACCACCCCGGTTTGGTTGGCCATGGCTTGCATCATGTCCCGTTCGGTCTTGGTAATCAGGTTCGCTTCCTTGGCAATGACAAAGTCAATGCAGCCCACCACTTCGCTCTCGGCAACAATGGGTACCGAAACAATGGTCTTAATCCCGGCAAACTTCTGGATTGCCCCGCACACCAACTTTGGCACGGGCGGGCTAAGGAAGTCTGCCAAATTCGTGCCGGTTCGTACTTGGTTAGCTTTCATTGCTTCAATATTCAATGTCCGGTCCACAGTGTAGTCGCCCCAGTACTCCTTCAATGGTTTGGGCAGCATAGCAATGACCTTCTCGGTGATGGGGCTATTCGTCACGGCCTCCGGGAATACCTTGCGCCGGGATTCGCCAAGAAAGAGCAGCACCCCACCAACGAAGCCAAGCTCGGTGGCAATGGCGTCGACAATGGACTGCGTCACTTTCTTGAACTCCAAGGTTTGGGTAATGAGGTTGGTCACCTTCTGGACGGCAGAGAGGAAGCGGTTACGGTCTTCCAGCTGCGCGTTCTTCTGCTTCACGCGCTCGGTGGCAATTTCTACTTCCTTCTGCAGCTTGACGTTGAAAAGCCGGATCTCTTCGTAGAGCCTGGCTTTTTCCAAGGCACTAGCAAGTTGCGGCCCTAGTAATTGAAGTAAGTTAAGATCGTCATTGCTATATGGGTCACCGGAGAGTTTCCCACCAAACACTAATAGTGCTGCTATCCTACCTTCGGCAACTATAGGGAATACAACAGCCGCTCCAATCTTCTCAAGCTCATTTTTTGAGTTCCCCAGGAGCGCCCGAGCCTGATCAGAACTTGTTTCTTCAATCCTTCTTTCTAAAGCTTCAAAAACAATGGAGCGTTTTTCCTTAGCCAAATAGTTCACTATTGAACTTTCCCCTTCAATTTGTATTTGATTTCCATCAACTAAATTTTCACTCACATAAATGCTGCCGCCACTTACGGGCAAAAGTAGTCTTGTAAATTCAATTTTTAAGTACTGTGCAAATTTTTCTTCAACATCACTTAGTAAGTTCTGTAAATTAATTTCCTTATTTATACTTTCACTTAATGCGTGACTCGCGGTTTCGTAATCAATGCGAGCCTTAAAGAACAACTTATCGGTAATTCTAGCAAAATACTTCTTTATCGGTTCAAGTATGATAACAATGATGATCGCTAAAACTATCTCAACTAGGATTTGAAGCCTGCTACTAGTAATCAGTGCGGGAATAAAAAAACTTGCTAAAACAAAAAATGTTGAAATTACGATAACAACCAAAGAAAACGAAACTGTCCTCAGGATAATCAAACGTATATCTAGTAGATGGTGTTTAAATATTGAATACCCCAAGATTGCAATAAAAATAAACGATCCAACTAAATCTAGCTGACTGACTGTGGCAAATCCGAATAGCGGAAGTATAAAACTTGGGAAAACCGAAAGAATAGTAAATATCAAAGCTGCTGTTCCAGCATAAAGCAACTGCAATCGTTTTAATCCAGTCGATCTGAATGCACCACGCAATGTAACAAAATCCATCAAGAATAGTGAAACGCCAATAAAAAGTGTGTAGACTGGAAACAATAAACCAAATGTTCCTTCAAAATTTCCAAAATGAACAACGTCAACTCTCCCAATAATCAAACCTGGGATAAAACTCGAAATTGCAAAAAATACAGAGAAAAAGATCGACACAGCCTTTCGCCGATTTGAGTCCCGTCCAGAAATTATGTAAAAGAACCAAAGTAACCCTGACCCCATAAGCAATGCGCCAAACCCATACTGCGCATAAACCCAAAGAGCTCTCTGATCAAAAGAGGTCATTAAATTAACAAACGCCCATAGTGCATTTATAAAAGCAATCAGGGCAAAATATTGATTTGTTTTTCTGGTTCGGTTTTTATAGGTTGCAAGAACTCCAAGGAATACACTAAAGAGTATAATTAAGGAAACTAAAATTCTTGTTAGTATCATTTTCTCGGAATCGAAATTACTTGACTTACGTTAAGAATTGTTTTCACCAGAGTATCAATTTGCTCTTCGGTGTGACCGGCAGTAACAGCAAGTCTTATCCTACCCTTATCCCTTGGTACCGCAGGCCAACGTACTGCGGGTCCGCAAATACCATTTTCAAGCAGCAGTCGGCTAAACATTATTGTTGTCTTTGTATCACCAGTGACTAATGGGACGATATGGGTTGAGCTACCTAAGGTATCAAAGCCAAGTTCATTCAATCTTTCTCGCAACATTTTTGCATTAGCTGAAAGTTTAACAATAATCTCTGGGTGTTCATGAATATACTCAAGAGCCGCCATAACTGCGCCCACTATCACTGGGGAAAGTGAATCTGAAAACATGTACGAACGTGTAGTCACGCGTAACAAGTCGATCAATTCCTTACTCCCAGAAACAAACCCTCCTGAAACACCAATGCCTTTACTAAAGGTCCCCATATTAATATCAACTTTTCCTTTTAGACCCAGGCTCACAGCAGTGCCGCCCCCATCGATCCCCAAAGCTCCAAACCCATGCGCATCATCCACCATCAGTAAAGCATCGTTTTCCTTAGCAACATTATATATTTCACCTAAAGGGGCGATATCACCATCCATACTAAAGACGCCGTCGGTAATTATTAACTTTCTCAAAGCTTTATGGTCAGCTTCGGATATTTTATTGTTTAAGTCTCGCCAATCAAGGTGGTCAAATTTTACCATCTTCGCACCGCTCAACAAATTACCATCCACAATACTCGCATGATTATAGGAATCATTGTAAATTACGGCGCCTGGAAGACCCATCTTCTCAGCAAAATTCAATGGGTTCATTACCCCAGGAATGACGCCGATATTTGTGCCATAGCCTGAAGGAATCGTTAAGGCATCTTCATGCCCGGTGATTTTTGCAAGTTTCGATTCGAGTTCCTTATGAATTGCAAAAGTCCCTGTTAATATCCGCACACCTCCTGAACCAACTCCAAAATCACGGAGCGTCTTAACTGCCTTTTCTTTTACTTCCTCATTATTCGCCAAATTAAGATAATTATACGATCCAAACATCAACACTTTTTTGCCAGCAATGACTACCTCCGGCCCCGTTGGAGTTTCAAGAACCATTTGGTCGGGGTACTTCAAATGATGCGAGATGAAATCTAGCGCCGCCCTAACATAATTATCCTTCATAGTAGTATTTAGATATACCCATAATACTGATGCGCAATTCTACAATTATACCTGTAAAAGCCATACAAAATAATTTTAAACTTTGATCCTCTCAACGGCCTGCTTGTAGAGTCGGACGTTTAATAGTGCGTCGGTTGATTGCGTTTGCAACTGCTTCAATACTAGCACTTCCTGTGCGCCGTACGGTACCTTCCCCTTCCGTTGGCCGAGTACAAAGCAGCCTGCAAACACCTCGGTTTGACCAACTGGGACATAAGCCGACCAACGGCTTGATGACACTTCATCATGAATTTGCTTAAAACGTATATCTTCATCGAAACGGTATGGAAGTTCTTCACTGATAACAATCCTTCCGGTTGCTTGAAGATACGCTCGTAGTGCCGGTTTGAGAACAAGTTCTTGAGAGTTGGCATCATAATACTCTACTGTGTCCACCCTGGCAGTTTCTAGGAATGCTTTTTGAACTACATTTTCCAAATCAGCTAGGGAGCGTTGCGATTTTAGTACAATTTTTAGCTGCTGCTGAATGACTTCTTGCTTTCGATCATGCAGTTCAAATCTTTTGTCAATAAAACTATAAATGTACTTTCGTAAAGGCTCAACGGTTAAGATCACAAGCAACCCAACAACCACTACCGAAGTTGAGTTGAGTTCTTTTGTCTCGCTGATGAGTGAGTCACGAAGAATCAGAATAAGAACTAAGTACAACAACATCAACAGAAGGAACGAGGTGACGCGTACGATACTACGTTGAATTACTACTCGAACCTCAAGAAAGCGATAGCGAAAGATTGCCCTAGTACAGAGGAGGGTAAATATAATTCCTACATTCGTAAGCAGGGAGTACAGGTCATTGGGAACCCGCTGGACAAGCACATTATACGCACTAAGTAGAATCAGTAGCCCAGCCGGAATGGTAAAACCAAAAAGTACATAACTTATCTGACGGCGAGGAATGCCTTCACTCTTTTTCCACAGTTCATATAGATATGCTCCACCTACCCCAAGCGCTAGCAACAGTAGCAGGACAATATATAACCCGTACAAAGGCTTAGAAATCTCTAGGGAGCCAGTTCCGGGTACTTGCGTAAACGTTAAATTTGAAAAAGACAAGATAACGAGCAGGGCATACCCCACCAGTGATACTAACTGTAAGGTCTTTCTTCGCCTCTTTACGGGAGAATAGCTAAGTGCAAAAAGCGCAAACGTAAAGCAAACGTTGCTTGCCAAGAAAAAGTCTAACTTGGTGATTAACGTACTATCACCGTATAAGCCCTCAAAATTTGCAATGAGCAACCAGCCAACTATGCTGGCAATTAAAGCAAGGTAGTATCGGTTAGTAATACTTTTCTTCCACCCTCGGGCTGCCAAATAAGCAAGAAAGGCAAAAAGTCCAACATTAATTCCTGATAGAGCGTAGATTGCTAATCGACTTATGGACATAGGATTTTAGGAATTCTTACACTTTAATTTTCCCTCATTTTCATCTAAAACGCAAGGTTTTTGAGAAAATGTCAAGAAGTAGCAGGCAAGTAAAAGCCCACGGGTATGCACCCATGGGCTTTGTTAGCATTCGCTCAAACGTCTTTCCAAGGACCGTTGAGCTACTTCAGAAAAAGCATCTTCTTGGTTTCTAGGGCTTCCCCAGCCTGGATCCGGTACAGATAAACCCCTGAGGAGTGCTGGGTCGCATCCCAGGTGACCTGGTGGTCACCGGCGGTTTGCGGCTCATCCACAAGGGTTGCCACCTTCTGGCCCAGGATGTTGAACACGTCCAGGGTCACGTGGCTCGCAGCCGGGAGGCTGTACGCAATCACGGTCACCGGGTTGAACGGGTTCGGGTAGTTCTGGTTGAGCGCGAAGTTCAGCGGAACCGATCCGTGCGGTTCCTCAGCGAGCACCTTCGGTGAGCCGCCGTTCCAGTCGAACTTGGCGACCAAGAAGGTGTTCGTGAAGTCCCAGCCGTACGCGGTGTGCTGCCACCAGAACGGCTGGTACGTGAAGGCCGTCCCCGAGGAGGTGAAGCAGTGAATAGCACTGTTGTACTCACCGTAGCGGTAGGCCATAGCGACATCCGCTCGTCCTTCGCCCGTAATGTCCCCCACCTGCATATACGGCACCGCGTCCAAACTGTAGTAGTCGGCAGACCACCAGTTGGACTGGTAGGTGAAACTCGACCCGGTGGACAGGAACGTGTGCAACGACGTATTCGACGGCCCGTAGCGGTACGCCGTCACGACGTCGGCTTTGCCGTCGGCGTTGAGGTCACCCATTTCCAGGAACTTCACCGCGTCCAGGCTGTAGTAGTCGGCAGACCACCAGGTGGACTGGTAGGTGAAGCTCGAGCCCGTTGAGAGGAAGGTGTGGAATGAAGTATTCGACGCGCCGTAGCGGTACGCCAGGACGATGTCGTCCTTCCCGTCCCCGGTGATATCCCCGGCTGCCATGAATTTCACGCTGCTCGCGCAGTACCAGCCGTTGCCGCGCCACCAGCCTTCCGCGGGTGAACTCAGGAATCCCACGCCCGTGGAGAGCATGACGTGAAGGCGACTATCACAGCTACCGTAGTCGTAGAGCACCGCAATGTCGTCCTTGCCGTCGGCGTTGAAATCCCCCGCGGCCATGCCGTGGATCAGCGAGACGCAGTACCCGGTAGACTGCCACCAATACGGCTCGTAATCGAAGGCGACGCCGGTGGAGAGGAGCACGTGGATGCCGACTTGGCAGGCCCCGTACTGGTACACCGTAGCGATGTCCGCTACGCCGTTACCGTCGAAGTCGCCGGCCAGACTACGGATGACGTACTGCAAGCAGTAGTCGTTCAGTATCCGCCAGCCGTTGTCACCCTGGTAGACGAAACCGGTGGTGTTCGAGAGCAGCATATGCGCCCGCGTCTGGCAGGACCCGTAATTATACAGGACCGCCACGTCGGCGTAGGCGTTTGGGGTGACTGGTGGCCGGGGCGGGTCAATGACTGTGACCTCAACGTAATATCCCTCATAGTATCCCTCAGGTGTCGAGAGGTAACCTTCGGAAGTGTTGTACATCCGAAAGTACTGCCTATATGTACCCGAAGGGTAGTTATCTGGGACTCTCACAGTGAAGCTAAAGTTCGCATAATAGCTTTGACCTGGAGTGGACGGTAGGATGGTGGCTTCATTCGGCTTAACTACCCGCTGCGCGCTTATCCAACCGCTAGTAGGATGTAGCCAGCTATCCTCGCCATTTCCGCTTTGGTTTGTCGCTCTTAGTTCAACGTAATTTGGATCAGATGAACTGTACCCGCTCCCCTTCCAAGTCTGATTACCAGTGTTTTTATAGCGCACAGTGAATGTCTCTTGCTGCCCACGCTGCATTACAATCGTAAATGGGCTTTGCGTCACCCAACGCTCCGTGAATACCACGGGAGGAGCGGGTGGTGGTGGTGTCGGGGATCCCAAGGGAGCGTGCGTCTCAATGTAGTTAATCGGTGCTACGAAGCCGTCCGTCGGCAGAGGGTCAGGCGGAGGGTCAGAGATAGGCACTCTACCAAAATATGTCGGGAGTTTCACCTCTGGATGGATGCCGAAATGCAAATGATCACTCCCGCCGTACCAATGGCCAATCGTTGCAATCTGTTCTCCGGCGTAAACCACGTCACCCTTACTAAGTGATGATTGCACGTGCCCGTAGAACGCGAGAAACTTCGTACCATCCGACAACTTGTGCTGGACAACAAGGCACACATTGCAGAAGTCAGAGTGGCCGGAATTACAGCAATTGTCGTTTTGCCCGACGTCACAAATTATGCTCCACGCGCCCAAACTTACGTAGTAGACCGTTCCGTCGGCAATAGCATACACAGCGTCTCCGAAGTCTGCCGAGACATCTTTGCCCAAATGGCAATAGCCAGTTGTGTAAGTTGGAGGTATAGCAAGGAAGCCCGCGTAACTCCCCCAATTTTTTGAGCCAGTTGGGTAGTAGAAACCGGTGGCAGTTTGCGGAAGCGCACGTGCCAGTGTGGGGACTGTGAATACAACAATCATTACCATTAACAGCCGTTTCATACGGCCCTCCTTCTACCGACAGAGAACGCCGGTGTTGTTTAGGTTATTCGGGTTGTAAAGGAACGCTCAGGTTTCTGTGTGAATAGCGAGTCTGCGACTCGATCAGTCTATCTGTATCGAGTTTACAACTTGGTCAAACACTTGTCGCAGAGTGCTTCGAGCAATAGCTGAACCGTCAGTTTGTTCTAGAACATCTCCAGTGTAACCAATGATTACTGCACTAGCTTGATCCGGGAGCGTAAAGATGTAAAAGGGACTATCGCCACAGGTGGGACAATCCGGATAGGCTTTATAGCCAGAATATCCGTTAATCGTTACTTGGGATTTGTTCGATGACGGCAAGGAGGCGACGTACTGGTCGGCATTTTTCGCGGTAGTCCCGACGCTAATCGGATAATCAATTGATCCCTCGAATTTGAATGTGGCATTCTTGGGCGTCAATTTCGGTGATACTCCCTCGTTTTGTATCAATGACCAGCTAACGGGGTAACGAACTGAAAATCCATTGCCCTGGTAAAGCAGTGTCTGAACAGAACCCGCGTTAATGTTTCCGTTGATGGTGGACGAATTCAGGTTGCCAATTGAAGAGTTAACATTCGCGTTTCCGTTTATTGTCGAATTGAGGTTGTAGTTAACGTTCTGAGTAGCATTCACGTTCGCGTTGCTGTTCTCGCTGTCTTTAAAATACACGGACAAGCCGATGCCAACAGCGACAACTACAAGTATCCCGATTAACACCCAAAGGGCTTTCGGGGTTGTTGTCTTAGGTGCTTCCTGTCCTGGTGGGTTATTTTCCATAGATTTCTTAGATTATTTGAGAGTTCCTGCTTCTTCAGGGTCGCGTGGATGGCTCAGTTAGTCAAGCATTGCGAGTATATACCCATTCAGCCCAGATTTTTGGCCGAGTTATCCACGACAAATCAGCGCCGTCGCGACGGCGCTGATTTCGGAGTACCAATTTTTTTTCATCAAAATGCACCTATTCCGCATAATAGTAGGCTGAAATATAGCTCGTGACTTCTTCCATTGTGCTATCGCCAACAACCGTTGAAGTATCGGAAGTCTCCAGTATTTGACATCCTTTGACTTTTTGAAAATCCAAGTATCGGAAGAGTGTATAGATAGTACTTTTTGAGTCAACGAACATTCCCCCCACCTCTTCAATATTTTGCTTCGTCAATACCCCGATATTCACCTTGTTTTCCCGTTGCGCTTCTGCTGGCGAAACGTAATGCGCAAAGTCAACGCTTGCCAATACCAAAGACTTTTCCGGCAATACGTTAGAAAGCCCTCTCGCTATTGCTTCCGCTTCCTCATGTGATACTGAGGACTTGAGCACAATAGGCACAAAGGTAGCATTGGGAAAACTTCGTTTAATAAACGCTACCTCTGCAGAAATTGAATGCTCAATTGTAAATACCCTTTCATCAACCCCCACAATATGAGACGCCACAAGGGCTGAAATAACCTTTGTTTGCGGCTTGAGAATCCCGTATGGGGTCAACCAGCTATTTTGTGAAACTGTAGCATTAAAAAAACTTCTGTTTTCATGGTCAGGACCAATGACAACCACGACCTCGGGGTGCTCATTCCTTTCAAGGCCTTGAAAAAATCTTGCAATTGTGTGCGAGGCAAGCAGATGGTGTGGGACTACGCCGGCCTTTACTGAGCCCACGGGGTCAACTACACCATTATTACTATAAGCACGATTGAAAAAATCTTCATCCTGAAAATATGCAGAATGCATCACCGAAAAATTTTCTCTTTCACTGCTCACGTACCGCGCATCTCGGCTGCTCTTAACGCTATCTCCAGCAAATAGACTGACTACTAAAGATAACGTTATAACGAGTGCGGTGAGTAATGTCTTAGTGTATCGCACCACCCCATTCGACAATGGTAAAACCTCTTCGCGCCGGAGTTCGTATAGTGAGCGGTTCCACTGTAACGGGAGCACCAAGTCCCCGATAATCCATGAATACCCGTATGACGGAATCTGGTTTCGGAGTCACCGTAAGGGGCGCTATTGAATCGAACACATTTTGGTCAACAAAGGTAACGAAGTAGTAGGGGTTCTCTTGCATGCGCGGCACCCAGTACTCCATAAAGTCTCCCGATTCCTTGTCATTCAAACCAAGGAGATGAAGAGTCCTATTTAAGAAAGTTGAAACCTCATCCCTGGGCACCACGAAGCCTTTCTCGGGTATTTCGTAATTCAAAGCTTTTCCTTCCCAGAATAGATAGGGGTAGAATGTGCCATCACCATATTCTAGCTGGCCACTAGGGTGAGCAAATACGTTCCAACCACCCTTAGGATACACGGGCTCGCTTTTAGAAAAACCACCCGAGGGGCTAACTTGAACATTCACGGAAATTGGCGACTTAGGGTAAAGGTAAATTACCGGTTTGCCACATTCAACCGCGGGTAAAAAGGCGGTCTGTTTAAATCTTACCCAATGGCCAAACGGATCCTGCCAGTAAAACAGCGGATGAGCTTTAGTAAAATACTCATATTCCACTTTTTCTTCCTCAGAAGGAACATAGTAATTCTTATATGTGTCTTTTAAGATATTGCTATTAGAGTCTTTCAATTCATAGACGGTGCTTCCGGTACTTGTTGTGCCAGCTTTTTGTAAGGCTTCAATGCCGCCAAGTTCCTTCTCTGTAAAAATTGCGTGGCACGTGTTGGTGCCGCAGCCGCCTGTTGGTTCATTGAAGGTGTATTCTTTCGTATTGTTTTTACCATCATTCCATGTGACTGCGGGAATGAGGCTATTTGATGAATAGAAACTCGTCCTGTCATCAAAAGTTTTAATAAACTTTGGCTTAAGATGATATAATTTGACCATTCCATCAGGCATCCGAACAAAATAGCACTTGATTGTGGGCTCAAAGTATACGGGGCCAACTTTGCTATCAGTAAACTCGACAGGAGCAAGAGGATAGTCAGAAAACCATTTTTTTACTTCAAACAATTCCGCAACAAGGGTCGTAGAGGAATCGGGTATAGCAATTACTTTAGATGGAATTAATTCGGGAATAGTTGAGCCACTATCGTAGGTAAAAGGCGTTGTAAAATTCGAAAGATTTTCTGAGTGCTTCTCTAAATATACAAATGTTTTTTCATTTGGATCATACACAACACGGAACACTTCCATGCTACCCATTCCCCCTGTTGAAAGTATGTTTACTATGTAATTACCTTTGTACCTACCATTTATTATTTCCCCGACTTTATAGTAGAAACGTGTGCCATCCGAGTCGGCCGAACTACTAATCATTGGGTCGACCATATTTAGTTCTTTGGGTTCATCTAGCCACGCAACTTTTAGGTCATAGCCCTGGTTTGCTGGAACCGCGGTCTTTTTGTTTACCCCATGAATCTGAACAAATGGTAATTGATTAATGAACTTTACACTTTTCATAATTTCAAGTACCACCGTTGAATTCTTGAGTGTGCTTTCACTGCTAGAAAATTCAAACTCATATATTTTGTCTCTTTCAGAAACGAATGCCCAAACATACGAGCTATCTGACTCTTGACTTGGTCGTTTACGTAAACCCTGTAACGTAAAGGCTTCTTCTCCCTGAATAATGAGGGGCTCTGCAAATTCGTATTTCTCGCTATTGTTCTCTCGGTACGTATTCACCCAGTCAGCTAATGATTTGCCTTTGGCATTGTTGTGGTAAACAACGCTACAATTAATATGTTTGCCTTCCACGCTATCCTTCTGTGAACCACTCAACCAAAAAATATTTTCGGCATCGTTAATACCAATACCTGACCTAGAAAAGGTCCATTCTTTTGGAATTTTCAGGGAAATACCGTGATCAGCTCTTTGGAAGGTCACTGCTTTCCAACTTGAAGTATCTACTGTGTCATTCGCATTGATAGAAACACCAGAGTTTACGTTTTGGTTCACTGATCTATTACTATTCTCACTTGCTGTGCTGTTTGCATTCTCTCCAGTATTTGTAACTAGGGATACATTAGCACTTGGCGAGCCCTCATCTCTGATGATCGAATACACAACCCCGATAACAGAAAGGATCAAAGCTAATACTAAACCCGCCCAACGTAAAAAATAACGTGCTTTCAGGGGTTTTGGTGTAGATGGAGTGAGTTCCATAGTATGGTTTAAAGCGTTGAGCCATCTCTAGGCTAGCATACTTTTCGATCGTTTTTCATCTCGTTATCCACGACAAATCAGCGCCGTCGCGACGGCGCTTACTTCATACTCGAACAAGAAGCCCCTTATTTCTGACCAATCCTCTCTACCACCAACTTGTACGCGAGGGCACTTGCAAAAGCCAAAGTTGATTGTTCCTGAAAATCCTTAAGAAACGTTACCATATCTGTGGCGCAGGCCATTTTACCAAGCCTACAAGTAAGAAGAACGAGACCAATCATGAGATTCGCAACCGAAGTCAAAACACTTAACCAGCTAAGGACATTAATGTCAACAACTAGTCCTTCTTCAAAAACTTCTTATACGCCTCATCCTGTAAAATGATTTTGGACTCAATTTGCTCTCGCAAGAAGTCGGCTTTGGTTACCCCCATTTTCTTCGACTTCCACTGCAAGTACCGTTCCATCGCCGGTGTTATGCGCAGGGTGAACTTCACGGTCGGCTCGTGATCTGCTTGCTCCCCCACTAGCCCGGTGAGGAACTGGTCAACGTAGGCGACCACCTGATCGCCACTATACGAACGGACCTGAATAAACGACGGTACTTGCCGATCACCCAGGTACTTGAGCACCCCGCGGTTACTCACGTCTTTGTCATACAGGTACAGTGTCGGTCGCCGCATGCTCATAGCATAGGCCAGCAGGTAACCCAAATCAGCATCCGGTTCTGACCCTTCAATAACCAAAGCATCCATCTTGTCCAACAGAGTGCCACCGGTCTTATTCAGCGCTTCCAACTCTTCTTGCGGCAGGTCAACGCTATTCTTCCCATCACTCGTAACGTAGAAGACCTTCTTTTCATCCAGCACGTTCAAAATGACCTCGTGGATGCCCGTGAAACGAGTCTTCTGGGGCGGGGCTTGGAAGAAGTAGACGCGCATACGCTAGGCTCCTGCCTCCTTCCCAGCACCGAACTCATTCGCCACTGGCTGGAGTAGCAATTTCCGCACCAATTCTGGATTCGTCGTTTTCGAAAGCGCCCACAGGAACTTGGCGTACAGGGCCTCGTAACTAATGGCCGTAATAGTTGTGACAGCGCCAAATGGTAAGCTGGAGGCAAGGTACGGGTTGAACACCACCACCGACGTTCCTTGCTGTTCGGCCAACCGTAAGTACGGGTTGAACTTTACGGGCACACCACTCTGCGTATAGGCATGCAGGATAATGCCGTCGGGTTTTTCGTGAACGACGCGCGCAAATTCTTCTGGCCGAAAGCCCGGATGCAAACGGACAATAGCGATGTGTTTGTTCTGCAGTGCAACCACGTGAAGCGGCTCATGAGCCCGGGCTTGTTCAGATTTCAGCTTAATGCCGAAGTCCACGCGACCAAGGACGTCAGTCTCGTCCGCATCGAAGACGTTAAACGACGTTCCGGGCGACTTCCGTGCACGCGTGGCCCGGAGCAGCTGGTTCCCAAAGAGAATACTCACTTCAGTGAGGTTCTTCGTGGCTACTTGCACGGCATTAATGAGATTCGCCCGTACGCCCAGGGTTCGGTAGTGCGAGATAAAGCCTTGTAAGTCGGCGGCCTTCGGGCGTACAGGCGAAAGAGGTGAACCCGTGAGGACTATTGGCTTCCCGAGCCCCTGCAGTGCAAAGGCAAAGAACGCGCCCGTATAGAGCATAGAGTCCGCGTCCTGAAGAACAACAAAACCGTCACTGGTTGCATACCGATCCTTGATAACCCTCGTTACTGCATTCCAGTCTTCCGGCTGCACGTCTTTGCCGTCGGGCAAAACGAAAACTGGCTCTACCTTGGCAATGAGGTTGAGCTCGGGAAAGTTATCGACCCAGGTCTGAATATCCGCGGGAGCGTGGACCGTCACCACCACATCCCCTTCCGTTTGGAGGGTTGCACCACCGGCGAAGAGCAAGGTGATTGTGGGGAGCTGCTTGGCCATTGCAGGCCGGGTTTAGTGCGGGCCCCCGCGAACGTGGCGCGCAATCCCGCAGTAGCGGGATGAGCACGCGTTCGTGGGGTAAAGGGGCACGCGAACGGAGGGTGGAGCGGGATGCGGCTAGACCGCGTCACGCGGAACTCGAAGTTCGTCGTGATCCGTGCGCCGTCGCGAGAACTGCGCCGTCGCTTGGCCAAACCGTAGCAGATCGGTGTGTAACGTCAAGCCCGCTACCTCCCCCAACCACCAGTAATGTAGCTTGTTGTATTCTGCTGAGTAATGTCCTGCTGAATAGACGCTGCTGTGGATTGATCAATAACCTGGAATGATCCTGCTCCTCGTAGCTGGGCAAAGGCCATAGCCACTGCCAGCGCCTGCGGAGAATCGGCGTGGATATCTCGAAGCGCAGCCAACTCCCCTGCCTGCAGCGCTGCCAATGACTGCGCATCCCAATCCTGAGCCTTTTGAGCTGTGGTTTGGTGCGAGAAATCCACACTCGCTACCACCAGGTCATCCGTCCTCAGCTGACTGTGGAGCAGCTGGGCAAGTTCCCGCGCTTGGGCTACGTCAAACCCCCCACGGAGCGCGATGAGCACGAAGTGCGCCCGTGGAAATTGATGCTGGAGGAATGGCAAAGGCTGCAGCACGCTGTGCTCCTGCCGGATGACTTCTTCGCCCCCGCGAACGAACGGCAATATTTGGAGCGCTGACACAACAGCAAGGTTGGTTTCGTACGTTGCCCAGGGCGATGCCCACGTTGACGCGCTCGTCGTTGCCAGGGTTTGCCCACGGTTCTCATGGTCCGGCCCCAACACCACAATTGTGCTTGGCTGGATGTTCTGGGCGCTCAATACTACTCGGCCCATAAGGCCCCGCGCAACCAGGTGGTGCGGCAAGACAATGGCAACCGGTGGTGGTGTTTGTGGCGGTGGCAGCTCTCCGGCAAACGCAACCTGAACGTCGTCGGGAGTGACGGCGTTCAGGACTGCTGATGACTGACTCTGCGCAGTGTGTGGACGAGTGACCAGGGTGAGAATGCCGAGCACGCCCACCCCGACGATCGCTAATCCCAACCAGAGTACGCGTTTACTCAATGCCAATGGTTTGCCCTCCCGAGTAGTTAACAATCTCACGGCTCTTCTGCCCTTGCGCGGTGGCGGGCTCCGCTGAGTACCGGCCCGGATTCACCACCCGAGCGTAGTACCAGAAGCTATTCTGACCCCAGGTATTAAAGGTCAAACGCTGACCCGCAATTTCAACTGGGTAGTTGAAGCCCAAACCCGTCTGCAGGTTCCGGTTCCAGGGGTTGGGCAGCGCGGCCAAGCCAGACGGCAGGATGTCGGTTACCGTGAAGTCCTTATCAATGATGTCCTTGTGCACCGAGAGCGCAATCTCCACGCGGACAATGTCGCCTTGCCGGAAATTTCCGGTTCCCCCTACCCGGGAGTAGGTGCGGGAAACGCCGAGCCGCGAATCGTGCGGCGCGCTAGCAACATCCAGCGGCTCGATTGTCTGGACAATGATGCCGGCCGAACCGGTTACCCCGGTGACGGTAAATGCCTTAGCCTCGGCAGTGGTGAGGGACACGTAGGTGGTTTCCGAACCCTGGACACTCAGCGTCTTCGCTTCTGCCCCCGCCGTGTAGGTCACGCTCACGGGCGTGGCATCCAGCACCGGGATAGCGGCAACGAACGCCAAGCTCCGCTGCACGTTGGTGAGCGTGTCTTTGGGGAAATTCTCTTGCAAGTACCGACCAATGCCCAGGCGCTGTGGCAGCTTCAGGCCTTCGGCCAGAATGCTAAACCGCGCCGTGTTCACAATGTAGTCGTCATTGGTCTTCCCCAACTTCAAGCGAATGAAGGGGTCTTGGGTTTCGCCGTACTGCTGCAGCAGGGGCAGTGCAATGGCCCGGGCTTTCTCCCCTGCGCCAAGGGCGGCGTAGCCCAGAGCCGCAATTAAACGCTGCTCGTCGGTTACGCCCGATGCCGCAGTGTACCGGTCCAGGTCCGCGAGCACGGGTTCGCCGAGGTTCGCCATACCCAGCAGGGCGTAGCCCACGTCTTCGGCCGAAACGTCTTTCTTGCTGAGTTTCGCCAGGAAGTACTTGTACATGCGCACGCCGTCGAAGAGGTCATGCCGGGCCGCGGCAAATGCAGTGAGCGGCAGGCTGGATGAACCCCAAACCACTTCGCTAATCCCGCCATCCTCTTGCTGGTACGCGGTGGGCGAGAAACCGGTTGCCGGTATGGCATCCTGCTCTTTCAGGGTCACCAACGCGTCGGCCGCAATGCGGCTGGCTAGGTGCCGCTCGATGCGGTTGCCGTAGCCCCACTGCAAGTCGTACAACCCGGCAATCACGCGGCCACGACCAAAGTCAGTGACCCCCACCATGGTGCGGTCGTTGGAGGACGAGGTTATCGTCATGCCATTTGTGGCTTCCTGAATGGTTGTGGCGCGCTTGGAGAGCCGCGAACTCTTCACCGTAATTTTCCGGATGAGCGTATCGGTAACGTCACCTTTGGCCACCGTGAGCTTGAGCTCGTGCTCACCCACCGTGAGTGTTGGCAAGGTGAAAGATAGCGCCGTGAAGGGCTTACCAGTTTTTTTCTGATCTGCGCCAAGGCCGGGTGTGGAGAACGTGAACGCTACATCATCGTTGGCCGAAAGTCCTGTGCCGTAGGCCCGAGCCAGCACCACCGGTTTGTCATCCACCACAAATTCATCCGGGGTGGTGAGCAAGCCAAACACCGGCTTCGATACGGGCACGCCAACGGTGGTGTGGCCGGCTTGCAGCGCATGGGTCACGGCTTGGGCGGTCAGGCGCCAGGATGTGAGGTTATCCGGCACGGTGAAAGTCGTCGTAGCTTGGCCATTGGTGTCTGTTTCCACCTCGGTGAAGAGCACGGCGTCGCGGAAATCCTTGCGGGCATCACCCCCGCCGCCCCCACCTTCGGCACCGCTCTCCAGGGCCGTCGCGTCGTGGCTAATGTACTGCTGGAGCAAACCCGTGCCCACCAGGGCGTGGAGCCCGCTGAGGGGCGCGGGCGCATTGTTGGATTCAATGACCGTTAGCGCTTCATCAATCGCGCTCAGGTTCACGCGGGCGCGCACGGGCTTCTTCGCCGCGTCGAGCACAGTTACCTGGGCGGTGACCTTTTCACCAGGGCGGTACGCAGGCTTGTCTGTCGTGACTTGCACATCCAGCTTGCGTTCGTCCGTATCGAACTGCAGCAGCACTTGGTCGTACTGGTTGGGTATTCGGAAACCCGTACCCGTAAACCACACCCCGGTCACGTACACATTCGGGACATCCTTTTCGGTAAAGGTAAAGTCGAGCTGCGGCTTGGCCGTAACCGTGACGTCCTTCACCCCGGCTTGCAATGTGATGAAGAGGAAAGCACCTTTCGTCTCAACCGCCTCACTGTTCCGCTGAAACTCCAGTTCGGTCTTGGCGCCAATGGGGTAGGTTACCTGAGCGTTCGACTGCTTCGCCTGTGTCGTATCCACAATGTGGAAGCTACTGTTCGCCGAGTCGTCGTAGCTGGTGGACCCAAAGTACGCGGTCTGCTCGTAGTACCGGCCGGCACTGTCTTTCACGTGGACCTCCACGTGCGAGCTCTTCCCCGGCAGAGTTATGGTTGTCAGGTATGCGCCCTGGGCGTCTGTTGTTCCGGTAATGGTGTCTCGCAACTCATTAGTGTAGCTGTAGTCGTACACGTCCACGACGGTCTTCTCAATAAAGTCGTAGTGCGTACCGCGCTTGGTCTTCTTCACCACATTCTCGTAGACCTTCACTTCCACCGGGGCATTTGCGGCCGGGCCACTAGTCATGGTTTCGTACGCGTTCCAGTAATCGTCCGTGGGTTTGGTGAGGTCGACGTTCCGCGCACCCACCGTAAGCGTGGCTTGGTTACCGTCCCGCTTTGTGGTGAGTGAGCCAATTACCTGGCCGGGGAAAACCACAATGTCGGCATTCGCCAGCACATCGCCATCCGCCGCGTCAGGAGGGAAGACCGCTACTTGCTGGGTTGTAACGTGGTGGTAATTCTCCGTGAGCTTCTGGCTGTAGGTGGCTTGCCCTTGGCTATCGGTCGTAAAGTCCGTGCCCTCGGCACCGGCCTGGCCGTAGTTGGCATGACGGAGACGCACTTTTGGTGCGGGGGTGCCATCGAAGAAGCTCGTTTGCGCCCGCACGTTCACACTGGTGCCAGCAATTCCCGCCGTTTGCAGAGGGGTAGCGGTTATGCCAAAGGCCGGCTTCGTAAACGTCTGCACATCAATTGTTCGGGACGTTATTTCTTTCCCCTCGGGGGTTTCCAAGCTTACGGTGTAGCTCCCGGACGTGAGCTGCGTGAGGGTAAGCGCCTTGGTAAAGGTGCCGGAGGCCGTGAGTTCTACTGGCTCTTCTATGAGTGGCACGTAGTTCCCCCGCCAATCAGCAAAATTCCAGGACCATACTTTCAGAGTAAGGGTTTCAGGAATGTTCCCGGTCTTTGGCCGAGCAATCCCCCACACGTTCACTGTGTCTGACGGGTGGTAGAGCGTTCGGTCGGTGTACATGTACTTCCAGTACGCGTCTTTCGTGGGTCGGTCCTTGCCCCCCATCCAGTACATCCAGCCCTCATCGGCACTCGGGGTAAAGGGCAGGATAGTTTCACGGCCCTCGCTAGTGCGGAGGGTGAAGTACGATCGGGTGAAGTGGGTTTCCGGATCAATGGTCGCCGCAGGGGTGGGCAGGCGCACGACACCCTGATCATCGCTACGGTAAGACTTCCCATCGTACGCGAACTCCACGGACTGGGATTTCAGCGGCGTCCCGCTCTTCAAGTCCTGGAGCCAGAGCACCGTGTCGGTGCGGCTCACGAACTGCGCGGCGCCAATGTCACTCACCACGAGCACGGTTTGCAGCTTGCGGCCTTTCACGTCCAGGGTGAGCAGGTAGTACCCGGCGTCAAAGCCGCTGGGCAAACGCAGCACATGCTGGTTGTCGTACGTGTCGACCTTCGCGTCGTAGTCGCCAACTTTCTCCAGCTTCTCGGTGCTAATCACTAGCGCGTCTTGGGCGGCCACGGCCCACGTCGGAATGGTGTCGTACGGCTTCAACGCATCCATCAGCGCTTGCGCCGTTGGGAGTTGGTGCACGGTTACCTTGGGGTTGCCGAGGTTGCCGTAGAAACCGAAGTCCAGCACAGGCGCTTCCTTGGGCAGGATAGACTGGAAGCTCCGGCCAAACGTGGCGTAGGTAAATGCATCATCTGCCTTCGCGCTCGCAACTGTTTCGAACTGGAAAACGAGGTCGGTGCCGAGCGTCACGGAGGAGCTCTGAACGGGTAACGCCGCGGCCACGGTTACCGTGTATATCGTTGCATTCTTCAGGCGTTCATCTGGCACGAACACCCACGTGCGACCGTGCTGCTCAAACCGACCCTTCACTTCTGGTGAAAGCGTGAAGTATTTGGAAAAGTCTTTCACGCCGTCGGAATTGAACGTTACTTCGATACCCGTGGTGAGCGGCACGCTCGTGGCCTGGTTCCCCGGAAGCGTTCCTTCCACTTCCAAGGCGGTCTTGGGCTGAAAGGCCCACTGGAACTGCTGCTTCTCACTTCCCGAGTCACTCTGCACTGTGGTATTCAGCGACGCCTTGTACACGGTGCCCGCTGCCAACGGATCAGTGGGGTCAATGGTGAAAGCATTCTCTCCCGTCTCAGCCACAGCAAAGTGTACCTCCGGCTCAAACTTCAACGAGGCTTCGACGTCTTTCTTCGCTATTGCTGCATTCGCCTGCAAGGTAAAGGTCGTGTTGGCATCCACGCCCTGGGCATCCTGCTGTGTGGCCGTAAGGGTAAAAGCATTGGCCGTGGCGTCTGGTGTTAGGACAATCTTGTCGAACGCATCTCCCCCGGTGGTGCCCCGCCGTGGCTGCACGTACCCAAACCACACCCCTATTCCCACGCCCAGGACTACAACTCCCCCACAAATGGCGTAGAACCACGGGGTTTTCCAAAACGGAACTTTAACCAGTTTGTCGGGCTGAAAGTCCTTGAGCTCGGGCATAGGCTTAGGGGTTAGGCGATGCCTCTATTGTATGCGAAGAACAGCTAAAGGGTAATAGGGACAACACGCCTATAGAAAAAGAAAACAGCCTTGGGGTAAGGCTGCTTCTGTAAAGTGCTTACGGCTTCCCGGCAATGAACACTTCCACGAAGTGCGTATGCGGTTCGGGCCGCCCCACGTGGCCAGGATCGTCGAAACGAACGCGCTGCTTGCTGTGGATCTCCCACCCTGCAAACGCCATGGCGAGTTCGTCTGTCTCGAAAAACGTCCGGTCCGGCCGCTGCGTTACCACCTGTTCCAGATTCGTGAACACGCGGAGCAGGACCAGCCCACCCGGCTTCACCACACGTTGGATTCCAGCGAGCACGTCCGGCATTTCCTGCCGCGATAGGAACGTGAGCACGTCCACGGCCGTAACCAGGTCATACTGGTATGGAGTTTGGGCCAGGCAGTCTTGAATCGAGAGGCAAAAGGCACTCACGTTGGTAGCGCGCTCCCGGAAGAAACGTTCGTTTGCCACGGTAATCGCGCCAGCATCTACATCGCACCCCTGGGCAATCCAGCCGTGCTTGGCAGCGAAGAGGATGTCCGTCCCCGTACTGCACCCCAGGTCCAGCAGGCGGCCGGGCTTTTTAAAACGACGGAAGAGCTCCACGAAAACTGGGTTCGCCACCGCGCGGGAACGAAAGGGTGTACTCGGTGCTTGGGATTTCATGTTTTCAAAACCTCCAAAGGTGTTGTGTATACTTTGGCGCCACCTTAGGCAAAAGCTCCTTGTGCGTCAAGGTGTGGACTTGCGCATACGTACTCTACCAACTCCCGCCGCCGCCGCCGCCGAAGCCGCCACCCGAGAACCCACCACCACCGAAACCCGAACCGCCCGCGCTCCGCGGCTGGGCAACGAACGTGTGGTTCACGCTCGTACTCATATTCGACAGCATAGACACGAACAGCAAACTATTAAATGCGCTCCCCGACTGACCCTGGTACCACCCCGGCGGTTCGCGGAGCAGGTCTTTGAACTGGCCGGCCCACTCCTTTTCTACGCCCAGCACCATAGCGTAGGCGAGGAATTGCTCAAACTGCTCTGGCTTTTTGGCTGGGGCGTTGTGAAATTTCAAGCGCTCTGCTTCCGTCACCGAAAGGAACCACTTGAACCCCTGCACTTCTTCCAGCACTTCTGCTCCTCGAACAGTTTTTGCAGGCATGAGCCAGGCGTACACCAGTGCCAGGATTGCCGCAGCGACAATGCTCCCCACACTCGTCACCGTTACGACTGCCTGCAAACCAAAGACAACGACAGCGAAGACACCGACAAGTACAAGGTACAGGGCAATGGTAAGCCCGCGCACCACGGCTGGATTTCTCGGGTAGTACCCCCGGGTTACTATCTCCTCGCTCATGGCACTCTTGATGCCGGGTAGGTGCTTGTAGAACACATTCTTCAAGGCGGAAAGTTTCACCACGCTCCCGGCTTTCGCGTTCACCCCGAACACCCCATCCAGCAAGAGCTTCTCGGGCTTGGTCACTGTTGCATCCACAGGTTTGCGCAAAGTGAACGCGTAGTCCCCTTTTCCGGGATCAGCAATGGTCAAGTAGCCCCGCGTAGCCAGGTGGATGAGCGTGGCGCTTATTTCCTTTCCACCCACCATCGTGTCGAGAGCCCCCATGGTGTAAGGCGGCATGGTGTCGGGTGCTTCGTACTGCGGGATAACTGTGCCACGACCTCGTGGATCGCGACCCCGCTTGTACCACCGCCAGTGGAAGAGCGCCCACAGCACAAACGGAACCGCCACATACCAGTTGTCCGCGATGAAAAAACCTGCAAGCTGTGCCTGCGTTGGTGGCGCTACTGTTCCTGAGGGAAGTGCAATCGCGAAAGTCAAACCCTCGCCGAGCGCGAGGGCCTCAGCAGCAGTGAACGTTGCTACTCCGTCCATGTCAATCTCAAACTGGCAACCTCTGTCCGTAGCGCCGACCGCCCCGGTGAAGCACTCGGTATCCAGAATGGCAACGTCTGGGGGTGGTGCTACCGCAACGCTGGCCGCCAGGATGGGCACCGTCCACTCGTTGCCGGTAGCGTTCCAGTACAACTCATCCTGCGCTTCCAGGAACCGAATCGCCCGTTGCACAGAATAGGTAATGACGTACGTTTGCACACCAGACATTGTCGCCTTCGGGTCGCCGATCCGCACTTTCACATACCCGCCCGTTGTCTGCACTTTTGTGGGGATGCTCTCCCCCTGCTCGTCCGTAACGCTTTCAATGTGGTAGCGCAAGTTGTACGACGCGCCGTTGCGCGTGTACTGGTAGGGCAGGGTGCGGTAAATCCCGTGTTTTGCGTACGGCCCCAGGTCGTACTCGATTGTTTCCACTACCGCTATGGATCCATCGGTGTGGATTGCAACCTGGGCATCGAAGTTGTTTATCTGCTCGGTTCCAGATGATTCGGTCTGCGCGTGTACGGCAAACGGCACCAGCAGGAGAAAAACCGCTATAGGAAGGATGCGACGCATGCCGGTAGTATAGCCTGCTCGCAACCGAAAGAAAAAGCAGCTCGGTGAGGAGCTGCTTCAGTTCATGATTGTGCCCGCCGCTGGGCTATACCGTAGTGCACCAGGGCGGTAAAGTCGTGGTGCGCTTGCCAGTGAGCAAAGAGCTGCTCGCGCAACGCCTGCTGCGCTGGGTAACCGCGATCAGGTACGCCGAGGACCTCGAGGGGGAAAATGTCGTTGAGGATAACCGTGAGGGCTTCTTTCACATCTTGGTACGACGAGCCAGCCGGGAGCTGACGGTCAAGGATCTCGTGGAAGTAGTGGTGCGTTTGGAAGTGCAGCAGCTCGTGGGCGAAGGTACCTCGAGCCCACCCGGGTTTTGACCAGTATGGGAGCCAGAGGACGCCTGCTTTCCAGTCGTACGGGCTGTGTGCCGCAGAGGTGAGAAACACCCGGAAGTCCTCGCGGTACAGCGGCCCCGTAACCTGCGCTATGACCTCACCGATGCTCGCCGCGCTTTCGTCGTACACGGTTTGCAACCGTTCGACGTTCTCCAGCAGTTTGGGAAAAACGCCGTCGTGTTCCAGCATCGGGATTAGAGCACGCACTGCCTGCTCGGGCGGCGTACCCTTTGCCACCGTCACGTACGCCGGAGGGTAGTCACTGCTGTAATCACAACCTGACGTATACCGCAGGTTGATCATGATCGCCCACGCCTCTGCATCGTGTTCAAGAGAAGCACAAACGTCTATTCGAGCGGCCATGCCTGCCTCCTACGCTCGGTGTTAAGGTTCAAGTTTCACAAAAACCTAGCGTAAAATTGTCCCGCTGTCAACGCGTGGGCTCCTCCGCTACAATACGCATATGCAGAGGAGGATGCACGTTCACCCCCAAGACATTGGTATCGCCGCCATCGCCCTAGCGCTCGCGGCCCTGTTCATTGTGTGGGAACCCACACTCCCCACGCAGGAAGCCGTGACGCACTGGGTGGAAAAGTTCGGGGCAATCGGGCCCTTGGCCGTCATTGGCTTCATTGCCCTGGAAGTGGTCATTGCCCCTATCCCCGGCGGCTTCTTGCCCATCACAGTCGGGGCAATCTTCGGTTTATGGCCGGGCGTGCTCTACACCTGGGTTGGCAACGTGCTCGGCTCTCTCCTGGCCTTTGCGCTTGCTCGCTACGTTGGCCGGCCACTCGTCACTCGCTTTGTGAAACCTGCAACCCTCGACCGGCTCGACACGTTCCTGCACCGCAGCCCCAAACTGTTGTGGCTGGTGTACGTCGTACCGGTTTTCCCAATCGACATCATCACCTTCGCGGTTGGCTTTTCAGCAATCCCCTTCCGGCGCTTCATCACCGTCATGACCCTGGGCTTTGCCATGAACCAAGTTATCCTCACCACCGTGGGCGACCAGCTCCTCTCGGCAACGGGCTGGATGCGGATGGTCATTGCCGGTTTAGCGGTGCTCCTGGTTCTGGGTACACTGGTCGTCGAACACCACTTTACGAAAAACAAACAAGCAGCCCCCTAGGGAACTGCTTGGAAAAAGGTCTTCACTTCTTTGGCCACAGGAAGCGCTGCTTGCACTTCGGGCAGACGGCGAGTAATGCCGAAAAAACATTGGGCACTGCACACAGGCCGCAGAACTGATGGCCGCACTCCGGGCACTTGTAGTATGCTCGATTTTCGTCGAGCGCGTTGCACTGCATACACCCATCGTGCTTGGGCAGGTGAATGAGCGCGCGCAGGGGCGAGGTTACGGCCTGGAACAAACGTTCTAAACTCAAGGTTCCTACTTTCTTTTTGCTTCGTTGATATTTCCAGAGATTCTACACGACGTACGAGGAAAAGTCAAGACACAAGGCGGCTACCAGGTTTCCTGAAAATTTCAAGATATGAAGAAGAGTTCCTTTGTGGGGAACTCTTACTTCAATGAGCATTACTGCTTCACGCGTTAGGCCTTCTTGACCTCGGGCAGGCGGCTGGCAACGTTCAGGAGTGTATCCATCACATCACCTTCCACGATGCCGACGTCAGCACGGCTGACACTGAGAGCGTCCATCGTCGCTGCCGTCTGCTTGAACGGAGCGAGTATCCGCGACAGCGTGGCGAGATTCTCGTTGATGAGCGTCTTGACCGCTGACACGTTGCCGGCCTTTTCCAAGGCGGCGATGGTCTCGAGCAGGTTGCCCGGCACGAAGGTCAGGAACGAACTCACCTTCTTCGTCAGGTCGCTCAGGATTTTCACGTTCTTGCGAACGATACTCACCTGATCGGCAACCGACTCAGTGGGCGAAAGTTCCGCCGCCGTACGCAGATTCGACTGAACAGCGTTGAGGGCGTAGACGAAACTCATCGTTTCACTGATGCGGCCGGCATCATCGGACTCATCCTTCAGCGCCGCATAGATTTCGCCGCTGGGATCGTAGTCGCCGTTCACCGCAGCCTCGAGGCCGTCGATGACCGACACGTACTTGTCCCGTTCCGTAGAAACTTCGGCGTGCTTCGCCATGAATGCATTGGCCTTGGTGCTGACCACTCTAAGCATGATGCCCAGGATGATCGCGGCAACCGCGAAGAGAATACACAGTGTCTCCATTAGAACCTCCTTCTAAGGTTTTACGCGCGTGGGCAACCTTCATGGCTACCCATTTTTTACGTACATTGTTAACTGCTTCGTTTGTTTATCCCTGGGTCCCGGGTGGGGCGCAAGCACAAGCAAACAAAAACGTCGCTCTGTGGGAGAGCGACAGCAGAATACGGCTGGTGCACTCCTTGCTCTCTCCTTCAAGGAATGCGATACGGCGGTTGGATACTAACCGGATTTTCAAGTTAACGAAGAAGCATAGCGCAGCTTGGGAAAGATGTCAATAGTTAGGGTGAGTTTACACATATCGTTTTGGCTCAATGTAGCCAAAAAACAGCTGCGCGTATGCAGAATCCTTAGCAAATCGCTATATCCAAGGCCTATACTGCCGCGTCAGGAGTTCAGTCGCCCGTTGCGGTTCGGCCATGACTTCCTTCACCACTTTCTCGCACCGAATGCCCTGCGAGCCTTTCACTAGCAGTACGTCACCGGGCTGAATCCGATCCTGCAGGAAATTCCCCACGCCCTCGGGCTTATCAAAACTCAAAATGCGGTCATCGGCAAAACCCTTTTCCCGGGCTCCGTTGGCAATCCACTTTGCTTGCTCCCCAACTGTAATCAAGACGTCCGCCTTCCCAACCACATAGGCACCAAGCTTCCGGTGCTCGTCCTCACTTACGGGCCCGAGTTCGCGCATGTCGCCGAGTACTGCCAGCTTTCGGCCCGGTGCCGAAAGTTCGTGAAGTGTATCCAGCGCTGCCACGGCGGCGGCGGGCGAGGAATTGTAGGTGTCATCAATGATGACCGTGTTTTTCAGACCCGGAAGAAGCCGCATGCGTCCAGCCGGTGGTTGGTAGGTGCGGAGCTGTTCCGAGACGTGCGTGAGCGTAACATCCAGCGCATGGGCGACGGCAAACGCCGCCCCCACGGCGTACAATGAGTGACGCCCCAGCGTATCCCGGACGACGATGGGCACCGAGCTGCCGCCCACGGCAACTTTCGCCCCAATGCCCTGAGCCGTGTGCGCATCGCTGCCCACAATACCGGCGTTCGTTATGGTGACCTCCGCAGTCTCGCTCATGCCATACCGCACCACGCGTGCCTTGCAAGAACTCACTGCACTCATGACGTTGGGATCGTCAGCGTTTAGCACGGCGACCCCAGATTTTGGCAATTTCGTAACCACTTTGCGCTCTTCAGCCATGGCCGCTTCGACGCTGCCGAAAAACTCCACGTGTTCCACAGTCGCGGCGGTGAGCACGCCCACGTGCGGCCGTACCCAGGCCATGAGCTTGTCCACGTCGCCAGGCGAATCGGCACCGAGCTCCAGCACCAACAGATTTGGGTACTGCACATCCCGCGGGCCATACCCAAGCCACAGTCCGCGGAGGAGAATGGCTAACCATCGCCAGAGTGACCGGTAGCCGGTTTCCTGCCGGAGAATAGAAAGGGGCACGCCCAGTTCTTGGTTGTAGCTGCGGAGTGTTTGGCCAACCCGGTAGTCACGCCCGAGGGCCAGGGCAATGGCTTGGACGCTCGAGGTTTTGCCGACCGAACCGGCAACACCAATAACCGTTGGTGCGTAACGCTGGAGGACGCGCGTTGCCAAAAACGTGAGCTTCCACTGCAGAACGCGAAGGAGAAAGCGTTTCATAGCCACACCCTAGCAAGCAGGAAGAGGTATGGGAAGCTATTCACGAATCCGTGTCGGAGCAACGTCATAGTACTTGAGGAGAAAGTCCATAACTTCACCAAACAGCGGGGCGGCGCTACTTTCGGCAAACTGTACGTCTTTGGGCACGTCGATGCGCGCGAGCATAGCAAACTTGGGTGACTCTACCGGAGCAAAACCCGCAAAAGAACCAATAGTCTTGTGGGCATCGTAACCACTGCCCGTGCTAGCGCGCACCTGGGCCGTTCCGGTTTTTCCGGCTACGTAGTACCCCTTCACGCCGGCGCGTTGGCCATGGCCGTTCTCAACCACATTCACGAGCATAGCCGAGAGGGTGGAAGCTGTATCTTGCCGAATCACTTGGCGCACAACCTCGGGCTTCGTGTCCACACTGGTTCCATCTGGGTACGCCACGCGCTCCACCAAGTATGGCCGCATGAGTTTGCCGCCGTTGGCAATTGCCCCAAAAGCCGAAACCAGCTGCATGGGGGTGACCGTAATCCCCTGCCCGAATGATGACGTCGCCAAGAAAATGTCGCCGGTCTTCGTGAGTGCCGTAAGGTTGCCGGCTACTTCGCCAGAGAGTTCCACGCCGGTGTTTTCCCCAAACCCAAAATTTCGTACGTACCGGCTAAAGGTAGCCAGGCCCGCCTGCCGCGCCGCATAAATTGCCCCGGTGTTGAGGGACTTCTCCAGCACTTGCGTCATCGTCTGCGTGCCGTGGGCTTCTAGGTCGGAGTTCCGAATGGTAAAGGACCCAATTTTTTCGGCCCCCGTATCCACGTAGGTGCTGGTGGGGGTTACCTTACCCGCGTCCAAGGCCGAAGCCATGGTAATCGCTTTGAATACCGAACCAGGCTCGTACGCACCGAACACCACCGGATTATTGAACGCCGAGGGATTCTCGGTCTTCGCGTAGTCGTTAGGATCAAAATCGGGTTGGCCGCATACGGCCAAGAGCTTCCCCGTTTGCACCTCCATGACAACCAGCGCGCCCCCATCGGCACCGTGCCGAGCAACTGCGTTCTTGAGTTTGCTGCACGCCTGGTACTGCACCGTGTGATCAAGCGTGAGCGTGACCGTGGCACCATTCTGCGCTTCGGTAAGCAGGCCGCCACCCACAGGCAGGAACTCCCGGGCGGCCGAGGTTTCGGCAATCGTCCCCTCTTTCCCAGCCAGAGCATCGTCCAGTTCACCCTCCACCCCATACAAACCCCGTCGCTCATCACCCGCGTAACCAACAAAACCCACGGCATGACTGGCAAAAGCACCTTCGGGATAGTAGCGCCACGATTCATTCTCAAAACGAACCCCCGTGAGTTGGAGCGCTTCGATGGCCGCCTTCTCCTCGGCCGTCAGGCGCCGCTTGAGCACTTCGTACACGTCATTCGGCTTGCTCAACCTGGGCAGTAGTTCGTCCTGGCTCACGCCCAAAATTGGCGCCAGGGCAGCGGCGGTTGCCGCAGGATCATGGATGCTCTTAGGGATAGCGTACACGGTTGGTTCGGTACGATTTGTCGCCAGGGGGAATTCTACCGTGGGGTTGGCACGATCACGAACGTATATCTCCCCCCGCTGCGGTTGTAGCTTTGCCGCTAAGTTATGCTGGTTCTCAGCAATCGCCGCGTACGCATCATGCCGGACCACCTGCACGGTGAATAGCCGGAGGGTAAGAATCCCACCAAATGCAACCGCGACCACCTGGAGAATCCAGAGGCGGTCGCGGGAGCGCGGTGCGTGCCGACGGGTATTCCGAGACACCATGGCGAAGAAGGTTGTTGCCTAGCGTTTGGCGACGTCGCTCGTCGCAGGAGCGAGGTACTGGACGTCGGTGGAAGCCACCATCCGGCTAATGACCGGCGACTGCTCCAGGTTAGAAAGCGCAGTGAGCTCAGCTTGGCGCAACTCCAGTGACCGTCGCTCACCCAAGAGCTGCTCATGCTCCTGAACCAGCCCATGTACGGCAAAGCTCTTCGTGGCGCTGCGGTTTAACTGAATCAGGTAGACGACGCCAAGCAGCACAATAACCACCCCGAGGGTGGCGACAAGATTCGAGCCAGCGAATGCCGGAGCACCCCGCTCCCGCGATGCGGGTCGGGCAGTGATGCGTTTGAAGAGCTGGCTGAACTTTGACATACAAGATTAGGTTTTTCGGAGAATGCGGAGCTTTGCGCTCCGGCTGCGAGGGTTGGCGAGGACTTCTTCGGTGGAAGGGGTAACGGGTTTGCGCGTGATCGCTAGGGCGCGGGCATGACGGCCGCAGGTGCAGGTCAGTTGCTCCGGCGGGCACGTACAGCGCTTCGTGTGGTGCTGGATGAAGCGTTTCACGATGCGATCTTCCAACGAGTGGAAGCTCACCACTGCGAGTCGGCCACCGGGCGCCAGCAGGTCAAATGCTTGCGGGAGCATGGTGGCGAGCTGCGTGAGCTCATCGTTCACTGCGAGCCGCAGGGCTTGGAAGGTACGCGTTGCGGGATGCAGCCCGCGCGCGAGCCAGAGCTTACGTCCGGCCGGGGCGTGCAGAATGCGCCGGTAGGTGTCATCGATAATGCCGACGAGCTGCGACGTCTGCACGATGGGCTGCTGGGCCCGAGCCACGGAAATTGCCTGGGCAATTGCGCGCGCATGCGGTTCCTCACCGAAAATTTTTAACATGTGCTCAAGGGCGGCAGCTGGTTTTGCATTCACGATGTCTGCGGCCGTCTCCCCACTCGTTGGGTCCATCCGCATATCGAGCGGGCCATCCGCCAGAAAGCTGAAGCCCCGCTGAGGGTCATCGAGCGCAACGCTAGAAAGTCCAAGGTCGGCGACAATAATGTCTGGAGCCGGAAATCCCTTGGCAATACTTGCCAGCGCTGCGAACGATCCGTGCTGAAGTCGAACGCGATGAGTGAAAGGTGCAAGCCGCTTTGCCACGCGCGGGAGAATGAGCGCGTCTCGGTCGATGGCCAGGAGTTGCCCCGACGGTGCAGTGGCGTGGAGAAACGCTTCGGCATACCCGCCCGCCCCAAGTGTGCAATCAATAACGTGCTCCCCTGGTTGTGGCGCGGTGAGTCGGAGAACGTCTTGGAGAAGAACAGGAGTGTGCTCAGTACTAATGCTGGGGCTCGGGTGTTGGGCAGGCTCGTGGGCAAGCATGGCGCCCGCGAAACTTAGACACCCAGGCTACCCAGCGCTTCGGCAATATCACCCGAGGATTTCTCGGTACCCGCTTTATACTTTTCCCATGCCACCTGATCCCACAGTTCCAACCGATTGTAGAGGCCAGCTACCACGACTTTCTTCTTTACGCCCGCGTACTTCCGCAAGTAATCCGGTAACACCACTCGCCCCTGCTTATCCATATCCAGCTCCATGGCCCCGGCCAGCATCAAGCGAGCAAAGGCACGGGTATTGGCTTGGGAAATGGGCAAGCGCGAGAGCTTATCGGCCAACTGCTGCCAGTCTCGCTGGGGGTACACGAAAAGGCACCGATCAAGGCCACGGGTAACAACGCCCCCGTGGTGTAAGCGTTCACGAAACTTCGCCGGGATGGCAAGCCGGCCTTTGTCGTCTATCCCGTGATTGTACTCGCCGATGAACATAGAGAAACTGTTATCCACAGCGGATCTGACTTATCCCCACTTTTATCCACTTTTCACCCTGTGACACCATTTTACACCACTTCCCTACCTTCGTCAACCACGCTATACCCCAGTCGTTTTGGCAAGGGTGAATTTTCAAAGGATTTAACACCTCTGCCCACCTGCCCCACACGACCCCTGCAAAGCCTGTGGATAACAAAACGTCCCACCAGAGGTAGGACGTCTTGAAGGTGCTCCTTATTATTTAAGTAGAATCATTTTCTTTGTCTCGTGGTACGTACCCGCACTAATTCGGTACAGGTACACACCCGAGGCGAATGAACCACCATCCCACGTCACGGTCAGTGGCCCGGCAGGATGCCAACCACTCACCAGTGTCGTCACACGTTCACCTAGGATGTTGAAGACTTCGAGAGTGACTTCTCCATCTACCGGTACGTTGCATGCAATCCGGGTCACCGGATTAAAGGGATTTGGATAATTTTGCTCGAGTACCGTGGGGGTAGCCTCGGCAGAATTCTCCGTTTCCGCTTCTGGTTGTGCGGCAGGCTTGCGCAGAGCGTTCTCAAACTCGTCGCCGTACACAATGAACGTGTCGTACCCGCCCGCAATGCCATTCGCCGAGTAGTTGATGGCGAGTGTGCGCCGCGCTTGATCGAAAGTCGTGAAGTCGAGCGCGCTATCGCGATCAAAATCGGCTGGGCACGGGATTACATTCGGCCCCATTCCGTAGTTGGGCAGCGTGGTCTCGAAACCGTTCCGGAGGTCTGGGCCGTTGTTGATCTGCAGCAAGCCCCCCTGAATTGAACGATCCAATTGCACGTAGTCACCATAGCCGTCCCCGTTGTAGTCACCGGGGCACGGAAAGATAAGACTATTTGTGCCGTACCACGGAAGGTCGAGATCGTACCCAGTTGCGAGGCCGTTAAACGCGAAGTTCACCCGCAGGTGCCCAGTGTTAGCAAGCTCCAGGGTTGTGAAGTCTGCCTTCTGATCACCGTCGTAGTCCGCAGCGCAGGGTAGGAAGTTTTCACCGCCATACCACGGCAACATGGTTTCGAATCCATTCTGCAGGTTCGGCCCGTTATTGATTTGCAACAGGCCACCCTGGGTAGAGCGGTCGAGCTGCGCGTAATCATCGTACCCGTCCCCGTTGTAATCAGCGGGGCATGGAGCGATGAGACCGCTCGTTCCGTACCAATCCAGGAACTGCTCAAAGCCACTCGCAAAACCGTTGCTCGCAAAGTTGAGCATGAGTGTTCCGTGCTGGTAGCCACGGTCAAGCTGCGCGTAGTCCACGCCGCCCACGCCGTCGTAGTTGGCTGGGCACATCGAGAGACCTGCGCCCGTACCGTACCAGCCGTAACTCACATCAATACCGCCAAGTCCATTTGAGCCGTAGTCAAATGACAGCGTGCCCGTCCCCCGCTTATCGAGGAACGCCACGTCGATTGCGCCATCGGCATCAAAGTCTTTGCACGTTGCAAAGATGGGTTGCACTTCGAAGAGCGCGGTCGTCCGTGGTACGACATTCGACATCGCTGACCAGTTGCCAGCTTCGTCCTTTGCCTTAATCGCAAACCAGTACGTCAGCCCCGGCCGTAGATCACTGACCGTGCAAGAATCAATACTGCCCGCTATGCGAGGCAGCATGACACCAACAACGCCAATGGCATCGGGCCAGGTGTCTTGGGTAATCTCCCATGGCGCGTACCGAAGATCGTACTCGCAGGCAGTGCCGACCGTGTCATCGTCTCCCGGTGCTGTCCAGCTCAAACGAATTGAATTCCACGTTTGGGCTACGGTTCCACTTGCCGCCGCTTCCACACCCATTTGCACGGTCGCGGTTCCGGTTGTCGTGGTGGAACTATTGCCGCCACTCCCTGCTATGGCATCCTGCATCCCACTTATCCCGATTACTCCCACCGCGAAAGCGAGGATGTAGTGTTTCATTAAACATCTCCTTTTCAATGAAGTATTTCTATCTCGATTTTTACTGCGGATTATACGCCAAAAAAGGTATTTTGTCAATACCACGTACTTTCTCCGGCGTTAACGCTGCGACTGAATTGTCTGTACGACTCGGGAATTGTCTCGCAAATCTTCGGTAAAGAGCACATTGCTCCGCGTAATGTACATGCGGTCTAACGGACCGTGAATTTCTCCACCGAGTTTGACCAAAGAAAATGTTGTGGCCGTATTGGTATTTGCAGTGCTTGCCTTCTGGTCGGCACTTTCTTGCTGCAACTCTTCATTGGACTGCAGGTAGTACACGTTATCGAGAACAATTTCTTTGTTGGTGGTCCGCAAAATTTTGCCAAAGTAGACCTGGCCATTGGACAGGAATACGGCTTGGTAGTGTGCCGAACGCTCGTGCTTTTGCCACATGGATTGGAAACCGTAGAGGGCAGTGACAATGACAACGGCAATGAGTAGCAAGAATAAAGCCACCGGCACGGATATGCGTCGTGGCGGGCGGGGTTGAGTTGTAGAATTCTGTGGGGTATCCATACTCGGCAGTTTACACGGCAGCGCGGGAGCCGTCTACAGGCCTCCGCCGCACGGTAAACGCAACAGCAACAATGATGAGTCCACTGGCGGCTACCCCCATGCCCATGAGTTGCGTACGATACGCAACGTGCACCATGACTGAATCCAACGCGGGTTGCAAAATCCGCATGAGGGTCGTGGAATTCGTTTCGGGCTTTTGGAATTGACTGGGGATGGACTTTGACCAGAACCCGAACGCAATTGTGCAGGCACCAGTTAGGAGGAGCGACACGCCAAGCCACTGAAGCGCTCGCCGAATCTTAGGCAGTTGCCACGCTCCAGCGCCAATCACAAGGGCAAGCCAGAAACCCGTGAGAATGACGTGGACGAGGAAGGCCAGGCGCGTCATATCCTGAACACGTTCAAGAATGGCTAGGCCATTCTTGCCGCTCGCCCCTTGGGCAGCGCGGAGTTCTTGGCCAAGGTCGAACGTGTCGGGAATGTTGGCTGCAAGCTTCGCCACCGACACTTCTTCTTCCACTAAGGCACGAACGTTCGTGCCCTTCGGCAAGCATGGGGGCAGAACATCCTCAAGGGCTTTCCGTTTTTCGTACTCTCGAAGGGTAGCATCGGTGCAGTCAGGCAGGGCTTCAAGTTTTTCAACGAGCTTGTCCTGAACCGCAATGGGCACTCGGCGTTTTACATCTTGCAGCGGGATGGTAAAGGAGAGCGCTTCGGGAGAAGCACGACGCTGAACCACATCGAAAGCCAAAATGAGCGCCCGTTCTACCTGCTCTTGTACAAAAGCTGGCGGAATAGACTCTTTAACAATTTCCACAAGGTCGTCGGTGCCCAGCGGAATGCTCGCAAACGTACTGTCATCTTTCTGAACGTTCCCTACAACCTCGGGCAGGAATTCGTCGTATGCCCGATCATACACGCGGGCCTGACGGAGGGCATCCTGCCACGGAGCGCTCTCCAGAACCGTTGTCCGAACGCTCCAAACCACAAGCACGGGAGCACCCACCACAATGGCGAGGAGTACGGCGATCGTACTGAGAGCATTGCGCATACGCAACGTAGTGTACTGGTTTGCACAACCCTTGACCAGAGCGCCCATTTCTGGTACGGTGCGTGGAACAAACGATCAATATACGGAAAGGAAGGACAATGCTCATTCGAATGCTCATCGCGTTTTGCTTTGCAGGAAGCACGGCGTACGCCCAGTGCGAGCCGCTGAGCACCGTTTCGGGTACTCTCGCGGATTCGCTGATCAGCAGCCTCCCCCGCGATTCCAGTACATGGGTGCAACTCGGCACGCTGTACGTTAATAAAGTCTTCTTGCGGGAAACCAACAATGGGCAGCAGGATGCCGACTCGGCGAAGTACTACTTCGAGAAGGCCCTCAGCCAAACCCGTACGCCCCGGTTGGAAGCGTACTACGCAATAGCGTGCGCACTTCGAGCTCGGCACGATGGCGCATTGACCAAAGTCTTCGGTGACACCAAAGACCGTGCAAAACGCGCGTTCAAAGACGCCGAACGACTGGCCCGAGAAAATCCGCATGACCTAGGCGTCATCTTCCTCGTCGCGAACCTCCTCCAGGAAGGCGACGCCCTCGATGACGCTGAGAAGTACTGGAAAAAATCGTGGGGGCTCCTCGAGCGTCTCACGGAGCAAAGTGCGGATTCGTCGGACAGCGTGCAAGCGTTCTTCAGCCCAGACATCCGGGCAAACATCCTGCTCAACCAGGGGAAGCTCATCCGGAAGCTGGTAGAAGAAGAAAACGTTGCCGACTTCCTGGCCCGCGAACGCTGGCAAGCCATCATCCGCCTGTACCCCGAAACGCTCGCAGCCACAAATGCCCGCGAGCAAATAGCAAAACTCTGAACCTCAAGCACGCCTACGCACAACCCTGCGTAGGCGTCTTCATGTTACTGGACGGCGGTACTTCTCGGTGACGTTAAAACCCAAGTACTTCCCCAGCATGAGGCGTGTTAGTGCATCGGTTGCGGGAATGGAACCGAAGGCCACCATAGTAATCGGGAAAATAATCCACTGGACAAACATGACCAACCACTGCCAACGCGGTACGTGCGCGGGACGCGGAGGGAGCAAGGTGAGGCTCAGCAGGGCTGACGCTACCAAGCCGATCATCGAAATGGTCATGAGGATAGACAAAATGTGTGGCGTATTCTGGGTGAGGGCGGCCGTGAGACCTCGAGCATTAGCCACGCCTACAGGTAAACGACCCAGAATGAAAATGAGAATGGGCGCGGTGCACCACGAGTACGAGCCTTCCAGCTGGTTGAATAGGTAACGAAACTTCTTGAGGAACGGGATTGCAGCATTCCCCCAGAAGTGCCAGACCATGAAGGGAAAATTCTCAATGCCGTACGCCCACCGCCGCTGCTGCTTGTACTGGTTACGCAAGCTCTGCTTGAGCGTAGCACTCATGACCGTATCCATAGATAACGGAATGAAGAGTGGGACCACGCGGTAATCCCCGTCGTACTCAATGAGCCCCTGCACGAAGATGCGGGAGTCCTCGGTGACGATATCACTCTGCCAGAAACCAACATCCACAAGGGCCTGGAAAGGCATAGAGTGCGAGGAGAACGTAAAGAGCCGTTCCGGGCGCATCTGCTCAGTCATAAGCCAGAACGTGGTGGACATGGCAACCACGCGCATGAGGAAGGGCGACTCCCAGACGTTATTGTTGTACACCGCTAGCGGTTGGTAACTCGCTCGGGTGGGGTTCGGTACGGTGAGGTAGTGGTATGCCAAGCAGGCAAAGTACTGCGGGTGAACCACAGTATCCACATCGAAACTCGAGACGACGATATTCGCGTAAGGTATTTGCAGGGCATCAATCTCGGCCTTCGCTAGCCGCCCAGCATAGGCCGTGTTTGCACCTTTACCTGCCACCTCGCCTGGAACATTTTTCGGGTGCACGGTCACCAGGAAGCGAAAGAACCGTTTGCTGTACTTTGCCTCCATGCGCTCGGCAATCCGGCGAAAGTTCTGCTCATCCTTCTCTTCACCACACAACACAATGAAAAGCTTGTCGGCGGGGTACTGCACTTTCGTGAGCCCCTCCAGGCTCTGGTCCACCACTGCTTCTGGCTCTTGGAAGGTGGGCAGAAAAATGAGATGGATAATGTCGTTGAACCGCGGCTGGGCCGAAGCGAGAGTAACCCAGTCGCGTTTGCTCTCTTGCCGAAAACGTCGGTAGGACGTGAGGAGGTACACCAGCAAGTATGAAATCCGAATCAGCCACAGGGCATCGAATACTATAATGAAACCAATGACCCAGAGCGGCTTCCAGAAAGACAGCGCAATGGCCAACGCAAAAGTCGCCCAGACCAGGGCACCTGGAAAAATTTCGAGAAACCGGTAGAGGCGAAATGCAGCGCGTTTAGAAAGCATCGTAAATCGGCACGCTACCAGAGCGGCAGCAGCCCGTCAACCAGGAAAACTATTCGTAATGAAAACCGTCGACGAGTGTCGAGGTGGGCGCATCGGGCGCGCGGAGGGTGATGTCGACGTTGTCCCCTTTTGCCCCCGCTGGCGTGACGACGCTCAACTCGGTTGCACTCACCACTTTTACATCCTTGGCTTCGACGGTACCAAAGAGCACGGCCGGACTACCGTTGAAGCCTTCACCGGTAATTTTTACGGTTGTTCCTCCAGCAGCAGGCCCTTTGGCGGGCGAGGCGCTCAAAACGAGCCCGGGGTTGGGTTTCGTTACTGTCGCAGCACTCTGCGCATTCGTATTACCATTGCTCCCCGTCGAGCTGCACGCCACAAGGCCACCCGCCATGAAGAGGCAGAAGAGCGTGAGGGTAATGGTTCGGAGTTTCGCCATACCTGTGCCTAGCATAGCACTTAGATGTAGTAGTCGACCAGGTACTGCTGCAGACGTTGGTCAAAGTCGGCTTTCGCGGCTTCGGCAGTTGCTAGTTCTGACTTAGACACATCGGTTGGGGTGACGAAGCTAAAGATGAGGTTCTTATTTACATCCTCGGCGTACCAGAGTTCCGGCTTCAACGGGTGGCCTGCTGGTGCAGCCACAACAAAACGCTTGGTTTCACCAGCTAAGGCAGCACGTACGTCGTCGAGCATCGGGGGCTGGCGATTTTCGATGTGCGCCGCATCAGCGTAGAGATTGTACACCGTGGTCACCATCGCCTGTGAGAGGTCGTTGAGAATCATAGAGTTTTCGAGAGCCAAGTGAGGATGCGAGATTGCACGTCGGGTTCAGCGTCGAACATCGCCGTGCCATGCCCGGCGTGGTCCAGGAGGATGAGTTCATGCCCAGCCGTGCTTTGCTTGGCAAAGGCTTCGGTGGCAATGGCGCTACTCACGTCATCACGGCTCGCCACGAAAAGCAGCTGCTGCTCCGGCGCGTACGCGCTCACAAAAGGAGCGGGTTCTATGCCACGGTAGCTTGCTCCTGGGGAAAGTGCAACGCCGACGCGCAGCTCAGCATCATACCCCAGAGTCTGGAGCATGAGATTCGCCCCAATACTCGCCCCGATGATAGCAATCTTGGACTTGGCAAATCCCCGTTGCGTGAGCCAGCCAAGAGCTGCGTCAACATCCTTCGCGGAGGCTTGGTGCTCTGCATCGGTGAAGGTCGTGTAGTCAAGACGGCTGCCCACTTGCTGGCTACTCTCCCCATGGCCGCGCAGGTCAATAGCGAGAGCGCTTATCCCCTGCTCTCGCAGGCCTTCAGCAAACGCGTGCCAGCTCTCTTTCGTGGCCGGCAGCATGTGCAGGAGGAGTGCAACTCGATCGGTGCCCGCGTCAGTGTATGACCCGACGATGGTTACGTTATCACTCGTAAGAAAGGAGATGCGCTCGGGCATAACTGGGGAGACAACGGGGGCCTGGGTGCACGCAGTGCTCAACAGGAGAAGCGCGACAATCACGGAAAACTTACTCCCCATCCGTCGCCGTTCGGTACTTCGCCTTTATAGTTTCCACTTTCTGCTCAACGGCCTTCAAACGATCCTGTAACTGTTTCGCCAAGGCCATGCCGCGCTCAAAGTCCGCTAACCCCTGTTCGACGTCAAAGGCGCCCGCCTCAAACTTCTGGGCCAGTGCCTCCAGTTCAGAAAAATCCTGAGTAAACGATGACTTGGTTTTCTTTGGCATAGTTAGTCAACAGTAGAGCGAAGTGTGCCACGCTTCAAGCGGGTTTGCAAGCGGCTCCCCTTTGCCACCGCGCGCGCATCGGTTGCCACCCGACCATCAACCATCGTCAACGAGTACCCCCGTTCCAGCGTGGCGACCGGCGAAAGGGTCTGAACGAGTTTGCCCGCATGCTGGATATTTGCGCGCACGCGCTGGAGGGCGGCGACGTACGTACGCACCAGGCGGCCGCCCAAATGCTGGACGCGCTGCGCCGTACTTTGCACGCTGCTCGTGAGATCCCTCGTGAGGTGGTGGAGCCGATCGTGCGCCTCACCCAATGCTTGCCGCCACCCATCCTCCACATCGGCAACGAGTTGTCCGATTCGCGCGTGCACGTGCTCGGCATCCGGACTCACAATTTCGGCGGCGTTGCTGGGCGTCGCGGCGCGCACATCGGCAACGAGGTCAGCAATTGTCCAGTCACGCTCATGCCCGATGCCACTCACAACGGGCACGGCACAAGAAAAAATCGCGCGGGCGACCCGCTCACTATTGAACGCCTGCAAATCTTCCAGGCTCCCACCCCCACGGGTGAGGATGACCGCATCCAGCTGGTACTTCCCACAGCGCTCCAGCGCGCCCACAATCTGCGCAATGGCACCCGTCCCCTGTACCCCCACGGGGAAGAATACGACGCGCGCGAAGGGCCAACGATTTTTCAGCACGCGGAGAACATCCGTTCTCGCCGCAGCGTCCGGCGACGTCATGAGCCCAATGCGCTCTGGAAACTCCAAAAGCGCGCGCTTGCGCTCTGGCGCGAACAAACCTTCTGCTTCGAGCTTCTTCTTCGTCTTCTCCAGGGCTTGCTGCAACGCACCCTGACCAACCAATTCCACTTGAGAAACCCGCAGATGCAGGCCGCCGCTGCCCGTAAAAAGCGACGGGACGGATGTGACCCGCACCGACAGGCCATCCTGCAAATCAACATCCAGGTCCCACACCATCATGAAGCACAAGATGCGACTGCTCTCATCCTTGAGTTCAAAGTATACAAGCTTCTCTTTACTCACCCGGTACCCACTGACCTCCCCCTCCACTACCACCTGCCCTAAACGGCCCAGGTGCACCTTGAGTGTCTGGACGAATTCGCTAACGGAAAAAATCGGCTGTTCGCTCATCGTCCGCCCGCCATTTTCCAGGCCCCTAGCGCCGGCCGCAGCTTCGGTTGGATGAACTGCACCTTTGGCGAAAACTTTCGAACAACGGCGCGGAAGTGAGCAGGGAGAATAATCGGGCACTTGAAGATGCCGCCCACCGTGACGAGTGGGAATACTGTACGTCGGAGTCCGCTCTTCTGTATAACCGTCATTGCGAGTAAGGCGAGCTCGCGAGCTGCATCGATGATAATCGCTCGAGCGACAACATCCCCCCGTTCGGCCGCGTACTGCACAAGCGGTGCAAGTGCTGCAATCTGTGGTTTACCGAAAGCCGGTTCGTACACGATGTGAATGAGGTCTGCTGGCTTTCGAACCTTGAAGTGCGCGAGAAGGTACTTGGTAAGTAAGGTCTTCGGCCCGCGCCCGTCATCAGCTTTTGTCACTGCATGCAGCGCCGCCAGACCTTGCGCGTAACCCGAGCCTTCATCTGCTAGCCGATGACCACGCCCACTCGCCCGCGCAGAACCCTGGGGGCCCATGGCAAGCGCATTGGAACCGGTGCCCGCGATGAGAACGGCGCCACGCTTGGCATTGGTACCGGAGCGAAAGGCAATGACAATGTCATTCACCAATTGCCAACCCGGCAAAACAACCGATCGAAGCTCTTTCTGCAGCGCTCGGTGCATCGCCACAACGTCGCGCGGTGTGTCCATCCCCGCTAAACCAATGACGGTTTTATACGGGCGACACTTGCCAATCTGCTTTTCGGCGGCCAGGATAGCCGCCTTCACGTTCTTTGCCGCGGCGACAATGCCAACGGCATGTGGATTTGAGGGTCCGGCTTTCCCCCACGCGCTGCTATGCAGGTCGGGGCCGAGAAGTGCCTCAGTCTTCGTGCCGCCACCATCAATACCTAAATACCACTTTGCCATAGTTACAGTGTAGCACTTGGACCAAAAGAAAAAGGGGCGTCTACTTTCTAATGAAAGATTGTAGAGCGCCCCTTGTGGCGAAAACTCGTTAGGTAGAAGGTAGAAGCTTGTCACCGAAGTGACAAAATTGCGATCAGCGTCGCACGCTTCAGAAGGGGCAACAATCGCCACCAGCACAGATCTCGCGACCTCACATGTACACGCTTACGGGTCGTTACATCCCTGGCCTCTAAGACTGAATGGCCTACCAGTAGATGTTCCTCTTTAGGAACGAGATGGGTGTGTGGTTGGGGTGATCACCGGAGTGATCAATTATGAATGCGGGACGCATCGGCGTCCTCTTTCGACAACGCTGCTTTCGCGTTAGTTGTCTTCTCGAGCCCATGGGCTCGAAGCCGCTTCTTGGTACCCTACCGTTTCGAGTTCTCATATTGTGGCGACCACTTTGGTCGCGAACAATGTTTTCCTGATTTACAGGTAATGCGCATGCTACATGAGCACAGAAACGGGGTCAAGGCTGTTTATCCACATTTTTCTCATTTTCCTGCATGCCTGCATTACGGGGGCGGTCACATTTGCGCTAGGATTAGCTTCAAAAGTTATCCACAGCCCATTTCGCTCTTTCGGCAGAATAGGTACGTAAAAACTCAAGAATATGCCTAGATCATTTTGATATTCGGTTTTCCTTCGGCTATACTTGCCTATACCCCGTATATGGCTCCTATCCTCCACAAGCAAAAACGCGCCATCCTGGAGTACTTGCAGAAGTACATTAAGGACCATGGCTATGCCCCAACGCTTTCCGAAATTGCGAAAGCGTTCAAGCTCTCTTCCCTCGCCACGGTGCACGAGCACTTGGCCTTTCTCGAAGAAGCCGGCTTTATAAAGCGGGATCGCAACAATGCTCGCGGGATTGAACTCCTTGAACCGGAACACGATGAGGCGTCCGAGACGACATCGCTCCTGCTCCCCCTTGTTGGGACTATTGCCGCCGGTTCACCTATTGAAGCGGCGGAGGACAAGCAGGACATGATTGCTGTGCCCCGAGAACTCGTGGGCCGGAAGAATGCCTACATCCTCAAGGTGCGTGGCGATTCCATGATCGAGAGCCTCGTCGCTGATGGTGATTTTGTCGTTGTAGAAAAAAGCCAACTGGCCCGCGATGGCGACATGGTTGTTGCCCTTCTCGATGATGGAACGGCGACCTTAAAAAAATTCTTCAAGAAAAAAAACTTCGTGCGTTTGCAACCAGCAAACACAAATTACAAACCTATTGATGTGCAGAATGTCACCATTCAAGGAAAGGTCATCGGGGTCATTCGCAAATTCGTCTAAATTTTTTTCGTTCACACTTTCGGTTTTCCTTCGGCTCATGAATATTTTCTCCCAACTCGCTCGCCGGAACTTCAGCACCGCAACAGCGGTAGCACATGTGCGCTTATGGCACTTCGTAGCGAGTATCGAGGAGGCAGTGACGCCGAAGCTTCGTACCATCCCCTTTGCCGTTGTTGATGGCTTAGGGCCAACAAGCAGGGTCATTGACGCTAATGACCTCGCGCGTTCATTTGGCGTCCGCATTGGCCAAACCATTACGGTCGCAAAACGACGGTCACCCCAACTCTTGCTTCGCTCTTGGGACCCGCAACGTATCGAGGGGTTTCGCCACGCATTCAAAAAACTCACCAAACAGTGGGGGCGCGTACTCAGCATTGCAGGAGATGGTCAAGGGGCAACTCTGGCCATTCCGGCAGTCAATGCTTTAGAGCGAGCGGCAATCTTCCTGCATATCCAGCAAGCCTGCTGGACGGAACTCGAGTGCAACGTGGTTGTGGGCGTTGGCCCAACCGCAGCGTTTGCGCTCCTCGCAGCACATAGTTGTGCTGAGCCAGGCTTTCGGTACCTGGACCGATGGGAAGAAACGACATTGCGCACCGTGCCCGTGGCCTGCATCCCCCACATTGGCCGACGTACATCACGAGCGCTCGTGCACTTAGGCGTGCCAACGACCTGGCACTTCCTGCAGCTTAATCCGGACACCATCCTTGCGCAGGGCGGGCCATCGTTGCTCCAGCTCTACCGGCAGTACATCCCCGACGCGCAGCTTCTCCCCTCTGCCGCTTCTACACCAGAAAAGCAAGCAGTATCCTTCCTGCCTCACTACGCTCCCCTACCGACGACGGCGCTGTAATGATGCGGTCCGTTTTGACGGGGCGGAAATAAGTTTTCGAGCCGCAAGAATGGCTAGCGCCCGAGTAAGTACGGGCCGTAAGTCACGGTGCATTTTTTTTGGAATTGCCAGCCCTTCTACCGGTAGCCACAGCAGCCGCAAATTCGCCACTTCGCCAGTGCTCACTCGTGGCGAAACGGTTCGATGGGTCCGCCGGAAAAGAAAGTGAGAAAGATGGTGAGGGATCTTCTTTGGAAGTTTGCCATGATCATCAGAGAGGTACCGAACAGAGGGCAACTTCGCAATGAGTTGAAGCCCGGTAATACCGGTCTCTTCAGCAATCTCACGCTTCGCCGTTGCCACCATAAGCTCGCCTGCTTCACGGTGTCCTTTCGGAGTACCGATGACGCCATTATCCTTGCGCTCAACAAAAAGTAGGGCCCGACGCTTGGGGTCAAAAACTATACCCCCAGCATTTTCATGGTAACGCGCTCCCTGGCGTGGCTGAGAAATATTGGGTAGCGCCTCGTAGTGCGGCGTTAACCACTTCTCTGGTTTGGTTCGAAAAAGTTGTTCTCCTGCCTCCAGCACTTCACTTCTGTCATGTAAATCTTTTTCCTGCACCCGCACTACTGGGCATCTAGCTGCAAACGCTAAGGCGTTGGCCGTAGCAATGATACTGCGCGTACTCGAGAAGGGCAGATGCTGTATTCCAACAATAACCCCCTGGAGTTCTCGCGGGTTTCGAACCATCGCTTGCACGGCTTGCAGAAGCGAGCCCCGCTGCAAGTCCTTCACGTGACGTTGCACATGTTGCGTACCGGACGAGTGCACAACAACTACACCGTGCGAATCAGCAATAAACGTAAGGAGTGAACGCTTCACTTCGGCAGCGTGTCGACGAGTACGACTTTACGATTCTCTAGAATATCGTAGAGGAACCGGTCAGTGATGTCGTTGCGGTACTGATACTCCCGCCGTGACATAACGGTGTACCGAAGATCGTGGTCCATTTCTCGCTGAAACCGCCGCACTACCCGACGAAGTTTCAAACGGTTCACCGTGCCAACAATGAGAATGTCAGTTCGGGCCTCTTTCACGCCGGTGAAGTACCCCGTGAGGACAGCCAAGGTGACGCGACCCATACGTTGGATTTGCTTACCAAAATCGTACTCCGTGAGGAGCTGCGCTTTTAAGAAAAGGGCACGCAATTCTGGGTAGAGCGGATTCTGCGCATCCATCCGGTAGACAGTCTGGCCGTCACTCTCGCCAGTGGCCACCAGGCGAGCTTCAGCCAGACGGTGGAGCTCAGCGCGGGCGGTTGCGGGGGCCACGTGGTACTTCTTCTGGAAGTCCCGGGGGCTGTAGGGCCGGTCCGGGTTGAAAACCAGGGCACGCAAAATGATGTGGCGGGTAGGGGTACCAAAGAGGGTTTGGACCATGGGTGTGCAGTTCGCTCCGGAAGGGTCCCTGTAGTATACTTTGAGCACTTGACCGGAACAAGAAACGCATGGGAAGTATAGATAAATTGCTGATTTACGATGCCACGCAGAGCCGCTCGACGACCCACGTCTTCATCGCCCGACCAAGCCCGGCAGAAGACCGGGCCCTCGGCCAACTTGGCTTCGTTGCAGAACTCGCCCAAAACGAGCGCATTTACCATGAACTGCTCAGCCGGTTACAGGACTTCATTAAAGCCGCGTACTACACCTCCCCGGAAGTCCACGCCAACGTTGCCTTTGAACATACCGTGCAGGCCTGCAACCGGTACATTGGCGAACTCGCAGCCGACTTTGGCACTGCTTGGCTCGACTCTTTATCCATGGTCTTGTTCACGGTTCGAGACCACGAGGTTCACTTCACCGATGTTGGCGGCCTACTTGGCTTCTTGATCCATGACAAACATGTCATTGACCTGCTGGGAAACCAGCGAGCGGCAAATCGAAAAGTAAACCCCCTAAAAGTTTTTACTTCAATCGCGTCAGGATCACTCAAGGGCAGTGATGCAATTTTCTTTAGCACGGCCAATCTCTTGGACTACTTCTCCGTTGAGCGTGTACGTCGCACAATTGTAGAAGCGCCCTTGGGTGGCGCAGCACGTCAATTCGAGACCGTCCTTCGCGTAGACCCAACCCATGCGGCCTTTGCTGCCGTGATTCTGCAATCAACTGCTGTACCGGCGCCTCAGCGCACTGTAGAAACGCAACGGCAAGAAGTTCTCCCAGGAGCCCCCCAAAAATCCATGGAGGCAATGCTGGCAAAAACCGCCCAAACGCAAGCGCTGCTCACTCCCTCGGTATGGCCAGCGCTGCAACGCTGGATGAAGCACGCATCCCTCCGTTTTCGAATTCTCTTCCGGGCTTGGGTCCTCCGGAAACCTACCCGTATCTCTCCGGCCTTGGAACGCTCGCGACCCGAGGAAGAACCCGCCATCCGCGCACGGACTAGTTATGTCGCCTCACCTGCTCAACCTCGTGAGGTCGGACGGAACATCCGCCGAACAGTTTTTCACACTTTCCCCCGTTTCCTCTGGGAACGTAGTCGACAGGCATTACGGGCGACACCAAAACTCCTCTCGGCTGTACAGCGGCTTGCAAACGTCGTTCGCCGAGCACCGCAGCAGCTCCCAACGCGAATTGAACAACGGGTTGCCGACGTGCAGAGCCTCCCGCGACGCTCCCGCGTACTCTTCTACGGCACCGTGGCAGTGGCCATTGTCTTTGCCATTAGTCTCATCATCATTGGCGCCCAACGGCAACGATCGGCGGCAGCAAAAACCAACCAGGAAACAGTTGCGGCAATTACCCAAAATATTGAACAGGCAACCTCGAGCATCATTTACGGCGACGAGGATCGCGCCCGAACCCTGCTGCGTGAAGCGCAAGATAAGTTAAATGGCTTGCCCGAAAAAGCGCTGAAGGCTGAGGAACGCACACGACTTACAGACAACATCACGAGCGTCCTTGCTCAAACTCGTCACGAGGTAGCGGTAACTCCGCAAGTAGTAGCCACCCTCCCCGATGGAGTGCAGCCAGTAGGCCTGGCCTTGCTTGGGGGAACGCTCTACACGGTTGACGGCGCAACAAACCGTTTGTTTGGCATTACCACCAGCACTGGCAACGTTCAGCAGTCGGTAACCCTACCGGGTACAGCCGGGCTACAGGATCTCACAACCTACGGCAGCGGCTCACTGGTGGCACTGACGCCCAACTTTGAGGTCATTGAACAGCGACCCGCTGTCCGCACTGGTACCCGTTCCGCGCTTACGCTACCGGAAGCCAGCGCAAACCTCGTGGGCTTTGCCAGCTATAATGCAGCCCTCTACACGGTCGACGTCGCCAATAGTGCAATCCTGCGCGCCACGCGGAGCGGCACCAGTTTCCGGGCGGCACTCTGGTTAAAGCAAGAAGTGGACCTCGCCAATACGGCAGACATAGCGGTGGATGGTTCTATCTACGTACTAACAAACTCAGGGGAAGTACTAAAGCTTAGTCAGGGTCGCCGGGAAACTCTAGCGCTTTCCACCATTGAACCACCGCTTTCGGCAGCGAAAAAAATTGCGGGCGGAGTGACCTTGCAGAATCTCTACGTGCTGGACCCCAGCACAAACCGAGTTGTGGTGTACACAAAAAATGGGAAGTTTGTAAATCAGTACACCCACACCAGTTTGGGCACAGCCAGCGCCCTTACGGTTGATGAACGGACCCAGAAAATCTATTTCGTTATCGGCGCCACTATCCAGCGCATCGACCTGCAAAAAAGTTAACCCCAGCGTTTTGCAACGAGGGGTTAAGTATGGGAGCGGCTACAGCCGCTGCCAACGTTTGTCGAGCGGCGTCCGGTAGCTTGGCAAGCGGGTGGCCGCATTCGGCCGACGCCTGATGCGATGGCAGAAATAAATGAGCCCAGAAAATACGCCGAGGCCGACCACGATTCCAAAAACCGTCAAAAGAACGTCAGACATGCAACCTCCTTGTTCCACATTCTGTTCCTCAGGCTACTCCATTTCATTGCGCCGTCAAGCCACTTCGTCGTAACCAGTAATATCAATGCCCGCCGTCTTCCGAAAACCAATGCGATCGGGCGCGACATCAGTGGCCAAGCGCATGAGCTCCCCTTCAACAAGGGTCTCTTCCCCGTACCGATTGTTAATCCGGTCAATGGCGCGTGCGAGAGCTATGGGCTTTCGCTTCTCGAAAAGCGACCTCTGGCCAGACACTGAACGCAGGCGGAACATGCCGAGCGCGTAGAAGGAAGGCGTACCCAAACGGACGCCCTCGCCGAGCATCGCCCACACCTGCCGGAAGAGCTGCCGGGTAGTAACCACGGGCTGGTAGACCTTCTTGCTCCCACCAAGGCTGCCGCTGGGCTCCAGGCCAACGTGCGCGTACACGCCCTGCGCTTCCAGGCCCAGGTCGCGCAGGCGTCGACCCGCCCGCTCGCACAGGCGCATGACCAGCGCTTTGTGGAACCGCGGATCACGGTTCCGCACCCGCAACACGTGGCTATGGCCAATGGACTTCGGCAGACGCTTCTCCGCCAAGCCGCCGAGTTCCACGGCATTCACGTTAGCCCACAGCTCGTAGCCGCGGATGCCCAAGCTCTCCATGAGGTTCACGGGCGAGGCCGCCTGCAGCTCGTCGAGCGTGCGTATACCAAGGGCATTGAGCCGATTTTCCGTGGCGTCGGCAATCCCCCACGCCTCCTGCAGGGCACGACCTTTAAGGTACGCCGTGAGGTTATCGCGGTGCAAGATGACCAGCCCGCCTTTCGGCGCCGTGTCACCGCCAAACTTGGCCAGCCAGCGCGTGCTGGCCACGCCCATCGAGCAGGTGAGCCATTCCCCTACCTCATTGGTAATCCGCTGCTTGATTTCGTAGCCGAGCTGCGCAGCCGCTTCCAGCGACGGCACGAGGCCCGTGAGGTCCAGGAACGCTTCATCAATGGAGTACGGCTCAATGGCCTCACTGTACTCGGTAAGAATTTTGAATATGCGCTGCGTGGTACTGCGGTACTTGGGTGGATCGACGGGCACGAAAATAATGTTCGGGCACAATTGCTTGGCTTCCATCGCTCGCACCCCCGTCTTCACCCCAAAAGGCTTTGCTTCCTTCGACGTTGCTAATGCGCAACCATGACTAGTCATCGTAGCCAGCACCGCAACGGGTTTACCACGTAAGAACGGATTCGCCTGTTGCTCAACCGAGGCGAAGTAGGAGTTCATGTCGAGATGAAGGATGACGCGCTGCATAGAGTATGCTAAGTTAAGTACACACCTCTTTCCAAAATCCAACACTCGAGGTGTCTCACACATTGAGGGGGGACCTCAAAATACAACTTGCACCACTTTGGGAAGAGGGAACGGCGTGGGTGACTATTACCCACGCCTTCTATTTTTATTTCCCTTGCACTTCCTCGAGCGTCCACTGGAGGTTTTCGGGGTTGTACGAGAGAACGTAAGCATTCGCCAAGTCAGATACGGCAAAACACCAATCGTAGCCTGTGCCCCGCCGCCGCTGGTACACCAAATTCAGGCTGTGGATATCGTAGCGCTTCCCGCCCCACTCAAAGGCCTTGGGCGTTACTTTAGGCCCGTTAAAATCAACGAAGACACGCACTCTCTCCCGTGGTTGTTCATGGAAAACCAGCATAGGGCTACTCTAAAGTATAACCGAATAAAAGCCGAAGGTCAACTGCAAAGCAATCTTGGGCTCTCTACTAAAGTAAGCAGCCTTTTCGTTAAACCTACACCTTCATTCTACGCTTGCTTGACAAGCTTGTGACGAGAATGTAGGACAAGAAGAATTGAATAAAACTAAAGGGGTAAGCAATGATCATTGCCGTATTCTCTGACAACCTAAACGTGGAGTCTGAATTACTCCTGGATGCGTTTCGGTTTATTCTTCCACAACATGAATGGAGAGGGATTATCGTCTCGGAAGAATTTGTAGAGGAAAAAGTGAAAGGCAGCTACGACATTTGGCACACGACGCTCCTTGAAAATGAACTGTCTACCGAGAAGAGCACGCCGGATGTATTCCTGGTTCTTCTTTTCGACTCACAGGAGAGGCCAAGTTGGGCGGCTACGCTTTACGAATACCTCCGTCAAATTGCGCCTTCGAGTAGTATCGTATGGGCACTGTGGGAAATTAGTGGCGTTGACACAGTGAATGCTTTCAGGGATTTCCAACATCCCAACGAAGGTTCGTTTCTTCTGAACATTGAGTACCCACATGATTGGCCAGATTACGAAGGTACTACGCCAGAAAAATTTCTCGATGCTATGTTTTTTTCCGACGGGGTAGAAAATCGTTTCAGTACTTTTGCTCAGTGGCTGCAACGGCTCATTGGATAATCCAGACACAAACAAAACCCGCTTTCATCCGAAAGCGGGTTTGTTGCTTTTTCTACTCTTACTTCAGGGTAACCGTCGCGCCAGCTTCTTCCAGCTTCTTCTTCAAATCGTCTGCCTCTTCCTTGGTGGCGTTTTCCTTCACCATCTTCGGCGCGGCATCCGCCAAGTCTTTGGCTTCCTTCAAGCCCTTCCCCGTTACTTCACGGAGGACCTTGATGACAGCGATCTTGCTGCCACCGGCGCTGGTGAGCTCCACATTGAATGTGGACTTCTCTTCACCGGCTCCTGCTTCGGCAGCAGCGCCCGCTGCGGGCATAGCACCCATCATCATGGGGGCAGCGGCCGAAACACCAAACTTATCTTCCAGGACCTTCACGAGTTCCGAAAGGTCCAAAACCGAGAGCTTCTCGATTTGCTCGACGAGGGCCTTGAACTTCTCAGGGACCTCGACGACCTTCTGTTCATCTGCCATATGGGTGTGGGTTAATGAGTGAATGAATGAGTAAAATTATGCCGCCTTTTCCGCTTTTGCCTTCAATACCTGCACAAAGCCGCGCATGGGACCGGCCAGAACATTTGCCAAGCCTGTGAGAGGCGCCTTAATTGTCCAGACCACCTTGGCAATGAGCTCGTGCTTGCTCGGGAGTTTGGCGAGCGCTGTCACTTGCGCCGCGGTCATCCAGTTGCCGTTTAAGATACCTCCCATAAACTTGAGATTCTTGTTCGTTTTCGCAAATGCGTGCAACACCGACGCTGGCTGAACTTCATCGGCTGTTCCAAACGCCACCGCAGCGTTCCCGCGGAAAGCGGCGAGCGGCGCGGCATCTAAGCCGGCACCCTCCAGAGCCTTTCGAAGCAGCGTCTTTTTCACGCCAATGAACGCTACTTGAGCTGCACGTAAATTCTTGCGCAGTTGTGTAACCTCTTTGACAGTGAGGCCGTCGGTAGCAGCAAACACGGCTACTTTCATTGTGCCCAGGTTGTCTTGAAACTTCTTGATGCTTACTTCTTTCTGCTGTCGAGTTTTTGCCATAGGGAGTAAAAAAATTCCGGGGTGGTTCCCGGCGACGTGGACCTCTCCCCCATTCAGGAAGTAGGTCGGTTGTCCTGCGTCGGGATTTCTGCCCCTTTTCTGTGGGGCGACCGACGGTCTTGGGATACCGTAGTCGGCACTGTACCAAAGGGTTCACGGCACGTCAAGTGCTTGCCCTTTGCCCAACGGGGTGCTACAGTCCCCTGCTGAACACTGCCCTTTTGGAGGTCCCATGCACGATCTCATGAACTGGGACGACGATGAGCCGAGAGATCGAATGCCCACCTTGCCACCGATCAAGGTAAGTGCTACTCCAGCACCCACCTTGCCGAAAATACCCAATGGCAACGGAACCGGAATAGCCGTAACATTCCGCGATGTCATTGATGGAAAGTGGCGAGAAGGTACCATCATCCGAACTATCCAGTCGCGCGAACACGATAATGCCTACCTCGGGCACTTACCGGTGATCACGCTCTACCTCGTGGCGTACACGAGCGAGACGCGCACTCTGGACTACACGGTCATCTCGGACAAGCTCATCCACGTCCCCCCGAAACCCCGCGTCTAAGCACATTCGTGCACACGGGGTTTTCTATTACCCAATAACCGTGCCTTTACCGGGTCGGCCGGCGATGAGCCGTTGCAGGTTTTTAAAATCTGTTCCCCGGGTTATGACTACTCGCATCTTCCAACGTGCAGCCCACTTTGAGGCTACAGGATCAAAGGGCACGTTTGCCCCAGGATCCCAGCGAGTGCCGACGAGTTTCTGAAAGTCTCTCCAAGTGGCGGTGAGGAGCGGTTTGGCGTACCGGTGCGTACGCGGGTCGGCATCGTACACCCAGTCAATATTCGAGAGATTCAAAATCGTTTTGGCCTTGTACGCTTTCGCGAGCAACACCGCATCATAGTCGGTGGAGCAGCCAGGTTTAAAACCTGCAGCAACAATTATCCGACTCCGGATGTGCGGGTTAATTTTTCTACGGTCCGTAATGAGTTGTGGATACGCATGCTCACGGAAGAGTGTGCGCAAAAGGTGAGCATTCAGTCGTGTCGCGTGAATACCCAACCAATCGAGGTCATCCCGAGTGAGTGTGGCGATGGTTTTTGCCGCCGCTTGGTACCGACGAGCAACCTTGCCGCCCCCGACGATGATAATGAAACGCTGGCCCGCCCCTACATGGCGGAGAATGAGCGCGCGAAACTTCCGAAGAAAGCGAACATCTAGGTCATTGGGGATGACCAATGAACCTCCGAGCGAAATAACAATGGGAGGTTTGCGTATCATTTAATTGAGGTACTTTTCTTTATTCGCCACGTGCTCCTCAAATGTCTGGCTAAATACCGTCGTGCCGTCTGGTTTGTGCAAGAAGTACAGGTACGGTGATGCCTCGGGATTTGCCGTAGCGCGAATTGCCGAAAGACTGGGGTTACCAATCGGGCCCGGGGGTAAACCTTTATGCGCGTAGGTGTTGTACGGTGAATCCGCAGAAAGATCTTCGGCTGTTGGTTGCAGGAGCTGCTTGCCCGTAACGTAGTTCACGGTGGCGTCGGACTGCAAGGCCATACCCAGTTCCATACGTCTGAGGAAGATGCCTGCCGCAATGCGTCGATCACTATCCGTACGCACTTCTTTGTCGACAATACTGGCGAGCGTAACAACAGCAAATACTGTTCGACCTTTCGCACGGATATCTGACAAGATGTCACTGGTTACTTTACTTTCAAACGTATCCAAGAATTTCTTCACGACGTGTGCTGGCGTGGCATCGGTGAAGAAACGGTAGGTGTCTGGAAATAGATACCCTTCCAGCGAGGCTGAAGCCGGTTTGTCCCGGAGGAAATCATACGTCCGGTCGGGCGCCACCGTTCGGGAATCCGTCGTGGCAACGGCTGCCAGAAAATCGACACTCGCAATAACATCGGCCTTTTCAAGAATCGCCGCAATCTCTTTTGCTGTTGCACTTTCGGGAATGCGAACAGTGACCTCATTCGTGTCCGGCGTGGTAGCGAGAATATCGACGAGCTTGCGCACCGATGCGCGGGCAGGAATGGTAAACGTACCGGCGACAAAGTCGTCCCGGGCCCCTTCGAGGGCTGCGTACGCCGTGAGAATATAGGGCTTCGATACCACGCCCTCAGCCTGTAGCTGCTCGGCAATGGCACGCACACCTAACCCGCTGGTAATCGTCACCGACTTGGCTTCTGCATTTGGCCCAGGGGCCGCGACAAGGTGAAAAAAGAGTACAATGACTCCCACACCAAGCATCAGAAATGCACCAACGACAATGAGGACAATGCGCTTACCCATTAGAGTAACCGTTTCAATTTCTTTGCTTTGAGTTCGTCAACAATCTTCTTTACATCCTGCGCCCGATCAGCCGGGCACACCAGCAGCGCGTCATCCATGTCCACGATAACCATGTTCTTAATGCCTGCCGTGGCGATGACCCGCTTCGTATAGCCGTAAATGAGCGAGTTCTCAGCAGTACCGAGGTGTTTCCCACGCACAACATTTGCGCCCTTGCCGGTTTGCAGAACATCCCGCACCGTGCGCCAGTGGCCAATGTCTGCCCAGCCCAGATCAACAGGGAGGACGAACATGTGCCGAACTTTCTCCATAATGCCGTAGTCGATAGAAATCGGTTTCATCTTTGGGAACTCGCGCTGTATAGTGGCCTGCTGGGCCGGTGTACCAATCGCCTTCTGTATGCGCATGAGAATTCGGTAGTGCGAAGGCAGGTACCGCTTAAAAAGATCGAGTAGGGTCTGTGCCCGCCACACGAACATCGCGGGATTCCACAAGAATTCCCAGCGCTTCAGGTACTCTTGGGCAGTCTGTAAATCCGGCTTCTCAACAAAGCGGTCAACGTGAAACACCTCCTGCGAGCCTTCCCGAAATGCGGCCTTGCCCATCTTAATGTACCCGTAGCCAGTTTCCGGATACGTGGGATTAACCCCCAGCAGCACCACCGCCTTTGGATGTTTCCGTACCACAGCGTGCGCGGCGCGTAACGCTTGATGGTAGGCCGCCTCTTTCTTAATGTAGTGGTCGACGTTCACTGTGACAAAAATGGCTTCTGGATCACGCTTTGCTAACCACGCCGCCGCTAGACCGATCGCTGGGGCGGTATCCCGCTTTGCCGGCTCAACAATGAAATGGTCCCGAGATATTTTGGGTAGTTGCCGGGCAATGAGTTTCTGCTGCGCAACGTTCGTTGAAAGGAAGATGTTGGTTAGTGGAAACCCTTTTCGCACACGATGAAAAGTCTTCTGCAACAACGTGTGTCGACCAAGGAAGGGTTGAAGTTGCTTGGGGTTGCTAGACCGGGAGACTGGCCACAGTCGGGTGCCGCCACCACCGGCAAGGATGACCACGTACATAACTTACTCTTTAATGTGAGGTGAGATGAGTGGCACAAACTGAAAGCCAGGTTGCCGCTCTTGATGCAAAGTACCATCGTCAAGTTTCGTGGCAATGACCAAGTCTTGCACATCCTCGCCGACGGGCATTACCAGCCGGCCACCTTCCGCAAGCTGCTCCACCAGGGCATCGGGAATTTTTGCTGCCGCTGCCGAAACCAGGATTCGACTGAAGGGCGAGCGCTCCGGCAACCCGTGCCACCCATCGGCACAACGGACGTCAATGTTGGTGAAATGGTACGGCCGCAAATGCTCTTCCGTAAGATCGACCATTTCAGGCAAAATATCAATGGCGTACACGTAGCCGCTGGGACCAACGAGATGCGCCAGCAAGCCCGTGAGCCACCCCGAACCACTCCCAACCTCCAATACCCGGTCGCCCGGCTGCACTTGGCTTGACTCTAGCATCAGAGCTACCGTTGAAGGCTGCGAAAGGGTTTGCGCATACCCGATTGGTAAAGGTGCATCATCATACGCCTGTGGCAGCATGTGCTTATGCACAAAGTCTGCGCGCCGAACCTTGCGGAACGCCTCAATGATAGCATCGGAGTGCAAGACGCCTTTCCCTACGAGTTCACGCACAAATTGCTCGTGCATAGAAATAGTATAGCACGCACGCGCTGTCCATTACCCTACGCGACCACACAATTATGGCTCTTGTACACCGTACCGCGCTTCAACTTCCTGGTAAACGACGTCCGAAATGTGGGCGATGTTCTGCTGTAGGTTTTCAACCTGCTTGCCTTTTGTCATAACGCAAATGATGTACGGGTGCTGAGGGTAGTACACGATGCCACAATCATGTAGTTCAGCTTCAACCTGAGTGAGGTAAATGCCATACTTGTTCGCCACGGAAATATGGCTGGGAATCGGCTTAGCAATCCCATCATCATACCTAGACTCAGTGAGCCAGGTAAGCGCCTGCTGAGAGCGCTCTGGATTTAGGTACGATGCATTGTAGAGGATGCGAAAAATCGATGCGACTGACCGAACCGAAATGTGAACCCCTTGTTCGTCATTCAGAATGTTGGTAATTCCCAGACTCTCAAGGGTTTCAGTAGGCTTAAATTCCTCGCTGTGGAGCGTCTGGTAGTAACTCGTTAGCGCCGCCCGCGAGTTATTATCTGAGTAGCGAATCATGTACTCGAGAAGTTCACGCACAGTATATTGTTTCCCAGCTTGAATGGTTTGATTGGTGGGGAGGCCTTGATTCACAGTTTTGGGGTCAACGTTGGCTGTAATTCGGGCATCAAGAATCTCTGGGCTACTCTCTGCTTCTTTTAAATACTGCAAAAGTATCGGTAGCTTCAAAAGGCTTGCCCCAATATACGTATCGTCTACACCAATAAAAAATGTTGGGCCATTCCGCAAGTCTCTAAAGTACACACTTGCGGAAGCAAGCCCATGGACTTTCTCCTGTGCGATGTACCCTGCTAAACGACTTCGAACGGGGTCATAGTCAGGATTGCTGAAAGCAACATCGGTTTCACACCGTTGTGGATTGACATACGTCAAGTCACACGTTTCATCATGAAAGTACTTTACAAAAAATAGAACTGCCACAAAACCGGCGCTCCCCAGTAAGGCACCCAGGAAAAACTGCCTGTAGGTTCGTAATTTATGAAACATGAAAAAATTTTAGCAAATCTCCCTAAACTCTACTACCGGGTGGCTGTCGGTGTGACGCACTCCTGCTTGCAGAACGGCCACGCATTCATGCGGCAAAGCTCGAAACGAGCTGGCTCCGGGACTTGGACTCGAACCAAGATACCCGCCTCCAAAGGGCGGTGTCCTACCATTAGACGATCCCGGAA
>CAZAMC010000002.1:0-258756 GCA_964486505.1 uncultured Gammaproteobacteria bacterium
ACTTCGCAATGTACGCCTCGGGCTGGTAGTAGTCGTAGTACGAGACGAAGTAGTGGACGGCGTTCTCCGGGAAGAATTCTTCAAACTCGCTGGCCAGCTGTGCGGCGAGCGTCTTGTTGTGGGAGATGATGAGCGTGGGTCGTTGGGTCTTGGCTATGACGTTGGCCATGGTGAACGTCTTGCCCGAACCCGTCACGCCGAGCAGCGTCTGGGCGCGTAAACCTTGTTCCACGCCCTTCGTGAGCTTGGCAATTGCTTGGGGTTGATCGCCCGTAGGCTTGAACGGGGAGTGGAGCTTGAAGTCCATAGCCTGACTATAGTAGCACGCTTGCACATTGACAAAATCGAAGTTTCTGCTAGACTACAGCGCTAAAACCGAAACCCAAAACCGCGGAGGACGAGGTGTTCGATTTCACCGCGTATTTGTTCCTCGCAGATCAGCAGTTCGTTATATTCTTGCACCGCTGGTTCGATGTGTCGCAGTGGTACTACATTTACCCATTGGCGATGCTCCACACCAGTGCCTGGGTAGTGCTGAAGATCGGCGTCGTTCGAGTAGCGACGGTGATTGTTCAGAAACGGATCCAGCATCATCGTGCCGTAGGAACCCCGCGTATCCGTCGAGACACTGGCTGGCGGCGATGGCTGCGGAAGCTTCGCTCCGGCATGAGTCACCTGGCACACGAGGTGTACGCCGGCGCGAAGAAGGTCGCCCATGGGAAGTCCGTTAGCGGCTACAGCTTGTTCTGGATAGCGCTCACACCGCTCATTCAGAAGATCGGCGATGCAATCGTCGGTATTCGCTGGCAGCAGTTTGGCTGGCGGGGCGTGGGCGCACTGTGCCTGGGGGCGAGCGTGCAGGCTGGATGTCTTTGTCTGCTTTACTCTATCTACGGTAGACATCGGGCCGAACAGCTCATGCTCTGGATCATGATTCCCCTCGGAATAGCCATGCTCCTGATGTGGCTCCTGAAGAATGGACGAGCGAAGTCTGCGTAACCGACGTTGTACACAAGCAGCGTCGGTTTTCATTTTTCCAAAGTGGTATACTTGCGGCATGATCGCGCGTCTGGAGGGTACAGTAGCCAGCGTGAGTTTGAAGTCCGCCGTCGTGGATGTCCACGGGGTGGGCTACCGCGTGTTTGCGACGGCGCAGACGTTGGCTGCTTTGGATGTTGGGGCGACGTGCGTTTTGCATACTCACCACCACCAGCGGGAAGACGGGCAAGAACTGTACGGTTTCCGGACCGTCCAAGAGCTTGAGATGTTTGACATGTTGCTGACGGTGAATGGCGTGGGGCCGAAGTCTGCCCTCGGGGTGCTCTCCCGGGCGAGCGTCGCCGATATCACGCGGGCAGTTCACGCTGGCGAAACCTCTCTCCTCACGAAAGTTTCTGGGATTGGGGCCAAGACCGCCGAACGCATTGTGCGCGAGCTCAACGGCAAACTCGGCGAACCGGCAAGTGACTCGGCGCCGCTGCAGGGCGGTGATGATGAAGTGCTTGCCGCGCTGGAGCAGCTTGGCTATGCGCCCGCCGAAGCGCGCAAGGCCCTGGCCAAAGTCCCTGCCACCGTTACCGATCCGGCGCAGCGCATTAAAGCGGTGCTCCGCGAGCACTAGGTATGGACATTCAACGGTGGACCGACCGGGAAGCGTGGGACGCATTTGTGCTGTCGCAACGTCGAACGCCTTTTCAGCAAATGTGGCTGTGGGGAGAGTTCCAGCGGCAGATTGGGGCGGAAGTCCTGCGGTGGGCAGTTGTTTCGGGCTCGCGCATCATTGGCGTCGCGCAAGTTCTCCACGAACCGTGGCGGTTTGGGCAATCTACTCTCACTGGTTTCCACGCACCCGTGGTGGACGTTGCCTTACCGGTGGCGCAGTACCAAGCGGCCCTCGGCATGATGGTGAAGGCACTGGCGGAAGAGGCGAAACGGCGCAAAGTTATTTCTCTTCACTTAGAGCCGCCCATCGAACTTTGTAATGAAGCGTTGTTCAAAGGCCTCGAAGTGTCGTTGAAACTCCGTCGCGCGGCAGCCTTCCAGCCCTTGGATACACTCATGCTTGATCTCCGTCACTCCGCGGATAGGTTGTTGGGTGCCATGCACGAAAAAGCTCGGTACAATATTCGTCTGGCTGAACGGAAAGGTGTGCGCGTGGACGTTGCGAGTGCCACGAACCGCAGTGACGCCCTCGAAACGTTCATCCAGTTAAATTTACAGACGGCAAAACGTGATCGTTTCCAGAGTCACGGCCCCGGGTACTACCGTCGGCTTGCCGAGTTCCTGCCACCGGACATCCTGCGCGTGTACGTGGCGTACTACCAAGACCAACCCATCGCCGCCAACCTTGTTATCCACGCTGGTGATACGGCGACCTACGTCCATGGCGCATCGGGGAACGCTCATCGCAACGTCATGGCCCCGCACCTGCTACAGTGGCGTCAGATTTTGGAAGCTCAGCTTGCCGGCAACCAGTGGTACGACTTCTTCGGCATAGAGACAGCCGCCCGGCCTCGCGCCAGCAAGCAAGGCGCCAGTTGGGCCGGGATTACGCGCTTTAAGCTGGGGTTTGGCGGGCTCACGGTTTCATACCTGCCCGCGTACGAGTTGCTAGTCCGGCCTGGTTGGTATAGGCTGGTGCGTGCAGCTCGCATTCTTCGTCGTTAAGCGTATGGAAGGCGAACGAACGTCTAGCCCAGAAGTCACTTCCCCGTTCCTCCGGGTGGAGTTTGATGGAGAGCACAAGCTCTTCGTGAAGGAGTGCACGGCCTGTGGCCAGGAGTTCCGCACCGGCGTACCGCGGAAGTTTTTCCGCAACCCCGACGATGCGTCTACACAGCTCGCCGTGAATGGCGGTGGGACAATTGACGGGTACGATTCCATTCGGGCCGCCGATGTCGAACGGCACATCCTGGAGACAACGTGCCCCGACACGAAGCGGAATGCCGCCGCCGAACAGCACGTATGATTCAAACCGTTGTCATTTCTGCCGCGGGCAAGGGCACCCGCATGAAGGAGCTGGCTAAAGACAAGCCCAAGCACATGATTGAAGTGAATGGGAAGCCGTTTTTGTGGTACTTGTTAGAGAACTTGCGTACGGCGGGCTACGAAAAAATCGTCGTGGTTGTTGGGCACTTGAGCCAGCATATCGAGGAGTTTGTGCGGACGTACCCCCACCCCATTACTATTGTCAATCAATTTGCCGTGATGGGAGAAGACCGGTACGGCACCGCCATTCCTGTCATGGCCGCGCGGGAAGCAGTGAATGGCCATCCATTCTTGGCGCTCTACGGTGACAACCTGTACTCTGTCCGTGACCTGAGAGCAATGAACCACGATGACGGCCGCTGCTACGTGGGGGCTTTACACCGTGAGGACTACCAGAAGTACGGCGTGCTCATTCCCGATGGCGAAGGGAAGCTACAGGAGATCATTGAGAAGCCAGACCATGACGTGGGGTCCAAGCTCATCAATACGGGTTTGTTTGTCTTTACCTCAGAAATCTTTGGGGCGTGCGATCGCGTGCAACCCACGCCGCCGAAGAATGAGTACTACCTCACGGACGCGGTCACCGAACTCTCACGACAAGGGAAGGTGCACATCCAGACGATTCAAGACTACTGGAAAGATTTTGGCTCGCCCGACGACGTTGGGACGGTGAGCCGCTTTTTGCAAGAGCACGGCCGATGAGCCCGCTCGTTGAATCATTTTCTGGCATTCGGGGGGTATGGGGTGAAGGCCTCACGGAGGACGTTTGCCGTCGGTATGGTTTTGCTTACGGGCAATGGGTAACCCGGCAGCACGCGAATGCGTCCATCGTCATTGGGGCGGACACGCGTCCATCTCGGCCGTACGTCAAGCGCGCACTAGAAGCTGGCCTCACTGCCGCGGGGGTGGCCGAGCTCATTGACGTTGGCATCCTTTCTACACCGGCCACCGAACATGCCGTGCGGGCCTTTGGCGCAGCCGGAGGCGTGATGATTACTGCTTCGCACAATCCCGCAGAGCACAATGGCTTTAAATTCTTGCAGTCCTCAGGCGCCATTATCAGCGCCACTGATGCCGCCTCGATTATAGCGGCAAGCCGTCAACCTGCGCCGTTGGTGGGGAGCCGGCATATGGGCATCTCCGACCGGCGAGGGGAGGCGATTGCGGCGTACCTCGCGCACTTAGAGGTTTCCACCGGGCTCACGCGCGAGGACGTGGAAGGATTTCACGATCGTATCCTCTTTGATTTTAATGGTGGAGCAGGCTCTGAACCCGGGATTGCCTTTGCCAAAGAGTGGTCAATTCCGGCGGATTTCTTCCACGAGTTGCCCAGTGACTACTGGCGAGCCATGGAGCCAAACGCCTCGAGCTTGGCGCCACTCGCGCATACACTGGCCGATCAAGGCCTGGCATTTGCGTGCGCCTTTGACTGTGATGCGGATCGAATGGAGTTGGTGCTCCCCGCCACGAGCGCGTTTGCGCGAGCACACAGCACTCCGGTTGTGTCGGGTCAGTACGTCCTTGGTTTGGTGGTCCGCGCCCTCCTGGAGACAAATCCCGATGTGCGGAGCTTGCCAGTTGTCACGAACGACGCCACGTCACAGCTCATAGCTGAAATTGCGAAAGCCTATGGTACGCCTACAGAAGAAGTTGAAGTGGGTGAAACCAATGTCGTAACGCGTATGCTGGAACGGGGGAGTATAGTTGGCGGGGAAGGTTCCAGCGGGGGGAGTATTGTTTCGCCTGGGCAGTGTCGGGACGGTTTGCAAGCGCTGGGCATCATCATCAAGTACCTTGCGCTGCGTAAACAGACGTTGGATGAGGCGCTGGCTTCGCTACCGAAGTTCACGACGTTGGCGGTGAAAATGCAGTGCCCGGGGGAGAAGCAGCTGGCAGTCCGGCGCGGCTTGATTGCGGCGTACCAGAATACCGGCGCACGTGTGGTCACGAGCGGTGGCGACGATGGCGGTGTCAAAGCCTGGGTGTCAGCCGATACCTGGGTGTGGTTCCGGGCTTCGAAGACGGAACCAGGGCTGTTCCGCTGCATTGCCGATGCAAAGGAGTCGGCGACCGCCGAGGACTTGCTCGCGGAGGCGAAAGTAGTGTTTGATACAGTAGCTGCAACAGCGTAGGCACCCGTTGTCCAACAATAATAATTTTTGCGCCCGTAGCTCAATGGATAGAGCGTATGGTTCCGGTCCATAAGGTTGGGGGTTCGATTCCCTTCGGGCGCACCAAAAGTTCCCGTACCAATTAGGTACGGGAACTTTTATGAGAGCGGGAATCGAACGGGTGCGACCCTAGGGAGCACCCCGGCCCGGAGGGCGATTCCCTTCGGGCGCACCAGCTCGTTTCGCGGTCACAGTTCCGCGTGACGCGGCTTTGCCGCATCCCGCTCCACCGTTCCCGCGAAGCCTCGCTAAGCCCCAACGGCGCGTGCTCGTCGCTTCGCTCCTGTGCGCCACACCGTTGGGGACCCCGGTACTGCAAGTCACATCTGGGTGACGCGGCTTTGCCGCATCCCGCTCCACGTTCGTGGGGCCCTACGGTAACTACGAATAAAGCCCAACCGGTGAGGGTTGGGCTTTAACGTGCTAGTCTTCTTCGCAAATATCAAGGATGGTATTTGCGATCATTGGGGCCAGGGAGAGCACCTGGATTTTTGAATCATCACGTTTTTCCCACGGCAGGTAGATTGAATCCGTGATGTACACTTTCGTGATGAAGGGGCGATCTTCGATGCGGTGCACGGCATTGGCTGACAGTACGCCGTGCGTAGCCATGTAGGTCATGTCTAGCGCGCCGAGGCGCTCCAAGAGGTCGGCGTTCTCCGTTAACGTGCTCGCCGTGGCGACTTCATCGTCTTTGCCCAAGACGTGTTTGTCTTTCACGTCGCCTTCGAGGCTCTCGATAGTCGTCTTCTCGTGCTCGGGGTGAACCTTGGCCGCACGGACCAAAGTGAGCTTGAGCTCAGCGGCCATCCGTTCACAACTGTCGTGACGGCCACGGTCCGGCTGCAAGAACACCCAGTTTTTCAGCTGACGGCCACGGAGGACGTCCATGAAGAGCGGGTCAGGGTTGATGTGGTAGACTCTCAGCCCCGCGCTCTCGAAGTGCTTAATTGTATCCGGGTGGTGGATGTCCACCAGAATAACGTCGGTGGCACCCGCACAGGCCATGAAGTCTGCCATGAGTTCGGACATGACCGCTTCGCCGCCACTCTGATCGCGCTCCTGTCGGCGGAAGCCCATGAAGGGCATAACCGCGATGAGGCGCTTGGGTTTACGCTTGCTCAAAGGGCGGGTGAGGCCCCACAGGTCAAAGTAGGACTTCGTCGCCGGGCTGGCGGTTGAGTTGATAACCACCGCGACGTTCTCGGGTCCAATCTTTTCGTGGTTCAGTATGCGGTACCAGGGCTCGAGGTCAGCGAATTCTTTTATTCGATTCTGTCCCCGCTGAATGCTGAGGTGCCGGCAGACATCTTGGGCGAGCTTATGGCTCTCCCGGCCACAGAAAACGATAGGTGAATTTTTCAAGGGAGCTCCTTCTTTTCGAGTCGGGTTTATTTCTCTAAGCCCCCCACCTTACGCCACGAATATTCTTCTTGTCAACCGAAAACCCCGCCGGCGGGGCGGGGCTCACATGGTGATTGGGGAGCGGGGTTACGTCCCACTACTATGGTTCAGGACCATACGGTCGCGGGTGTTGAAGATCGAGAGGACGCGCAGCCGGCTGAGGTTTGACCCATTGAAGATGGTGAGCTTCGGTTGTACGGGCGCGCCGTAGCTGGCCACAATGTCGGCCCGGCCATCCCCATTGGCATCAACTGTGGACAGGCGCACGCCGCCTCGCTCCGCAGCGCGGAAGAGGTTTGTATCCCGGCGAATTTGGTTGATGCTGCTGCCACGGAGAACAAAGATCCGCAGGGTGGGTGCAGCATTGGTGCGGGGGCCAACGAGGATCTCTTGCGTTCCATCATTGCTCAGGTCACCGGCCGCAAGGCTCACCCCAGTCCGGCTCGGCAGTGCGTTCGCCCGGCTCGCAAGCTGTCGCATACTCCCACTGCGCAGGCCAAATACCCGGATGGTAGCTGCCTCACTTCCACGCGGACCCGTAATGACTTCATCCTTCCCATCACCATTCAGATCACCAGCTGCCAGGCTCACCCCCGTGGTTACTTGTGCACCGAACTCTCGGTACACTTGAGTAAAGCGCCCATTGCGATACCCGAAGACACGGACATTGGCGCTGCCCTTCTGCTTGGCCACGATTATTTCCATGGGCCCGTCACCGTTGACGTCAGCAACAGCGACGTTAAGGCCATCCCGGTAGGCGGTGCCGTAGGGGAGGAAGCTGTTAATGCTCGAGCCATCCTGTCGGAAGAGCCGTATTTCACCTCGACGTCCACTTCCCGGGGCCACGACAATCTCATCGCTGCCATCATCCCCCAAGTCAGCAACGGCAGTACTCACCCCGCCGCGGAACGTCGTTTCGAAGGCCACGAAGTCTTTTAGTAATTGCCCGGTGGTCGTGTAGGTGCGCACGCGCGGTTGACCACCGCGTTCCACGCCCACCGCAATGAAGGAGCGCAGTTGGACGGTGAACGTTGTTGTGGCGGGCGAGGGGTCAATGTTCCCTGCCGCGTCGCGAGACCGCACGCTAACCGTGTGGCGACCATTCGATAAGTCGCGGAGGGCCACTTGGTTGTTCAGTGTCCAGCCGGACCACGCCCGGTTGTCGAGGCGGTAGCTAAATTGCAGCCGATCTGGATCGGTGGCATCGTCTACACCGTCCCACGTGAAGACAAAGCGCGGTGTAGTTTGGGTGCTGGTCGGTGCGCTAGTGATTACCGTGTTGGGGGCGACAGCATTGGCATCCACCGAGCGACCGTCAGGGAGCGTGGTAGTGCCGTCAGCGTTCACTGTGCAGGTTCGACTGAGTGCGGGGCGGTTACTGGTGCCGCCACAGTTGGACTGGTCTGCGCAGGTGCGCGTCTGCTGGCCACTCGTGCACGCACTCCACTCTTCACAGCGCCAGTTCTCTACACAGATTGGAATCGAAAGGGTCGCCGTGGTTTTCGTAGCGATGTTTGAGAGGGTCGAGGTGTTCCCGGCATCGTCGGTGGTTTTGAGGCCAAAGGAGTACGTGGTATTTGGCTGCAGGCCGGTTACCTGGAACGACTCAGCTTGGCCAGCTCCTTGAGGGCTGGGCTCACCAACAACCGCAGTAGCAAAGCCCCACGTGGACTCATTCAGCGTCGCCGTGCTGTAGCGGATGTCGTAGCTAGTGGCTTGTCCAGTGGCGCCATCATCGCCAGGAGCAGTCCAGGTGAGCACGACGCTATTCGTGGCATCGCTGGCCGCTGCCTGAACATTCGCGATGCCAAAGTCGCTGGGCTGGTCTGCCGAGCTCATCACCCAAAACGCAAAACCTGCCAAACCGCTAAATATGGCTAGGACTGCAGTCCCTACTACGGAGTGGATTTTCTGGGCGGTTTTTTCTCGGACGTCTATTTCCGAGAGGGCTACCATTGGTCTCATAGTTTTTATTTTCTAAATGTATTTTAGCATTTATTTATGCTTTTGTCAAAGCTGCGTAATCGCGCTACCGTACAAGTGTCGCACTAACTACTACGACCATGCCCACGATCCACAATCACACGGTTGACGGTGACCAGTACGGCCTGCGCGTACTGCGTCAGCTCGATGACAGCGAAGCGGACGTTCTGTTCGAACATGCGAAACGCCACCATGAAGCGGACTTCGAGGGGACCATTGAAAACAAGCGCATGAACTTCAAGCTCAAGCGTGATAGTGACGGCAGCTGGACCGTGGAAACCGAGGGCCGCGAGACGAAGTCGGGGTGGTTTTAAGCCCATGAGCCTCTTCCACCGCATAGCAAAAGACCTGCGGAAGCAGCGCGACGTGCGCGAAGTTGTCTTCCGTCAAACCCGCGAAGCTCTGCAGCAGTCCAAATTGGCGATTTTCGCCGTGCACCGCAATGACGACGACGGCGCGCGGAAGCAAGTTGAGCAAGCCGGGAAGCAGCTTGAGAAGCTACAGCAGCAGCTCAAAGGTAATGCGCGCTTCCTCAACGACGGCAACCTCTTAGCGGCGCTAGAAGAATTTGGCGAAGCCTGGCTGGTGGTGGAATTTGCGCGGGGCAAGAAGCTGGCATTCCCCAAGCGCCCCGCCCTCGCCCCCGAGCAGCAAATTGGCGCCCTCGCCGATTTCACGGGAGAGCTGTCTCGACGCGCCGTCCTCAAGGCCACCGAGCGCAAGCTCAAGGATGTGGAGAAGATCTACAAAACTGTGAGTGACGTCGTGCGCCACCTGGCAGAAGCTGACCTCACTGGCCAAGCGCGGCAGAAGGCTGACGAAGCAAAGCGTAACCTCAAACGAATCGAAGAGATCCGCTACGAGTTGAGCTTGCGGCAATAAGAAAGGGCAGCGGTCTGGCGCGCTGCCCTGCAGAAAGGAGGTGGCCATCCGTGGCCGGTTGCGATCCCCGCGATTGGGTTTGTCTTGCTCTCAGTATATCACGAGCGTGCTAGGATACTATGGCTATGGCCACGTACGTCCTCAAGCGTAAGCCACTTACCGACCTAAAAATTGCCTACAGCCAGGAGCTCAACGCCGAGCAGCTGGACGTGGTTGAGCACGGCGATGGGCACGTGTTGGTGCTGGCCGGTGCGGGCTCGGGCAAGACGCGAACAATTGTGTACCGCGTGGCGTGGCTACTGGAGCACGGTATCCGACCCGATCGTATCCTGCTGGTGACCTTTACGAATAAGGCTGCCCGGGAAATGCTCACGCGGGTGCAAGAGTTGCTCGGCAACGTGCCCAGCCCAATTTGGGGCGGCACGTTCCACCACGTGGCCAATCGCATCCTGCGACAGTACGCCAAACTGGTGGGCCGCCAGTCGAACTTTACGATCCTTGACCAGGAAGATAGCCGGAGCCTGATCAGCGCCTGCGTGGCTGACCTAGACATCGACACCACGCAGAAGCGTTTCCCTGCGCCCAGCGTGCTGCAGAATATGATTTCTTTCTCGCGCAATACCCAGCGGGACCTTCAGGATATTGTGGCCGAGCAGTTGCCGAATTTCAATCACGTCGCCGAAAAGGTGCAGGCCGTGGCCACGCGGTACGCCGAGCGCAAGGAGAAGCAGAATGCCATGGACTTCGACGACCTCTTGGTGCTCATGCTGCGCTTACTCACGGAGCACGCCCACGTGCGGGAGAAGTTGCAGGAGCAGTTCCAGTACGTGCTCGTTGATGAATTCCAAGATACCAACGCCTTGCAAGGTGAACTCGTCCGGCACCTCTCGGGTAAGCACGGTAATCTTTTGGTGGTGGGGGATGATAGCCAGAGCATCTACGCCTTTCGGGGGGCAGACATCCAGAACATCTTGCAATTCCCCAAAGATTTCCCCGATGCCCGACAGTTCAAGCTGCAGATGAACTACCGGTCACTCCCTGAAATTCTCCACGTGGCAAATGTCGTGATTGCGAATAATCGTGAGCAGTTCCAGAAAGAATTGCAGCCGGCTAGGCCCAGTGGGGACAAGCCGCAGCTCGTGCCGTGCCGTGACGACAATCAGGAGGCGGCGTTCATTGCGCAGCGCGTCCTTGAGATGCAGGAGCAGGGGCTGAAGCTCGCCAACATCGCCGTACTCGTGCGAGCCGTGAGTCACACGCAGACGCTGGAATTCGAGCTCGCGCAGCGCGACATTCCCTACATCGTCCGTGGCGGTTTGCGTTTTTTTGAACGCGCACACATTAAAGACGTGATTGCGTACTGCAAACTCTTGGCCAACCCCCAAGATGAAGTGGCATGGATTCGAGCGATGACGCTGCACGTTGGGATCGGCCCCAAGACGGCCGCGACGGCGTTCGCGTACAGTCGGGAGTCGGGATCGGACTTGCGTACCCTCGACCTTTCGAAACTGGCCGACAAGCGCTCGAGCCGCGGGGTCGCTGCTTTCCAAAATGTCCTCACGCAGCTCCTCAAGGTCGGCGTGACTGACGAGAAGAAAGGCGTCACTTTTGCCCCGCAGGACCTCATTCGCGTGGTGGCCACGGGTGACTACGTCGATTATTTGCGCAGCCAGTACACGGATGCGAGTGAACGCCTGCAGGACTTGGAGCAGCTCGCGCTCTTCGCCAGCAAGTACAAGTCGCTCGATAGTTTCCTCTCCGACGTCAGCTTGCAAGAAGCCTTCAGTGCCGGCGCGGTCGGGGGTGAGCAGGATGATGCCATGGTGCTCTCTACTATTCACCAGGCAAAAGGTTTGGAGTGGGAAGCGGTTTTTGTGCCGCGCCTCGTAGAAGGTGGTTTCCCGAACGCTCGGGCCCTGGATGAAGATGGCGGGACCGAAGAAGAACGACGGCTCTTCTACGTGGCGGTCACGCGGGCCAAGACGTTCCTGACGCTCACATACCCGCTCGTGATAAACCCCACGGGTTCCATGATTCTTACCCGGCCTTCCCGTTTTGTAGACGAAATTCCCGCCAGTTTTGTCGAGCGCGTGGACGTGCAGGAAGAGCAGGCGAGTGGGGATTGGGACGGGACCGATCGGATTATCAACTTGTAGAAAGAGAGCCTGTCAGGATGACAGGCTCTGCAAACGGGCGGTGGTTTCGGTGGGTGCCCACGGTGCCGTGGGAGTTTGCCGTTGGTACACGGCCAATTTTGCAATGGTGAAGCGCGTTCCATCGGGCGTGAGTGACTTCTTCAAGAAGTCCAGCGCCGACACCAGCAGCGTGTGCGGGACCGGGCGGGCGATGGTGACGTGGAACGTCGGTGAAGCGCTCACCAGCGATATGAGCGGCGGGAACATGCCCAGGATATCTTGGCGGGCACGCATGAGGCCGGCGCACTCGCACTTGAGGTAGAGGACATTCCCGCCTCGATTCGCGAACGCGCCGTACCCGGCAACGGTGACGGTGCCCCGGTCCACGGGGCGGCCGTCAATGCGCTCCAGGTCCTCGTCGGTGAGGAGGTGGGCGACGGGCTCGACAACCGTAATGTGTGGAGGGATTTTGGAATCAATCAGGCGGAGCTGCGGGAATTTTGCGCGGAAGGCGCGGCGCAGCGCGAGAACGTCCCGGGCGAATTCGTCTGGCACAAGCCCGACAACAATCGTTTGGTACGCCATAGGTGGCTTTCCTCCGTGAAAGGTAAATGATTTGGTTTTCATGCCTACCCTATCGAGTTGGGTGGGAATGTCAATGCACGGCCTCGTGCGGTAGAATAGGAGCATGGCTGACTCCTTGCTGCTCTGGGTCTACGTGGTGTTCATTGCGGCTATTGTCGTTGCGGGAGTGTACCGTAAACTTCGGCGGTTCGTGGGTGACCATGACTCGAGTGCCGAGCTCCAAAGTCTTGCCACGAGCATTCACGTGCGTGAGTGGGCAAAGCAGCACGGGCTACGGTACTTCAATATTGGCAACCAGCTCCGCCAAGCTGCGCGGATGGAAGCCAATCGGGAGAAAGATTTTTTTCGGGCTGACCTCGCCATGACCATGGAGGACGATGGTCCGTACGTCGAAGGGGCGGTGCATGGCCGGAACGTATGGCTCTACGTAAGTGTCGGCCGTCCGCGTCCCGGGAGCTTACACACCATCACCCGCGATCGAGAAGTAGAAGTGCCGACACTGTCTCGAGCCGGTATGCTGAGCTCATTCTTGAACGGCTCCTCAGGAATGCAAACCGTGCGTCAGGCGCAGCAGGTGCTGTACGCCTGGTGCTTGGAAATTGGCACCAACCCCATCCCGCACCACCTGCGTATTACCCGGCAGGGTTTGCAGGAGGCAGATGAGCTGGATACGGAGAGTCGGGCCTTTGAAGATCGGTATGACGTGAACAACTTTGACGACAGTCTTTCGCTCCAGCTCCTCGACCCGCACATGATCCAGCTCGTTGAGGAATCGCGGGCCGACGCCATCGAATTTTCCGACAGCAGCGTGGTCATCTACGAACTGAGTCAGCACACCACGACAGCCGTGTTGGAGGCCCTCTTGGCCGCGGGCCTTCGCATTGCTGAGCAAGTTGACCGGAACTACCCGTTGAGCAAGTATGCAAAGCATGGAGATTGAACTTAAAGCCCGCGTCCGTTCGTTGGCCACACTGCGGCGCGCCTTACGCCAGTTGCACGCGCGGCGATCTTCTTCCATCCACCAGGTAGACACCTACTACTCCCCGGAGCGGCGGCCACTCGATAAGCGGAAAGGCTACGTGCTCCGCGTTCGTGCAGAGCCGGGGAAGCGCCCTGGGCGATTTGAGCTCCACATTCCCAAGAATGCCTACGCTGCCGAAGAGCTGGAACTCACAGTGGATGACGTGCGGCTCCTCCAGAAACTGCTCCACCTGCTCCGCTTCCGGCGGGAGTTTGTCATCGATAAGCAGCGGGAAACCTACCGGCTCGGCCGTGTCACCATTGCCCTCGACGTCGTGCGCGGACTCGGAACGTTCGTGGAGGTGGAAATTCTCGGCGCAGATACAGCGGCCAATCGGGCAAAGTTACGCCGGGTCCTCGCCCAGCTCGGTGTCCGTGAGCCGGACATGTGCTACAACTTGCACTACCACCAGATGGCCCTCCAGAAGCAGAAACGAAATCCAGCCCGTGCGTACTTCTAAACGATCAACATCGCCCGACCTCTTCGACGAGCGCATCCAGCGGGACGTAGCGCATTTTGTGCCGTTGGCCGACCGCCTGCGCCCCACGAAGCTTGAGGACTACGTTGGGCAGGATGACATCATTGGCGAGGGTAAGCTCCTCCGCAAAGCCATTGAGAACGATGAGCTCTTTTCTATTATCTTCTGGGGGCCACCCGGCAGCGGTAAGACCACGCTCGCACGCATCATTGCGAACCTCACCAAGTCCCGTTTCGAGCAAATGTCAGCGGTCACCAGCGGCATTGCCGACTTGCGGCGGATAGTGGAGGCGGCCGCTGAGCGCCGGAAGTTTCACGGCGAGCGCACCATTCTGTTCGTTGATGAAATTCATCGGTGGAATAAGGCGCAACAGGATGCATTCTTGCCTGCCGTCGAAAACGGCACAGTGGTTCTGATCGGTGCCACCACGGAGAACCCGTCGTTCGAGGTCATTAGTCCGCTGCTCTCCCGCTCGCGCGTGTTCGTGCTCAAACGTCTGGGCGTGCCCGAGCTTTCCAAAATTGTGAAGCGCGCCCTCGCGGACAGCGTCGTCGGCCTTGGGAAAGAGAAAGTGAGATTAGCGGCCAAGGCCCTTGATTTGCTACTGAGTGCAGGCAATGGTGATGCGCGCACTGTGCTGAATGCCTTGGAAATTGCCGTGAAAGCTGCGTCGAAAGACAAAACTGGCGTGAAGCACGTCAGCCTGGTGGACATGGAAGATGCCTTGCAACACAAGGCCCTGCAGTACGATAAGCACGGCGAGGAGCACTACAACGTTATTTCGGCGTTCATCAAGAGCATGCGCGGATCAGACCCCGATGGCGCGCTGTACTGGCTTAACCGGATGGTGGAGGCGGGGGAGGACCCGGAGTTCATTGCGCGGCGCATGGTGGTGTTCGCCTCGGAAGATGTTGGCTTGGCCGACCCGCAGGCGTTGCAGGTTGCCGTTGCCGTATTCAACGCCGTGAAACTCATTGGCTATCCTGAGTGCCAGATCACCTTAGGGCACGGCGTGGTGTACCTCGCGCTCGCCCCAAAGGACAATACGGCCTACGCCGGCCTGCTCGCAGCCAAGGAGGACGTCCACGCGACCATGAACGAACCCGTGCCGTTGCACCTGCGCAATGCGGTAACGGATCTGAATAAAAGCCTAGGGTACGGCAAAGAGTACAAATATTCTCACGACTACACGCCGGAAGCAGGGAAGCAGGAGTACTTGCCCAAGAAGCTGAAAGGGAAGAGGTACTTCAGCCCGAAAGCAAAGTAAAACCGACCCGTGAGGATCGGTTCTTCATAACGAGCGAGCGTTCTTTACGGCCGGGCGAGGTCGCCTTTTTCCACGTACTTCGTGATGCGATCCAGCTCCGCCTTGATGAGCTCCAGCGTAACCGGGAAGTGGATGGGGCCTGCCAAGGGGACGGGCTCCACCGTGAATTCACAGATTTCCTCAAAGCACTTTTTGGCAGTGAGGTAGATTCGCGGCACGTGGTAGGCCGAGGTTACTATCGTAACCTTGCCGTGCTTGTGGAATGCCTCTCTGAGCGCGGGCGTGTCTGCAATGGTTGTGAACTGCGTTAGGGTATTGCCCACTCGGCGGTTGCCGCAGTTGATGGCGCGGATGCGCTTGGCCGGATAATACCGTTTCGCCAGCTCAAGCAGCGCGTAGAGCTGCTGCGTTTCAGCGTTAATGTACAGCAGCGGCAGGGTGTCCTGGTCGAGCTTGGGCGACAGCTTTTTCGGCAATTCGTCGAACCACTCGTCGCCGCTCAGTGCCTTTAGCTTGCAGAGGAATACCCCGAACAGGACGCGGGCGGTATTTTCTGGGTTATCCTCGACATGCTCTGCATCAGAGAGCGTCGGCGGAGCCGAGACCACCATAACCGCGTCGCCGACGATTGCTGGATTATCAATGTCGTCAGCTCCGATTCGGGCCGCATCTTCCAGTGTCGTGGCAAACATTTCCATGATCGTCGCCAGCTCTTGGTTGGTTACCGTACTTGTCAAAGATGACCTCCGTAGGTTTGTGGTTGTTTTTCGTAGCCTGGTACCCTATCATTACGTTGGCTGGAGGTCAATCTTATGCCCCAACACCCCAAGAAAGTATTTGAGAGCAAACGTTCTACCGGCGACCGGATCGCCGGGGCGATTGCGAATTTCACCGGCAACATGCGTTTCGTATGGTGGCACGCATTTCTTTTTGTGCTGTGGATTGGCTTGAACCTCCTCGGGGGCGAATATGCCTGGGACCCGTACCCCTTCAACTTCCTCACCATGATTGTATCCTTGGAAGCCATCTTCCTTTCCACGTTCGTGCTCATTGCGCAGAATCAGGAATCGAAGCGCAACGAGATTCGGGAACAGCTCGACTACGAAGTAAATGTGAAAGCCGAAAAAGAAATTCAGGAAATCAAGCAGGCGGTTCAGAAGTTAGGGAAGGAGTAATCATGCATGTGAACGGGTTGACCCGGATGGTTTTTTCTGGTATACTACGTATTGTTCACACATGAAAAATCAAATGCAATACAACGTTCGCGCCGTGCTCCTCAGCGCCGTTCTCTGCGTTGGAATTTTTGCGTTTGCAAACAGCGCATCGGCAGTGGACCGCCCGCTCATCTATAGCCCTAAAGACGGCAACCTGCTGGACCAACCATTACAAGTGGTCGGGAACGTTCCAGTGAATTCCGTGGTGCGCATTACCGTGAATGGCAAAGTGCTTACGCGGGTGAATGTCCCTGCACCAAAAGTGAAGAAGGGGAAGAAGGTGCCCGCGACCACGTCGTTCACCTACACGCACAAGAAGACCTTAGGCACGGGTACGTACACATTTACGTTCCAGACCATTAAGGGGGCAGCCGTCAGTGAACTCACAACGCGAACCGTCACCGTGCCCGCGCAGTGGCGGCGGAAAGTGGATGGTACGCTTGTGCCAACCAAGGTCTGGAATCAGCTGCCGTACGCCGTCATGATTGAGAATACGCTCGCGGCCCGCCCGCAAGCCGGTTTGAGCCAAGCCGCCGTTGTGTACGAGACGTTGGCGGAGGGCGGCGTGACCCGCTTCATGGCAATTTTTCCGCAGGCAACGAAGCCCAAGTTACTCGGCCCCGTGCGTTCCTCCCGCCCGTACTACGTGGACTGGGCGAAGGAGCACGACGCCTTGTATTTGCATGCCGGTGGGAGCCACGATGCCTTTCAGGAAATTGGCCGCTTGAAAGTCCGCTCTTACGACGGCCTAACGCGTAACGGCGCGAAGTACTATTCCCGAAAATGCTACGGCGTGCACTGCCTGTTTACCAGCGCATCGCAACTCGACAAACTCGTAAAGGAGAAAAAGCTCACAACTGTGGCGGCGAAGTCGAGTGAGGGCTGGGCCTTCAAGAATGACGTACCACTCAAAGATCGGCCGAAGCACAGCAAGAAGTTGAGCATTGACTTCAACGGTCGGACGTACTTCGTGCAGTGGCAGTACGATCGCAAGTCCAACCGGTACAAGCGCTGGAACGGGTACGTGGTGGCCAAGGACCGCAACACGGGCAAGCAGATTACCGCCGCCAATGTCCTGGTTATGCGCATTCCCAAAGAAAAAGTGCTCGATCGGAAGTTGCGGTTGGAGTTCAAGCTCATTGGTCGGGGCGATGCCACGCTCTACCGCGACGGGAACGCTATCGCTCTGCGGTGGTGGAAGAAAGACAAGAATAGCCGGACCATTTATTACTCCAAGAGCACTGGGAAGCCAATTGAGTTCAACCGCGGTACAACCTGGGTAGAAGTTGTTCCAGGCACGCGCAGCGTGACGTACAAGTAGTATGAAGAAATATTTGTTTGTCATTTCTGCCGCACTTGTACTGTCTGGCTGTACATTCGGGCAGAAAGTTTCGAATACCGCAAGTGAAGCGGCGAGTGATGCAGGGACCCTCGTGAACAAAGCCACGGGCGTAACCGACATTGCAATTAAGGAAGCTGCTGACCAGAAGTTTGCAATTGCTCGGGCCAAAGAATTCTACAGTTCGCTGCTCGCCCAAGGTGAAGATCTGACAAGTGGCCCTTGCCTAACGGATCGATTGACGCAAGGGTGGGCGGCGGATCTAGTGCACAGCCCCCGCACAACTGTGGATGACGAGTTCAAGAATCGTTGTCCAAGCGATGTCGCTGGTACGTCTAAAGTCGTAGAATTGGATTTGCAGGGCAACTTTGTGCGGGTGAAGTAGTTTTCCACAGGGCTGCGTTCAACTGGCTCTCTCCCCCCGCAAAAATGCGGGTTTTTTCTTTGTTCACGAGGTGATTCCACGCTATACTAGAGACCTGAAGAGCTTCGCTCTTCTCAACACCAACAACGCCAATACGGCACCCTGCTCATAAATTTCCGCCTTCTCCTCGTGAGAAGGCTTCTTTTTTGTGCTAGGGTTTGGCTATGCCTGTGCCCCGCATGCTCACCGTCGCCCGTTTCGCCTTTGGCCTCTGGATTCTGGTGGAGGTGTTGAGTTGGGCGAAGGTGCTCCCCCTGACTCTGGAATTTACCTGGCTGGGTTTGGTCATCACGGCGGTGGCGGCCTGGGCAGCGGTAGAAGTCATTTCGTGGCGCTTGCGGTTGGTGGGTGCGCGCAGCCTGTGGGCCGGTACGTTCCTGGCCGTTTTGGTAAGCCAGTGCACGGATGCTTTTGGGGACATCTTGCGTCTGTATGGCACGTATGGCTGGTATGATCAGGCCGCGCACTTCGTTGGCGGCGCGGTGGTCGCTCTCGTCTTCTTTGACATGTTGTCAGCTCTGCATGATGCGAAGCGCCTGACCATTGGCGTCCGTTTCCGCGGTACGTTGAGCGTTCTGGGAGCAATGGCGCTGGGGTCGCTCTACGAACTGGAAGAGTATGGGGAGGACGTGCTTTTCAAGAGCAACCGTTTGGGCACCGCCTTCGATACTGGGAATGACATGTTTCTCAATACTCTCGGAGCCGTAGTACTCATGTTCTTACTGGTGCGTTACCTCCGGAAGCGACTATGAAGAAACTGCTTCGGAAAATCATTCCCAAACGTCTTATCCAAAATTACCACCACGTGCGTGCCCGGGCAGCGGCGCTGCGGGCAGGATTGCCCGCGCGGAAATTGCTCGTCATAGGAGTAACCGGGACGAAAGGGAAGTCAACGACTGTCGCCATGTTGGCGCACTGCTTAACCGCCCTCGGCGAACGGGTAGCTTTCTCATCAACCGTACAGTGGGGGATGCTGGGAGACACTTGGTCGAACCGCAGCAAGATGACGATGCCCGGACACGGGGAGCTGCAGAACTTTTTGCAGCGGGCCGCCCGGGCAGGTTGCACGGCGGCGGTGTTGGAAGTGTCCTCGGAAGGACTCGCGCAAGGCCGCCATTTGGGCATTGCATTTGATGCGGCGGTGTTCCTTAACCTCACGCCCGAGCACATTGAGTCGCACGGCAGCCTCCGGAACTACCGCGAAGCAAAAGAACGACTTTTCGGGAGCTTAAACCGGCCCTGGCGGAAGGCGCTGCATGGGAAAACCATACCCACCGTCATAGCTGCAAATGTTGATGATCCGGTGGCTTTCTCTTTTCTTCGCCACGCGGCCGACGTGCACATTGCGTACAGCGTGCGACCGAATGAGATTAAAGACACCCCGCAACTACCGGTCGCGCGCGCTACCAATGTGCACTGTGACGCTACAGCTTGCACGTTCCACGCCAATGGCCAACCAGTGCTACTGCCGCTCCTCGGCATTTTCAATGTGAGCAACGCTATGGCCGCGCTCGCGGTCCTGCAAGGCCTCGGGTTTGACTTGGCAAAAGCTCGGCATGCCCTCGCCAACTTTCCCGGCGTCCCTGGGCGGCTGGAGCGAGTGGTGCTCGGCGCTCCGTTTACCGCCCTTGTTGATTACGCCCACGAACCCGCAAGTCTGCGCGCCGCCTACGAAGCCGTGCGCCTCTTAGCTCCTCAGCGGGTTCTGGCATTGCTCGGTGCACAGGGCGGGGGACGCGATCACGCGAAACGGGCCGTCATGGGCGCCCTTGCGGCAGAGCACGCTGATGTGGTCGTCGTCACCAACGAAGATCCATATGATGAAGACCCGCAGCGCATCGTAGACGAGGTTGCATTGGGTGGCGAACGCGTTGCGTCGGGGAAAGTGCACCGGATTGTCGATCGGCGCGCGGCAATTCGTTGGTTGCTCCAGCACGCCCAGCCAAATGACGTCGTCCTGCTCACTGGTAAAGGTGGAGAAGAAGTTATGGCCGTTGCGGGTGGGCAGCTGGTTCCATGGGATGATCGCACTGTCTTGCGTGAAGAATGGCGTAGCCTACGTGCCGCACACGTTGCCTAGCTGCTGGACTCGTGCGATGATGAACATGTAACTCATACGTATGAAGTCGACGATTATTTACGGCACAAATGCAGGGAGCACCCGCGAGGTAGCCTTGGTCGTGGAGAACGTGCTGGCTCAACACGGCCATGAAGTTCGGGTCCTCTCGGCCGCTGATGCGCAAGCGGATGATCTACGGTCTGCGGACGCAGTTATTTTTGGTTCGTGCACGTGGGACGCTATTGGCGCGGATGGCCGACTGGAAGGCCAGATGCAGCAGCACTTCTTGGAATTGCAGACGCGCTTGCATGGTCAGACGTTCGGAGGGAAACCCTTTGCCGTCTTCGGCTTGGGCGATCGGAGCTACACAGAATTCTGTGCGGCGGCTGATAAACTCGTCGGCTTCGTGCAGGCGCTTGCGGGCAAGCTGGTTGGCGATCCCTTAAAAATTGATGGGTACTTCTTCCGTTTAGATGAGAATCAGCGCCGGGTTGAGGAGTGGGCGGCCCACGTAGCAGAACTGCTAAAAAAGGCCTAAACACAGCCAAAAGAAGGGGAAAGATGCTTTTCCACACCTTATACTCTTGACAAGGGTGGGGGTTCCTTGTACGTTCAAGTTATCCACAACCTAAGCTCCTCCCCTCTATAGGGGAGATTGAGCGCCCCTCAGACACTTCACGGGGCAAGGCCTCTACAGCATGCACCACGTTCAGTAGCAGGACGGACTGCGCAACTCTTTCCGAACAGCGATTTGGAAGGAGGCGTTTTGTGTCCGGACTTCCACCGGTGCGAGGCCACGTGCTCTTCGGGAGCACGCGTTGCTCTGGCTGTCAAACCATTTTCACTTCGCCGCTTTCTCCATACGCCACCTATGTCGAAGAAGCGTCACTACGTACACCACGCTGGTGCAACGACCCGGTATAACCGGACGACTTTTACCAAACTCCATGAGGCAACCGGTTTGCCAGACCTCATTGAAATTCAGAAGCGCAGTTACCAGTGGTTCTTCGAAGAAGGGCTGAAGGAGCTCTTCGATGAAGTGTCTCCCATTCGAGACTTCATCGGCCGCGACCTTGAGCTCTCGTTCCAAAATTACTACCTAGACGAACCGCGCTTCGACGAGCTTACGGCGAAGGCGAAGAACGTTACGTACGAGTCACCATTGCGCGTATCCACGAAGCTGGTGAACAAGAAGACCGGAGAAATTAAGGAGCAGGAAATTTACCTGGGTGACTTCCCGCTCATGACTGACCGTGGGACCTTTATTATTAACGGCATTGAACGTGTCGTGGTAAGCCAGCTCATCCGCAGTGCTGGCGTTTTTTTCACGTCTGAATTTTTGCGGGGCCGAAAGTACTACGGTGCCAAGATCATCCCGAACCGCGGGGCGTGGTTGGAAATTGAAACGGACGCGCAGGATGTCATCTACGTGAAGATCGACCGCAAACGCAAGGCGCCCGTTACCGCACTGCTGCGCTCTTTTGGCTTCGGCACAAATGAAGAGCTGGTCGATCTCTTTAAAGAGGTCGATACCAATCCCGATCGGCGCTACCTCGACGCCACGATTAAGAAGGACCCCAGCCGCACCGAAGCGGAGGGCCTGAAAGAAGTGTACAAGCGCATCCGCCCCGGCGACCTGGCCACCACCGACAACGCGCGCGAACTCATTACCAAGATGTTCTTCAGCTTTGACCGCTACGACTTCAGTCGGGTGGGTCGCTACAAGCTGAACCAGCGGTTTGGCTTTAACTTCCCGAACGATAAAGAGCACCGCGTCTTGCAGAAGGAAGATATCGTGTCCATCCTGCGGGAAGTCATTAAGCTCAATAACAGCCAGAAGGATGCCGACGACATCGACCACCTCGGTAACCGCCGCGTCCGCGCTATTGGTGAACTCGTCCAGAACAAATTCCGCGTCGGTCTCTCTCGCATGGAGCGCATTATTAAGGATCGCATGTCCACCTTGGACATCACCACGATCACGCCGAACCAACTCATTAACGCGCGGCCGATCATTGGGTCGATTAAAGAATTCTTCATGTCTTCCCAGCTCTCGCAGTTCATGGACCAGACCAACCCGTTGGCTGAACTCGAGCACAAGCGCCGCCTCTCCGCTATGGGCCCGGGCGGTCTCTCGCGCGAGCGGGCAGGTTTCGATGTTCGTGACGTACACCGCACGCACTATGGTCGCATTTGCCCCATTGCCACACCGGAAGGACCGAACATTGGTTTGGTCGGCCACCTCTCTTCCTACGCCCGCGTCAACGATTTTGGCTTCATTGAAACGCCCTTCCGAAAAGTTATTAATTCGGTCGTAAATGATGGCAAGAGTGCGATAGGCGAAATTGCTCGTGAGGCAACGGGCGGCGTGCTGAAGCCAGGGGCAGAGATTACCGATGCTCAGGCAAAGCAACTCGCAAAAGATTCCACCGTGGAGAAAATCCCGGTGAAGGCTCACGTGACGAAGGATGTGCAGTACTTGGACGCGTTTACAGAAGAGCGGCACGTTACCTGCGCGGCCACGACCCCTATTGATGACCGCGGGTACTTCCAAGTTGAGCGTACGGAAATTCGGCAGCACGGTGAGCCCACCACCGGCTCGACGGACAAAATTGACTTCATGGATGTGGCGCCGAACCAGATTATCTCCATTGCGACGTCGCTCATTCCTTTTGTGGAACACGACGATGCCGCTCGCGCCCTCATGGGCACGAACATGCAACGGCAGGCGGTCTCATTGGTCCGTCCGGAGTCACCCATTGTTGGCACGGGCGTGGAAGCGCGGGCAGCGCAAGATTCGGGGCAAGTGGTGCTGGCCAAGCAGTCCGGTGTCGTAACCGCGGTAGATGCGAGTTCCGTTGAAGTGCTAGAAGACGACGGCAACCTCCGCCGGTACCGCATGGGGAAGTTCGTCCGGTCGAACGCCAGCACGAGCATGAACCAGAAGCCCATTGTTACAAAACACCAGAAGGTGCAAGCCGGCGACGTGCTCGCTGACGGCGCGGCTACGGATCGCGGGGAACTGGCCTTAGGCCAGAACGTGGTGGTCGCCTTTATTCCGTGGGAAGGCGGGAACTACGAAGACGCTATTCTCATTTCTGAGCGGATGGTGCAGGCCGACCGGTATACCTCCATTCACATCGAAGACTTTGTCATGGATGTCCGCGACACCAAGCTGGGGCCAGAAGTAGTCACCCGCGACATTCCCAACATTGGTGAAGAGAAGCTGCGCAACTTGGATGAAGAGGGGATTGTCCGCATTGGCGCCCAGGTTTCTTCGGGTGACATCCTGGTAGGCAAGATTACCCCGAAAGGTGAAACCGAACTCTCCGCCGAAGAGAAATTGCTCCGCGCGATTTTCGGCGAGAAAGCGAAGGACGTGAAAGACAGTTCGCTGTACCTCGAACATGGTGAGCACGGCAAAGTTGTAGACATTAAAATTTTCTCCCGCGAGAAGGGCGACAAGCTGCCGTCCGGTGTCATCAAGAGCATCCAGGTATCCGTCGCCCAGCTCCGCAAGATCCAAGTGGGCGACAAGATGGCCGGTCGGCACGGGAACAAGGGCGTTATCTCCCGCATCGTGGCGGTAGAAGACCTGCCGTACCTGCCCGATGGTACACCCGTGGATATCGTCCTCAACCCGCTCGGCGTTGCTTCCCGTATGAACCTGGGCCAAATTTTGGAAGTCCACCTGGGTATGGCCATGCGCACCTTGGGGTTGAAAGTTGTGAGCCCGCCGCTGGATGGGGTTCCGGAAGATGTCATTCGCCAGCAGTTGGTGAAAGCCGGCTTCCCCGCGGTCGGGAAACTGACGCTCATCGACGGTCGCACGGGCCAAGCTTTTGATCAGCCAGTGACCGTGGGTGTCATGTACATGCTCAAGCTCATCCACATGGTTGAAGACAAGATTCACCAGCGTTCCATTGGTCCGTACTCGCTCGTCACCCAGCAGCCCCTCGGCGGCAAAGCCCAGTTCGGTGGCCAGCGTTTTGGGGAAATGGAAGTGTGGGCACTGGAAGCCTACGGCGCCGCGCACATGCTGCAGGAAATGCTCACCATCAAGTCCGATGACGTGCTTGGCCGCAGCAAAGCGTATGAGTCCATCATCAAGGGCGAGTCAATCCAGAAGCTGAATATCCCCGAGTCCTTCAATGTGCTTGTGCGTGAATTGAAGGGCCTCTGCTTGGATGTTGAGCTCATCGACGCGCAGACCGCGCCCGCCGAAGACACGCCGACGGTGCACCAGCGCGCCCGCAGTGCCGAACCCATCCGCACGGAAGACGCGGAAATTCCTCCCGCCGCTTAACGCCGTCATGGCCACCCCTATGCAAGACGACGCCCTTACCCTCCGCGATCTCTCCGCCATTCGCCTGAAGCTCGCTTCGCCCGATGCGATCCGCTCGTGGTCGCATGGCGAAGTGACAAAGCCGGAGACTATCAACTACCGTACGCAGAAGCCAGAGAAGTCTGGACTTTTTGCGGAAGAAATTTTTGGCCCGACGAAAGACTGGGAATGCTACTGTGGGAAGTACAAGCGCATCCGCTACAAGGGTATTGTCTGCGACAAGTGCGGCGTGGAAGTCACCCGCGCCCTCGTTCGACGTGAACGCATGGGCCACATTGACCTGGCTGCCCCAGTTTCTCACATCTGGTTCCTGCGCGGCGTGCCTTCAAAGATTGGTCTGTGTTTGGACCTTTCTATCCAGGAGCTTGAGAAGGTCATTTACTTCGCTTCCTTTATTATCACGCGGGTCGATGATGCCTTGCGGGATGAAACCCTGAAGCAAATTGACGCGGAGCTGGAGGCGAAGCGTAAGCAGATTGAGGCCGATGCTCAGCGTGTAGCGAATGAGATCCAATCGGCTCGCGCCAAGGACTTGGAAGCCGCCAAAGAGAACGCTGCCAAGAAGGCGAAGGCGGAAGCGCAAGCAACCGAGGCCCTCGCTGCGAATGCGGCTCGCAAGGGCGAGCGGCAAGCAGCGCTGGATGCAGCCGCCGTGGTGGCCAAGAAAGAGCTGCAGACCTTAAAGCCGCGGCAGATTATTTCGGAGAGCCAGTACCACGATTTGAGCTTAAAGTATGGCCACGTTTTTGAAGCAGCCATCGGCGCCGAGGCAGTCCACCATCTCCTCAAGGAACTCGATTTGACGGAGGAGATTAAGGCGCTGGAAGTCGAACGCAAGACCGGTTCGGACGTGAAGCAGCGCAAGGCCGTCCGTCGCCTGAAGCTCCTCAAGAGCTTGTTGGCGAACCACTTGCGTCCGGAGTGGACCGTGCTTACGGCCATCCCCGTCATTCCACCGGATCTGCGTCCAATGGTGCAGCTCGACGGGGGTCGCTTCGCCGCGTCGGACTTGAATGACTTGTACCGCCGCGTTATCAACCGCAACAACCGTTTGAAGCGCCTGTTGGAGCTGAACGCCCCAGAAGTCATCACCCGTAACGAGAAGCGCATGCTGCAAGAAGCGGTTGATGCGCTTATCGATAATGGTGCTCGACATGGTAAAACTGTCACCGCCGCCACGGGCCAGAAGCGCCAGCTAAAATCCATCGCTGACATGCTCAAAGGGAAGCAGGGCCGTTTCCGTCAGAACCTGTTGGGTAAGCGCGTGGATTACTCGGGCCGCTCGGTTATTGTGGTGGGCGCCCACTTGCAGCTCCACCAGTGTGGACTGCCGAAGCGCATGGCTCTGGAGCTCTTCAAACCATTCGTCATCGCGCAGCTCATCAAGCGTGAGTACGTGCATAACGTGCGCAGCGCCAACCGCTTTATTGAGAGCGATCGCAGTGAGGTCTGGGACATTCTAGAAGAAATTACGAAGAACTCCCACGTGCTTTTGAACCGCGCCCCGACCCTACACCGCTTGGGCATCCAGGCCTTCCAGCCCGTGCTCATCGAAGGTAAGGCAATCCAACTGCACCCCATGGTGTGTACGGCGTTCAACGCGGACTTCGACGGTGACCAAATGGCTGTCCACGTCCCGCTCACCGAATCGGCGAAGAAGGAAGCGGCCGAGCTCATGCTCTCGTCGAAGAACTTGCTGAAGCCCGCAACTGGCACGCCGGTGGTTACACCCTCGCAGGACATCGTTCTCGGGTGCTACTACCTCACGATGATGCGGCCGCAGGAGAAGCCGCGCAGCTTTGTAAGCCCGGAAGAGGCTTTCATGGCCTTGGCGATTGACAGCATTCACCTGCATGACGAAATCACCGTCCGTCGGGGCGATGAGCGCCTGCAGACCTCGGCTGGCCGATTGGCCTTCAACGCCGTACTGCCACCCGAATGGCCCTACATTAATACGCATCAGGACAAGAAGTCTCTCTCGAAGCTCGTGGGGAAGTTCATCCAGAAGTTGGGCGTGGATGAAACCGTGCAGACCATTGATCGCATTAAGAATCTTTCTTTCTCGTACCTAACCCGTTCTGGCATTAGCTGGGGCATGGATGACCTCACTATTCCCACGGCGAAGGCAGAGATTCTGAAGGTCGCGGATGCCAAAGTGGATGAGCTCACCCAGAATTATGAAATGGGTTTGCTGACGGACGATGAGCGTCACAACCGGATTATCGAGGTGTGGGATCAGGCCAAGGTCGCTATTCAGAAAGCTTGTAAGCAGACCCTCGATCAGTTTGGCCCGGTCTTCAGCATGATTGAGTCGGGCGCTCGAGGGAGCTGGGGCCAGACCACCCAGATGATGGGCATGAAGGGCTTGGTGACGAACCCGGCTGGCGACATTATTGAGTTGCCGGTGCGGGGGAGCTTTAAAGAAGGCTTCGACGTGCTGGAGTACTTCATCTCGACGCACGGTGCCCGTAAAGGTTTGTCTGATACCGCTTTGCGTACAGCCAATGCCGGGTACCTCACCCGCCGTCTCATTGATGTGGCGCAGGACGTGGTCATTAGTGAAGACCAGTGTGCCGACGATGAAGGCATGGCCCTGGTGAAAGCCGATTCGGAACTCCTCGGTGAATCGGTCGCTCAGCGTGCCCTTGGTCGCACCAGTCTGCAGCGCATTAGCGACCCGAAGACCAAGAAGGTGATTGTGAACAAGAATGCGCTCATCACCGAAGACATCCTGCCGGTACTCGACGCCCTGGATCTCGATGAACTCCGTATCCGCACGGTTCTCACCTGTAAAGCCCGCCGGGGCCTGTGTGCCGCGTGCTACGGGTACGACCTGGGCCACAATAGCCCGGTGAAGAAGGGAACGGCCGTCGGCATCATTGCCGCCCAGTCCATTGGTGAACCTGGCACCCAGCTCACCATGCGTACGTTCCACACGGGTGGGGTAGCCGGTCAGGACATTACCCAGGGTCTGCCCCGCGTTGAAGAACTCTTCGAAGCACGACCCGTGAAGAAGCCCGCCATTCTTGCATCGGCAACGGGCACGGTGTCTATCGTTGAGGGCCAGAAGGGCGAGAAGGTGTTGAAGCTCACGTACCGCGGTGCGAAGGACGATACCTACCCAATCAAGCGCGGCTGGAAAGCAGCCGTGAAAGACGGGCAAGCGGTACGCGCTGGCGAGACGCTCCTGGAATCGAAGGGGAAAGACCCGCAGACCGCCGCCGAGAGTGGTATTGTCGTCATGCAAGCGAACGCCATCATTGTCCGCCGTGAAGCCGAGAAGGTTGACGAGCACACCGTGCATCCTGGCGACACGCTGCTAGTGAAAGATGGTGACTTGGTGAACATTGGTCAGCAACTCACTGAAGGGAGCCTCGACATCCACCAGCTCTACCACCTGCAAGGTGAGGCCGCGGTGCAGGCGTACCTGATTAAGGAAACGCAGTTCATCTACTCATCTCAAGGGCAGAAGCTTAACAACAAGCACGTCGAAGTCATTGTCCGTCAGATGTTCTCCCGGGTGTACGTCATTGATAACGGCGATACCGACCTCATTGCCGGGGAAGTCATTGAGCGGTCGCAGTTTGATGAGGCGAATGAGGTGGCTAAGGCCAAGAATAAAGCCGTCGCCAAGGGTGACACCTTGCTGTACGGAATTACGAAGGCCTCCCTCTCCATTGATAGCTTCCTGTCCGCTGCTTCCTTCCAGGAGACCGCTCGGGTTCTCATCGATGCCGCCGTCTCGGGTAAAGTGGACCGGCTGCGGGGCCTGAAGGAGAACGTTATCATCGGTAAGCTCATCCCTGCGGGGACGGGCTACCGACCAGATGAGCCAGTGAAGAAGTAGTTACCCCATTGCATAGAGCAAAAGCCCCGGATTTCCCGGGGCTTTTTGGTACTCACGCGCTCGTCGAAACCCGCAATCAATGGTATTCTTAGAGCTACGGTATGGCTCAACGTCCGAAAAATCCTGATCAAACTGCGCGCCCGAAAGACGAACCGCAGCCCGCTTCACTGCCCGTGGAACGCGGCCGTCAGACCGAAGGTGGTGCACGGAAATCTCGCAGTGGCGACCTCAAGCAAAGTCGGGCACCGCTGAAGCCCGAAACTCGGCAGGGGGTGGCCGTAACGATCCTCGTCGCCGTAGCCATCATTAGCGTTCTGGGACTTTTTGGTTTAGCCGGAAGTTTTGGCGCGGGCTTTGATAGTGTTCTCCGGTGGCTGTTTGGCTGGGCGCGCTTCGCTTTCCCCATCGTCCTAGTCGTCTGGTCGAGCTTCCTCTACCGACCGCAGAAGTTCACGCTTCGTCCGGCAAATTACGTTGGCCTCTTCGTGGGGTGGTTTGGCTTTGCCGGACTACTTCAGCTCTTCGTGCCGGTGGCCAGCATGGCAGACCGGCTCGGTGACGGAACCGGTGGGGGTGCTTTTGGACTCTTGGTGGCCTGGCCGCTCATGCGCGCGATGGGCTACGTAGCCAGCACGGTCGTGCTCTTGGCGATGTTTGTGATTGGCCTGCTCATCATGTTCGACACCTCCCTCTCCACCTTGGCGGAGCGGGGGAACATCTTCAAGCGTTTGCGCTTGCGCTGGTTGCACTTCATCGATCGACTGCACGCCAATCATCCGGTGGAGGAGATTCCACCGCCGCCGCTTGAGACCGACGAGGAGCCTACCGAGCCGCCGATTCCCTTTGACGCGAAAGATCTGCCTGACACACCATCAACCGCGACTCCAGCGGCACCGAAGACTGACTTTATCCCGAAGCCAAAGGTGCGGCGGAAGATTAGCTACGACCTCGGCCTCCTGGACGCTACCGCCTCGAAACCCACGAGCGGAGACATTGTTGCCAACCAGGACAGGATTAAAAAAACCCTGGCGAACTTTGGCATTGACGTAGAGATGGTGGATGTGAACGTCGGGCCCACGGTCACGCAGTTCACGCTCCGGCCCGCCGATGGGGTGAAGCTCAACTCCATAACGAGCCTGCACAACGACCTGGCCTTGGCTTTGGCGGCCCACCCCATTCGTATTGAAGCGCCAATCCCCGGGAAAGCGTTGGTGGGCATTGAAGTGCCTAACCAGGCCGCCGCCACCGTCCGCCTGGTGGATATTTTGAAGTCCAAGAGCTTTTCCGAACGCCGTTCACCCCTTACGGTTGCCATTGGGAAGAGCGTGACCGGCGAATCCTGGACCGCCGATGTGGACCGCATGCCCCACATGCTCATTGCCGGGGCGACGGGTTCCGGGAAGTCCGTGTGTATCAATGCTATCCTCCTCTCGCTCCTCTATGAGAACGGTCCGGATGACCTGAAGCTCATCCTGGTGGACCCCAAGCGCGTGGAGCTGACGAACTACAATGGCATCCCGCACTTGCTCACGCCAGTTATTACCGAGGTGCCGAAGACCATCAATGCCCTCCGCTGGGTGGTGAACGAAATGGATCGGCGGTTCCAGCTGCTCTCCAGCGTCGGGAAGCGGAATATTCAGGCGTATAACCAGAGCCACCCCGAACCGTTGCCCTACTTGGTGGTGGTCATTGATGAACTCGCCGATCTCATGGCCGTGGCGGCCCGGGAAGTGGAAGCCGCGATTATCCGCTTGGCTCAAATGGCCCGCGCCGTTGGCATACACCTCATTGTCGCGACGCAACGTCCGTCGGTGGATGTCATTACGGGGCTCATCAAAGCCAACATCACTACGCGCATTGCCTTTACTGTGGCCTCCGCGATTGACTCGCGAACCATCCTCGATTCGCCGGGCGCCGAAAAATTGCTCGGCCGGGGTGACATGCTCTTCTCTTCTACCGAACTGTCTAAGCCCAAGCGCTTGCAAGGGTGCTTTGTGACGGATAAGGAAATTGAACGGGTGGTGGCCGCGCTCTCGCAGCAGGCCAAACCAGAGTACATTGACGACATTGTCACCAAGCCCCAGGGCCTCATTGGCACGAACGGCGGTGTGATGGTGGGAGAGCCCCTGGGTGACGAGGGTGACGATGAACTGCTGGAAGAGGCAAAAGATGTCATCCTGCGTGCCCAGAAGGCGTCCGCTTCGTTGCTTCAGCGCCGGCTGCGTGTGGGGTACGCTCGGGCGGCTCGGTTGCTAGATTTGTTGGAAGAGCAGGGGGTCATTGGCCCTGGCGACGGCGCGAAGCCGCGAGAAGTGCTGCTCAAACGGGATGTGAATGCCGACATTCCGGTTCCGGATAGTGATGTGGACAGCGCTGACGGTGAAGACAGCGACACGCCCGACGACGCCCAAAGATTCGCATGACCGCTTTCGCCCGTCGAGAACTGCCACCAGATACGTTAGGCGAGGCCCTCAAGCAAGTGCGTGAGGACATGGGCCTCACCACAAGTGAACTCGCCAGCCGAGCGCGCGTCCAAGAGAAGTACATTGCGGCCATTGAAGCGGGTCGCTACGACCACACCCCCGGCCCGGCTTACGTCCGCGGTTTTTTGCAAAGCCTTGCTCTGGCGTTAGAACTTTCACCCGACGTTGTCCTCGCTCGGTATGCGGCTGACCCGACCGGCGGCATTGGGGGCGAACGAACCTCCAGCCCAGGGCCAACCGCGCGGCCACTTGCCCAGCCGCGTTTTACCCATCGCACCATCCGCATCCTCGCCGTCAGTGTGGTAATTCTTGCGGCCCTCATGTACTTTGGCGTGCAGGTTCGAAACGTGGTTGCACCACCCCCCTTGGATGTCCGCGAGCCGGCGAGCGACGTCATTCTCACCGAGCCCCAGGTTACGCTCGTTGGGACATCGGCGCCGGAGGTGTCGGTGACGGTTAATGACAAGCCTGTGCAAGTGGATCGCAACGGTGCTTTTCAGGTGACCATCGATCTCCAGCCCGGGGTGAACACCCTTGTCGTTACCGCGGCCCGGAAGCGTAGCCGAGAGGCAAAGGTGGTCCGGCGGGTCATTGTCCAGCTGCCGGCTGTGGTACAATGAGTCGACCCCGCCACCTGGCGGGCGGATAAGAGGCGATTAACCCTACGAAATATATGCCTAAGCATAAAGCAGCGGAGCCCGCGGCCTTGTCTGGTGACGCCAAGCACAAGGCGGCGGCCCAAGCCATTGCCAACATTCAGGATCGCTTCGGCGAAGGAGCCATTATGACCCTGGCCAAGCAAACCGTGCAGAAGGTTGAAGCCGTTCCTACCGGCTGCCTGTCCTTAGACCTCGCCCTGGGCGTGGGCGGAGTGCCTCGGGGCCGCGTTATTGAGATCTTCGGACCCGAAGCCTCGGGGAAGACCACGCTGACGCTGCACGTCATTGCCCAGGTGCAGAAGGAAGGCGGGATTGCCGCATTTGTCGACGCCGAGCACGCGCTGGATCCGGACTACGCCCGCAAAGTGGGTGTGAATGTGGATGAGTTGCTCATTTCTCAGCCGGATAACGGTGAGCAAGCGCTAGAAATCGTGGAAACGCTGGTGCGTAGCAATGGCGTAGACGTCATAGTCGTGGACTCGGTAGCTGCGCTCACCCCGAAGGCCGAAATTGAAGGCGAGATGGGGGACTCGCACATGGGCTTACAGGCTCGGCTCATGAGCCAGGCCCTGCGCAAGCTTACGGCCATCATCGCCAAGACCAAGACCGTGGTCATCTTCATCAACCAGACCCGCATGAAGATTGGCATCATGTTCGGCAATCCCGAAACCACCACCGGCGGCATGGCTCTGAAGTTCTACTCCTCGGTCCGCATTGACGTCCGGCGTATTGCTCAGTTGAAGAGCGGGGAAGCAATCGTTGGCAACCGCGTGAAAGCCAAGATTGTGAAGAACAAAGTGGCCCCGCCGTTCCGCACGGCCGAGTTCGATATCATGTACGCCGAAGGCATTTCCGCCACGGCCGACCTCGTGGACCTCGGGCTGGCCCTGGGCGTGCTGGAGAAGACCGGCAACACGGTGAGCTTTGGGGAAATCAAGATCGGTGTCGGTCGTGAACAGGCCAAGACCTATCTGAAGGAGAATCCGAAAGTCGCCAAAGAGCTCCGCACCGCCATTGAGAAGCGGGTGAAGGAGAAGGAATTGGAAGATAAGAAGGCAAGTTAATAACTCTCTACGTAGATATCGAACGCGTCCACAGAAAGGCGCGTTCGATTGATTGCCAAGACGTTTCTCCTGATTGTGGCCGTTGCCATGGGGGGGCGCTCGACATGCTTGACACCTCCGAAGGCACGGGCACGAAAGCGTTGCAGCTTATGCTCATGGGCATTGGTTTGATAGTCTTGGCCTGGGGGCTCCTTCGTAGAAGGCAAAAGTCCAATAATTTGCACGAGTGTCGCAAGCCGAGCTTCGATGAAAGCGCGGCTTTTTCTAAATCAGTTCTTCTTTGTTGACAAGTGGAAGGGCTGTGTTAAGGTAGCCAAAAATCAAAAAGGAGGTGGAACATTTCCAATCATAAGATGTCACTGGATAGCAGAGAGCCTACGAGCGAGATTGCTCAAGACGTCAGTTGTATAAATGGTTCGCGTTGGCGTATTGCTCTTGACATGCAGGGCCTCCGTGATTTTTTCGGAAGAGGAGGCAAGAGCCAACATGCTTTCTACATCGACTTGGCCTCAACCAAGCATTGGTTGATGCTCGGCAGTTACCGTCCAGGGCAGCGGGTGATTACGCTCTATCCCGCCACACTCCGCGTCTTTCGCGTTTACAGCGCGACAACGGAAGATGCGCAACATTCCGTTGCGAACCTACTTGCACATGAGCTCGCCCATGCTACAACACCAAGATGGGCCCTGAATGTTGAGCGAGCTATTATCGCGGGCGCGATGCTTCTGTTCATTGCCGTCGGACAGTTTGTCTGGTATCGCAGCGCCGAGTACTACCATTTTCCATTTTGGTACATTGTTGCATTCCTGCTCCCTTTGCAGCTCTGGAGTGTCCTGTCCTTAGGATGGATCTGGTATCGGTACTGCTCGTTCCAGGAGTGGCGTGCTGACGCGTGCGCCAAGAGCTGGTGTGCTGACCCTGCCTTCCTTGATTGCGTGCGTGTGTCATGTCTACAGCAATCTGCACCGACCCTTTTGCAAAATCCCCCAAGTAATTGAGGGATTTTTTATGTGTGTGATTACTCTCCTGCTCGGGCGCTGTACTCGCCGGTTTCGGTGTTCACCAGGATTTTCTCGCCTTGCTTGATAAACATTGGGGCCCTCACTTCCAAACCGTTGTCCAGTTTGATGGTCTTGCTCGTGTTGGTGGCGGTGTCACCACGAACTGCATCTGGAGCTTCCACTACCGTGAATTCAACCTTCTTGGGGATCTGGATTGTCACCGGCCGGCCTTCGTAGTTCAGCACCTGGACTTCCAGGCCTTCCTTCAGGTACTTCGCCTGGTCGCCGAGCTGGTCATTGGACAGGAAGAACTGGTCGTAGGTGGTCTGGTCCATGAAGTAGTGCTCGCCATTCTGGACGTAGAGGTAGCTGGCTTTATTGCGTTCGAGGTCAGCTTCCTGGATTTTGTCATCGGGTTTGAACGTGAGCTCCAGCACGCGACCGGAAATGAGGTTGCGTAGCTTGGTGCGCATGACCGGCTTACGCATGGCGGTGCGCATGAAGTCAGACCACAGAACGACATAGGGTTCCTTCTCGTGGGTAATGGCGACCCCCACGCGGAGGTCATTCATCGTGAGCATGGACATAGGCGCGGCAAATGAAAAGCGGAAGTCTTTGCAGAGCTTCCGCTTCGCGGAAACTCAAAGTTGGAAGCAGGAATTACTTGGGCGTGTACCCCACCAGCGCCATAAACCGAGCCCGTTTGATTGCTTCGGCGAGCATCCGCTGGTGGCGCATGCACAGGCCGGTGCGGCGGCGGGGGAGGATCTTGGAATACGAAGAAACAAACTTCTGGAAGCCGCGGGTTTCCTTGTAGTCAATGGTTTTTGTGCCAATGACGCAGTAGTGGCACTGCTTGGGTGTCGGAGCGGGAGCTTGCTTCTGGCGCTGGCGCATCAAGGGCATGGGCAACAGGGTTTAGAAAGGGATATCGTCAACGTTCACTTCTGGCTCGGCCGCCGGTGCTTCCGGTGCGGGTGCTTCTGCCGCGGGGCCGGCAGTGCCGGGCTTGCGATCCAGGATAATGACGTTCTCGGCAACAATTTCGGTGCGGTACTTCTTCTGGCCGCTGGGGTCGTCCCAGGAACGGGTTTGCAGGCGGCCTTCCACGAATACCTTCGTACCCTTCTTAATATAGGCGCCAATTATTTCGGCGAGTTTGCGCCAGGCAACAACGCTGTGGAATTCTACTTGCTCTTTCTTCTGGCCGCTGGGGTCGGTCCAGGTGCGGTTCGTTGCAACACTGAAAAGCGCTACCTGCTGCCCACCCCCGGTGGTGCGCACGTCAGGATCGCGGGTGACATTGCCGATTACCATTGCTTTGTTGAGGTTCATCATAGGTTTACGTTCTTACACGGAGAGTTACTTAGCAATGTCCTCGTCGAGAATCTCGTCGATTTTCTTATCAATATCTTCTAGCGTGAGCGGCGCTTCTTCCTTACGCGTGGGGGATTCGGCTTCCGCGGTGCGTTGCTCAGCTTCACGCTCTTGGCGAGCGGCTGCTTCCTCGCGTGACTTCCGGGCCTGGATCTTCTCCTGGATGCGGACTTCCTCTTCCAGTTCCTTGGCAGTCTTGAGCTTCGTCTTGACGGTCAAAAACCGCACAATGTCGTTGCGGAGGGAAAGGTTGCGCTCAACACCCTGCAGGGCTTTGCCGTCCAGGTTAAAATCCAGGGCGACGTACGTCCCGAAGCGCTGCTTCTTTACCGGGTAGGCGAGCTTGCGTTTGCCAATAACCGAGGTATTCAGCACTTCGCCACCAGCAGTGGCGACGGTGTCCCGAATGGTGTTGAGGATGTCCTGAGCGGCCTCTGGAGAGTGCTCGGCACCGACAATAGCGAGGAGTTCGTAGTGAAGCGTAGGCATGACAAAAGTCCCGAAAAAGTAGGTGGAGCGTACCACCGGGTCGTCCAGGCGTCAAGAGCCAGAGGGCCAGGCTTGCTCGGGTCTGCCAAACCCTTCGCGGACACCACAGCGACTTGCTACACTGCAGGCATGGAACTGGGTTCAGCAATTGCACTCTTCGGTCGGGAGCCAACGCTTTCGGCGTGGGAATTGGTACGGCTGCTTAAGGTCCAAACGTTACCACTGCTTACTCGGGAGCTCGCCGTCTTCCCAAAGCCTGCAGGCCTGACGCTCGCCGCGCTCCAGCAGCGCAGTGGCGGCTTGGTGAAGGTGGGCACGGTCCACGGTACGGTTCGTGATCTCGCCGAACTTGAGCATGTCCTGGAGAAACGATGGCCCGACCTCATCCCAGCCGGCAGTACCGCCCGGGTGGCCTTTGGCGGGAGCGCGTACGATGCTGGCCAGGCGGTGAGCCGGTCACTCCGCAAGGACCTCACCGAACTCCTCCAGCGTCTGAAGCACAGTCTGGTGGCGCAGGGCCGAGCGGCTCGGCTCGTGACATCGCGGGAGCCCACCCTGTCCGCTGCCGCGCTGACACAGGGGAAGATTCTGGATCGTGGTTTTGAATTGCTCGTGCTCGCCACGCCCTCGGGTTTGCTGTGGGGCACCACGGTGGCCATGCAAGATATCGCCGCCTACGGTAAACGGGACGTTGGTCGCCCGGCCCGTGATCGCGTATCCGGTATGCTCCCGCCCAAGGTTGCGCAGGCCATGGTGAATCTGGCGCAGCCCGGCGAGTCAGCAACACTCCTCGACCCCTTCTGTGGCTCCGGTACAATCTTGCAGGAAGCGGCGCTGCTGGGCATACGCACACTGTGGGGTGCTGACGTGAGTGGCAAGGCCGTGGCCGACACAGAAGAAAACATGGCGTGGTTGGCTCGCCACTTGCCCGCGCTTGCCGACGCAGACGTGCGTGTGCAGCTTGGTGATGCGAAAGACAGCGCAAACGTGTGGGGCGCGAACACCGCAGACGTGATTGTGACTGAACCGTACCTTGGCCCGCCTCAACGGGGCACCCCCCAGGGCCGGGTGCTCCTGCCCCTGGTTTCTGCCCTTAGCCGGCAGTACGGCGTGTGGCTCCACGCCCTGGCCCGGGTCCTCAAACCGCAGGGGTGCGTGGTCATGGTCTGGCCGTTTTTCCGGGTGGAACCCCGCGGGTACTTCCTGCAGCTCCAGCAGGAAGCGCACAGTGCCGGCTTCACGGTGGAGGCGCCACCCGAGCAGCTCCTGCAGCAGTCGTGGTTCCGGTCTACCCCGCGGGGGAGCGTTCTCTACAGCCGGCCGGACCAAATTGTGGGGCGGGAGATTGTCGTCTTGCACAAACGTGCGTAAGCTTTTCGTCACTGTTTGTATTGGCATATTCTTCCCCCTCAGCGCTACCCAGGCGTATACGGTTGTTTTTGGTGGGGACGTTATGCTTGGGCGGGCCGTACGGGATCAGATTGTCCGGCGAGGGAGCAATAGTCCCGCTTGGGTCCTTTTGAATGTCGCGGAGGTCTTCCAGAAGGCCGACCTCGCCTTCGTTAACCTTGAGGCGCCATTTCAAACTGGACCCAACCCTGAGTACAATCTTATTTTTCGGGCTTCGCCCGAACACGTGAGTGCCCTTACGAGTGCCGGTATCGACGTTGTATCTTTTGCCAATAACCACAGCCGCAACCAAGGCGCGGCGGGGATTCGAACGACCTTGGACCTTTTGGGGAAGCGCCGTATTGCCGTGGCGGGCGCGGGGCTCACATCAAAACAGGCTTACGCCCCGCAGTACCTACGGGCTGCGTCACAGCCGGTGGCGGTGCTGGCGTACACCTACAGCGAGCGGACGCTGACTAAGGATAGTGCGCAGCCGACAATTGCCGCACTCGATACCACGGTTATGCAGGCCGAGGTTCACAAGGCTGTGCGGCGTGGTGCGTTTGTCATTGTGTCGATGCACGCGGGCGCAGAGTACACACGTACGCCCAATCGCCAACAGGTGGCATTTGCTCACGACGCTATTGATGCCGGCGCCGGGCTGGTGGTTGGCCATCACCCCCATTGGGCGCAGAATGTAGAGACCTACAGAGGCCGCCCGATTCTTTACTCCCTCGGTAACTTGGTCTTTGACCAAGGCTGGTCAGCTGAGACGCAGCAGGGGGCAGTCGCCGTGGCTCAAGTCGAGAACCGTCGGGTTGTTCGTCTGCAGCTTCGGCCCGTGAAGATTGAGCACTACGCCCAGCCTCGCTGGATGACCCCTGCAGAAGCCGCAGCCTTCTTCAGGCGGACCGGGCTTTCCAGCCGGCCGTACACGTACCAATAAGAAAGCGCCGGGTCCTCGGAACCGGCGCTGAATGTGTTCGTACGAAGCTGTGCAGGGAAGCCTGCGGCCTATGCAGCATCACGCGGTTTACCGCGCGTGCTGAGATGCGGATCACCTCCTCTCAGCCAATGGGGGGATTGGTTGGCCGTCCCGCTAGTGCGAGAGGCCGAGGGGTAGGAAGGAGATTGAATTCTCCGGGGCAAGCGTCGAAGCGCTGCCTGGGTGCCTGGGTTATAGCGGGATTCCGCGAAAGCCGCCTCCTTCTTCTCCGCAAGGGAGGGTAAGTGGTTTTCGGTACACCCAGCATCGTGCTGGGGGTTATGGAAACGAACCGTTTCCTTTTCTCCAGTGTAACGCAAAAACCTACTCCTCGGGGAGTAGCGCGTCAAGGGCCGGAGAATTTTTCGGCTACACACCCACCCGGAAGTGGGCGACGTCGCCGTCCTGCATCACGTACTCCTTGCCCTCCACCCGCAGCAAACCCTTCTCTTTGCAGCCTTGCTCCCCGTAGGCCACCAGGTCTTTCCAATCCATGACTTCCGCGCGAATGAAGGCCTTCTCGAAGTCCGTGTGGATAACCCCGGCAGCTTGCGGCGCGGCCGTACCCTGCGCAATGGTCCAGGCTTTGGATTCCATAGGCCCCGACGTGAAGAACGTCATGAGCCCGAGCGTGAAGAAGGCTTGGCGGATGAGGCGGTTGAGGCCGGGTTCTTTGAGCTCGAGGTCCCGCAAGTAGGCTGCCGCGTCTTCCGGTGAAAGTTCGGCCAGCTCGGCCTCAATTTTTGCCGAGACTACCACGATGTCGCTGGCTTTTTGGTGCAACCGGTTAGCGAGTTCGGCCTGGATTGTTGCTGCACGAGCGAGTTCGGCCTCATCCACGTTTGCCACGTAGAGCACCGGTTTGGCGGTCAGGAGGTTGAGCGGTTTGGCGACTGCTTGCTGGTCAGCATCGGTCAAGATAAGCCGGGCGGCCCGCCCGGCACCCAAACCCGTCACCAGGGCTTGGAGCGTGGGGAGCTCGGCGAGGGCCAGTTTGTCCCCCGACTTCGCTTTGCCTTCTATTGCCTCGACCCGCTTCTTCACCACGTCGAGGTCAGCGAGGGCTAATTCGGTTTCGATAGTGCTCACGTCATCAACGGGGTTTACGCGGTTATCCACGTGAATGACATCGGGATCGGTAAAGGCCCGGACAACATGTGCAATCGCCGCGACGTCGCGGATGTTCGCCAAGAACTTGTTGCCCAAACCCTCGCCCTTGTGTGCATCCCGCACCAAACCGGCGATATCGACGAATTCTACTATTGCGGGAACAACCTTTTCCGACTGGCTCACCTTGGCCAGTTGTGGTAAGCGATCGTCAGGGACTTCCACGACGCCAATATTCGGATCAATCGTTGTGAATGGATAGTTTTCCGCAGGCACCTGCTTCTTGGTGAGGGCCCGGAAGAGCGTGGACTTCCCCACATTTGGCAAACCAACTATTCCAATGCGAAGTGACATATGTGTGGGATACTAGCAGCCATGCGCGAACCCCGCTAGATAGGGTATACTGTAGGTATGTTTGAGAGTAATCCGTCGCCAACGCCGACGAGCGGTGCTCCGTTGCCTCCTTGGCAATCGGGTGCGCGGTCACGTCCTGTGCCACCCCGACCGGCAGCGCCGATCCCCCAGACACCACCGCCCGCGCCCGCCTTTCGGGCTGAACCTCCGCCCGCCCCGGCACCCGTCGAACCAAAGCAGTGGGGGCCGTTGAAGCCCATTCGGCCCGTGCCCAAGCCCAGCGAGGAGAAGATGGCGTACGTTTTGGCGCAGGCCGAGCACGTTGTGGATACGGAGAGCGAAGGCCGTCAGAAGCGCTGGGTGATTATTGGCTCGGTCGCCGGCATCCTGGTGGTTGTTGGCGGTACACTGGCCTTCATCTTTTTCGGGCGGAACGAAGGCCCCACGCTTCCGGCGAATCAAGCGGTTATTCTCGTGAATACGAATAAGTCAAAGAACGCAAACGTTACGGCGAATGCGGTTTTCCCCGAACCGAATGTCAACAGCACTAGCAACACCAACCAGCCGGCGAACACCAACGCTGCCCCAGCACCGGATACGGATGGTGACGGTTTGAGTGACGCGGACGAAGCTCGGTACGGAACCTCAACGACCAAACCCGACACCGACGGGGATGGGTTTACCGATGGTGAGGAAGTGAAGAACGGGTACAACCCCCTCGGGCAAGGGAAGCTTTAGTCGTTGCGCAGCTGCCGACGTAAGTCGCGGAGCGCTTGTTTACCCGACGTAAAGGCAATGCGTGTGGGGAGTTTTTTCAGGGGTAGCCAGGCGAAGGCAGCAACGTCGTCGCAGGGTTTGAGCGTGCCTGACCAGCGGGTAGCCGTGTAGTAGATGTTCAGCGTTGACTGGAGCGGCTTGCTCGCGTACGTATCCATGTATATCCCCAGAAGTTTTGGTTGCCGGACATGAATGCCGAGCTCTTCACGCATCTCGCGCTGCAAACCGCGAACCGGATCTTCGTGGACATCCAGGAAGCCGCCAGGCACGTCCCAGCCGCCCTTGTACGGCGCAATGGCCCGTCGGGTGAGTAGGACGCTGCCGTTGCGCACGAGGAGCACCGAGGCGGTGGGCTTGGAGTTCATCCAGAAGGTATAGCGGCAAGCTAAGCACCCAAGCTCGGGTTTTCCGTGAATACGGCGCATGCGTAGCCGTGCGCCGCAGTGCGGGCAGAAATGGAAGTAAGACTGAATGGTGTTCCGGACGTTAGGCATGGGTTGCAAGGGTGACGGTTCGCTCCAGGAGCATCGCTACAGTGACCGGGCCAACACCACCAGGCACGGGCGTTAGCCAGCCCGAATGCTCGGTCATGCGCTCGGCATCCACATCGCCCACGTCTTTGCTGTCCACGCGCGTGTAGCCCACATCAATAATCGTTGCGCCCGTTTGCACGTCATCAGCTTTTAGGAAGTGTGGTTGGCCAATGGCAATGACTACCACATCGGCAGCTCGGGTGAGTTCTGGACTATTGTAAAACGGCGGGTAGGCAATTTGCGCGTCCAGGCCGCGTCGCGTGAGGAGGAGGGCCATGGGTTCGCCAAAGGTGATGGAGTTTGCTAGCACGACCCCGCGTTTGCCGGCGTAACTTTGGCCAGTGCTGGTGATGAGCCGCCAAATGCCTTCGCACAGCACCGGCGGAAGGGCAGCTGGATCCGTCCGGAATTTTTCCAGGGACGCCTTCAGAAAGCCATCCGCGTCTTTTGCTGGGGCGATGGTGTTTACCACGCGGTCGGCATTGATCTGGGCGGGGAGGGGGAGCTGCACAATGATGCCGTGGATACTGGTGTCTGCATTGAGTTCGGCGATGCACGTTAGCACGGTCGCTTCGCTTGCGCTCGCGGGGAAGTCTTGCCGCACGAAGTGCAAGCCAATATCCCGCGCCGCTTTTTCCTTGAGCCGAACGTACGTATGTGAAGCCGGATCATCGCCTACTAAGACAATGGCGAGCCCCGGCTTTGTGGGTAGCGTTGCAACGCGAGCGGCAAGATCGGTGCGAATCTGGGCAGCGAGTTGGCGTCCGTCAATGCGGTTCATGGGAAGAGCGTTCGGTGAGTGAGGATAGCGCGTTCGGGTACCCAGTGCTGGCGGAGTTCGCCCGCCAGGTAGAACGAACCGGTGATGAGCAGGAGGTCGCCCGGACGTTGGGTGCGGAGGGCGTGCAGGAGGGCGTGCAGTGCGTTCGGCTGGACGGTAAGGCGCGCTGTGGGCAGGAGCGAGCGTAGGGCAGACGCAATGTGCTTTGGCTGCATGGGCAGGGGGTACGCGACGCTGGCCTGGGTTAGCGTCCACTGGTTTGCGAGCGTGAGGAGCGGGCGAAGGCTTCTGATTACATCTTTCTTCCCGCCAATGCCAAAGAGGACGTGTACGCGCTTGTAGTCTAGCATGCGCACCGTACGCGCGAGTGCCTTGAGCTTATCGGGGTTGTGGCTGCCATCCAGGATGACGTGGGGGGCAATCTGCTCAATGCGGGCGGCGAGTTTCGTGCGGTCTACGCCCCGGGTGATGCTTGGAGCTGAAAGGTTGAGCGCGTGGCCAATGGCCAGCGCCAACGCGCTATTGCGTTCGTGGTGTGTCGCCTGCGTCGGAGTGCGTACAACGGTGAGGGGCATGTGCGCCAGCCGGGCGCGACGCTGGAGTATGGCGCGGAGATGAATATGCGTTTCGGTGGTCAGGCCTTGGCTGCCGCGCTTGAAGATGCCCGCTTTGGTCCAGGCAATTTTCGCTTTGGTGCGGCCCAGCAAGTGTTGGTGGTCAAGGCCAATGTTGGTGATGGCAGCGATGCGGGGTGCCGCAATGATGTTGGTCGGGTCATACTCGCCACCGCAGCCAACTTCCAAGACCACCCAGTCCAGCCGGTGCTTCGCAAAGATGAGCATTGCCATGGCGAGCAGAGTCTCGAAATGTGAGGGGACGTACTTCCGCTCCTGGGTGAGGCAGTGGTCTACGTACGGTTTTACCCGCTTGAATGCCCAGAGAAAGTCTGCCACAGATGCGAGTTTGCCGTTGAGGGCAATGCGTTCCAACGTCGTGGTCACGTGCGGTGAAGTAAACAAACCCACATGCTTTCCTGAGGCACGGAGCATTTCGTAGACCATTGTGGAAACCGTGCCTTTCCCCGAGGTGCCGGTGATGTGCACGTATTGGAATTTCCGTTCGGGATTACCAAGGTGCGCCAGCAGGCGGCGCGTGCGCTCCAGGGAAAGCTGGGGTTGCTGGTGACGGGGCGCAAACACCTGCTGGGGCAGGGCTTCTAAATACTTTTGGCTGCGTTTGTAAGCCGCGTACTGCATGGGCATATGCTAGCATTCCTCACTAGCAAGTGTAAGGAAATAGAAACGCGAGTGGTTATCCACTCGCGTTGTTGCGATAAGCACACCGTTACCTGCGCATTGTTTTTTGCCGAATCTTCGCTCGGCGCACAACTTGAGCAGAGAGCACGTCGTCCCTATCGATGATGTAGTCCAGCGCATCGCTGTCCACCTCCATCTCGAGCAGCAGACGTGCTGCTTTTTCCGCGAAGTGCGGGTTCCTGCAGTGCTCAAGTATGCAGGTCAGATCAGCTTCATCGGGTTCTTGTCCGAGGAGGATGACGACCGCATTGATACGTAACTGCGGTACATCCTCAATGATCTTTCGCAAGTTTGTGTTAAGCATCGGCCGAGCGCCCAGGTGTGACCATGCAAGAGAGATGAGTTTCGTTGCCTGGTCGATGATTTCGATGAGCCTGTCTTCCGCGGTGGTGGTTTGCGCTTCGTGCTTTACTGCTTTGAACATTTGCACTATTGAATTTTCCATGGCACCTCCTACTGTTTCATTTTGTTCCTTACTTCAGGTTTATTCCGAATTCGACATCCTACAAAAGCGATGAGCAGATGTCAAGGCAAAAAATCCGCCCGGTTCACGAGGAACGCGGGCGGTGGTGGGTCTGCAGGTGCTTGCGCATGAGCGCTTCCAGCTCTGCTGGTGTATGAATCCAGAGCAGATGAGTGGGGAGCTGTGCAACAAAGCATTCCTGTGCGTTTGGCAGCAGACGCTTCGCCACGGAGATTGGCCACTGGAGATTGGCAATGGGTATTTCTATTACCCGCTTTGTTTCCAAGTTATCCGTGTGGATGCACGAGTACTCGTTGGTAACCATTGCCACGTGGCCAATACGCTCTGGGTACCGGGGGTGTCTCCAGGCGCTCTTGCCAGTGGTAAAGAGCAGGTCACCGGGTTGGTACGGTGGCTCAACCATGTCGCCATGATCCACCATGAGGTGGGTGTAGCGCGGGAGCCACAGACCAGCGTGCGCGTACACGTACTGCACAAACGTGGAGCAGTCAAACGTCCGGGGGCGGGCCGTGCGGAGGGCGTCTCGACGGTAACGCATGCCAACACACTGACGCGACACGCGGACAAGGTCATACGGATGGCAGCGTATGCTGAGTTTTTCGAACTCGCGGAGGAGTTCATGCGTGCGCATGGGCGGGCTCCCAAGGTGCTCACCCAGCGCAATGATGTCGAGGGCGATGTACCCGAAGGTCGGGTGCACATCGCGGCGGGTGTGTGCCATGGGGCACCTCCGTTGGTAAAAGGTTCATTTTCTTTGCCCGCACTGTAGCGGGATACCAAGAGAAAAGCAAATCAAAAACTCATCCACTCTCGAGGGCGAGGAGGGAGCTCATTACCCGAGCAAAGCCTTCCACCCCTTGGTCCGCACGACGAAGGCAGCTTTCGCAACGAGGAAGGCGAGCACAGGATCGCCAATCTTATTCGTGAGCGCCAGCTGCTCGGCTTTCGCTAGCGACATGGGCACAGCCCGGATGTCTTCGCCAGGATCGCCAGGGAGTTTGGACGGCGTTAGGCCGGAGGCGACAAAGGCGTACAGTGGCCAGTTTTTGTGCATGGGCGAACGGTAGAAGAGCTTTAATTTTTTGGCTTTAAAGCCTGCCTCTTCTTGCAGTTCTTTCTGCGCTGCTTGTTTGGGCGTGTGGCCACCTTCGACTTTACCAACGACCAAGTGCCAGATCTTCCGCTGGGCGAGCTCTTTGTATTCCTTCGTTACAATGAGCCGGCACTTGCTATCGAATGGCAAGACCACGGCCGTGGGTACGCGGTGCAGGTACTCAAAGGTCTTCTTCCGGCCGTCCGGGAGCGTCGCTGTGCTGTGGCTGATATTGTAGATGATGCCCTTGAAAACAAAATGGTGTTTTCCCAGGGTGGTGTGACGTTTTTGCATATGTAAGCCCGCGCGGGCACGGAGACCCGCGCTAGGTTGTTGAGTACAACGGATGCGATTCGGTTAAGCTCTCCACGGCAGTTCGTGCAACGTTTAGGACGGTCTCGTTATCTGGGCTCTTCAGTACCGCGGCAATGGTCTTTCCAACCGCCACCATGTCGTGTTCCGTAAAGCCGCGCGTCGTCAGGGCCGGCGTGCCCAGGCGGATGCCAGACGGGTCCATGGGTTTGCGCGTGTCGTAGGGAACCAAGTTTTTGTTCACGGTAATCCCCACGCTATCCAACAATTCCTCAGCTTGTTTGCCGGATAGGCCGAGCGGGGACACGTCCATAAGAAGTAAGTGGTTGTCCGTGCCGCCAGTGATGAGCGTAATGCCCTCGGCCACAAATGTCTCGGCCAGTTTTTTCGCGTTCACCACAATCTGCTTGCCGTAGGTTTTGAATTCGGGCATGGCTGCTTCTTTGAGCGCCACCGCAATACCCGCAGTCTGGTGGTTGTGCGGCCCGCCCTGCAACCCCGGCATGATTGCCGCATCGATGAGCCCCGCCAGGTCGCGTTTGGTCTTGGGGTGGTACTGGTCGTGGTAGCGGTCTTCCACTTTTGGCAGCAGGATCATGGCGCCACGTGGGCCGCGCAGCGTCTTGTGCGTCGTGGTCATAATCACGTCCGCGTACGGGACAGGGGAGGGGTGTTCGCCGGCGATAATCAAGCCGCTGATGTGCGAAATGTCTGCCATGAGGTACGCACCTACCTCATCGGCTATTTCTCGGAACTTTTTGAAATCAATGACGCGCGGGTAGGCCGTTGCTCCGCAGATAATCATTTTCGGCTTCACGGCTTTGGCTTTTTCCCGAATGGCGTCGTAATTCAGCAAGTGCGTCTTTTCATCTACGCCGTAGTTTTCCGCGTGGAAGAACTTGCCGGAGAAGTTGAACTTGTAGCCATGCGTCAAGTGGCCGCCTTGGGCCAGGTCCATGCCCAGCACCGTGTCACCGGGCTCTAGCAAGGCAAAGTAGATCGCGAGGTTTGCGGGCGAGCCGGAGTACGGCTGGACGTTGGCGTGGGCCACGCCGAAGAGTTGCTTGGCGCGGTCGCGTGCCAAGTTCTCTACTTCATCAATGAACTTGTTCCCGCCGTAGTAGCGGGCGCCCGGGTAGCCCTCGCTGTACTTGTTCGTCAGAATCGAGCCCATCGCCTCCATCACTGCCCGACTGGTGAAGTTTTCGGACGGAATCATTTCCAAACCGTCTTGCTGGCGGGCCAGCTCGGCGTTTATGAGCTTGCTAATTTCCGGGTCTTCGGTTTGGAGTATAGACATGAAGGGAGTGTAACCACTTTTCCTGGCCTTGTCATTCTTGCACGAGTCTTCTAGCTGCACTGTGCTGCGAGGTCGGCCATGATGGCATCGGCCCGCTTTTTGGCGTCCTGCTTTGCCGTGGCCAGGGCTTCAGTAGCTTCCCCTTCGCCAATGTCCTGGTGAACCTGAACGTAAATTTTTAGTTTTGGTTCCGTGCCCGACGGCCGCACGGTGGCCCGAGTGCGGCCGTCCTGGGAGAGTTCGTACACGAGCACATCGCCTTTCGTGCCCTCCACCACTTGTCGGTTGGTGGGGAGTTTCGGGTTGTACGCTTCGTCGGTGAGCCGATCCACGACCCGAAGCACCGGCAGCCCGGCCACGGTGGTGGGCGGGGATTGGCGTAGTCCGGCCATGATGCTGGTCATCTTCTGACCGCCCTCCGCACCTGGGTAGAGGATATTTTGGAGCTGTTCCCAGAACACACCGTACTTTTGGTAGAGGCTGTCTAGGTAGTCTGGAACAGTGCGACCTTGCGCTTTGAGTGTGGACGCGAGTTCGGCCATGAGGAGAGCGGCTATGGCCGCGTCTTTATCTCGCGTATAGGCGCCTTTGAGGATGCCGTGGCTTTCTTCGCCACCGAAGAGGAATTCTTCTCGCCCTTCGTTTTGGCGGATGAGTTCGGCCACGAACTTGAAGCCAATGAGTATGTTGTCGTAAATTTTTACGCCGTAGTCTTTGGCCAGGGCCCCCAGACCATCGGTCGTGACAATGGTTTTCACCAGGAAGTGATTGGGCTTAAGTCTCCCTTGGGATTTGCACTGCTCCAGGACGAACGCCCCAAGGACGAAGGCGATTTGGTTGCCATTAAGGAAGTCATACGTGCCCCCGCGGGTGCGGGCCACGGTGCCCAAGCGGTCAGCATCGGGGTCGGTTGTAATCCCGATGTCCGCATTCAGTCGCTGTGCGAGTTCGGTTACACGTTCACTGGCAGATTGCACCTCGGGGTTTGGGATGTTGTTGGGCACGTTGGGGAAACGCCCATCCGGGGTGGCTTGCTCGTCTACGACAGTCGGGGTAAACCCGGCGCGCTGCAAAATCGGCAGGACGCTTTGCATGCCGGTACCGTGGAGGGGAGAGTAGGCGAGTGTGGCTGTTCGTGCTGAAGACACTGACTCACCCAACACGGCCTGGCGGTATGCCTCGTCTACGTCTGCGCCAATGACTTGGATTTTCCCCTCACGCTGGGCCCGAGCGAAGTCCATGGTAGCAATAGTCTGCACCTGCGAGACAGCATCCATAATCCCCTGGTCGTGTGGGGGAACAATTTGGCCGCCATCTGTCCAGTACACTTTAAAGCCGTTGTCCGTCGGTGGGTTGTGACTAGCGCTCACGACAACCCCCGCAGTCGCATGGAGGTGGCGGACAGCAAAGGAGAGCTCTGGGGTGGGTCGGCAGCCTTCAAAGAGGTGCACGGTGAAGCCATTTGCGGCAAAGATGCTCGCAACAAGTTTTGAAAATTCGTCCGAGGTCAGGCGGGTGTCATAGGCGACGACAATGTTCTTTCTGTGGGCGTCACTGTTCTGCGTAAGGTAATCCACCAAGCCCTGGGCGGATTCACCCATGGTAATGGCATTAATGCGGTTTGAACCAATGCCAACCGTACCTCGCCGGCCACCCGTTCCAAAAGGGACAATCGTAAAGAAGTTGTCGTCCAGCGCTTTCCAGTCTTGGGATGCAATCATGCCCTCCAAGTCGCGCCGTAGCGGGGCGTACTTTGGTTCGGATAACCAGATGAGGATGTTATCCAGAGCGGCTTTGGAAAGCTTGCCGTCGGCGTTCGCTTGGCGGAGGCTTGATGCGTAGTCCATACGGATTAGGTAAAACGCTTAAGTGTAGGGAGGAGGAGTTTCGCGAGACGCGGATTCGCCACCAGAGCATCTGATCGGAGTTTGGTGAATTGCCACGGTCGGCCACGGAAGTCCGTTACCGATGCGCCGGCTTCTTGTGCCATGAGTAGTCCGCCCGCAATGTCGTAGAAGTTATCGCCGCTGTAAATGCTCGCATCAAAATTCCCAGCGGCGGTAAGCGCTAACCCCAGCGCGGCAGACCCAAGCAAGCGAATTGTGCGTACCCGCGTGCCCAGCGCCTGCAGGATCTGACCATGGCGTAGCTTCTCTGCTCTGGTCGCCCCGCGGCTGACGTAAATGTACGCTTGCTGCGGGTGCGTACACTGGCCCACGCGAATGCGCTTGCCGTTGCAGAATGCGCCGTGCCCCCGCACTGCTCGGAAGAGCTGCTTGCGGAGGGGGTCGTAAATAATGCTCAACGTTACCCGTCGTTGTTGCACTAGGCAAATTGATACGGCGAAGAACGGTACGTGGTGAGCAAAGTTTGACGTGCCATCCAAAGGGTCCACTACCCAGAGGTTCTTTGAAGTGGTTGCATCCAGGCCCTGCTCCTCAGAGAAAATTGCGTCCTGAGGAAAGGCCTTGCGGAGCGCAGGCAGGATTATACGGTCCGCGCCTATGTCGGCCCGGGTGACGATAGAGTGTCGATCTTTGTAGTGGGTGGTGTGTGTGGCGGGGAACGACCGGGCCAAAAACGCTCCCGCTTTTTGAGCGACGCGAGTAGCCACAGCAAGGCGGTCGTTGCGCATGGGAAAAGCATAGCACTTTACCTTGTACTTTTCTAAGCGGTTTCTGCACTCGTCGGGATTGACTGAGGCAAAAGGAAAACGCCGGTTCAGGGGTGAACCGGCGGTTAGACATTATGCAATTTTCGTGAGTTTTTCGGCAATGCGTCCCGCGACGTCCGCTTGGACTGCTTTTCGTGCAACGGCGATAGCATTCAGGATAGCTCGCGGCGTCGCTTTGCCGTGCGTAATGATGACCGTGCCATTCGTGCCCAGCAGCTGTGCGCCACCGTACAGTTCGACGTCGAAGGTCCGTTTGAGCGCGCCTATCGTGGGCCCCAGGAAGATAGATTTCGCTAGAACGGCAAACACTTTTTGGTCCCACCGGCCTTTGCGGATAATCTTCTTCACAATGGCGTTCAACGAAGGGATGAGGCTCTCGGCAAGCTTGAGCATAATGTTGCCGGTAAAGCCATCGGTTACAATCACATCCGCGTGACCCCAGAGTACGTCGCGGCCTTCAATGTTGCCAATGAAGCGCATGTCATGGTTCTGGTTGAGCGCCTGGAGTAACTCATGGGTCTTGCGCGTGGCAACGTTACCTTTGCTTGGTTCTTCACCAATACTGATGAGCGCCACGCGCGGCTGGGCAATGCCGAGGACGTGTTGGGCGTAGATGCCACCCATTACACCGAATGCCGCCAGCTGCTTGGGTGTGCAGTCCACGCTCGCCCCAACGTCCAGGATGACGCACGGGTCTGCAACGGTCGGCAACGTCACGATGATAGCAGGTCGTTCGATGCCTGTTACGAGTCTCAGCTTCAACACGGATATAGCCATGACCGCCGCGGTATTGCCTGCACTGATGAATGCCTGCGAATGCTCGCTCGCGCTGCGGTCTATACCAACGGCTATTGAGGACTTCCGTTTGCGTACTGCACTCTCCACTTTCTCATCCATTGCAATAGCTTCTTGCGCGTGGATGATCGTGAGGCGATGTTCCGGGTATGTTTTCCCCAGGAGGTACTGCTTAATGACGCCTTCGTCGCCGACGAGTTCAAGAGAGAAATCCTCAGGTAACTCTTGGAGCGCAAGCAGGGCGCCATCAATGGGCACGTCAGGGAAACGATCGCCACCCATCGCGTCAACGGTGATGATCATATACATCTCCTGTGCTGTATTGTTAATCTTCGCTTTTCATTACAAAAAACATTCCACTTTTGTTGGAGCAGCTTAGCAAACCTGGGTATTACCGCAAGCCGATTTTTTCGTGTACTTCGTCAGCCGTTTCCTGAGCAACTGCGGCTGCTTTGCTATTGCCGGCCAGCAGGATTTTGGCACACTCTTTCGAATGTGCAAGCAAGCGGGCGTGCTCCTTGCGGAATGCGCTAAAAGCCTGGTCGAGCGTGTCGGTGAGCGCAGCCTTTACCTCACTGTAGCGGATAGTACGGTCGGCTTCCTGCTTCCAGAACGCTTTGGATTTCTCGGCGTCGAATTGTTCCAAGATGGTAAGCAAGTTGGTGACACCTGGGTTTTCGCTGCCGCCCTCGCTCGCCGTCACGGCCCGTGCGAGCTTCTTCTGGATCACCTCGCGTTCGTCGGTCAGGTTTATAACGTGCTGGTCACCCAGAGATTTGCTCATCTTCTTCTCGGGCTCCAGCAAGCTCATGACTTTCGGCACGGGTGTGAGCAACGCCTTCGGTTCGGGGAACAGCTCGCCGTACTTCGCATTGAACTTGCGGGCAATGGTTCGCGTGAGTTCCACGTGCTGCACCTGGTCCTGACCCACCGGCACCCCAAAGGGTTTGTACAGCAAGATGTCCGCCGCCTGCAGGACAGGGTAAGTGAACAGGCCCACGTTGATGTTGTCCCTCTGGCGGCTCGCTTTGTCTTTGTACTGGGTCATGCGTTCCAGCTCGCCCATGGGCGTGAGCGTGTTGAAAATCCAGGCGAGCTGTGAATGCGCTGGTATGGCGGACTGGAGGAACAATGTTGATTTCTTCGGGTCCAGGCCTAGCGCTAAGAATGTGGCGAGTACTTCCAGGACGTCAGCCTGCTTGTGCGTTGGATCGTAGTTTTCGGTGAGGCTATGGAGGTCAGCGATGAAGAAAAAGCAGTCGTACTCACCGGAGTTCTGCAACTCGACAAAATTCTTGAGCGAGCCCAAGTAATTGCCGAGGTGGAGTTTGCCGGTAGGCTGGATGCCGGAGATGATGCGCGGTTTGGCCATGGGTTCATTCTAGCGTGCGTGCCGATAAAACGAAACTCCCCGCCCTGGTGGGGCGGGGAGTGGAGCAGTGTTCCGAGGCTACTTCACGGTCACACTTAGCGTGCCCGATCCACCCGAGGGGTTCACGAGCTTGAGGGTCTTCTTGCCCTTTGTCAGCTGTGTCCCATCGAACGTGAGGGTGGCGGTACCGCCCTTCAAGCTCACCTTGGCGCCCACCGTACCAATGGTGGCAACCATGCCCTTTTCGAAGTTCGAGCCTTTCACGGTGATCTTGGACGCGGCACTCTTTGTGGAGAGCGTGCCGGAGGCTTTGCCGTTTGGCTTAAGGGTGATCAGTGAAATTGAGGAGCCGCTCACCTTGATGCGCTTGTTATTCTCATCGATGCCGGAATCCAGGGTGAACTTGCCCTTGGCGTACTTGAAGACCTTCACGTCGTTGGCATTCCGGGTCTTCACGAGCATGGCCAGGCTTGCAACACCCACCTGGTGCGCCTCCATGGTGGTGACGGATACTGTGCTGCCGAATTTCGCCCCCGTGTCCAGGGTGTGGGTAGCGTACTTCTTCACCACGTCTACCACCTTCACTGGATTCGTGCCGGTGGACTGGCTAGCCACGAGGTCGCTCTTCCCATCTTTCGTAACGTCGGCGAGCATGAGCTTGATGGCGCCGTTGTTCCCGTAGGGGTTGAGCGTTTTCACGAGTTTGCCTTTGGTGGTGTACACCTTCACGCTACTCGTGCCTTTCTTTAGGTTTTCGCTCGGCGCCACGAAGATGAGTTGGCCGGTCTTGCCGCCCAGGTTCGTCGTCGAGACGTTGAGCGAGGTACCAGCAAAGGCGGTCACCTTCTTTGCCGTCTTCCCACTGCCGATGGTGAACGTCCCCTTATTCTTCCCCGTTCCTACGGTGACGGCGATGTTTGATTTCGCCTTGCCATTGGACGTTGGGCTCCACTTGGAGAAGTGGTCGCTCGTGACAGTCAACGTGTTGTTGTCTGTATCCTGGGTTGCGTTCGAGGGGGTTTTCCACGAGTTTGTCGCGTCGTCGAAGTAGCGGGGGAGCAAGGCGCTCTCATCGACACCGGCCGCTTCCAGCATTTTGTCGGTGTACTTAAAGGTAATCGTGACGCTGGAATTGAACTTGGTAATCTCCGCACCGGTTGCGGCGTTCGTGGCCTTGAAGTCGTACCCATACCACGCTGGTTTCGCGTCCGCCTGGCTCATGAGGTTGGCTGTGGGCGTGGCTGTTATGGTTACATTGCCACTCGTGGCAAACGCCGAGGCGCCCGCAACCACCGTCGTGCCATCCTCCAGGGTCATGGAGAAGGCCTGGGTGGCGTCGGTCGTCTGCGACACCGGGTTGGGGATACGGAAGTTCACGTTCTTCGAGAGGACGAAGTTTTGCGTGATGGCCTTCTGAGAGCCGTCGACAACGATGGTTACTTCTTCGCTACGGAAGAAGTCGTTGCCCGCGGGGGCATCGCAGCCGATGTGCCACACGCCTTTGGTCACGTTGATTTCGTACTTCCCGCCTTGGGCTTGGCCACCGGAGAAGTTTCCAGATTCCTCCCAGCCATGGCACCAGCCGAATTGACCACCGCCTACTACCTTGCCAGAGATTTTCGCATCCGCCTGGCGTAGCACGAAGGTGAGGTCTGCCGTCTTAGCGCCGTTGCGGAAGTCAACCGTCTGCGACTGCGCAGGCATCCAGGGGGAGCCCGGAGGCGCATTGACGTGGACTTCGTACAGGTGGCCGCTAATCAACGAAATTGACCCAACGCCTTTCGCATTTGTCTGTGAACCAGAGTGCAGCACATTCTTGAAGTCTTCGGGCCGCGGGCCGCCGCCTTGGGCGCGATCGCCGGTGTTGGTCGTTTCTCCCTTCACTTGGCCCTTGAAGAATGATGCGCCCGTCAGGCTGCTGTCGTCGCCGCCCGCGGGTGGACCGAAGTTGCGGCAGGTCTGTTCGTTTTCGGGCTTCGAGCAGAAGGCCTTACACTCCGCATCGGTCTTGCAGCCGCCGGGCCCGGTCTGCGGAGTAGACTGGCCGCCAGGACCTTGATCCGGCCCCTTGAATTTTCCGCACTCCGCTTGGTTGGCGGGCTTCATGCAGAACTTCACACAGGCACCGACGTTCTTGCACCCTCCCGGACCCGTTGAAATGTCGGGCAGCTTCATGGCTTCGCACTTTTTGATCTGCGCATTATCTTTCTTCTGGTACGCCCTCATGCAGACCTCAAAGGGGTCGCCCGACTTTCCGTTTTTGTCCTTAAACTGCGCAGCCCCAAGGTCTTTCGGACCTTCGCCGCCGGGGTTGCCCGGCTTGCCGAAGAGCTCAATCTCGTTTCCGGCGTCTACGAAAGTCTGGACGGGCGCGCCCGTGGGGTCAAGAACCGTGACGTTGATTTTCGCGTCGCCGACGAGGGCTTTGATATTCTTCACGACGTTCTCACCCGCGTGTACCTCGACCTTGTCTTGGCCTTGGTTTGCGTTGAGCAAGCCGGTGCCATCACTGAAGTGGTAGTTGAACTGGTAGGTGCCAGCAACGACCGAAACCTTGTAGCTGCAGTCACTCTGGAACTGCACTCCGCGGCCGCCCTTCTCTGTACTGTTCACGAAGACGTCACCAAAGCTGAACTGCCCTGGCGGCGGCGTACAGGTTTTTAGCGGAATGCCATTCTGGTCGACGAGAGCGCCGTAAATGGAGGAGTTGTTCTTCTGCACCCTCAGGGTGGCAGTCGTCGTGCTGTCTGCAATGACCGAGACCGTCGGCGCTTCGGCGACCGAGTACTCGGCTTCGGGCGGCAGGTGCATGCCGAGCTTCACCAAAGAGAAGACTGAAGATGGCATTCTGATGGTGGCTTTGCCGTCGAACATCAGCGGGCCGCCAAAGTTTTGGCCCGGGCCGAATTGTTCCTCGCCCGCTTTCTGGGCAAACACGTAGCCGTTTAAGCCAGTGGCCGGCGTGCCGTCTTCTTTCACCACGGTAACCAGGATTGTGGCGTCAGCTCTCACGACCGTGATGTCGCCGAAAGCAAAGCTCGACGTGTCGGTTTCGAGTGTGGTCTCGAGCGGCTTCCCGTTGTACACGTAGGACGGTCCGGGGGTCGGGTTGTTCGGGTCTTGCCAGTTGTCCACGTTGACATTGCAGCGTCCAGCCAGGATAGCAATGTCGAACGTGCCGTCAGCGGCCGAAGTGGCGTTGCCATTGATGCCGGGCTGGGGCCCGTTCTGCACCCCGCTCGCCCCCGGTGTCATGCAGAAGGCGTTCATGCGCACGCCCGCAATTGGTAGGTTGCTGCCGTCAATGAGGCGGCCCGTGAGGTGTGCGGTCTTCGCTTTCACCAGGAAGTTCTGGGTGATGGTTTGGCCATCGGCAATGACCACTGCGGCCTGGCCGGCGGAGAGCGTTTGGTCAGGGCTCCAGAAGCCCATGTTGAATGAGCCAGCCGGTACCCGCATGCTGTAACTGCCGTTCACCACCTGGGCATTCCCGCCGCCGCCAGGGCCGGTGGTGGACCAGGCGTTAATGTTTCCTTCCATGACCGGCGCACCGTCTTTGGTGACTGTGCCGGTAATCGTGGCCGTTGCTTTCGTCACTTGGATGTTGAGGGTACGCGTTTCCGCCGATGCGTCGTTGGTAAACGAAATATCGGGGATTTGCTCGGTGAACGTCCAGTCCGTGCTGGAGTTCATATCAATGTTTGCGCCGTACAGCGTACCTGCCGGGAGGAAGACGCTAAAATTACCTGCCCCATCGGTTGTGGCATCGCCACCGCCGAAGCCCGTCTGCACTTTTGGCCAGAAGTGGAGAAGCGCACCAGTCACCGGAGTGGTGGTACCTTTGTATACGATTGTACCCGTAATATTCTTCGGCCGTTCTTCGGCTCGGACGGATAGGGTTTGCGAGAGGTTCCCGCCGAAGGGCCCCAAGAGGGTAACGAGCACAGTCAGCGTGCCTAGCGTGGCCCGGACTGCGCGAAACGTGGTTTTCCGCATAGTGTTAGCGAAAAGAAAGAGTGACGAAAAGGCTACACCGCCGACCAGCGGGGTAGAGTTGATACGTGAAAGAGTTGTGTGATTCACCCATGGGGTTGCCGACAAGCAGACGCCGTGTGAGCGAAAAATGTATCTGATTTTTGCCTGAAAAGTATAGCACCAGCCCGGGCCACGAAACAAACACCTCGTCAAGGGAGTTAAAAAACCACCCGGGTAGGTGGTTTTCTTTCGAGGCGGTTGAGTTAGACGTCCAGGATGACCGGAATGATCATTGGTCGCCGTTCTGTCTTCTGGAAGAGGAAGTTGCCCAGGCCGTCCCGTAGGCGGTTGGCCAGGTATCCTTCGTTCGCCGCGGTCCGGGGGTCAACGTCCTTCAGCAACGCTTGCACTTTCTTCTTGGTTTCCTCAATCAGGCGGGTGTTCGTCTTGGCGTACACGAAGCCGTGCGTATCAATTTTCGGTTCGCCCACGAGCTTGCCCGTCCCGCGATCCAGTGTAGCAATAACCACGACCATGCCTTCGCTCGCCAAGGTTTGCCGGTCGCGGAGCACAACGTTCGAAACATCACCCACGCCGAGGCCATCCACGAACACGTAGTCTGTGCGGACTTTCTGCGTGTGGAGCTTGGGCTTCCCCTTGATGAATTCCAGTACATTGCCATTGTCCAGCACGAAGGTGTGATCCTTGGGGAACCCTTCTCGTACCGCCAGCTTCTGGGCTTCTTTCAGGAAGTAGTGGTTGGCATACACGGGCAAAAAGTAGGTGGGTCGGATTTGTTTCATGACCGTTATCATGTCCTCGGCCGTGCTGTGGCCGCTGGAGTGGACGTCCATGAGGTCGCTGTGGATGACGTTGTCCGACAACCGGTAGAGATTGTCCTTCAGGCGTTGGATGGTGCGCTCGTTGCCCGGGATAACGGAAGAGGAGAACACAATCGTGTCGGTCTTCCGGATTTTTATGCTCCGGTGGTTGCCGTTCATAATCCGTGAGAGCACCGCATTGCTTTCGCCCTGCGCGCCCGTGCACATGATAACCACCCGTCGCTCGGGGAAGTCGTGGATGCGTTCCACCGGGATGATGAGGTCCTTCTTCACGTTAATGTACCCCAGCTCTTTGGCGATCTCCACGTTCTTTTTCATGCTAAAGCCATCCAGCGCCACTTTCTTCCCAATTTTCTGAGCGAATTCCAGGATGTGTTTAATGCGTTCCAGCTGGCTGGAGAACGTGCCAATGATGAGCCGGCCGGGCGCTTCGCGTACGAGCTTCTCCAGGTTGGCGTACATGACGCGCTCGGGCGTTCGCTCTTTGTGGGCGGTGGAGCCGAGCGACTCCAACATCAGAATGGTTGGCTTGGGTAGGCGGTTGAGTTGGTGGTACTCCACGCGGTGCCGGTCCAGCGGGTCTTTCTCATACGTCCAGTCACCCGGGTGGATGACCGTGCCGTGCGGTGTCTGGATGACCACGCCAACCGCGTCCATGATGGAGTGGTCAACGGGGAAGAAGCTAATCTGGAAGTTCCCTAGGCGAATGCGGTCCGAGACAGTCTTAATGACTATCGTGCGCAGGCGTTTGGCCGCGCCTTTCTGGAAATCATCGACGCGGTGCTTAACCATAGCGAGCGTCAGTGGCCGACCCACGATGGTGGGGTAGCCGAGCTGCTCCAGCGCTATGCCTGCCGCGCCGATGTGGTCCAAGTGGCCGTGGCTGAAAACCACGCCGCGGATGCGCTTTTCTTTGCCGCGGAGGTAGGTGAGGTTAGGGATGATGTAGTCCACGCCCGGCATGTCCTCCTCGGGGAATTGGACGCCCATGTCGAGGATGATGATGTCTTGGTTGTACTCGAAGATGGTGCAGTTGCGGCCGACTTCTTCGTTGCCGCCAATGGGAATAATCCGCAGGCTGTCCTTCGGCGGGAGGTTGAGGCTGGGTTGGGGTGGGGTGAACCGGGGTTGGTTCGGGGGTGCTTGTCGATTTCGATGTCGTTTTGACATTGGGTATATAGGTATTCAGGAACGAGAGGTGCAGAATTTCTGCGATGAGCAATATATATTTCTTCTGGGGTCCCCGCAACGCAGGAACGGAGCGAAGCGAGTACGGCGTTGTGGGGTAAAGCGCAGATTCACCTTGAGGGCGGAGCGGGATCCGCGTTAGCGATCACGCGTAGCTCGAAAGGTGAAGCAAGCTGGTGCCGGAGAGAGGACTTGAACCTCCAAGGGATTGCTCCCACACGGCTCTGAACCGTGCGTGTATACCAATTTCACCACTCCGGCCTACACTGATTGTATCAAGGGACCCACTTCCAGGTGCGGTCCGTTTCCACGTACCACTCGGCAACGTTCATGAAGCGCTGTGTGGCCTCGATGAGCGTGGGCACGCTCGTCGTGCGCAGGTTCGCCCGCTGCACAATGAGCGCGTAGCTTTGGTAGAGGAAAATTGCTGGCGCTTCGGCGGATAGGATTTTTGCGGCCGCTTGGTTCGCCGCTGCCCGCTTGTCCTCGGCGAGGTCGGGCTGACGGGCTTCGGTGAGCTTGGCATCCAGGTCTTTGCTGTAGAAGCTTGTCAGGTTTAAGCCGGGGTCAAAGCTCTGCGTGGAATGCCAGAACGGGTACAGGTCGTAGCTGGCGTCGTAGCGGTCGGAGTAGAGAATGGCGTCGAACTTCCGGTCTTTGATAATGTCTTTGCCAATGACCGAGGGGTCAGCAACTTGCACGGTGACGTTGGCGCCAAGGCGCTTCCATTGGTCGGCAAGTGTGTTCGCCGCGGTCACGTATTCCGCCACGTCCGGTACCACGAGGGTGAAGGCGAGGGCCACGCCCTTCCGCTTGTACACATCACCTTCTTTTTTCCACTCGGCATCTTCCAAGAGCTTCGCCGCCGCCGTGAGGTCGGCACCCCGGGGGGTGGGTGCTTGCGCTGGGCCACCGGGCATACCGGGGAGCAGAGGGTCATTTGCTGCGGGCGCATCTGGCCGGGCTCGTTCAATGATCTGCGCTTGGTCGGTGGCGGCGCGGAGGGCCAGGCGCACCTCTTTGCGCTCCAGCAAACTGTTCTTCATGTTGAAGTACACCGCCACGACTTGGGGCAAGGGGAGGATAGTTTCCGTAGTCCCGCGTAGCGAGCGAGCCTTGCTCATCAGGTCGGTGCCCACGAAGCGTGCGCCTTGCGCCTGCGAGCTGCTCACTGCTTCTAGGGCCGCGGCGGGGTCTTCCACGAAGCGCAGCTGCAACGTATTCAAATGTGTGGGGGTCGTGGCATCGGCGTAGCGCTCCAGGGTCATGCCGGTGACACTGCCCGTCTTCTCCTTTTTGCGCACTTCTTTGAACTTGAAGGGCCCGCTGCCAATGGGCTTCACATTGAAGTCCGAAGTGCTCATGGCCGCCGCTGGGATCTCGGACCAGATGTGGGCGGGCAGGATGCCCATGGTCAGGAACATTTTGAAGCTGGGGTTTGCCTGTTCCAGCTTGTATATCACGGTGCGGTCATCGGGGGTTTCTACGGTCACGTCCCGCGCGGCAGTGTACCGAGGGCTGGCCACGTTGGGGTCTTTCGCCAGCTCCACGGTAAACGCAATGTCACCGGCCGTGAGCGGCTCACCATCGTGCCAGTGGAGGTTTGGCTTCAGCGTCACGCGGAAGGTCTTGCCACCCTCCGTTGTCTCCACGTTTTCCGCTAGGTCATTCACGTACGTCCCGTCCGGTTGCAAGCGGAGTACGCCGTTGAAGAGCAGGGGCACCAGGCTGGTGTCGAGGTCGCTGCTGGCTAGAACCGGATTGATGAAGCGCGGTGCACCCACGACGGCCTCGGTGTAGTCGCCGCCAATGGCTGGTTCGGGAATCCAGTGCCGGTTAATGTACCGCGTCACCAGGAGGGCGGCCGACACGAACAGGACCAGGAGAGCCAAGCGGAAAACCCACCCTTCGCGTTTCCCGAGGTATCGGAAGAGGTAGCTGAACTGCGTCCAAGAGGGGATGCGCGAGTGGCTGAGGTGCTGCACCAAGGCCTGGTCGTGCTCAGCCGAAATGGCCGGCGCTGGGGGTGACCGTCGGGTAGCGCGGGCGACGAGTTGACGACCGCGAGCGAGGACAGACGAGAATGGATTGCGCACGGATGTTTAGGTCGTCTGCGTACCAAGGATCAGGGTCGTCGCGGCGGCGCCAGCGAAGATGATACCCAGGGCGATAGTAGAAATGAAGAGCACACGTTCGGCGCCGCGCTTGGTGCGATAGACATTCCCCTCACCGCCGAAGACCGCCCCTAAGCCCGCGCCCTTGGCTTGCAGGAGTACGGTGACCGTGAGGAGGGCAGCGCTGGTGATTTCGACAATCGCAAGAATTCTTTGCCAGTTCATACGTGGGTCGAAGCGTACAACGTTGGTTGTCGTTTGTCAAGCCTGAGAGTTCTTGTCATACTGGGCGTACCTTAACCTATGACTACACGTCACCCCTCTGGCTTCTCAGTTGTACTCGGGGTTATTATTGCCCTCGTTGTGGTTGCCGGTGCTGTGGTGGGGATCTTTGCGTACGGCTCCCGCAGCCAACCCGCCGCCTCCCCGGTGAATCAAACCACAAGTGTGAGTGACAGCGTGGTGAAGTTGGACTGCAGCCAGGATACCGAGTGCGCCGCGTACTGCGGGTTGGATAGCTGCTACACGGCACTCTGCGACGCGACCAAGCACTGCTCCTGTAACTACACCTGCGAACCCGTACCCGCTGGAGACACCAACACGTCTACAGACATCACCACGTTTGCGCAGTGCGCCGCGGCGGGTAACCCGGTGCAGGAGAGTTACCCGCGGAAGTGCACGGCCGGTGGGGTGACCTTTACCGAAGTGCTGACGAACAGCAACGGGAATGTGAACTCTGCCGCGAACACGAACCAAAGTACGAATGCGAATGTGAGCACCGCCGGCTGGAAGACATACACGAATACCGAACTCGGTTTCAGTTTGAAATTTCCCTCGACATGGGATGGGTATACAACTGGTCAAGTAGTGAATAACACTATTAAGTTTACTCATCCAAAAAAGGAAAGCACTAAAGGAAATCCTGGAGAAGTAAGCTTTATTGTTGTTCGACTGACTAAGGGTCTTGTAATACCCACGGGCTCAACTCTCATTAAAGAGAACGAGTCGTATAAGTTTGTTTACAGTCGGAGTAACGCCGCTGCTCCAGATGAAATGAATGATCTGTGGGAGCAGATTGATGATATTATTTCCACCTTCACCTTCACGGAGTAGGGGAGGCACGCTGTAAGGAAGCTGAAGAAAAGAGTAAACTTCTCTCTAGGAGTGCTACTTCGTTTTCACCTACGTTGGCATGAAAAAACCTCAAGGCGTTATTGCCGTTCCAGTGCTCATCATTGCAGTGGTTATTGCCGGTTTACTTGCTGGTGGGTCGTGGTGGTATGTCAAACACCAGAATGTAAATACCACGATTACCAATAATGCGGCTGCAAATACTAACCAAACTACCGGTGAGGCCATTACCATCAATACCAACGGTAGCACCAACATGAACGCACAAGCACGTGAAGATTCTTATGGCAATGTACAGCTCGTTGGGGGGAAAAAGATAGGATCAGGTATGTTGAATTTTGGCGTGCCATGGAATAGCACGAGTCAGTATCTAGTATTCTCAAAATTTGGCCCAGATACCGACTTCGGACTACCTTCGTACAATCAGTTCTCATTCTACGATACCTCTTCTGATTCACTACTACCCACATCGCTGCAGGGACATATTCTCACATATCCGTTCTGGCGAGACACACAGACACTAGTTGTCGAAAAGCAACTGGTGCATTTGCAAGATGAGAACGCTACGATCACTCCGTATACGCTTGTTTTGCCATCTGGATATGAGGCGTTCACGAATGCAAGCGCCACCTGGTCCGATTCGCAGTACGGTGACGAACCAAAGTTCGGCTCTGCAACGAAGCTCGCTCTTTCGCCTGACCAAGGTACCTTAGCGTACATCCGTCCCTCGACACTCGATGATTCGCCTGGGAATGTTGTTTTTACCATATCCCGCAATGCAAAGAGCATTGCGGAAGCACGCCAGTACGAAGATGTGGGGTTTGGTGTGGAGAGCTCCACGCCAAATCTCGTATGGTTCAACAACCGTCTCGTATACTCTCCCGAAACCGGCCTGGTCGTGGATGCTCAAACGCAAAAGGTTGTCCTGAGTAGGCGCACGAATTACGAACGTCGCGTTTCTATGCTATCACCGGACGCAAAGTACGTTCTTGTCGTCGATAATGAGCAGGATCGGGTAGAGCAGAATGACTACCTGCATGAGCACATGCGTTTTTACGTACGCAACATTGCAACGGGGAAAGACGTGGTTATTCGTGAATTGTCCTCAGCGAAAGCGAGTGATGTAGTAGTCCATGCCACGTGGGCGCCCGACAGTCAGCACTTCGTGTATAGCTTTAGCAATGGGCTTTTCCTCTCCGATGTGAATGGGGGGACAAGTTCGGACCTAACGAACAGCGTGCAACAGTATGGCACGCTTGCCTGGTCACCGAATGGTGCGTGGCTTGCTGTACAAATTGGTGAGGATATTTGGTTGTATAGTATTGCGCCTAAGGAGATAACCGCGGGCTGGAAGAAGTATAATTCAAGGACATCCTCGTACAAGATTTTTAATGATTTGCGACCGTCATTCACGGTAAAGTACGATGCAAATTGGCAAATTGACGAAGAGCTAGGGGGTTTATACTTGAGCGAGAATGGGGCTGCGAACCTTGAACCTCAAATCAGCATCTCCTTCAATGGTGCCGCGCTTACTGGCAATATCGTTCAAGCGTGTAAAGAAAAAAATGGTTGGTCATCACCAAGCGTAAAAATTCCTGCTTTTGTAAAATTCGATTCAGAAAGGACGATAAATATTTACGGAGAAAAAGGTGTTATGGTTAGTTACCATACTGAATCTGATAATAATCAAGTATTTTCTCGAACAATCGTGTGTGCAAATTATAGTGGGAAATCTTTAGTAGTATGGGCGACCCCAACCGACTCAACCTTCGTAAAGGTTAATTTAATCCCGGTTCTTGAATCTATTACTTTTACGCAGTAGTCTTCCTTCGTTTAGCGTGGAGCCGAACGACCTGGAACACCCGCTTGCCCTGGACAGCCATCTTGGGCTTCTTCTTTTTCTCTCGCCGTTTTACCTTTAACTCAAGTTTACGTTCAAGGTCGGTCATAAGTTTGTCATGAGCTTCTCGGCCAGCTTTGGCCCGACGACCTTAGCAACATCCGCTTCGGTCGCTTGGCGGATCTTTGCAACTGAGCCAAACGCTTTCAGGAGTTTCTTCTTTAACATTGGGCCAACACCGGGAATGGCATCCAGCGCCGAGCCGATGCTGGCTTTTCGATGCTTGCCGCGGTAGCCGGCAATGGTGAAGCGGTGCGCTTCGTCGCGGATGCGCTCGATGAGGAAGAGCCCGTCCGATGGGTTCGGTAACTTCTTCGGTGGCTGGTTGAGCCGGAAGATTCTTTCTCGGTCGCCTTGCTGCGGTTCGTGGGCGTGGCCAGCTTTTGCCAAAGCGACAATTGGGATTTCAATTTTTCCCAAGGCGCGGGTGACGACGCCGAGTTGCCCGGCGCCACCGTCGAGAATAATCAAATCAGGCAAAGGCCATGCGCCGGCAGGATTGCCACGCCCCTCGCTGTGCTCGGAGCTCGCAATGACAGAAGGAACGTGGGCGTAGCGGCGCGTCAGCATTTCCGCCATCATCGCCGGGTCATTAGCGCCCTTCACCGTCTTGATGGTGAAGCGCCGGTACCACTTCTTCTCGGGCCGGCCATTCACAAACGTCACCATGCTGCCCGTGGCATGCGCGCCCTGCACGTTGGCCACGTCGAACGCCTCGATGCGCTTCGGTGGATTTTCCAAATCCAGCGCGCTGGCAAGCTCGCGCAGGCCCTTGAGCAAGCGCACGTCATCTTTCTCAAAGCTCGCCTTCTGCTGGCGCAGGAATTCCGCCGCATTCAGTTCGCTTACCTTCATGAGCTTTTTCAGGCGGCCGCGTTGCGGGATGAACGTGTCGGCGTCCACGGCCGTGTGGAACGCCGGGGACAGGGTGAGGCCGAACGGCAAGGCAATTTTTTCGGGTGGGTCGGTTACCTGGCTGTAAAATTGTTCCACGAAGCTCGCCAGCACCGCATTCGGCTGTTCATCCCGAACGTGTTGCAGGAGGAACGTTTGCCGGTCCAGAATTTTTCCATTGCGGATGACCAGCCGGTTCACGCTGGCCAAACTCCCGTGGGTGGCGTAGCCAATGCAATCCACATTCACAGCCGCTGGCAGGATGGCACTCTGCTGCTGCATGAGCTTATTGATGGCGAACACGCGGTCACGCGCCACGGCCGCTTTCTCAAATTGGCGCTTCACGCTCGCCGCTTTCATTTGCTTCTCTAATTCCTTCCGCACCGCCTTCGTGTCCCCACGCAGGAAGTGCATGAGGTCGTTGATAATCTTCCGGTACCGCTCTTTGCTCGCTTCATCGGCGCCATGGCCCAGGCAGCGGTGCAGGTGGTACTCGAAGCATGGCTTGTCGGGCGGGTTGCTACAGTTTTTGTAGGGGAATATTTTCTTGAGCAGCTTGAGCGTGGCGTATACCGCCCCTGCTGACACGTACGGGCCGAAGTAGCGGGAACCGTCTTTGGTCAACCTGCGTACCGTGGTTACCGAGGGGTAGTCTTCTTTGAGCGCGACTTTGATGTACAAAAAGTTCTTGTCATCCCGCATGACAATGTTGTACGGCGGGTGCAATGATTTTATCCGCGTGGTTTCGAGCATCAACGCTTCGAGGGGGCTACTTGCAACAATGGTTTCTACGCGCGCAATTTTGCTCACCATGATGACCTTCGCCGGCGAGAGGCTGTTGCCCTTGGTGAAGTACGATGACACGCGGGACTTAAGGCTCGTCGCCTTGCCCACGTACAGCACCTCACCTTTCGCGTCGAAGAAGGTGTAGACACCCGGCTTGGTCGGTAGGGTCTGCAGTTGGCGGCGGAGCGTAGGGGACATAAATGGAGTATACATTTTCTACTGTCGCAACGAAGGAGGAGGATAACGCTTGCCGTGTTCGCCGACTGCAGCCTGCCCCGCGAAGCGTGAGCCGCGACCCATGGGAAGCGTCCGGTGCCCCTAGGGTTTCCCCTCACGACGCGCTAGCCCTTGACCGGTATTGACACGAGTGCTAGACTGTCCGCACTCTATTGCCTGATTTTTTGGCGACCATGGCCGAGGTGATAAAAATTCGCGGTGCACGGGTGCATAACCTGAAGAACGTCTCCCTGGATATCCCCCGGAATGCCTTTGTGGTTTTCACGGGCCTTTCAGGTTCGGGGAAGTCCAGTTTAGCGTTCGACACCATTTACGCCGAAGGCCAACGCCGGTACGTAGAATCCCTCTCGGCCTACGCCCGCCAGTTCTTGGGGCTCATGGACAAGCCGGACGTGGACCAAATTGATGGTCTCTCCCCAGCCATTGCCATTGACCAGAAGTCGGTGAGCCACAACCCGCGCTCCACCGTGGGCACGGTGACGGAAATCTACGACTACCTGCGCTTACTCTACGCTCGCACCGGTACGCCGCACTGTCCCGTTTGCGGCCGCGAAGTGCAGCGCCAAACCACAGAGCAAATTCGCAAGCAAATCCTCACCTGGCCCGCGAATACCCCCATCCTCGTCCTGGCGCCGAAGGTGCGGGACATGAAAGGGGAACACAAGCACGTTTTCGCCGAAGTTCGGAAAGCCGGCTACGTGCGCGTACGTCTGGACGGGATTGTCACGCCGCTGGATGAAGCCGAACGTCTGGAGCTGGAGAAGCAGAAGAAGCACAGCATTGAAGTGGTTATTGATCGGCTGACGCTGGGGCCGGAACTGGACAAGCAGCGCCTCAGCGAATCACTGGAGGCCGCGAACCGGATTGGCAAAGGCCTAATTATCATTAGTCGCGTGACCCCGGAGGGGAAGAAAATAACCGATACGCTGTTTAGCCTGCAGTACGCGTGTGCGCACGATGGCACCAGTTTGCCGCCCATTGAGCCGCGCAACTTCTCGTTCAACAACCCCCACGGCGCCTGCCCAGATTGCACAGGTTTGGGTACGAAGTTGGAAATTGATCCGGAACTCGTCATCCCGAACCCGAAGCTCTCGGTTGCCGAGGGCGCCATCCGGCCGTGGTCACGCAGCGCCTCGAACCAGACCTGGTACATGCGCGTGGTGGAAGCCGTGGCCCGAGACATGAAGTTTAGTTTACGCACTCCTGTGAAAGACCTGCCGAAGAAAGCGGTGGACGCGATTTTACGCGGGACGGGGGACCGTGAGTACGATGTGAACAACAACACGGGTGCGGGCAAGGTACGCGCATTCATGACCAGTTACGAAGGCGTGATTCCCAACCTCATGCGCCGGTACAAGGAAACCGACTCCGACTACATCCGCGCCGAAATTGAGCGGTACATGCGCGTGTGGTCCTGTCCCACTTGCAAGGGCAAGCGTTTGAAGCCCGAAGTCCTGGGGGTGACGGTTGCGGGCAAGAGCATTGCCGACGTTACGGCGTTCACCGTGGAGAAGGCGAACGACTTCTTCAACCAACTCGCGAGGCCAAAAGCAATGACCGAGCGCGAGGCGACTATTGCCAAGCAAATTCTCAAAGAGATCCGGGCCCGCCTGGGCTTCTTGCAGAACGTGGGCTTGGACTACCTCACCTTAGACCGCGCCGCATCCACCCTCTCCGGCGGGGAATCGCAGCGTATAAGCTTGGCCACACAAATTGGGTCGTCCCTGGTGGGCGTGCTCTACATCCTGGACGAACCGTCCATTGGCTTGCACCAGCGGGATAATGCCAAGCTCATCCACACGCTCAAGACCCTGCGCGATTTGGGCAACACGGTTCTCGTTGTGGAGCACGATGAAGAGACCATTCGGGAAGCTGACCACGTGGTGGACATTGGTCCCGGCGCGGGCGAGCACGGCGGCGTGGTGGTGGCCCAAGGGTCACCCAAGGAACTCGCCAAGAATCCCCGGTCGCTTACCGGCCAGTACTTGAGCGGGAAGAAATTCATTGCCATACCCAAGCAGTCCCGTAAGGGGAACGGCAAGGCGCTCGTCATCAAGGGTGCCAAGGAGTTCAACCTGCAGAACCTCACGGTGAAGTTGCCCTTGGGCATGCTCGTGTGCGTCACCGGCGTGTCCGGCAGTGGCAAGTCCACGCTCATCACCGACATCCTCTCCCGCGCCCTCGCGCAGGAGTTCTACAATGCCAAAGACCTGCCCGGGAAGCACGACCGCATTGATGGCATGGAGTACTTGGATAAAGTTATTACCATTGACCAGTCGCCCATTGGCCGCACCCCGCGGTCCAACCCGGCCACCTACACGGGCGTGTTCACGCCTATCCGCGACTTGTTCACGCAAATGCCCGAAGCCAAGCAGCGCGGGTTTGGTCCGGGTCGGTTCAGTTTCAACGTGCCCGGCGGCCGATGCGAGGCCTGCGAAGGTGACGGCCTGGTACGCATCGAAATGCACTTCCTGCCCGACGTATACGTGGAGTGTGAGGAGTGCCATGGCCGACGCTACAATCCGCAGGTGCTGGAGGTGCTGTATAAGGGCAAGAACATTGCCGACGTGCTGGATATGACTGTGGAAGAGGCGCTGGAGTTTTTCCGGAACATTCCCGCAATCAAAGCCAAGTTGCAGACCCTCATGGACGTGGGCCTGGGGTACATTCACCTGGGGCAGAGTGCGACCACGCTCTCGGGCGGTGAAGCGCAGCGCGTGAAGCTCGCTACTGAACTTTCCCGGCGGGCCACCGGCCGCACGCTTTACATCCTGGACGAGCCCACCACCGGCCTGCACGTAGATGACGTGAAGCGTTTGCTCGGCGTGCTCTCGCAATTGGTGGACAAGGGCAACAGCGTGCTCGTCATCGAGCACAACCTGGACGTCATTAAGAGCGCAGACTGGATTGTGGACCTGGGCCCGGGCGGGGGCGACAAAGGCGGAAGGTTGGTGGCCGAAGGCCGGCCTAAGGACGTGGCGAAGGTGAAGGGGAGTTATACCGGGCAGTACCTGAAGAAGGTCTTGTAAAAAATAAGAACACCTCGACAATCCGGTCGAGGTGTTTTTGGTTTAGCGCACGAGGTGCACCGGCAAGGGGAGCGGCACTTCCAGTCGGCGGGGTACGTCTGCTTCACGTTGAGCAATCGTTTGCTTCAAGACCTTTCGATCGGTAATGCCCACCACGCCCCAGTGCGCAGCTAGATCGGCAAATGTTATCTTCAGCCGGATCGGTAGCGCGTCCCAGTTCTCCGCCCGTTTTGGCAGGAGCCAGGCACGACCACAGGTCGGGCAGCTGAAAATCGCATTGGGGTGCAGCGCGATGTACGGAAAATCAATGAGCAGGTTGCCGCAGCAGTGGTAGGCCGGGGAAAAGCGCTGCACGGTGCATTCCCCCGTAAAGCCCAGGCGCAGATTGCGTCCTTGTTTGTCGCTCCAGGTGATAACTTGACCCGGGGCAACCGTCACCGAGTCGCCAATGCGCGCAATGGTAAAGTGCCGTTCACCGTCACCAGGGCCCAGGGTGAGCCGGACAGCCGACGCGGCGTATTCAACCAGCAGTCGTTCTCCACCGTAGCCAATCGTGCTGGGCGTTTGGCATCTAAGGTACAGGTGTCCCATTTTTACCTCCAATGTTTGGACAGCGCCTACTCTACGAGTTTGGCTCAGCGTAGTCAAATAAGACAGCCTCCGCATTACGCAGAGGCTGGCATTCAGAAGATCCCGAAGATCTTTTTTCTAGGTTGGGGGGCTTGGGCTTTCTGTTTCTGGATCTGGTCGTGGACCTCTTCGCGGTGGACTGCCACTTTTTGATCGGCATCTATGCCGAGGCGGACTTGTCGCCCGCTGATCCCGATAACTCTCACCACGGTGTCGTCACCAATGGTGATTGCTTCCCCCAACTTGCGAGTAAGAATGAGCACGGCCTTGACCTCCTATACATGGTCATTGTGTGCCGGGTTGTGCCCGTTGGGGCGTTTTTATTGTTGGCGGAGTATACCAATTAGCTTTTTGCTGTCAACCCCATGCCACTTTTACAAAGGGAAAGGGGCGTGGGGTCAAGCCCCGTGCGCTGCATTTGCCGTGCGGAGGTGTGGACGCTAGCATGCAGGTATGACCCCCACTGAACAGGCAATTCTTCGGACCGTGGCGTACTTCGACATCTTCAACTACCCGTTAACGGCCTGGGAGGTTTGGAAGTGGCTGCTCGGTGGTACCCCAACCGTGCAGGTGGCGTACCCTGAGGTGGTTGAGGCATTGCAATCCAGCACTGTGCTCCAGGAGAAACTGGACCACCACCAGGGTTTCTACTTCCTGCGGGGGCGGGCCGAAAATGTCCAGCTCCGCCAGGAACGGTACCGCCTCGCACTCACCAAGTTGGAGCGTGCCCAGCGCTTTGCGCAGACGCTTGCTCGGCTTCCGTACGTTCGCGCGGTTTTCGCGTGCAACTCCTTGGGGCTGGCGAATGCGCGCAGCGAGAGTGACATTGATTTCTTCATCCTCGTAAAACGCGGGCACGTGTGGGCCGTTCGTTTGCTCGCGGCCGGGTGGGCCAAACTGCGGAAGCTCCGGCCTCGACCGGCCAACCGACAAGATACCTTCTGCCTGTCTTTTTTCTTGGCCGATGATGCCCTGAATCTGCACACACTGCGCTTGCCTGCCGACCCATACCTCACCATGTGGCTCGCAACGCTCGTGCCCCTCTACGATCCGGCAAACCTGCGCGCCCAAGTGTGGAGCGAGAATGCGTGGGTGCAGGCCGCACTCCCGCATGCGCAGCCTCGGGACCTTTCGGCCATGCGCAGCGCCTCCGCGTGGCGGGCAACGTGGGCCGCGCCGCTCGTAGGGCTAGCCTGGTTTGAGCGCTTGGCAGAAAAAATTCAGCAGCGCGTGTTGGCGCCAAACCTGCGGACCCTCGCGAACCAAGATTCCCGCGTGGTTATGAACGACACTATGCTTAAGTTCCACGATAACGATCGGCGGGCAGAATACGCGCGAATGTTTCAGGAGCGGCTCGCTACTCTGGGCATACCGGCATGACCCGTACCGACCGCCTCCTCACTTTGGGCCTGGGTTTATACGTGGCCTTGTTGCCGTGGCAAACGCGGGTCATGCTCGACCAGCCGCGCTTGGGTGTTGAGCTCACCGAGTACGGCTCCCTCAGCGTGTACGCCACGGATATTCTCCTCGTGCTCATCCTGCTGGGAGCGTGGCTGTTCACGCGGCCCCGCCGCATGTCTGCGCCCGTTGGCTACGGCCTCGTCGCGTTGCTCGTGGTGTGCCTAGGTTCGGCACTCTACGCCAATCGGAGCGAAGTCGCCTTAGCCGGAGTGCGTATCTTATTGAGCGGCGCAGCGCTCTGGTGGCTGCTGCAGCAAGAGTGGGCGAGTCGCCGTTTTATCTTGGGGTGTTTTCTGGGGGGCGCGGTGCTGCAAGCCCTCTTTGCGATTGGTCAATTTGTGGCGCAGACCAGTCCGGCGGCAAGTCTGCTGGGGTTGGCAGCGCACGATCCCGGCACCCTGGGCACGTCCGTGGTTGCCGTGGCAGGGCAGCGATGGCTGCGCGCGTATGGCAGTTTGCCCCACCCGAATATTCTGGGCGGCTATTTGGCCGTAGCGCTGCTCGTCACTTTTGGTTTCTACCTCCGGGCCTACGACGCCGTTCGTCAAGGTTTTGCCACGTGGACGCGGGAGAACATTCACCGCCACATCGAGGGCAAGCGCTGGTACTGGCGCCAGGCCCAGCAGATCGCCGGCCTGCTCGCTATCCAAGCGATTCTTGTTGTTGGCCTACTCCTTACCTTCTCCCGCTCGGCCTGGATTGGTTTCTTGGCGGCCTGGGTGGTTATGCTGGCGGTGCTGCTGGTCCAGCGGTGGCCCCAGGCGTGGCAGCTGTGGGTGAAGTGGACGTTCTTCTTGGGTGTCATTACGGTGTTCGTTGTTCTTGCGGTGCCCCAGGCATTTGTTGCGCGATCCACTGCCGAAGGGCAGCTGGAGCAGCAGTCCATTAGTGCTCGTCAGCAGCAGTTCGACGATGCGTACGACCTCCTCAAGCTGGAACCGCTCCGGGGTGTGGGGTACGGCAACATGGTGGTTGCGATTCGCGACCGGCTGGGCGTTGCGCGGGCGAGCGTCCACGATTACCAGCCCGTCCACAACATCTACCTCCTCAGTGTAGTGGAGCTGGGCGTCATCGGTGGGTTGCTCTTCTTAGCGACGTGCGTGCTTGCGCTCCGCTCAGCCCTCGTAAAAGTGTTTACCCGGGGCCGGTGGTCAGATGTCGTTGCCCTGGCGAGCCTCGCGTGCCTGCTGGTCATCGGTCTCTTCGACCACTACCTGTGGACGTTGGGCTTTGGCGTGAGCTTTTTTTGGGTCGTGGTGGGGTGGGGGAGCCGGGAGTAGGTCAGGGCAGCATCTTCATGTGCTGAACACGGCGGTGAATCTTTTGGATTTTCCACCAGCGGTGGAATGCCACGCCGGCCCAGAATACTTCTACGGCCCCAAAAAGCCAGGCGCCCGAGAGAAAGCCGTACACCGAGCTCGCAACACACGCACACGCAAAGGCAAAGACGAACCGTGGGTGGCGCCGTTCAAAGGCGTAGAACACCAACATGGCCGTTATGGCTACTAAGCCGAAGAGGGTAGTGGGATTCATTGGGGAAAGTATCCTGGATGCCCAGGAGATTAGCAAACCCCTGCGTATGCTTGACAGCCCTGGTTTTCTTGCATAAAATCTCTCTCACAAGGCATTTAGCACTCACTAGTCGTAAGTGCTAAATGCATACTCCTCACCAATCTTACGTAATCCAGCGAAGCTTATGCAGCTCAAACCCCTGGGCGACAGAATTGTGGTGAAGCCCGCCACGCAGGAAGAAGTGACGAAGTCCGGCATTGTGCTCCCGGACACGGTGGATAAGGAAAAGAAGGAGCAAGGCGAAGTCATCGCCATTGGCTCTGGTGAGAAAATTGCCAAGCTCGGCTTGAAAGTCGGTGACGTCGTACTCTTCGGCAAGTACTCGGGCGATGAGGTGGAAGTTGAAGACACAGAGTACAAGATCCTCAAGGACGAGGATGTCTTGGCGATTCTCGTAAAGTAATTTCGGAAAGGAAACTCACTATGGCAAAGCAAATTCTGTTCGACGAAGCCGCTCGCGCCGCCATGAAGAAAGGCGTTGACCAGCTCGCGAACGCCGTGAAAATTACCCTCGGCCCCAAGGGGCGGAATGTGGTTTTGGATAAAGGTTTTGGTTCGCCGACCATTACTAATGACGGGGTGACCATTGCCAAAGAAATTGAGCTGGAAAATAAGTTCGAGAACATTGGGGCACAGTTGGTGCAAGAGGTCGCTTCCAAGACCAATGACGTTGCCGGCGACGGCACCACGACTGCCACGCTCTTGGCCCAGCAGATGATTACCGAAGGTTTCCGCGTGCTCGCGGCCGGCGCCAATCCCATGGTGATGCGCCACGGCATTGAAAAGGGCGTGAAAGCGGTTGTCGATGAGCTCCACAAGATCTCCAAGCCGGTGAAGAGCACGGAAGAGGTTGCGCAAGTTGCTTCCATTTCGGCCGCTGATCCAGAAGTGGGCAAGCTCATTGCTGAGGTTATGGACAAGGTCGGTAAGGATGGCGTGGTGACGGTTGATGAGTCGCAAACCTTTGGCATCGACAAGGAAGTTGTGGAAGGTATGCAGTTCGACCGCGGCTTTGTCAGTGCGTACATGATCAATAACGCCGACCGGATGGAAGCCGTGTACAACGACGCGCACATTCTCATTACGGATAAGAAGATTTCTGCGCTCTCGGACATCCTGCCTCTGCTGGAGAAGTTGGCCCAGACCGGGAAGAAGGAGCTGGTCATTATTGCCGACGATGTGGAAGGCGAGGCGCTGGCGACGTTCGTGGTCAACAAACTGCGTGGCACGTTTAACGTCCTGGCCGTGAAAGCCCCGGGCTTCGGCGACCGCCGCAAGGACATGCTGCAGGATATCGCTGTGGTGACGGGTGGCCGCGTCGTCAGCGAGGATATTGGCCTCAAGCTGGAGAACGCTGGACTTGAGGTTTTGGGATCAGCCCGCAAGGTGATTGCCACTAAGGAGAACACCACAATTGTGGAGGGGAAGGGCGACAAGCACATGATTGATGAGCGCATCAGCCAGCTGAAGGCCGAGCTTAAGAACACCACGAGCGACTTCGACAAAGAGAAGTTGCAAGAGCGCCTCGGCAAGCTTGCCGGCGGCGTCGCGGTCATTAAGGTGGGCGCGGCAACGGAAACGGAAATGAAGGAGAAGAAGCACCGTATCGAAGACGCCTTGCACGCTACGCGCGCAGCCGTGGAAGAGGGGATTGTCCCGGGCGGCGGCGTCGCGCTCATCCGCGCGAGCCACGTTCTCGATAGCCTGCACGTAGAGGGTGATCAGAAAGTTGGAGTGCAGATTCTCAAGCGAGCCCTGGAAGAGCCGGTTCGCCAAATTGCCGAGAACGCGGGCAAGGACGGCTCGGTGATTGCCGAAGAAGTAAAGAAACTCAAGGGCGGACACGGGTACAACGCCGCGGAAGAGAAGTACGAAGACCTGGTTGCCGCTGGCATTGTGGACCCCACTAAAGTCACACGTTCAGCCTTGCAGAATGCTGCATCAATTGCCGCGATGCTCCTTACCACAGAAGCGGTCGTCACTGATCTTCCAGAGAAGAAGGATGGCGCTGGTGCCGGAGCAGGGATGCCCGGCATGGGTGGTATGGGCGGCGGCATGGGGATGGGGGATTATTAAAAGGTAATGTAGTAGAACGCAGAGGGGCTGAAGGGTCCCTCTTCGTTTTGCGAGCGAAGTGAAGCAAACTTGCTGCACTGGCTACGCAAGATTGCTTCGCCCGCCGAATGGCGGGACTCGCAATGACAAACACCCGCTCTGGAGAAGAGCGGGCGGGAGAGAAGTATAAGAGAACAAACCCCCGTTCAATTAGGACGGGGGTTGTAGCAAAAGACGATTTTGCGCATCTCTAGGCCATGGGCGAGGCACTGCCGGGAGTAGCCAGAATCCAGGCGAGTAAGTAGATCCAGACAAATACAGTCATGACTCCTTGTGGGTATAGGTCCCGGTTTTTATTGTGATAGGGGACGAACAACCCAGTGGCGAATATTCCGAAGGTGACAAATATTAGCAGAATCGTCCAGCCCGGAAACGAACCAAAGAGGGAGTTTGCGAAGACCGCAGTGCCGAGAGTCGGAACTAGGAGATATACGCCCGTAGTTCCACCCCAGTCCGCATCTTCATTTGCCTCACGCTTACCTTTGATTCTTTCGTGTGCCGCTCCTGCTTCTTGACTATCCTTCACTTCTTCACGTAGGAGGTAGAACATGCAGGCAATGAGCATAAAGAACCACGTCCAGCCTGATAGCGCAGTCCCGCTCGCTAACCACCCTACCAGCACCGGGGTGGTACAAATGATTGCAACTTCGAGATTCCGGGGTTCGTCGGTACGACTCATTGTGTAGTCTGCCACGAGCCCGCCGGCGATGAATATGGCTATGGTGGCACCTAGGGAGAGGTAGTTGATCGTGATGACGATCGAAGTCAGGAATGCCAAGCCGGCAATTGGCCCTAGCACCCATGGTCGGCGCTTGGGGAGGTAATCATTGACGTGCCGCGAGAACGGTTTGTCATGTTTTTGGAACGCGCAGTGGAATGCGCTACTGGCGAAAACCAAGAGGGCCATGGCACTGGCGCCGGCAATCACCATCGGGGTGAGGCTAAAGTCCCGGGCAGCAATCGTGGCGAAGGCCACGACCGCGAAGGCCGCAGTCAGACACTGGAATGGTCTAACGATGACAAGGAACTGTTTGAAGATGCTCATTCGACTCCTCCTGGGCTATGTTTTGTTTCTAGTATTGCGAACCTTACCACTCATTTCCACGACGTCAAGGTGAGTATCGAAAGAATGCCCTTACCCTGGAGAAGCTTGGCATTCCAATATTGAGACATACCAGGCATGGGTGGCGGGATGGGGATGGATTACTAGAGTTGTCGTGAGGGGGAACCAATCGTGGTTCCCCCTTCCCGTACCCCCTCCACTTTTGGAGTTGCGGCGTCACCCCTCGGATACGCCAAGCTTGATCCTCGGGGTTCCTTGCAACACATTGAGAACGTTCAAGCGCAGGTCTCCGTGCCTGCGCTTGCTCCGTTACAGAGTAGAAACACCCGCTCTCCAAACAGGGCGGGTGTGAAAGATCAGATGAGCTCGATGCGAGATTCGCCGAGCAGGGTGTTGGCGTTGACAATGGCCTGCCAGAGCGAGATTTCGAGGGGGAGGTGATGGTCGCAGACCCGAACCGAGAGTATCCGCGATATGATATTGGGCGGTCGGAAGTCCGCGGGGTCTTTCCGTAAGAGCCGGACATTCTCACTGCCGCACATGGGGCAGCGGTCCAGGTAGACGAAGTCGTCCTTCCCACAGTAGCTAATCACCGGGCGATGAACGTCCCGCGTTGGCCGTTTGCAGGCGGCAGCAACGCTGTGCGCAATTTCCGCCGAGAAATTTTTCGCCCGAATTTGCACTGCCCGAATCCAGTCGGCTTCCGCCGTGGCAAACGTCAGCTGTGCCTTCGCCACCCAGGTGGGAGTCTGCCCCGCCAAGAGCACGGGGTTGCCCAGGGTTATGAACATCTGGTGCTGGGCATGTCCGTTCGCATGGGCAGTGAGCGCTTCGGGCATATTGCCATTCTGCAAGTGCTCGCGCGCGATGCCCGTCATGGCCACCGCTTTGAACTTTGGTTCCAAGCATCCTCCTTGGTGCTATGTTGGGTTTGGTTTCAAGTTCGCAGTCTACCACCGGCCGTTGCGCCGTCAAGGTGGGGCGGCTATACTGGGAGCACTATGGATCCCATCACCGAGAAAACCCAGAATACGGGCTTCAATAATCAGCGCAACCTCCTGGCCGCGCTCGGCTACGTGTGGTTTGTGTGCGTCGTGGTTTTGCTGCTCAAGCGGGGCGACCCGTTCATCACGCAGCACGCGCGCAATGGCACGGCGCTCTTCATCCTGTCTGTCTTCTGGTTCATCCCACCAATCGGCGTGGTTGTCCTGCTCTTCGAGCTCTACGGATTCTACCAGGCGTTCATTGGCCGGCCGTACAAGTTGCCGCTCATCGGCGACTGGCTGGAGACCATTAAGCTGTAACGTTATTGTCATTGCGGGCCCGAAGGCCGAAGCAGTTTTTTGGCTATCCGGTCGGGCAAGATTGTCACGTCGCTGCACTCCTCGCAATGACCCCGTTTGACGTCCGCTCGGCCATTCCCTAGGATGCGGGCAACACCAAGAGCGTACATGGAGGTTTCTATGGGGTATCGTCTGCATCAGACTCGAGAGTGTCCTTTGTGCCGGCACAACGTTCCGCGCTCTAGCTTCGAGGACCACTACAGTGGTCATTTCAAGAAGCGGAAGCCCACGGCCGCCCAGCCCGCTGTACCGGCTGGCGAAGTAACCGCCCGCCTGGCCGATCCAAACGTCAGCGCCGACCTGCGCACCGTCGAGCTGCTCTGAACTCGACGCACTGTTGAAGCCCGGGATCCACTCGGGCTTCTTCTTTTGGTGGACAAAGACGCATTTTTATGCTAAAATAGTTACAGCTTGTCATCACATCTAAACAGACATCCTATGCCGAAGCGCATGCCGACCGCCGCTCAGAAGAAGAAGCGATTCATTTTATGGTTCGATGAAATTGGCATTGAAGACGTGCCACTCGTCGGCGGGAAGAACGCTTCGCTTGGAGAAATGTACCGGGAGCTCACCAGCAAGGGCGTGAAAATCCCTAACGGTTTTGCAATTACGGCGTACGCGTACCAGTACCTGCTGACCAAGGCCAAGATTAAGGACGACATCAAGCGCATCCTGAAGGACTTGGACGTGAGCAACCTGAAGAACCTGTACGACCACGGCCGCCGGGTGCGAGAAGTGATTAGCCATGCCGAGTTCCCACCCGAGTTGCGCGAGGAAATTGTTACGGCCTACCGCCGCCTCTCCAAAGAGAATGGCGTGAAGAACGTTGACACCGCGGTGCGCTCCAGCGCGACCGCCGAAGACCTCGCCGACGCGTCATTCGCCGGCCAGCAGGAGACGTTCCTCAACGTGCACGGTGAAGACCAGCTCATTCAGTCTTGTAAGGCGTGCTTCGCATCGCTGTTCACCAACCGGGCAATCAGCTACCGGCACGAGAAGAAGTTCGACGACTTCAAGGTGTCGCTCTCCATTGGCGTGCAGAAGATGGTGCGTTCGGACCTCGCCGCTTCGGGTGTTATGTTCTCCATCGACACGGAGTCGGGCTTCAAGGATGCGGTCATGATTAACGCATCGTACGGCTTGGGTGAAAACGTCGTGCAAGGGGCGGTGACACCGGACGAGTACTACGTGCACAAGCCGACGCTGCGCCAGGGTTTTAAGCCCATTGTCGGCAAGCACGTGGGCAGTAAGGAAATTAAGATGATCTACGCCCCCGGCGGCGTACGACCAGTGAAGAACGTCCCCGTGCCCCAGCCCGAGCGCCGGAAGTTTGCCATAACCGAGCCCGAAATCCTGCGTCTCGCGAAGTGGGCCATCATCATTGAGGACCACTACTCCAAGAAGGCCGGCCATTTCAAGCCCATGGACATGGAGTGGGCCAAGGACGGGGAAACCGGCCAGCTCTTCATTGTGCAAGCCCGGCCCGAAACTGTTACTAGCCGTCGCAATCCTAATGTTTTGGAGACCTACGTTATTGCGAAGCGCGGGAAGGTGCTCACTGAAGGCGGGAGCATTGGCGCCAAGATCGCCGCGGGCATGGTGCACGTTATCGAGGATGTGAAAGACATTAGCAAGTTTAAAGCCGGTGAGGTCCTGGTGACCGAGATGACCGATCCCGACTGGGAGCCCATTATGAAGAAGGCCGCCGCCATTGTGACGAACTCGGGCGGCCGCACCTGCCACGCTGCAATTATCTCCCGTGAACTCGGCGTACCGTGCGTGGTTGGCACGGGCGACGGCACGGAGAAGCTGAAGAAGGCCAGCATGGTTACCGTCTCCTGCGCAGAGGGGGAGAAGGGCTACGTGTACGCCGGCAAGATCCCTTTCAGCATCAAGCGGACCGACTTGAAAACACTCAAGCGGCCGAAGACGAAAGTCATGATGAACGTCGGGAACCCGGAATCGGCATTTGCCGATAGCTTCATCCCCAACGACGGCGTAGGCCTGGCCCGTGAAGAGTTCATTATCAACGACTACATCAAGGTGCACCCCATGGCCTTGTTGAACTTCAACAAGGTAAAGGACACGCGGGTCCGCCAGCACATTGAAGACCTCACCTTTGGGTACAGCACGAAGCCGCAGTACTTCATCGACAAGCTTGCTGAAGGGATTGCGCGTATCGCCGCGGCCTTCTACCCCAAGGACGTCATCATCCGGCTCTCGGACTTCAAGACCAACGAGTACGCCAACCTGGTGGGCGGCAAAGATTTTGAACCCGTTGAAGACAATCCCATGATCGGTTGGCGTGGCGCGTCCCGCTACTACGACCCCAAGTACGAGCCGGCCTTTAAGCTGGAGTGCCTAGCGCTCCGCAAAGTCCGCGACGTGATGGGCTTGAAGAACCTCAAGGTCATGGTGCCGTTCTGCCGCACCGTGGAAGAGGGGAAGCTGGTCATTGCCACAATGAAGAAGTACGGTCTGGTCCAGCACAAAGATGGCCTGGAGGTGTACGTGATGTGCGAAATCCCCAACAACGTCATCCTGGTGAAAGAGTTCAGCAAGATTTTCGATGGCTTCAGCATTGGCAGCAATGACCTGACGCAGCTTACCCTCGGTGTGGACCGCGATTCGGCCTTGGTGGCGCACGTGTACAACGAGCGCAACGCCGGGGTGAAAGAGCTCATCCGCACGGTCATCCGCGGGGCCAAGCTCTACAAGCGCAAGATTGGCATCTGCGGCCAAGCGCCATCAGACTTCCCCGACTTCGCCCAGTTCCTGGCTACTGAGGGGATTGATAGCATCAGCTTGAATCCCGATACGGTCATTAAGACGACTATCGCCATTGGGCAGGCTGAGAAGAAAGCGAAGAAGAAGTAAGCGTAGTGAATAGAAGAACCGCGGCACTAGACGTGTCGCGGTTTTGTAATGCAAGCAACTTTCTGAACTAGCTTTGTTGCTTCGGTGGCGCCGGGTAGTGCCAAAAGACCAGAATTAGCACCAGTAGGCCCCATAAGTAGGAGCCATCTTTCGTGACTATGACCGCAACAATGTCTGCGGCGATAATCAGGAGACAAATGAAAAAGAGCGTAATGTAGTAGTACTTCATGTGCCCTCCATGTTTTTCTTTGCCGCGACCTTAGCATGGGGATGCGGGGTTGTAAACACGCGCGGTCCGGGAGTAGTGTGAGTTTTCATCTTGCATAGTTCAGTAGAAGTACTACCCTGAAAGCAAACAAAGGAGGAGCATTGGCAATCCATATTGAACCGCTCGTTGCGATAGTATTCCTTATTTTCTGCATTTTAGTAGCGACGGCTATCGCTCAACTGCTCACCCTGCTTATTCCAAGAAGGAAGCATCGCAATAGCGTGTCTTGCCGCTCCACCTAGGGGCGGTTTTCTTGACGTGCCAGCAAACCCCTACTAGTCTAGTAGGAGAATCACTTTAACCACCATGCGTATGAATAAGCGACGTGTGCTTGCCCTCGGGCTCGTTGGTGCGGCGTTTTTTGCTGTGGTCTCTGCACAGACCACGTCTGCTGCGGGCTCGCCATTTGATGCTCTGTGGAGTGCGTTGAACGCGCTGGAGGAACGCGTTGATAACCTTAACCTCATTCCTGGGCCTCCAGGGCCAGAGGGTCCGCAAGGTCCACAAGGCGAAGTTGGCCCCCAAGGCCCGGCCGGTGCCGATGGCGCGACTGGCCCCCAAGGTCCGCAAGGTGAGCAAGGCCCAATGGGACCGCAAGGGCTAACCGGTGCCACTGGTCCGCAAGGCCCGGCCGGTGCCGATGGTACTGCTGGGAACATTGAGCTTCGCACTCGACGGGGGACTGACGTCACGAGCGCTGGCCCGATTATCGATGCGGTTGCCTTCTGCGAACTTGATGAGACATTAGTGGGCGGTAGTTACGAGCTTTCCCAAGCGGATGCCCACACCTTTGCTGCGCACATTGTGATGATCGGGCAACCTGCGTGGCTCGTCCACGTAAAAACCGTGGGCATTCCTACAACGGTTACCGCCATTGCGCACTGCATGAAGATTGTCTAGCACGCGCGGTGCTCGCCTTGGGGAACAGCCCACTGGGAGTTGTCTGAGCGTGGATTACCAAAACATTTTAGTACAGCTGCTCGGCAACGAGCAGCTTTTATTTTTTTCAATTCTCCCGTATGGTTACCTGGCGTATGGAGGACAAAACTATGGCAAAGCGAAAAAAGCAACCGTATTCTATTTGGTGGCACGCGGCGGTACTTGCCATGGTGGTTATCATTGGTGCAGTTTTCGTTTTCCAATGGCAGCGGCGCCCCGCGGCAAGTTCTACTGTCGGGCAGGGAATGCAACCCGTTCGCCAGCCTGACGTACTCGTGCTCGCCCAGAGTCCGTTGCGTGAAAGCATTATTGCTGCAGGCGACTACCTCATCCGGCAGCAGCTGCCCAACGGTGACCTCACCTACCAAGTAGATGTTGTAACCGGGAACCGGAATGTTTTACCGGTTTCAGTTCGGCAACTGGCTGCGACGAGCGGCCTGTACACAGTCTGCCAAGTGAGTAGAGACCAGAAATACTGCGATGCTGCAGACCGAGCTCTTGCCTACTACTGGAAGGATATTGTACCCGTGCCAGCACCGTACCAAGGGGTATGCTACTTCTCCACCGGTGGTTGCCTCACGGGCGCCTCGGGCATTGCCATTGACGCGGTGTACAAGCGCTGGCTCGCTACCGGCAACGTGATGCTCGGTGATGAGAATCTCCTGGAGACTGCCCGAGCAATTGGCCGCTTCATTACGAGTTTCAAGCTGGAGGACGGTACGTACGGCGAACTGCTCTACCCGGTTGCGGGTGGCATTGTGGATCCGTTCTACACGTCCTGGTACAACCCTTCTGAATCGGTGTACGCATTGGCAGAACTCTACGATATGACCGGAGAGAACGTTTGGCTGGAGAACGTACAGGTGCTCAACGCATTCCTCGAGAGCAAGCCCGCCACCGCCGACCAGTGGCATAGCCACGCGCTGAATATTCTCACGAAGCTTGGCAAGGCGAACAAGGACGACATTGCTTACGGGAAGAAGATTAGCGGAGCAATCCTTGCGAAAGAATCGGCAACTCTGGTGCCAACAGCTTCAGCCTTTGACCTAGGCACGAAGGTGGAGGCCCTGGCCGCCCTCGCGCAAGTCATGGCACGTTCTGGCGAGGGTCACACACAGCTGGCCGATGCGGCGCAGCGGTACATTCAGTTCTTGCAGGTTCGTCAGATGCCTGACGTTCAGTGCGGGTGGAAGATAACCGACGTCGAAAAGGCGCGCTACGCCGGGGGGTTTATTACGAACTGCGACGAGAGCGTCATTCGTGCAGACACGGGGCTGCACTGGATTTACGGCGTTACTGCTTTCCTGGAATACCAAGCGCTGGCTGCCTCGTAAAGAAGCCCGACCTGCGCAACGAGCTGGCGGAGAGGGAGAGATTCACCCCCATAGGTCATGGAGGCATGTTCCTGGTTGGGGTCCCCACAACTGTGGCGCGCAGCGCAGTGAGCACGCAGTTGTGGGGCAAAGCGAGGCTTCGCACAGAGGGCGGAGCTTTTCGCGGTCACGCGAAAACGGAGCTCGACGGGCGAAACGAGCTGGCGGAGAGGGAGAGATTCGAACTCTCGATACCTTTCGGTATACTCGCTTTCCAAGCGAGCGCACTAGGCCACTATGCGACCTCTCCGTGAATAATTATCGCTTCTTTATCGTGCCATCTAGTAAGGCACGAAATTGCACTCCACCTTTGTACTTTTTTACTCTTTGCTCCATTCCGTGTGCCTCACTTCTGGTCTGGTATTGTTCCATAAATACAACCTTCCAGGGCATTCCGATCTTCGTCGAGCGTACAGCGCCACGATTATGTTGAGCCAACCGGCTGGCTACATCCTCGGTGTGACCAATATAATACCGACCGTTTCGAATACTCTGCAAAATATACACCGTAAACATAGTTGAGCTTTCTGCCGCGGAGCGGCATCCCGCTCCGCGGGACAAGCGAGCGCACTAGGCCACCCACCGCGATACGGGGCCCCGCTTCGCGGGATATGCTTGCCCCGCCGAATGGCGGGGCGACCTCTCCACGAAGAGCGAATGTAGCATACCGGTCACTTCTTTCAAGGGCAACTGCCACTCCGCCGTCATTGACATTCCGAAGAGGCACGAGTACGTTCTTTGTAGTTCCTTAACTTCGAGATTGGAGGTATTCAGTGTCTCGAACACAGCTCCCCGTTAGTAAGGACGGCGTTTCGATTGATCTTGGCGCGACCGCCGAGGCAGCACGAAAAAATGTCGATCGCGACAAGGCGGGAACGCCCGTCCATGCATGCGGACTGGTTAGTCATAGGGACTGCCCCTGCTGGGTCTGCACGTCCAAGTCATGCGCCGCATGTAATGCCAGCCTTATCTAGCTGGCGGGTCAGCCATTATTTTAAAGGCGTGCGCAACCCGCACGCCTTTTGCACACCGTACGCTATACTACACCTATGCGCTCTGTCCTCCACGGAAAAATCCACAACGCCACCGTCACCGAAGCTGACCTCAGCTACATCGGGAGCATTACCATAGACGGGGACTTGGTGGAGAAGGCGGGGCTGTGGCCAGGGGAGAAAGTGCTCGTGGTGAGCAATACCAGCGGGGCGAGGCTGGAAACATACGTCATTGTCGGCGCGCCTGGGTCCGGAACCATTTGCATGAACGGTGCTTCGGCGCACCTCATCAAGAAGGGCGAGCAGGTCATTATCATGGGTTTTGAACTCTCAGATGCACCCATCACCGCGAAGAATGTGCTGGTGGATGAGCAGAATGCGTTTGTGAAATTTTTATGAAAATTCGTGGCTGCGTTTGGCCCGGCACCGATCCCATCATGCTCCGCTACCACGACCGGGAGTGGGGCGTGCCGCTGAGGAATGACCGTAAGCTCTTTGAGTTCATGGTGCTGGACGCATTCCAGGCCGGCTTGAGCTGGCGGACGATTCTGCACAAACGCAAGAACTTCGAAAAGGCATTCGACAACTTTGATCCAGCGAAAATCGCGAAGTATACACCCGCGAAGATTCGTAGGCTCCTTAGTGACGCCGGCATCATTCGCAACCGCCTGAAGATCAACGGAACGGTGAAGAATGCCAAAGCCTACGTTGCGCTCAAGAAGAAGCACGGGAGTTTTGCAAAATACCTGTGGCACTTTGTTGGGGACAAGCCAAAAGTGAATCACTGGAAGACCGAAAAGCAAATTCCGGCCCGAAGCAGAGAGTCCGACGCCATGAGCAGTGCGTTGAAGCAAGAAGGTTTTACATTTGTTGGTTCAACCATCTGCTATGCTTTCATGCAGGCGGCCGGGATGGTGAATGACCACCTGGTAACGTGCCCGCGGTGGCGGGAGGTTCGCAAATAGTAAAACGACCCACGGGGGTCGTTTCCACTGAATGTTCTATGGTGCTTTCGCAAGCCGGTGGCTGCCTTCGAGTGCGCCTTCGGTCTTCACGAGTTCTGCCATCTTCCGCTCCGCCAGCATTCGCGCTTCTGCTTCGCTCAGCGCATCCTGAATGGTGAAGAACGAGTGTGGCCCCGTAACCTCCTTGCGGTAGGAGAACCTGTAGTCTCCCTGGCGTGTCGCGTAGATGCTTGGCTGTGGTCCTACCAAGGACCACAGAAATGCGATTACGCTCATATCCTTCCTTTCATTTCGTACGTTGTGTTTTTTGCAATTCCTCATGCTAGCAGCGAAACTGTGAAAAGTCAAGATGTCCTGGATGGCTGGTAGGAACTTCCAGCAGTTTAGTGGTAGAATAGTTTCAGCTCGCTTTCACCATCCCCGTATGCCTGAAGCAACCATCAACTATCTGGCCGTGCTCGTGGCGGCAGTGATTAACATGTTCGTCGGGTACATCTGGTACCACCAGAAAGTTTTCGGGACGGCGTGGATGCAGCTGGTCGGTATGACCGAGGAGAAAGCGAAGCAGGGTGCGGGGCTGGCTATGGGCGGGATGTTCGTGGTGGCGCTCATCTCTAATTACACCCTGGCGCACTTCGTAGACTACACGCAGGCCGCGTCGTTCGTGGACGGCGCCGTGACTGGTTTCTGGCTCTGGCTTGGTTTCTCGGGCGCCGTACTCTTCACTATGGTTGCCTTTGAGCGGCGGCCGGGAAAGTGGTTCGCCATCAGCGCTGGCTACCAGCTACTCGTCTTGCTCGTAAATGGCGGGCTGCTGGCGACCTGGGCATAAGCGCTGGTTCACCTGAGTAAACGCCCTCCTTCTGGAGGGTGTTTTCCTGTACACTTGGTGCATGCATGAGCAACAGTTCATCTTTCAGTTCGTTAACGCAGTTGCACTGGAGTGCGGAGGGCAGCGCGCATGAAGCGAGGTAATGTGACAGCACGCATTGTTTCCCTTGTGCTTCTCTCTGTACTCGTACCGCAGGTTGCGGGCGCCTCGGTGTTGGGTGTCAACGTGCACGCGGTGCAACGCTACGCCCCGGGGGAGTGGGCAACGCTCGAGACGCGGTTAGCAGAAACCGACGTGCGCTGGGCGCGGGAGGAGTTTTATTGGAATCGCATTGAGCCAGTTGCGGGCACCTATGCCTGGTCGGGCTACGACGAAGCCGTGGCCATGTACGCTAGACAGAGCATTGATGTCCTTGGGCTGTTGGCGTACAGCGCCACCTGGGCGAGCGCGCACCCAAACCCCGTCACGAATGATGATCGCGTTTTCTCCGTGCCCGACCTCACTGCCTGGGGGAACTTTGTTCGCGCCGTTGTCCAGCGGTACAAGGGGAGCGTGCACGCGTGGGAAATTTGGAATGAGCCAGACGCGGCTCACTTTCTGCGACCGCAGGCTGGCAGCGCTGCGTACCTCCCCATTTTGAAAACGGCGTACGGCGCAATTAAAGAAGTGGACCCGAGCGCCACTGTGGTAACCGGCGGAACGGCGGGTATTAATTACGCCTTTGTAAAGAACCTGTACACCCTTGGGGGCAAAGGTTTCTTTGATGTGATTGGCGTGCACGCGTACCGCACGCTCGGCGCGGACTTCCGCTCATCGCCCGAGACCTCCCGCTTTGGTTTGCATAGCGTAGACGTAGATCTCGCTGCACTCAATGCCGTTATTGCAAAGTACGATGCGGGCCGACCGGTTTGGGTAACCGAGTTTGGGTGGCCCACGCACGCGGCCGGGGTCACTGAAGCGCAGCAAGCCGCATACTTGCAACGCGCAACGCTCCTCGCCATGACGCAGGGCGTGCAGCGGTTGTTCTGGTACGACTTCCGTAACGATGGCACCGATGCAGGAAACCAAGAGCAGAACTTTGGCTTCTACTCGCGGGCGTGGGTAGCGAAGCCAATTGTGTCGGCGTACCGCGAAGTGCAGGACATGGTCGGCGAAGGTACCTTTGCCCGCTGGGAACCGCTATTCACCACCCGCATCGCCGACATGCGCACAGGGACGTACCGTGCGGAGCAGTGGCAGCAGGGGGCGCTCAAGTCCACGGCCCCGGCACGGCGACTGAGCACGCAGCCCTCACCCGCGGGTGGCCAGCGTGTTGTTCTGCCTTTTGACTTCCGCAATGCGCGCGGCTCTACCTTCGCGCAGCTCACCGGCAGTTTTCCCCGCACCTACGCAAAGCAGCTCGGGTTCTGGTACTTTGGTGATGGCAATCTCAACGACCTGCGCGTGCGCCTCGTGGACAACCAGGGGGAGACCTTCCAGCTCACCGTGGGCCCGGTGGGTTCGGGTTGGCAACGCGTGGCTTTGGATTTGCGCACGCCAAGCCAGAGTATGACCTCGTGGGGAGCGCGGAAGAACAGCCGCATTGACTACCCGGTTCGGCTTCAATCTATCCTGGTGGATGCCAGCAGCAATGCGCTTTCGAAACGCGGGTCAATTTCCGTGGGACCGGTGTTCACGCTTGCACAACCTACGGCGCAGTTTGTGCGTTTTCGAACGGCCACGAACACCGTGTGGGCGGCGTGGGCAGAGGTGGCGAATACGGGCGTTACCGTCCGGGCCCCTGTTGACCGGACGTTCGAGTTGGTGCAAGCTGGGACTGCCCAGGCCGCGAGCCCCGACGCTGGCCGCCTGACGCTCACCCTCGACAAACGACCACTATTCCTACGCTAAACGTAAGCTCGAGCAATTTTCTACACTTGCCCTCCCCTGAGGAGGAGATTTTCCTATGACCGTAGTCGGTTCACCCATTGAAGAGATTAAAGCTCGGCTGGATATTGCCGAGGTCATTGGGGAGTACGTGCCGCTCAAGCCGAGTGGACCGGAACGATTAAAAGCTCGATGCCCCTTCCACAACGAGAAGACGCCGAGCTTCATGGTCTCGCGCGAGCGGCAGATTTACCACTGCTTCGGTTGTGGTGAGGGTGGCGACGTGCTGGCCTTTGTGCAGAAGATGGAGGGTTTAGATTTTCCTTCCACGCTCCGCCTTCTGGCAAAGAAGGCGAATGTCCCGCTCCCCAGCTACGACCCGAAACTCACCAGTGAGCGCACGGCAATTCTGGATGCCCTCAAGCTGGCGGCTTCCTTCTACCACGAGGTGCTCCTTCGCGCGTCTGCAGCAGAATCTGCGCGGCAGTACCTGGGTCATGAGCGCAAGCTACTGGATGAGACGATTGAACAGTTTGGGCTGGGGTACGCACCTGCCGATTGGGAGAGTTGCACGAACGCGCTCAAGAAGAAAGGCATTACCGAAGCACGCCTGGTCGCTGCAGGGCTGGCGGTGCGGCGGGAGAAGGGGAGCGGCGTGTACGATCGGTTCCGGAACCGGATCATGTTCCCCATCCGCGACCCCCACGGGGCAGTCATTGGTTTTGGCGGGCGGGCAATGGATGCAAACGATCCCGCCAAGTACATCAACACGCCGCAGACCCTGGTGTACAACAAGAGCACGGTTCTCTACGGCCTCGATCTGGCCAAGCACGAAATTCGCAAGCAGAAAGTAGCCGTGGTTGTGGAAGGGTACATGGACTGCATTGCGTCGCACCAGGTCGGAGTCACGAATGTTGTTGCCTCTTCGGGCACAGCCCTCACCGAAGGGCAGGTGCTGCTGCTCAAGCGCTACGCCCCCACGACCGCGTTGGCTTTCGACATGGATCCTGCCGGTGAAACCGCGGCCAAGCGGGGGATAGCCGTGGCGTGGAAAGAAGGACTCGATGTAAAAGTCATCAGCCTGCCGTTTGGGAAAGATCCGGACGAGTGCATCCGCCAGGAACCCGCCGCGTGGACGAGCGCCATCGGCAGCAGCCAACCCATCCTGGATTTTTACTTCAGCCGGACTTTGGATCCGCGTGATTCCGCCAAGGTGCAGGATAAGAAAGACGCCGCAAAAATTCTGCTCCCCATCCTGGGCATGGTTGCCGATAGCATTGAGCAGACGCACTACCTGCAGAAGCTGGCAACGTGGTTGAACGTGGACGAGCACATTCTCCGGCAGAAGCTCACCACCCCGCGGAACCGCCCGACCACATCCAATGTACCGCCGCCCATGGTAGATCGGCGGGAGCGCCTTAGCCAGCGCCTGCTGGGCGTCCTGCAGCTGGAACCCTCGGCCTTGCCGGGCGTGGAGAACGTCATTTCGCCCGAGGCCCTGACGCAGCCCTGGCAGAACCTTTACAAATTTGTGCTGGTCCAGTATAGTAGCGACCACACCCCGAGTGCCGAAGCGTGGCGGCAATCCGCTGCGCAGGCCGATCCATCGCTCGCGGATGCCTTCGCCATCGCCTCGCTTGCGGTCAGCGACCTTACGGACGCGACCCCTGTCGAACGCCACCGTGAAGTGCATGCCGTGGCTACGGAGCTCGCGCGGCTCTGGCTTACCCATGAGCTCCGCCAACTCACTGTAGCCCTGCAACGCGCCGAAGCATCTAAGGATGCGAAGGCCGTGCAAGAGCTTTCCAACCGCTTCACTACGCTGACCGCACAATTGCGTCAGCTCTAGCGTTGCTGGGTTCGGTACACACTCTGGCCGGAGATTTTGCCCATGCCTCCAAAAAAGATCGCCAAGAAGTCGGCTTCGTCTGCCCGACGAAGTGAGAAGTCGAGCGCCAAGAAAGCTCGGCCCTCCAAAGCCCGCAAGGTCCTCAAGCGAGCCGCCCCCCGTTCCGCCCGGGCGTCCTTTACCTTTCCCCAGGATACGGCGGAGCTCATGCTGAAGAAAGCGAAGCAGCGCAGCTTCATTACGGAAGGCGAGCTCATGTACGCTTTCCCCGACCTCGAAGAGTACCTACCCGAAGTGGAAGACTTCCTCGCCCGACTGGAGCTCTTGGGTTTGCGCGTGGTGGAGAACACCAACATTTTGGGCAACGTGGACGAAGCGCCCCCGCCCATGACCAAGAAAGAGAAGAAAGCCAAGGAAAAGGAACTGGACATGAGCCGCTTAGACCTCTCGGACATCTCGGGCGACTCCATTCAAATGTACCTACGGGAAATCGGTAAAGTGCCGTTGCTCCGGCCGGGGGAGGAAATTGCCCTGGCGAAGCGCAAAGAGGCGGGCGATGTGGAAGCCGAGAAGAAGCTGGTGGAGGCAAACTTGCGTTTGGTCGTCTCGATTGCGAAGAAGTTCACTGGCCGTTCGCTCTCCTTACTGGACCTCATCCAGGAGGGCAACATTGGCTTGTTCCGCGCCGTAGAAAAGTTTGACTACCGCAAGGGCTACAAGTTCTCCACCTACGCCACGTGGTGGATCCGCCAGGCGATTACCCGGGCCCTTGCCGACCAATCCCGCACCATCCGCATTCCCGTGCACATGGTGGAGACCATCAACAAGTTCCAGCAAATCGAGCGTCAGCTCATCCAGGATTTGGGTCGCGAACCGTTGCCCGAAGAAATTGCCGCGGAAATGGGGGAGACGGTAGAGAAGATTCACCACATCATTAAAATTTCCCAGGAAACCGTGTCGCTAGAAACGAGCGTCGGTGAGGATGATGAAGACTCAACGTTGGGCGACTTCATTGAAGACCAGAAGACCATCAGCCCCGACCGAGCCGCGGCCATGCAGCTGCTGAAAGATCACGTGCGGGATATTCTGGATACGCTGTCCCCGCGCGAGCAGAAGATTTTGGAAATGCGGTTCGGCTTGCACGACGGTGTGGCCCACACCCTGGAAGAAGTGGGCCAGGAGTTTGGCGTCACCCGCGAGCGCATTCGGCAAATTGAAGCCAAAGCCTTGGAGCGCATCAAGGAGCATGAGGTGATGAAGAAGCTGAAGGATTACTAATCCTCTTGCGCAGCTGAACGTATTCCTTTACATTGAAACACCGTAAAAACGCGATGCTGGCTTTTCCGGGGTAGCTCAGTGGTAGAGCAGGCGGCTGTTAACCGCTTGGTCGCAGGTTCGAATCCTGTCCCCGGAGCCAACACCGCGTTTTTACATACCGGGTAGCGAATCACCGCGGATGGCGGGACCCCGCTTCGCGGTGGGTGGGCCCGAAGGGCGGGTGCGACCCATCGGAAGCACCCGGGAAAGAGCAGGCGGCCACTCCGGAGAAATATCGAAAATCATCGTATGCCAGGGAAACGTGCTGTACACTACACGCATGGCTAGCACAACACTTTCACAGGGGACAGCCCATACAATCCCAGCCGATGTCCGGAAGGCGCTGCTGCCTGATGCACGGGCCCGTGCAGCCTGGGAGGATCTCACACCGCTCGCGCGTAACGAGTGGATTTGTTGGGTAACGTTTGTAAAAAAGGCCGAAACCAGAACCGAGCATGTGCGGCGAATGGTGCGTGAACTCAAGCAAGGGAAGCGTCGCCCGTGCTGCTGGTTAGGTTGCACGCACCGTACAGATAAGGTAGTAAGCCCCTCAGTTCAGGCGATACTTGCCCGGCGAACAAAAAAATAGGGGCAAGTACAGTAACCGGATGATCAGCAGGCTCGCGAAGGAGGCAGAACGGTAGAGAGAGTGCTCACTCGCGCGGCCCCTGTGCAAAGGTCGGGAGCCCCTAGCGAGTCTCGGTCTCTATTCGCTGCCGAATTTCCTGGAGGGGCGTGGAGAGCAACGGGAGAACAATGAGAATCGAGGCCACCGCTATGCCGAGCGCCACCGTGTAGAGTACATTGCCGGTAAGCTGTGTTGAGAGCACGAGTGCCAGGAGGGTCGCGCCTGCTTGCACGGCCCAGACAAGCGCCGAGAAGTTTTCGGTATTGTCTTTGGTCGTTACATCACCCACCAGAGCGAAGGTAATGGTGCGGGAGATGCCAAAGTTTAATGCCAGGATGGTAACACCTGCAACCAGCAGGATTGGGGAATGGGCAAACATGGTCACGAGCAGCCCCGCAACACTTAAGGCGAGCATGAGCCATGTCCAGCCCCGGCGCCCAGTTTGGTCTGAGCGCTTCCCCACCAGGTACGAGAACAGAATTGGTGAAATGTAGAAGAGGGCAATAAGCGGCCCCACCGCTGTCACGCCAATGATGTCAACAATCTTCAGGGGGATGATGCCCACTACTAAACCCTGGATGAAGTTGAAGGCGAGCCACAGCATGCTGTAGCGAACGGCCGTTTGGCTGCGGAGCATCCTTTTCATGCTGCCACGGGTGGCGGCCTCACCCCGAACGTCGTGCAGCTTCCAGAAGCATGCGCCGCCGAGAGCGATGACGACTGCGTAGAGGGTGAAGGCGCTTTCCGATCCCAGGCGCGGAATGAGCAACCCCATGAGCAGAACGCCCAAGCCGGCGCCAATGGCAAAGTTCGTTCCGAAGAATCCTGCATTCTTGCCGTATTGCCCTTCACCACTGACACGGACGAGGTAACTGTTCTGGGCGGTCCAGAGTACGCCCGCGGCGGCGCCGAGTACGATGGAGAGACCGTAGATGAACGCCGGTTGTTTGCTCAGTAAACCGACACAGTAGAGAGCATACGCTCCAAAGGTGAGGAGCATGCTGCGCCGGCTCCCCATGCGGTTAATGATGAGGGGGCTGAGTGGGTTGACCAGCATGAACGCCGCGTAGATGAGGACGAGCGAGGTAAACCCCACATGGGTTGCCTGGGCATCTTGGAAAAAAATGGTGACGTACTGCTGCACGCCGTCAAAGCCAAAGAACATGAGCAAGAAGCCGAAGCTGAGCCAGCGCACGTCTTTGGAGAGTGCTTGTTCCATAACGTACTTGTAGTATACATGGTCGGGCAATAGTCTCTGGAGCATAAACTGCTATACTGCGGGCATAGTTTTAATACTCAACCCTATGCGCCTACGCCTTTCCTTGGTAGTGGTCGGTCTCGCCCTTGCCGGGTTTGCGTTGCCCAACCCCGCCAGCGCCGCCGTAGAAACCCTGGGCACCTACGATACCCCGGGCCAAGCCTACGGGGTGGCCATATCTGGTACCTATGCCTACGTTGTGGACATTGGCGTGGGCCTGCATGTTGTGGATATTTCCAATCCCGCCGCCCCAACACTGGCGGCAACCTACGCCAATACCAGCGCGAATCGGCTGGCGCTCTACGGAAACCGCGTGTACGTCACAGGTACGAATACCCTGGAAATCATTGACATCACCACGCCGACGAACCCCGTGTTATTAGGGTCTTACACCAATTCGAATTTCTACATGGGGCAAATTGCTACCGATGGAAGCACCGCGTACATCCTCGGCTACGTCATGGGGACAGTTAACCCAACGCAATTCCAGCTGGCAGCTGTTGACGTTCGGACACCGGCAAGCCCAACACTTCTCAATATGGTAAATACCAACGGCGGCGCCGATGTCACTGTGGCGAATGGGTTTATTTACACTGTTCACGACCACACGTTCACCATTTGGAATAGCTCGTTGGTTACGGTAGGCAGTTTCACCGACCCGAGCACGAGCACGGTGTCGCCGTACTACCTGGGCGTTGCCGTTTCTGGCACCACTGCTGTTGTGAATGACACGACCTTTGGCTTTCACGTCTTCGACATTACCAACCCCGCTGCGCCCACCCGGTCATCGAATGTCAGTCTCGGCTTCGGCCAGACGGTGGTTCTGTCTGGAACCACGGCCTATGCTGGGGGCTTGGGCGGAATTTCCGTGATTAACGTGGCTACGCCCTCTGCGCCCACGCTGCTCGGGAAATCTGGCGGGACGTTGAATGTTATAGATGTTACTGTCTCGGGTTCCATTGCCGCGGTAGCCGCTTTGGAGACTGGTGTGCGATTCTACAATGTCGCCCAGCCGGATAGCACCGGCCCCGTATTTAGTTTTGACAGCGGTACGGGAACTTCACACACCCTGAAGCCAGGCGCGGCATTCTCCGACAAAGCATCGGTTACAGACAACCTGGATGGCGCGATGACTACGTACACCAAAACTGGAACAGTGAATCGCAACCGGGTAGGGAAGTACACCCTCACCTACAAAGCCACCGATTCACTGGGGAATATCACCACCACTGTCCGAACAATCTTCGTGCTGCCGACCGCCGAGCAGCTCAAGCTCACGAAGGGCGCATACACGCTTACCGTTGGGAAGAAGCGCGTCACGCTCCGTCCCTTCCCGGGGTACAGCGGCAACATCACGGCGCGCAAACTGGTTGTCCGCACAAAAGCTGATCCCTACTACATGTTCATCTCGACGAGCGCGACAAAGGCTCCCGCCATCGTGCTGTACGACGCCACTGGCAAACTGGTAAAGCGCCAGAGCTTGGCGACCGTTTCTACCGGCGGTCTTAACCTGCAATTGGCGGTGAATCCCGCAACATCCACGGTCCTTATCAGCGTGTCACCGAAGAAGAGTAGCCTCACCGCAACGCTCTACAGCATTGGGAAGAACGGGTTGGGGAGCCTTGGAAAAGTAAAGGCAACAACTGGAACGGGGACGCTCATCCAGAAATTCCTCCAGGTGTACGCCAACGAGTATGCCCTAGTAACCAAAGTGAGCGGTAATGAAGCCACCGAGCCAAAAATTTGGCGGTACTCACCATCGAAGAAAGTCTTTGCACAGGAAAAGAGCCTTCCAGTGTCCCTAGTGCTGACGTGGACCAAGACCGATGTGAAGTTGCGAAGCGTTGTGGGTGGGCCACTGGGAACCTAAAGTATTTGACGGCGTTGGCAGAGCAGAGTAGGCTGGCTGCATGCAGCACTGCCTCGCCAATAATAATTGCCGAAACACCTAATCGCCCTTGGCGTGCGCTGTGTGCTGCAAGAAAGTCGCTCCCGCCAAGCCGGCGGGTGTTTTGTATTCCGGGGTAGTTGAGTTGGCACAACGCCGCGCTGTTAACGCGGATACCGCAGGTTCGAGTCCTGCCCCCGGAGCCAAATCTTTTCCCGCTCCACATGTCTGGCCCCCATGATTTTTGCCTGCACTTTGTGTTGGGCTCCATATCGTGGTGTGGGTTTCTTCGTGCACGCTACGTCTTGACACGACCCATTTTTTTCGTTAGCGTTGGCGGAAGCGTAGAAAATAAAAGTAAAGGAACCAATATGTCTAAGGCATTGCTGTTTGGTATGCTCGCCGGATTTAGTGTGTACCTCATCTCGACTTTTGCAGGATTGAAAACGCACATTGGGGGTGATCTCATGGCGGCCGCATACGCCGCGGCTGCTATTGCGACGAGTGAGGAGCGGAAGCGGCACCACCCTTTTCGGTGAGATGTTCTGTTAGTAGGCCCTGTGGAAATGCGGGGCCTTTTCGTTGTAGACGCCTGCCGGCCTGCTCGCTACAATAGAGCCATACCATTAACTCCTACGCGTATGCGAAAATTTTTCGGTCTTGTGGTCATTCTCGTTGGCATTGGCTTCCTGCTCCAGCAATTTGAGGTGTCGTGGGCAGATAATCTCATTGCCACGTGGTGGCCGCTGCTCATCATTGCCATTGGTCTCATGTCGTGGCGCTCTAACCCGCGCATCTGGTTTGGGCCGGCGATCATTATCTTGGTGGGCCTGGCATTGCTCTTGGACACCTTGGACTTCATGACCACGTCAGCCTGGAACTACTTCTGGCCAATTATCATTATCCTCGTGGGCGGCCGGATGCTCATGCGTAAACCCTGGCCGGGCGACCAGCAGGAAACCTCTAGCACGCCCAGCGCGAACGTCATGTTCAGTGGCCTGGACCGCAAGCTCACGGGGACGTTTACGAAAGGGGATGTGTCGGCTTGGTTTGGGGGTGTGAAACTCGACTTCTCCAGCGCGCAGGTCCAGCCGAATGCTGTGCTCAACGTGTTTGCGGCCTTCGGCGGCATTGAACTGGTCGTGCCCCGAAACGTAAAGGTCGTCACGAAAGTCACGCCCTTATTCGGCGGCGCCGAAGACAAGTCCCATCCTGACACTGGCGCAACGACCACGCTGGTGGTAAGTGGGACAGCGCTGTTTGGCGGCGTGAGCGTGAAGAACTAAATCTCTCACCAATGAGGAATAGCCTGTCATAGTATGACAGGCTATTTTCATGTGCAGTTGTTTTACGATGTCGGATCGCCCGTGTACTGTTCAAGCAGGAGGTCTGAGAAATTCTTCTTCTCTTCGTCGTCACCTTTGAGGTGGACGTTGACGTTGCGATCAGTTATCGAGACGACCAACGGGACGCCGATGAGCGCAGCGCCCAAGGCGCTGTTCAAAGACGTGACCGGGACGCCAGTATTCGTGGCCGCCTGATTCAGCGCTTTGGCTCGCGATTCAGCCGCGAGGTGGACATTAATGATGGTTGCCGTCTCTTGGGTTGGCGAGCAGTTGGTGAGACGGAACTCAATGAATTCCACGCCCCACTGTTCGCCGCGATCCTTGATGTTTGAGAGCAGCTTCTTACCAATTGAAGCTGTGTCGAGCATCTCGGTGTGTTCTTTGCATTCCGAGATGACATCGCGGAGCACGCCCATGCCCATCCCTTCAATTGTCGGGTCCAGCTCATCCGTCTCGAAGAGCGCTTTGTAGATGTCCGTTACCCGGAAAAGCAAAATGGCGCTGACGATGAAGACCAGGCCGTTTTCCAAGACGATGCGCTGGTGTTCGAAGTTCACAACCTGTTGCCGCACGTGACGACGCTGCAGCTTATCCACGAAGGGAATGAGCAGGACGAATCCCGGCTCGTAGATTTTCGGTGTCCCATCGCGGTGACGTACCGCTCGTCCAAAACGTAAGCGAATACCTCGCTCACCCTCCTGAACGAACTTGATGGACTTGATACCCCCTATGACGAGCGGGACTATTGCCGCCAAAAGAGGGACCATGAGTTCCGAAAAGAGTTTATCCATTGCCTACCTCTGCGGTTGAAGGTGCTTTGTTATTCCTGTCTGTCTTACCGTTTTCACTCTCGTCCGTCAAGCGCTAGGGGCACTGAAGTCCGCTTCACTTGAAGGCTTCTGGGAGGGGAGTAGGATGCCGGTGTTACCCTTTCCAACTCTCGTATGTCCCACACCATCGATCTCCATACCATTCAGGGTGATGTGCTGCGCGTCCTGCTCTTCCAGCCCATGGCCAGGTACACGGACCTCAACCCCAAGCACGTACCAACCGACCAATTCACCTTCCATCTGAAACGGCTGGTGGAACTGGGCTTCGTCACCAAGCAGGCCAACGGGTTGTACAGCCTCACCCCCGCTGGCAAAGAGTTTGCGAATCGTTTCGATACCGAAGCTCCCAAGTTGGAAATTGAGCGGCAGGCGAAGCTCGGCGTGTCCGTGGCGTGCATTCGGCGATCAGCCACGGGTGAACTAGAGTTCCTGGTTCAGCAGCGTCTGAAGCAGCCGTTCTTTGGGTGGTACGGCTTTGTGACCGGCAAGGTGAAGTGGGGAGAGTTCGTGCTCGCGGCTGCCGCGCGAGAGCTGGAAGAAGAAACTGGTTTGCACGCAGACTTAACACTCGAACACATCCGACACAAGTGTGACTACGCAGCAGACGGTGCGCTGTTGGAGGATAAGGTTTTCTTTAGCATCCGGGCCGAGAATCCAGCCGGGACGCTGCGAGAAACGTTTGAAGGGGGGAAGAACCTCTGGCTGCCAAAAGTGGACATCCTGAAATTGCCAAAGTTGTTCCACGGCATGGTTGATACACTCGAGCGTTTAGAAGGCAGTGCCCCGCCACTGAAGTTTGAAGAGGCCAAGTATACCGTGGACGAATACTAGAACCTATCACAAAATCCCATTCCGGCGCTGCGGACCGGCCGTCCCCGGGGCTCGAGCCAATTTTGAGAAGGGTTCTAGGTAGAACCGAAGTGCCGTGCTAGAGTGGCAACGTGACCATACCTGCAAAGCCATCCGGATTTACTGGCCTGGGGATCGCCCCTCGGCTCCTTGACGCCCTCGACCGGCTCAAGTTCACCACGCCCACACCCGTGCAACGGCAAGCGATTCCCGTTGGCATTGAAGGCAAAGACCTCATTGCCATTGCTCAGACGGGCACCGGCAAGACGCTGGCATTTGGCATTCCTATGCTACAGCGTTTGGCGCAGGTAAAGGGGAAGGGATTAGTGCTCCTGCCAACGCGGGAACTGGCCCTGCAGGTGGAAGAAGCATTTCAGGCCATTGGTCGGAGCATGGGTTTGCGGACCGCGGTGCTCATTGGCGGCGCCTCCATGATCCGGCAGCACCAGTCACTCGCGCGTAACCCGCACATCATCGTCGCAACGCCGGGCCGGTTGCTCGACCATCTGGAACAGAAAAAGCTTCGGCTGGATGACGTGCGCATCTTGGTCCTGGACGAAGCCGACCGCATGCTCGACATGGGCTTTGCGCCGCAGATAAATAAGATACTCGCTGTTGTTCCAAAAGCGCGGCAAACTTTACTGTTTTCTGCCACGATGCCGACGACCATTGTGAGCATTGCGAAACGTCACATGGCGCTGCCCATCCAGGTAGAAATTGCGCGCTCCGGTACCGCCGCCGAAAAAGTGAGCCAGGAAGTGTTCTTCGTTGGCAAAGAGCAGAAAGCCCAGCTGCTGCAAATGCTGCTGCAGCAGTACCCCGGTTCGGTGCTGGTATTCACCCGCACCAAGCACACGGCCAAGAAGCTCGCCTTGCACGTACGCGGCATGGGCCACGCCGCGGCGGACATTCATTCGAATCGGAGTTTGGCGCAACGTCGGGAAGCGCTGGATGGGTTTAAGTCTGGCAAGTACCGGGTCCTCGTCGCCACTGACATTGCCGCCCGTGGCATTGATGTGACGGGCATTGAGCTCGTGGTAAATTTTGACCTGCCCCAAGCCGCGGAAGATTACATCCACCGTATTGGCCGAACGGCGCGGGCGGGTCGGGAAGGCCGCGCAATTTCGTTTGCGACGTTTGACCAGCGGGGCGATGTGCGCGCTATCGAACGGCTGCTCCAGAAAGCGCTACCCGTGCGCCCGCTTCCCAAAGAGTTGCCAACGCCCCGCGTTGTTTCCCGTCCGGAGCCTGTATATACCTCCGCTCGTCCGGCCCGCCCACATTCGGGAGCATTTTCTGGACGGCCGTCGGCACCTCACGCGCATGGTGGCCGACCCCCGCGTCGTCGGGGTTTTGGCAGCCGGCGCAATCGTCGGTAAGATTGCGTTTCGGTTGAACTCACCGGAATGCGTGTTGTATTTACGAAAGCGCAGAAACGTGCTACACTGTTGAAGTAAAAGAAACATCACGTGAAAAATATTCCACGCGCAATTTGTAGCAGCATTGGGCTCGCCGCCGTGCTTTTTGGCGTCCTGCCGCTCTCGTACGCGCAGGCGGACATCACGCGCCGAATCACTTTTCCGATAGTCGGTTCGGCGACGTTCTCCAATGACTGGGGCGCCGCGCGGGTGGGGCATACGCACGAAGGCAATGATGTCTTCGGCACCAAGGGTCAACCGCTCATCGCGGCGGTGGACGGCACCGTGCAGTGGGTCATGACGCCTGAGCGCGGCCAAGGCTTGGGCTTTTCGATTACCGACGAAGACGGTTACGCGTACTGGTACTTACACGTGAACAATGATACGCCGGGTACAGACGACGGTGCGAGCCGCGGGATATTTGCCTACGCGCCGGACTTATACGGCGGGAACCCCGTGGTCGCCGGGCAGTTGCTGGGCTGGCTGGGGGACTCTGGTAATGCAGAATCCACTCGTCCGCATTTACACTTTGAAATCCACACGCCCGATGGCGAGCCCACGAATCCGTTCAATAGTCTCACGGCGGCGCGGCGATTGAGTCGGCCCGTTGCCGCGCCGTCACTGGCGAATGAAATTTTGCCCTACGGTCAATTCACCGGCGGGGCGAATGTGGCGCTGGGTGATGTGGATCTCTCGACATCGGGTTTGGAGGTTGTGAGTGGGAGCGGCCCGGGTGGTGGCCCGCAAGTGCGCATCTTCAGCGAAACCGGCGTTCTCCTAAACCAATTCTTTGCTTTTGAAAAAACGTTTCGCGGCAGCATTGATGTGGCCACCGGCGATACCGACGCTGACGGTATCGCTGAGGTCATCGTTGCCTCCGGCCGCGGCCGCGTCACCCACGTGCGGGTGTTTACCGTAGCTGGGGAGCAGCGGGCCGACTTTGTTGCCTACAGCCCTACGTACACCGGCGGGGCACACGTTGCCGCCGCCGACGTGACCGGCGACGGACGAGCGGATATTGTTACCGGACCGCTGCGCGGCGGTGGGCCGCACGTGCGGGTTTTCAATGGCGCGGACAATACACTCTTCGATCAGTTCTTCGCGTATGGCAGCGGCTTCCGCGGCGGCATTGATGTTGCGGCTCACGCAGCCACCACCGAGACCCCGCCGCTCATCGTCACCACGGCGCTGCAGGGCGGGGGACCGAACGTACGGTTGTACAATGCTACGGATCACAGCGTCTTTGGGTGGTTCTTCGGCCGCGACCAAACCAATCGCGCTGGACTTCGGGTGGCGCTTGCTGACGTGTACCCGTCAACCGCGGCACCCGAGGTTGTGCTCATTCCTGAAACGAAGAGTGCGCCGCGGGCCCTGGTTTTTGATGTGCACGGTGTTGCCATTGATAGCTTTCGCTTCTTGGAACCGTGGTGGCAGGGTGGCTACGACGTCGCTGCCGGAACGAGCGGCATCATCGGGGCTACTGCCACGCCGGGTGAAACGCGCCGCCGCACCACAGTTCGGTGGCTCTACGGCCCAATTGCCCCAGTCCTCAACTGGTATGACGATCTGGTAATTGAAGAAACACCTTGACATTTGCAGAAATTGTGCTAGGTTTCTGGCGAAACCAAATGTGATGAAAGCCATTTAACCCAAGGAGGATACAGTGGCGAAACAGTTTACAACGGTTAAAGAGCTCACCGGCGATGACTTAGCGGAGATACTTCGCAAAGCCAAAGCGAAGTTCAGTGAAGGCGTCGATGCTGGGCTTGATGCCTTTGGAAACGTCCTGGAAGAAGGTTCCAAGTACCGACTTTCAGTGCGGAACAAGGAAGGCGAGACCGTCCTTAAGATGACCGCTACAGTTGGCGGCATACTGGGGCTCACCGTTACTGCGCTGATAGGCGCGCTGATTACGCTCTGCCTCGGGGCAGCCGCCCTGATTGCGGGGCTCGTCACCGAGCACAAGCTGGTGATCGAAAAAGTCGTGGAAGGCGCGGCGCCTTCTGAATCGGTAAAGTCCTGATCCTTGAGAAGCGGAACGCTCGTGCGTTCCGCTTCTTTTGTTGTGGATAACCTGGGCTTGACGCCGAAAAGGGGAGGGTTTACTATGTGTTTGTAATACACTAAGTACCTATGCCGAAGGCCAAGAAGTACCAATTCGCCGTTATTGCCTCGGACGTGGTCATTCTCACGGTCCGCGATGGCGCCTTGCAGGTGCTGTGCATTCAAATGCAGAAAGCGCCTTTTACCGGCAAGTGGGCCGTACCCGGGGGGTTGGTGCGCCCGAATGAATCCGTTGATCACGGGGCGCATCGTCTCCTTGCCGAAAAGGCGGGCCTCCACGACGTGTACCTGGAGCAGCTCTACACGTTTGGCAAAGTGAACCGGGATCCGTTTGGCCGTGTGGTCTCGGTGGCCTACTTTGCCTTGGTCCCCAGCGACCATTTGCAGCTGCGAACAACCAAAGAGTACGCAGGGGTTCGGTGGTTCCCGGTTCGCAAACTGCCAGCTATGGCGTACGACCACGCGGAAATCGTGCAAACCGCCGTCCAGCGTTTGCAAGCCAAGCTTGGGTACACGAACATCGTCTTTAGCCTCTTGCCGAAGGCCTTCACCCTTTCTGAACTGCAGCACGTGTACGAAATTATCATCGGCAAGAGCTTTGATAAGCGGAATTTCCGCAAGAAAGTGCTGGGGCTGAAGCTGGTCCGGCCCACCGGCCAGAAGCGGGTAGGGGAGGCAAACCGGCCAGCGCACCTCTTCTCGTTCGTGCACCACGCCATTGCGCGCGTGGATATCCTGTAAATTTTTTTCCTCGACAGTTAGTGTATGAATAACAATATCATTGTCACTTGTACACGAACTCCGCATAGCCTTGACAAAACAGCGGTTTCTTGCCAAGGTATCCGGTCTTTCCAACTTCCCAACATGTCCCAAAGCCTAGGGAATTGCTTACCCCTGGGGAGCGCCGTGGCGTTCTCCGCGGGTAGCCCGTTGCCAGGGCTGCGAGTCCTTTGACAACTCGCAATCAGAGAAGTTTGAGAACATACACGATACTTTGAGAAAGGACAGAAGCATGATTCCTTTTGAGATTGCAGCTGGTACTGTTGCCGGGCGAGACCACCGTCTTGCCGGGCGCAACAACCAGGATGGGTACGCGGTTGTTCCTCGGCCCCTCGTCCTCGCTGCCTTTGCTTGCGATGGTTGCGGAAGTAGTCCGCAGAGTGAAGTTGGCGCGCGCCTTGGCGCTCGACTCCTTGCTGAATGCCTCGGTAAGAGTCTGGAGAGCGTGGGCCCGGGCGTGGTTTTCGACCATGCCCTCCTCAGCCGGCACTGCGAACGAGCGCGGCAAGATCTCCTTGCTCACCTCCGCGTGTTTGGCCGAACTCTGGGCGGCAACTTCACCAGCGTCGTGGCCGAGTACTTCCTCTTCACGGCAATTGGCGTTGTGGTGACGCCGTCTTCGGCAGCGATTGTGGCTGCCGGTGATGGGCTCTACGCCATCAATGGCAGTGTGGCCCAACTCGGTCCGTACGAGAACAACGCCCCGCCCTACCTTGGGTACGGCTTGCTGGATGCGGACCAAACCGACACGCCCACACCAACGCTCAACGTCGAAATGGTGATGCCGTCGGTCGATGTGCAATCCTTGCTCATCGGCACGGATGGTGCGCTCGACTTTTGGGCGAAGGCAAACCGGCTTGTGCCTGGCACGGACCAGCCGCTCGGGCCCCTGAGCCAGTTCTGGGAACGTTCGGAGTTCTTCCGAAATGCAGACACGCTCCGGCGCCGCTTGACGGTTGCGAGTAATGACGTGACGCACATGCAGGACGGGGAAATCGAAAGAATTCCTGGTCTGCTGCACGACGACACGACGCTCATCGTCCTCCGGCGAAAGGAGGCCTAGGTGTACATCTACATGCAAGGGCGGCGATACAACCTCAACCCCGCTGATGCTATTGGCAAAGGCGGTGAAGCGGACATCTTCCTGGTCCAAGACCTGGCGGTGAAGATCTTCAAGCCGCCGAACCACCCCGACTTCGTGGGCTTCAGTGCTGAGCAGCAGGCCGCGCAGTTTCGTTTAGACGAACACCAGCGTAAGTTGCCGGATTTTCCTCACGGCCTGCCGAGCCGAGTCATTAGCCCGCAGGAACTCGTGCGGGATCAGGCCGGTCAGCGGATTCTCGGCTACGCCATGCAATTCCTGCCTGGCGCGGAGGTGCTGTACCGTTTTACCGACAAGCGCTACCGCGAGCAGCGCGTTCCTACGCCGCACGTCGTGCAGACCTTCTTAGATCTGCACAGCACGGTGGCAGGGTTGCACGCTCGCCAGGTGGTCATTGGGGACTTCAACGACTTGAACGTCCTCGTGTACCCGGACAAACCTGAAGCGTACTTGATTGATGCCGATAGCATGCAGTTCGGACCGTACCAGTGCCGGCTCTTTACGGCGCGGTTCGTGGACCCATTGCGGTGCGATGCGCACCACCTTATCCTGGCCCACCCGCACGTACCGGAATCGGATTGGTACGCCTTCAACGTCATGCTCATGCAGTGTTTACTTTTCGTGGGGCCGTACGGTGGCGTGTACATGCCCAAAGGCAATGCACCGCGTATTCCCCACGACTCCCGTCCGCTGAAGCGGATAACGGTTTTCAATCCGGACGTGATTTACCCCAAGCCCGCTGTGCCCTACAGCGTGCTCCCCGACGATCTGCTGCAGCACTTCCACCTGGTATTCGAACGCGATCAACGTGGGACATTCCCGCGGCCGCTCCTCGAACGCCTACGCTGGACAACGTGCAGCGGATGCGGCAAAGAGCATGCTCGGGCAACGTGTCCCTTCTGCCAGCACGCTGCGCCCGCAGCGATCCAGCAGGTGGTGACTATGCGCGGCACGGTGAAAGCCACGCGCGTATTTCGCACGAGCGGACGCATCCTCGCTGCTGCCTACCAAGACCAGCGGTTGCGCACGCTGTGCTACGAACGCGATGCCTACGTCCGCGAAGCAGATCGGGTGATTGCCCGTGAACCGTACCGTCCCGACCAGCGCATTCGCCTTATGGGCGATACCACGCTCATCGGACGGGGGAGTGACGTCACGGTCTATAGCCTGAGTCAGCCACCGCGAAGCTTGAGCGTTGATACCTACCGGCACCTGCCGATGTTCGATGCCAATGCAACGCAGAAAGTCTGGGTATCGGGCGGGCAGCTCCAGCGCGACGGGAAATTCGGCGACGAATTCCCCGAAACCCTGGGCAACGTACTCCAGCGACAGACCCTACTCTGGCTGGGCCCAAGCTTCGGCTTCGGGTTCTACCGAGCGGGCGACCTGGCCGTGAGTTTCGTCTTCGATGCACAACGGCAAGGACTCAACGACAGTGTGAATGTTCCGTTGCACGGCCAGCTGGTAGATGCGACTTGCGTCTTCAGCAAAGACCGGTGCTGGTTCCTCACCGTCTCGCAGGAGCACTCGCGCATCGTGCATCGTTGCACAGTGATTCGGCCCGACGGGACCGTGGACGCGACGCTCGAAGCAGCGCCCACCGATGTGCCGTGGCTCGCTAACATTCGTGGCAAGGCCGCGGTCGGTTCGTACCTCTTCGCCGCGACTGATGCGGGGCTGGTACGTGTGGAGGCACAGCAGGGGGTCATCACGCAGACGCGTGACTTCCCCGATACAGAGCCATTCGTGGATGCAGGCAGCCGACTTGTGGTTGGCGGCGACGGCATTTACGTGATTGAGAAACAAGAGATTACGCGCTTGGAGCTCACCTGAGCACCAGGCACGCGAGAACACAACAGAAGAACGAGGAGGTTCACCATGCTCGCAACCTACACGGCAGCGCTGCACCGCGGTGCCAAAGTGTCGGTCACCGGTTTATGCGGCAGGATTATTCGCGGGAAGAAGCCCGAAGATTTTCTGACGCTCACCGATGATCCCGACCGGAAACTCGTCCTGCTCATGGGGCCGGATGGGTTGGAGAAGCTACTCGGCAAGAGTGGCTACCAGATGCTGGTGGAAATCGGCTACGAGACGGGCTACATTGCCCGTAAGGTCGCCGAAGGAAACCAGTTCAAGCTCATCGTTTTTCCCGAAGGTGGGCCGGCTAAGCTGGCGACCTGGGAGAACGTCATCGACGTCGTCAGCGACGTCTACCCGAACATTGCCGCTAAGCTCAACCGTTCCCGGGACAGCTTGGCCAAAGTGCCGTTCGACGAAATCGAAAGGTTGGCTCGCTTCGACTTTTCCGTTGTGGACAAAGCTGGTCCTGCTGACCCGCGGTACATGACGGAAGAGCGGTTCCGCCAGAGCGCTGGAACGCTCGTCGACGCCCGGGCCTTCCTGTACTTCACGGTTCACCTGCGCGAGCTGTATCGCGGTGATGGGTACACCTACACCGCCGACGGCCGCCGGGGGCTGATGGAGTACATCGTGCCCAACGTGCCCATTGCGGACTTGGGCTCGCACGAAATCATTGACCTCACCATAACGCTGCCTTCCGCGCAGCCCAACACAAGGAGTGGTAATTTGAAAACGTATCCTATCCCGGCGCACTACGACCCCAACGCGGTCGACCAGGTGCGCAAAGTGCCGTACGAGGCAATCGCCACGGCGGCGGGAACGTACGCCCAGCAGCACGGCATCAAAGCCGCTGTCACGGACAAGTTTCGTCTGGCCCTGATGGCGATTGACGTTCAGAATACGTTCGTCATCCCGGGTTACGAACTCGTCGTCGGCGGAGCGGTGGAGGACACGCAGCGGACCTGCGCGTTCATCTACCGTAACCTCGGCTACATTACCGAGATCGATCCGACCATGGACACCCACCGGATGTTCCAGATCTTCCACGCCGCTTTCTGGGTGGATGGCAATGGGCAGCACCCGGCGCCGTTCACCAGCATCAAGCTGACGGACGTGGAGAACGGGACCTGGAAGCCGAACCCGGCTATGGCGGCCTACCTGACCAGCGGCAGCTACCCGACGCTGCTGGAACACTGCTTGCACTACTGCAAGAAGTTGGCCGAACGCGGTCGGTACGAGCTGAGCATTTGGCCGTACCACGCCATGCTCGGGGGCATCGACCACGCCCTGGTGCCGGCGTTCCACGAAGCGTGCATCTTCCACGCTGCCGCGCGGCAGATGCAGACCGGCCTGGAGATCAAGGGTGGTAGCCCCTACACGGAGAACTACTCCATCTTCGGTCCGGAAGTGCTCAACACGAAGGGGGGCAAGCCTCTCCCGCTGGTGCAGCGCAATGTGGCGTTCCTCGAGCGCCTCATGAACTGCGATGCGGTGGTCATCGCCGGCCAGGCGAAGAGCCACTGCGTGGCTTGGACGATCGACGACTTGCTCGTCGATATCAGCGCGAAGGACCCGAGCCTCGCCAAGAAGGTCTACCTCCTGGAGGACTGCACCTCGCCGGTGATTATCCCCGGGGTGGTGGACTACACGCCCATGGCCAACGCCGCTTTCCAGCGCTTCCAGGATGCGGGTATGCACGTGGTTCGTTCCACCGATCCGATCTGGACGTGGCCGGGCCTGCAGGACAAGTTCTAGGAACATCCTGCGCGACGTGTTCTCCTCCGGTGGCTGGCACACGGTCAGTCGCCGGAGGGAACCAAATCTGAATTCGAGGAGAATACCAACATGTCAAAAAGTGTAAACCAGCTCTTGGACACAGCGGTGGATCAGGGCAACCTTTCCCGCGTTTCCTCGCAGCTCTTAACCGCTGGGGACATTGGCCGGCAGATCCAGCAGGGCATGGGCTTGCCCATCGACGCTGTGGATTCGCCGGAAGTCATTGTCCTGCAGCAGCTCATTGACGATTCTGGTAGCATCCGGTTCGTCTCTGGGAATACCGAAGCGGTGCGCGATGGCAGCAACGGTGCCATTGAAGCCATGCGCAAGACCAAACAGGCGCAAGCCGGGAGTATCCTGGCAGCGCTCCGCTTCCTCAACCGCGGCGTGCTCTACGATATCCGCCCGATCGCGAATGCGGAGTTGCTGGTAACCAGCAATTACAATCCCGATGGCATCACGCCGCTCTATGACCAGACAATGGTCCTCTGCGGCACCGCAATCGCCAAGACGCAGGAGTATCAGAATTCGGGTATTGCCGTCCGGACGATCAACCTGATCGTCACCGACGGGCACGACCAGGGTTCGTTCCACTCCATTCGGGATTGCGCCAACGTGGTGGGCGACTTGCTCAAATCCGAAATGCACATCCTGGCGGCCATCGGCATCACCGACGGCAGCACGGACTTCCAGGCGATTTTCCGGCAGATGGGCATCCCCGATCAGTGGATCCTGACGCCGAAGAATACGCCTTCGGAAATCCGCAAAGCGTTCCTGCTCGCTTCGCAGTCGGCCGTGCGCGCCAGCCAGAACGCGGCGTCCTTCAGCCAGGTGGCAATGGGCGGCTTCACCAAGTAAGCAGCTCTTTCGTCTCAATGATCTTTTACGCGGAGAGGAGTGCCCTGCACTCCTCTCCCAAACTTCTCTGATTGCGAGTGTCAGCAAAGCCGTGGAACGCCCCAACGTTCTGCAGCTTTGGCCACAACATACGTTGTGGCCATGCAACCCAAGAAAAAAAGTGAACGTTGAATAGAAGAAAGTGAGGAATACCAATGCCTCGTGTCGCAATTTTCGGCCTTAGCGGTAATCCAAGCGGGTTACACCACCGCCGTGTTGTCTTGCGCCTGGCCCAAGCGTTTGACCAGGTAATCGTGGTTCCGTGCGGTCCTCGGCCAGACAAGCTGACGACCAATGACATCGCGCCAATCAACCGGGCGGTGATGGCGGACCAGACTTTCGGCGATATTCCCAATGTCACCGTTGATCTGGACGATCTGGAACACGATCTCTTCACCCGGACGGTAGCGCTCCTGGAACGGTATGCGCACCGGGGTGAGTGCTGGCTGGCCATTGGCGGTGACCTGATAGTGGGCGGGAAGAACGGCCAATCCGTTATCCAGCGTGAATGGGAGCGTGGCCAGGAAATCTGGCAGGCGAAGATCGTGGTCATCCCGCGGGAAGGTACGCCGTTTGATACGGCAGACTTGCCGCCCAACGCGGATGTCCTGGCGCCTGTGGATGGTGGCTCGAGCACGGAGATTCGGGAACGGATCTTCACGCACCAGCCGTTCGCTGACCTCGTCATGCCCGCAGTGGCTTCGTACATCGAACGCTACGGTTTGTACCGGGGGATGCAGCCAAACCTGTTAGCTCCCGGCACAACCATCGAGTTGCCACGAATCATCTGTGTTGCTGATCCGGAGAATGCTCTCGCCAGCGCAATTGCCCAGCGCTTTGCGGCAATGCACGTGCAGAGCTTGCCCAATTGCATTGTGGCTATTGGTGGCGACGGGTTCATGCTCCAGGTTATCCGCGAACACTGGCGGAAGCGCCTGCCCATCCTGGGTATCAACGCTGGACACCGGGGCTTCCTCCTCAATGAGTGGAACGCCGACTGGCACACCCGGACGTTCTTCCAGAACCTCACCATCCTGCAGTCACCGTTGCTGTATGTGACCGCAACGAAGCTGGATGGGACGACGGTGACGCAGCTGGCGTTCAATGATGCGTGGCTACGGTCGGCGAACGGCGGCCAGGCAGCGTGGCTGGAGGTCATGGTCGACGGTCAGACGCGACTCCCGAAACTCGTTGCTGACGGTGCGCTCATTGCAACGGCTGGTGGTTCTACTGGGTATGCCCGTGCCCTTGGTGTGAAGCCCATGCCGGTCGGCACCGAACAGCTCATCTTGGCTGGCATGAACGTTTTCGAACCGTTTGGCTGGGGGCCGGTGCACCTTGGTCTCCGCCAGAGCATCCAGCTCCGCGTGCTGGATACGGTGAAGCGCGGAGTCGAAGCGTTCGTCGATGGCTTTAGCCTTGGCCCCGTGACGTCGCTCAACGTCCGCGTGAGCCGAATTGCCTCGGTCGAGCTCGCCTTCTGCCCGAGCAATGACCCACAGCAGAAAATCTTAGCCCTTCAGTTCCCTGTACATTGATTCCCTCCGTGGTGTGGAGCGTACGGCTTACCCCGGCGCTCCACCCCCAATTTTCTTCCAGAGCCTTGTTCCGAAACCTTTCGGCGCAGTGCTCTCACCCGAAAAAACTTTTCGAGTGATGCTCATTAACAACCTGCAAGCAACAGAAATTTATAGAATAAACAGGAGATGTATATGGAACAGCAAGGCACCCCGAGAGTGGTGAAGAAGAATTTCGTCCTCCGCACCATTCAATCGCGAGGTCATGCGTGGCAGTACTTAGAAACGTCCGATTCCGCGAATGTCCTCATCTACATTACAGACAAGGACCAGGTGCTCCTGGTTCGCCAGCAGCGTGACGCCATGGTGCGAAACGATAACCCGGAAGGCTGGATTACCGAGAGCGTCGCCGGCCGATTTGACCGGGAAGAAACTGTGCGCCAGCTCCTCGCCCGTGAAGCGAGCGAAGAGGTTGGGGGCACTATTCATCCCGACGCGATCGTGCTCCTGAACAACGGCGCTCCGCTCGCTCTTTCTGCCGGTTGCCTGGTGGAACGGGCGTGGCTTGGCTTCGTGGAGGTTACCAGCGACCAGCTGGAGAAAACTGATCGCCAGTATGGCTTGGCCGCAGAGGGTGAGCGCATCACGCGCATCTTCCTGCCGGCCCGTGAAGTGGAGAGCTACGTGTGCGAGGACGTGCGTGTCTTCGCGCTCCTCCAGTGGTTCCTCCGTATGAAAGTTGATGATCGCAGATAGAAAGGAGGAAGCCATGAGCTTCCGCAATACCAGGCGTGGTATAGGAGAGGCGATTATCCAATCGCTCCTCGATGTGGACTTTTACAAGTTCACAATGGGGAATTTCATATACCAGTTTTACCGAGATGTGATCGTCACATTCGGGATGAAGAATCGGACAGCCTCCATCCGACTCGCAGACGTTATCGATGTGCAGGAGCTGCGGGCTGAGCTAGATCACGTTATGACGCTTCGTTTCACGCCGAGTGAGATCTACTACTTGCGCGGCATGGACGTGTACGGGAAGAACATGTTCTCCGAAGAGTACTTGAACTTCCTGAAGAGCCTTCAGTTGCCGCCCTATGAGCTCCACGTCGTTGACGGGCAGTTCGACCTTCGCTTCACTGGACCGTGGGCCGCGGTTTCCCTCTGGGAGACCATTGCCTTAGGGATTGTGAATGAGCTCTACTACCGCGCGCTCCTCCGCGACAAGAGTCGCTTCCAGCGCCAGGCTATCTACGCAGATGGTATCCGTCGCCTGCACGACAAGATTGTGGAGCTGAAGAAGCGCCCGCGCATCAACTTCATCGAGTTTGGGACGCGGCGACGCTTCGGCCGGGTGTGGCAGAGCGACATCACGCGCGCGCTCGCCGAAGAGCTACCAGCTACGCAGTTCCGCGGGACGTCGAACACCTTCCTAGCATTCAAGTACGGCTTCACCCCTATGGGTACAAGCGCACACGAACTGCAAATGGTGGTTGGCGCTCTAGCGAACTCCGATGCCGAGCTCCTCGCTTCGACAGAGGTCGTGCTCGACCAGTGGTTCGATCTGTACGGACCTGGACTCTCCATCGCGCTGCCCGACACATTCGGCTCGGAATTCTTCTTCAAGGTTTTTGGAGAGGAACGGGCTCGCAAGTGGAAGGGGACGCGAGAAGATTCGGCTGACCCGTTGCTCGCTGGCATAGAGCGGATCAAGTTCTACCGTAGCTTCGGCATTGACCCGAAGACGAAGCTATGGCTACCCAGCGACGGTCTCGATCTTGGGAAAATCATCAAGATCGACGAACGGTACGGCGACCAGCTGATCGTTTCGTACGGCTGGGGCACAACGTTGACAAATGACCTGGGTCTCCCGACCCTGTCACTCGTCATCAAGGCCACTGCCGCAAACGGTCGAGGTACGGTGAAGCTCTCGGACAACCTTGCCAAAGCCATGGGTCCGGCTGACGAAGTCCAGCGGTATAAACGGGTCTTCGGCTATACCGAGATTCGTGATGAAGAGTGCAAAGTGTGAAAATGCTTGCAGGAACAATCGGTGGGAGGCAGCAATGCTTCCCACCCTTTCCCTCGAGTGTCCCACAGTGGTGGGGGATTGGAGGGAAAGCACAAACAACAACGTTCACTGAAAGGAGCTAGCATGGACTACCGTTCAATGCTCGCCAATCCAAGAATTCGTTTGGTCCCCGCCCAAGTTGCGGATGCCGAACGTATCGTCACTGCCTTACAGCCTGCAGCAACGCAAAACCTTTCGTTCTTCGCGCACAATGATCTCACACTAGATCGCCAGCGGAGGTACATCGAGCGTATGCGCCGTGACGAGCACTATCTGTGGGTTGTGGAGCGGACCAGCGACGGCGCCATCATTGGTACTGCCGGCCTGCACGAGATTGACCGTAACAACCACAATGCTCGTCTGGGCGTGCTCATCTTTCGCCAGGAAGATCGCGGTCAGGGGTATGGCACAGAGGCCATCCTCCAGGTACTCCAGAAAGCTTTTAGCGGGTTCGCCTTGCATAAGGTGTACCTCAAAGTCTTCACGGATAACATTCGGTCCACAAGCCACTACATGCAACTTGGTTTTACCACCATGGAAGGAATTTTCCGCCAGGAGTACTGGCTTAACGGTGGGTACAAAGACATGTTCCGTCTAGCCATGTTCCGCGATGACTGGACGGAGCGGTACTGGTACCACCCGAAGTAATTTCTGTGGTTGGCGATGGATTTTTCCTTCGCCAACCCTTTCCCTCGAGTGCCCCACAGTGGTGGGGGATTGGAGGGAAAGTATGGAAGACAACGTTCATTACATGCATCTACAAGAGGAGGTTCCGCATGCAACTCGTGTATTGGCTTGAGCCATACCCCACGGTATGCACAATGTCTATGTTCCTGGCTGGCCCTACTGCTCGGCAAGGCGAAATTCCTTCCTGGCGAAAAGAGGCGGTGCGGCTGTTGGCTGAAGCGAATTGGGATGGAGCTGTGTTCATTCCTGAGCCGCGTCCCGGCACGCCCTGGCCGACGAAGCCCCAGCACGACATCATCGTCGACTGGGAAATCACCGGCTTGAACCGCGCCGACTGCAACCTGTTCTGGGTGCCGCGGAGTGAAGATACGCTGCCTGGATTCACGACGAATATCGAATGGGGCGACTTCTTCAAGTCTGGGCGCGCAGTGCTCGGTTGCCCATCCACGGCCGTCCGCATGAACTACATGAAGTATCGCGGCTCGCAGTTCCATGTCCCGTTCGCGGATTCGCTTGAGGGGACCATCGCACATGCGATTGCCCTCATCGGTGCTGGCGGTACGCGGACTGAAGGTGAGTGCTGCATCCCTGCGCTTATCTGGACGCACCATGCATTCCAGGAGTGGTACCGTTCCGCACACGCCGCGGGCAACTGCATCCTCAACGCCACAGTGCTGTGGGTGAATCGCAAAGGCGGCGACTTCGCCATCGCCATAACCTTGCTGCGGCAAGAACCGGCACCTGCGGAAAACGTCCTTCTCACGGGGGGCAGCTACGGCTACCAGATGCGTCGGTACCGCCTGGGTAGCACGGCCCGTCCTGAAGTTGAACTTTGGTAGTGCAGGTGGTGGAAGCGATACAAAGCTTCTACCACCCTTTATCCGAGTTGCTACACCTTTTGGCAATTCAGGTAAAAGCAAATATTCATTGACAATTACATACATCAGAAAGGAGGCGCACCATGCGCTTCGAACAGGATTTTCCAGATATCCGACGTCATGGTTTTGCCCGCGTGGCAGCGGTGGTTCCCGAGGTTAGTCTCACGCATCCCATGCAAAATGCGAAGAATCACCTGACGTACCTTGAGGATGCATACAACCAAGGGGCAATGTACGCTGTGTGCCCTGAGTTGGGCCTGACCGGCTACAGCAGCGGCGATCTGTTTTTCTCCGAGACCCTGACGGACGCGGTGCTGGATGCTCTGGACTGGCTCGTCCAGAAAACCGATGGTTGGGATATGCTCATCTCCGTGGGCGTGCCGCTGGTGGTTGACGCGCAGCTCTACAATTGCGCCGTCACGTTCTGTAATGGGGAAATTCTTGGAGTGACGCCGAAGGCCTACCCACCGGAGTACCGAGAGTTTTACGAAGCGCGGCACTTTGCCCGCGCTAGTAACGCTCGTAGCACGACCATCGCTCTCCTCAACCAGAGCGACGTGCCTTTTGGTACGGACATCATTATCCGTTCGCGAACCAACCCGAACTTCGCCGTCTTCACCGAGATTTGCGAAGACCTGTGGGTGCCCATCCCGCCGAGCACGCACGCCGCGCTCGCGGGCGCCACCATCCTCGGCAACCTCTCCGCTTCTAATATCACTATTGGGAAAGGGGAGTATCGTCGGCAGCTGGTGCTGGATTCGTCTGGCCGCAACCTGGCCGTGCAGATCTACTGCGCGGCAGGATTTGGTGAGTCCACCGCCGACCTCGCCTGGGATGGGGAAGCCCTCATTGCCCAAGGCGGAAAGCTCCTGGCGACGAATACGCGTTTCGCTCTCCACGGTTCTTGCATTGTGACCGACGTGGACCTCCATGCGCTCATGCACGATCGGCGGCAGAGTTCCTTCCGGCAGAATGCGTCGGACGATGGGAAGCCATTCCGCATCGTCTACTGTGATGCTGACTTAGGCGCCGGTGCCGATAATGCATTGCTGGAATTCCGCTACCCCCTGGAGCAGCACCCGTTTGTGCCTGAAGATCCGGGAACGCGTGATGAGCGCTGCCAGGAAACGTTCAACATCCAGACGTCGGCCCTGGCCATGCGTATCTCGTCGCTGCCGCCCAACTACCGGAAACTAGTCCTCGGACTCTCCGGGGGCCAGGATTCCACGCACGCGTTGCTCGTGGCGGTCTACACAATGGACCTCCTCAAGCTGCCGCGGACCAATGTGATTGCCGTTACTATGCCTGGTTTCGGCACCACCCCACGGACCAAGGGGAATGCCCAGGCACTCGCCGAAGCTCTCGGCGTGACCTTCAAGGACATCTCCATTGTGCCTCTGGCTACTGCACTTCTGGAAAGCGTTGGGCACGACCTGACTGACCACAATGTAACCTACGAGAACAGCCAAGCCTGGTCACGGAAGATGGTTGAGCTTGCCCTCGCTGGCAAGCTCGGCGCCATCGACCAGGGTACGGGCGACCTCTCGGAGCTCGCGCTCGGCTGGTGCACGATGTTCGGTGACCACGCCTCGCACTACAACCCAAACGCGGGCGTGCCGAAGACGCTTATCAGCCACCTCATTCGGTGGTCTGCAGAATACGTTTTCGCGGAGGAAGCAGAAGTGAAGAAAGTCCTGCTGGACATACTGGATACACCCATATCCCCCGAGCTGCAGCCAGCCGGTGCTGACGGGCAGATTGTCCAGAAGACGGAGTCAATCGTCGGTCCGTATGCGCTCCACGACTTCTTCCTGTTCTACTTCGTTCGCCACGGGCGCTCGCCCTTCACTATTGCCCGGCTTGCGGCGCAGGCCTTCGACGGGCAGTACACGCTGGTCGAGATCAAGAAGTGGCTGAAGGTGTTCATCCAGAAGTTCTTCGGGAACCAGTTCAAACGGAACTGTGTGCCGGATGGACCGAAGGTGGGGCTCACCTCACTCTCGCCGCGCGGGGACTGGCGCATGCCACCTGAGGCCGACGCCGGTCCGTGGCTGGCGGAGCTCGACGAAGTTCCTGATCGTTTGTGAGTTCGCTCATTCATAGAAACCCCGATGCACTCGCGTCGGGGTTTTCTCTTGACCACAGCGCGTGCATGTGGTACGTTTTCTTGCTTTGCAAGACCAACACCTAACCAAGGAGTGGCATTGAAAACCTGTGCGGACTGTAATGGAAAAGGATACCATCGCGGTGGTTTCCTGTGGCTGTCGACCAAGACGTGCTCGACCTGCAAGGGCTCGGGCGAAGCGCCCCAACTGAGACCGGTTCAACGCACGCCTGAAGACGAGGCCTTCATTGGCCAGACGTACCGCTGCGACGCCTTTCGAACGTCACGGGCGTCCACTGCTCGGCCTGCCGGGGTCGTACCTTCGCCCCAGTCAGGTGCCGATAACAACGACCCGCTGACCACTGGGCTCCTTACCGAAGCCGTGGGTGGCGATGGTCTTACGGCTGGCGTCGTTTCTTCCTTGACCGGCAGTGACACGCTCGGCGTCATCGCTGGCTTGGCGGCAGAGGGTAGCTGCACCAATGACGACCCCGATCGTTTTGGGGGTGGCCATTCCGGCGGCGCCGGTGCCAGTGGTGACTTCCACGACCCCAGTCCCAACGTCGATCACGGTAGTCATGGCGTCGACCACGGTGGCCATGACGTTGATGTTTCTGACGACGGACCCGACCTCGATTTTGACCTCGATTTCGACTAACAGCGAATGTTGAGCGGTACAAGTGTGCCCTTTATGAAAACCGGATGATCCACATCCGGTTTTTTCGTACGCGTGCTACGATTATGCCATGTCGGAAGCTCCACAGAGGTCTACAGGCCTGTCCACGGCCGAGGCGGCGGCCCGCTTGGTTCAGTACGGGCCGAATAGCATTGCGACGAAGCGCAAGCTCCGGCCCATTGTGGCATTTGTAAAGAAGTTCAACAGCCCCCTCCTCATCATCCTCATGGGCGCGTCGGTGGTATCATTCTTCACCGGCAACCCGACGAGTGGCGCCATTCTCATTGGTATGGTGCTGCTTTCGGTCATCCTCGATTTCACGAACACCTATCGTTCTGAGCGCGCCGTGGAATCGCTCGTCGCCCGGGTGGTGACTACGGCGACGGCCATTCGGGACGGTCACGAGCAAGAAGTGCCGCTCACCAGTATCGTCCCCGGGGACGTGGTCGTTCTTTCAGCCGGCGATGTAGTACCAGCCGATGGCCGAGTGCTGGAGGGCAATGATTTCTTTATCAACCAATCAGTGCTCACCGGCGAATCAATCCCAGTTGAGAAAGCGCCTGGTCGGGGGCGCCCGAACGCCGCTCTCGACGTGAGCGCGCCAGATGTAGTGCTCATGGGCACGAGTGTTGTGACCGGGTACGCAACGATCACGGTTGTGCAAACGGGTCGGCGAACCGAGTTTGGGAAAATTGCTGAACGCTTAACCGAGGCCGATCAGGAGACTGACTTTGAGCGCAACATGCGGAAGTTCAGCGGCTTCGTCATGTGGCTGACCTTCATCATGGTGGTAGTGGTTTTTGCAATTAACGCCGCGGTTGGCCGGGGTTTATTTGACTCCTTTGTTTTTGCCATTGCTATCGCCGTGGGCCTCACGCCCGAACTCCTGCCTGTCATCATGTCCGTTTCGCTTAGTCGTGGTGCAGTGCGTATGGCCGCCGCGGGCGTCATCGTCAAGCATCTGCCGGCCATCCAGAATTTTGGCCGTATGGATGTGCTCTGCACCGACAAGACTGGTACGCTCACCGAGAACCGCATTGTGGTTGTGCGGTACATCGATGTTACTGGTGCTCGGGTGGAAGACGTGCTCCGCTTTGCCTACTGCACGAGCGCGTTCCACACCGGGGTTCCCAACCCGCTCGACGAAGCCGTCCGAGATTACCGGCAGTGGGACATAAGCGACCTCAAGAAGATTGATGAGATCCCCTTTGATTTTGCTCGTCGGCGCGAGTCGGTCGTCGTGGACCAAGGGCAACGGCGCTTGCTCATCACGAAAGGTGCGCCCGAAGCGGTCTTTGATATTTGCACACAGGTAGAACGTGATCGCCGGGCTGAACCATTCGACGCCGCCGCCCGCACGCAGGCCCACGAGACGTTTACCCGGATGTCCCAGGAAGGGTACAAGGTCCTGGCGGTTGCGTACCGGGAGGTAGCGGTGCGCCAGGGAACCTACGAGCGCAATGAAGAGCAGGGGATGGTTTTCCTTGGCTACGTGGCGTTCATGGATCCGGCGAAAGACACGGCCAAAGAGGCGCTCGCGGAATTGGAGCACCTGGGTATTGGCGTGAAAATTCTCACCGGCGATAACGAGCTACTTACGGCAAAGGTGTGCCGGGACCTGGATTTGCCCATCACCGGAATTATGACCGGCGAGCAGATGCGAAACCTGAGCACCCTTGAGCTGCGCAAAGCCGTCGTGGACACGACCATCTTCGCTCGCATTACCCCGGAGCAGAAGGAGCGGATTATCCGCACCTTGCAGGAGGTTGGAAAGGTCGTCGGTTACCTGGGCGATGGCATTAACGATGCGCCGGCTTTGAAAGCTGCTGATGTGGGGGTGTCGGTGAACAACGCCGTGGACGTCGCCAAGGAAACCGCAGACTTCATCCTGCTCAAGAAAAGTTTACGCGTGCTCAAAGACGGAGTCATTGAAGGTCGCCGGACGTTCCGCAATACCATGAAGTACGTGTTCATGGGCTTGAGCTCCAACTTTGGCAACATGGCTTCTATGGTTGCGGCATCGGCGTTCCTGCCCTTCCTGCCCATGCTGCCGCCGCAAGTTCTCCTAAATAACTTCCTCTACGACTCTTCGCAACTTTCGTTGGCCTCCGATCGGGTTGATGATGCCGACATTGTCCGCCCCACGGCCTGGAACCTTCACGCCATACGCCAGTACATGCTCACCTTCGGGCCCATTAGTTCACTCTTCGACTTCATCACGTTTGGTTTCCTCTTTTGGATGTTTCGGAATGCGGAGCACCAGTTTCAAACCGGTTGGTTCATGGAATCCATTGCCACCCAGGTTTTCGTCATTTACATCATTCGGACACGCAAGATTCCTTTCTTGCAGAGCCGGCCCAGCCGGCTGTTGCTGGTGAACACGCTCTTGGTGGTGGCGGTCGCATGGCTGCTGCCACACTTGCCATTCACCCGCGTCCTCAATTTCCAACCCTTGCCACTCGGGATCATCGGCGGGCTCCTGGGCATCGTAGTTGCATACCTCCTGGTCGTGGAGGTGGTAAAGCACTGGTTTTACAAACGTGAAGCTCGCCTAAGCACCTAGCCTATGCAGTGGATTATTTTTGCGCTTCTCTCGGCCGCCTTCGCCGCGCTCGTTGCCATCTTTGGGAAAATTGGCATTAAGGGTATTGACTCCACCTTGGCCACCAGCGTCCGCGCCGTGGTTATGGCAGTGTTCCTCGTGGTGGTCGCCCTCGTGCTGGGGAAAGCGAAACTCCTGCACACTATTGAGAATCGAACGCTGCTCTTCATCGTTTTCTCAGGGGTTGCCGGAGCGCTCTCCTGGCTCTTCTACTTTTTTGCGCTTAAAACCGGTCCGGCCACTGGCGTGGCGGCCTTGGACCGGATGAGCGTAGTATTCGTGCTCATCCTCGCGGCGCTGTTCCTGGGCGAGCACCTCACCTGGAAGACTGGTCTTGGCGGCGTGCTCATTACCGCCGGGGCGGTGCTCATGACCCTGAAGTAGCAAAAAACTCCCCATCGCAACAGGGAGCTTTTTGGGTAATCAGTGGCCTTACACCCGTTTCTCTTCGAACCGGAAAGTGAAGATGGCAAGGAAAACGAGGACCACAGCCCAGCCCGTCACCCAGGCGAGGTCACCTTTGATCACATTAAAGCCCGCGCCGTTGCCGACGATCTCCCGTAAGGCATGGGCAAAAGGCTGCAAGGGGAGGTAGGTGACAACACTTTGCAGCCAGCCGGGCATGCTGCTGGTGGGGAAGAAGATGCCCGAGAGGAAGAGCATGGGGAAGATGATGATGTTGGCAATCGCGGGCACGGCGTCCACGGTTTTGGATAAACCGGAAATGGTAAAGCCCAACCCGAGGAACATGATGCCGCCTAGGAGCACCGTGAGCAGGATGAGCAGGGGGTTACCGTAGATGTGGGACTTGAAGATGAGGGCGCCCACTAAGAGCAGAACGCCGGATTGCACCACAGCCACGATGAGGCGGGTGATAACCTGCGAGACAACGAAGTCCTGTGGCTTCATAGGTGTAGCCAGCAAGCGCTTTAAGATGCCCTTTTCTTTGTAGTCCGTGAACAGGAAGGCCACCGAGAACACGGCCATTTGCATGATGGACATGGCGACGATCCCGGGCAAGAGGAAGTCGATGTACCGCACTTTCTTGGCGTTGATGTCCTGTACCTGCAAGTTGAAGAGCGTCGGCGCTTGCGCAACTTGCAGCGTGGTCTTGTCGAAGAGTTGCGTCAGGATGGTAATAGCGGTTTGCGCCTGCTGTTCGTAGGCAACGTTTTTGAGAATGGAAACATCCTTCGCGCTCGGTGCAGTTTTCGCGGCGGGATCTGGAAACAGGTCGTTCGGCACGAGCAGCACAACCGCGCGGTCACCTTTCTGCAGGGCGGCCCGTTCATCGGCTTCGGTGCCGGTATGCACGTGGAATGCTTCTATGTTGTTGATGGATTCTACGAACGCAGCGGTGGCGGCGGCCGGCTTGTCGGTCACAATACCCAAGTCAATCTGCTGCGGCTTGTCGAAGCCAATGAGGCCGAAGATGCCAATGAAGATGAAGGGCATGAACAGGGTGAAGAAGAGTGCCTGCTTGTTGCGCACGAACATCTTCAGCGATGCGGCAGTGAGGGTTCGAATCGTCATAGGGGTAGGGGAGTGATCGTGAGGTTATTCGCGGAGCTTTCGGCCGGTGAGCTTGAGGAACACGTCTTCCAGTGTGGCTTGGTGCACCTGCACATCGTGAAGGGCAATGCCCTGTTGCTGCGCAAAGGTGAACAGGGCAGGCAAGGTGACTTCGGGTTGCTTGGTCTTCAGAGTAAAGGCGTGGTCGTGCACCTCGGTGGCGGTAACCCCCGGGATGCTCTGCAAGTTGCTCATCTCAACTTTTTTGTCCACGTGACACTCGATAGTTGTGCCAACATCGGCAAGTTTTAAGAGGCCCGTGGGCGTATCCAGCGCGATAATTTTTGCATTGTCCATGATGGCAATGCGGTCGCAGAGTACCTCCGCTTCCTCCATGTAGTGCGTGGTGAGAATAATGGTTACGCCGCGACCCTTGATTTGGTTAATGAGGTCCCAGAGGTTGCGTCGAGCTTGGGGGTCTAAGCCCGTGGTCGGTTCGTCGAGGAACAGTACTTTTGGCTTGTTCACGAGCGCAACGGCAATTGACAAGCGTTGTTTCTGCCCGCCGGAGAGCTCCTTAACCCTGCTCTTTGCTTTTTCTTCAAGCTGCACTTCACGCAGGAGTTCCATGGCATCTACCTTCTGCTTGTAGAGAGCGCCGAAGGTCTCGATGAGCTCCTTGAGGTTAAGACCGTCGAAGAATGTCGAAGACTGGAGCTGCACACCAATGACTGCCTTCACGTCTCGGGTGTGGGTGGTGACATCCTTGCCGTCCAGCACCACGCTGCCGCTCGTAATACCCTTGAGACCCTCCATCATTTCCAGGGTGGTCGTTTTTCCAGCGCCATTGGGGCCAAGAATACCAAACGTTTCGCCTTGGTGAACGGCGAATTGAATGCTATCCACAGCGGTAAAGTCGCCGTAGACTTTTTTGAGATTTGAAACCGTGATGATGTCGGCCATAGGGGTGTTAGGCTGAGAGACCTTGGATGAGAATGTCGAGAGTTTTAAGTAGGGAGTGACGCTGCACCGTCGTTATGCGCTGAAAGGCTTTAGTAAACTGGCTTTCGAGAATGTGGGCGGCGTGCTCGGCAATACGTTTTCCCTGAGGCGTGAGCGTGAGCTGGTTAGTGCGGCGACTGGTGGGATCCTGAACGAGGTGCACCAGCTTGTTTCGCTGGAGCGTTGCCAGCATCCGGCTCACGGCGGGTTCGGTGAGCCCATGGTACTGGGCAATGGTTCGCTGGTTGAGCTTGGCCCCGTGCAGCAGGGCAATGAGAATCCGAAACTGGGCGAAGGTGAGGTCACCCGCCACGCGCAGTCGCTGCTCAGCAGCGCGGCCCATGAGGCACGCGAGTTTGTGCACGCGCACGCCAATGTCTTTGGCAAAGGTTGTAGGCATGTACGCTAGAGGGTACACCTCAACAGTTTACATGTCAAGTATTTGGCGCTCCCCGTGATTATGATACGCTGGACCTATGAAAAAAATCCTCACCGTGTTGGGTATTATCAGCGCTGTGCTCTTGCCGCTCTCAACCGTGTCGGCCGCGAGTATCGTGCACAAAAATTCCTCGTGGCGGACATTCAGTGTGGCCACCAGTCGCGGGACCTTTACGGGCCAGGTGATTACCATCAACCTGACCAACCCGAAGCTCCACGTCTACACCCAAACTGGTAACCTGACGGACTGTAAAACCAATTGCACGGTTGCACCGCTGAAGAAATACGTCGATCGGGTTCGGGGTTTTGCTGGCATTAATGGGACGTACTTCTGTCCTGCGGAGTATCCCTCCTGCTCTGGTCAAACTGGTTCGTACTACTGGATGGTCTATAACACGTTGCGCCACGTCTTCATTAACCAAAAGCAGAATCGTTTCAATCTTGGGCCGCTCGTGGCTTTCGACACGGAAAACCACTGGCACTTCTGGCGAGAGGCTAGGGACTGGCCGGGGTTAGCCGCTTTTGAGGACCAGTACGACACGAAATTGACCGCCCTCATTTCCAACGGGCCCGCCCTTATGGTGGGCGGGAAGCTGGTGGTGACTGCAAGTGAGCTGGATAATAAGCAGCGAACTGTGAAGAGTGCCCGCAGCGCCCTTGCCTTTAAGGGCGTGAACGCATACCTCATCGTGGTGAACGGCGCAACGGTATTGGATTCTGGGGCGGTAATGAAAGCATTTGGCATGTCCTACGCTATGAACCTCGATGGCGGCGGTTCCTCGGCCCTCGTATTCGATAACCAGTACCGGGTGGGTCCGGGTAGGAACATCCCCAATGCCCTGATTTTCTCGGAGTACCTGGTACAGTAGGGGCTTTTTCCATCGGCCGTCCTCGTGGTATCCTGTGGCTATGCAAACTTGGCGAACCCTTGGCGTTATCAGCGCTAGCTGCGTCCTCGCAGTGGCTCTTACGGCGTGTGGGAAGCCGCCCGCCAATACCAACGTGGTAGACGAGAACGCGAATGCCAATGAGAACGTGAATGCGGAAGTCCCCGATGTGAACGCGAATGCCAATGAGAACGTGAATGCAGATGCCAACGCGAATGGGAACACGAACGGGTCGGTGGACGCGAACGTCAATGGCAGCCAAGACTTAGATGACGACGGGCTCACGAACGATCAGGAGCGGCTGTACAAGACCGATCCTCTGAACGCCGATACCGACGCCGACGGGTACAAGGACGGGGTGGAAGTAGCAACTGGGTATGATCCCACCAAGCTGCCCGAGGAAGACCCAAAGGTCATAAGCCAGTTGAAGCCGGTGAATACCCCCGGTTTGCCAGCACCGCCAGTACGGGCCACGGCGCTCAAGGCAGCGCAGAGTTTTCCATTTCGAGCCACGAAGACCGATGGGCAGGTGACCATTCGCCTCGACTCGAAGGTTGCAATGTCCATTGTGAATTTCGCCCTCGACTTTGCGGGCGGCGTAGATAACCGAGGACCCGCACTGAACCTGGATAACCGCTACGCGCTGCTTGGCGGGACCTTTGATAAAGGCAAAGTCTGGGCCGCAGGCCGCGACTTCGTAAAAGGGCCGCACTACATGTCCACGAGCAACACCGTTGGGACCCTCACGCTCTTCCCGGCACCGACCCCGCCCTTCTCTATTGATGGTCGCGGTGAAGGCGGGATTGAAGATGCAGCGGCGGTATCCATGAATACGTTTGTGGCGGATTTCCCGAAGAGCGGCACCTACAAGTTTGAATTCGGGGTCGCCCGAGGCAAGGCCAAGATTGCCATAGAGAATACCAACCTGGTGTTCAAGGATAAGGTGTACGCTGAAGTGGAGAGCATTAAACCCGTTACGGTCACGGCTGACGTTGCCGAAGGTTTACACACCATTACCATTCAGGGGCAAGAATTCCCGTCCTGGTCCCTCCGCGTTTCTAAAATGTAGCGAAAACCCGGGGCCGCCTACCGACCGGAGGTGTCTTCGGTTGTTAGACCTTGCTCATTTTTTAGCAGGGCGGTAGAGTAAACGTACGCTAATGTACTAGGAGTTTATGGCCTTCTTCTCCACCCGTTCGGACTACGCGCTCATCATGCTCCGCGCCCTGCTACGGGCAAAGGGGTATACCTCGCTGCGGATTGTAGCGAAACAGAATCGTTTGCCGTACCGGTACGTGAGTCGGCTTGCGGGGGACCTGAAGAAAGCCGGTTTCCTCAAAAGTCGAGAGGGCGTTCTTGGCGGCTACGCCTTGGCAAAGAAGCCCAAGGATATTCGGCTCCTGGACGTCATTGAGCTCCTGGACGGTCCTATGGCGCCTACGCGCTGCATCGCATCGCCAGGCACCTGCCCACGGGAAGCTAACTGCCCGCTCAAGCCGCACTGGACCACAATGCACCGGGCTATTCATAGCCAGATTGCCCGCTATACGCTAGCGAGTATTGCCTAAGCCCGCATGGCGTTTTCTGTTGAACACCTCGCGGTCCGCGTCGAGGGGAAGCACATTCTCCACGACGTTTCGCTGTGCGTCCAGCCCGGTGAAGTGCACGCCCTCATGGGCCCCAATGGTTCGGGAAAGTCGACCCTCGCCAATGCCCTCATGGGGCACCCGCAGTACGCCATCACCGGCGGGAATATTGTAGTTGACGGGCAGGATGTAACGGCGTCTCGGCCAGACGAGCGGGCAATCGCGGGCGTGTTCCTCTCATTCCAGTACCCGGTAGAAATTCCGGGGGTGTCGGTGCAGAATTTTCTCCGCACTGCTTGGCGCAGCACGCACGCGGGGCAACTGGACCATAAAGCGTTCACAGCTCGGCTTCAGCAGGCGGCAGCGGATTTGCAGGTGGACGCCGCGTTCGTAAAGCGAGCGATTAACGAAGGCTTCTCGGGCGGGGAGAAGAAGCGCATGGAAATGCTTCAGCTCGCTGTGCTCCAGCCCAAGTACGCCATCCTCGATGAAACCGATTCGGGCTTGGATGTGGATGCTTTGAAGATTGTTGCGCAAGGCGTGCAGGCGGCCCGGCACGCGGGTGTGGGTATCCTCCTCATCACCCACTACTCGCGGATACTCGAGTTCGTCGTGCCGGATTACGTGCACGTGCTCGTGGGTGGAACCATTGTCCAATCGGGGACCAAAGACCTGGCGTACGCCATTGAGCGCACCGGGTACAAGGAGGTTGTACGGTGAAAGAGGCTGTTGCACAGGATGTAACCCAGGCCGATCCGATTGCGTACCAGTACATCGCGAAGCCGGGACTATCGAAGTCCACGGTGGAGCACATCTCCCACTTTAAGAACGAGCCGGATTGGATGCGGGCCGCGCGGCTTCGGGCGCTGGAGATTTTTCACAAGAAGCATCTACCGCAGTGGGGTGGCGAGCTAGGCGATATTGACTTCCAAGCTATCCACTACTTCCTGAGCCCTACCGGGAAGCTCGCCCGCACCTGGGACGATGTGCCAGTGGATATTCGCAACACGTACAACAAGATTGGTATCCCGGAGGCGGAGCAGAAGTACCTCGGCGGAGTCATGGCTCAGTACGAATCCGAGGCCGTGTACCATTCGTTACGGGAGAACCTCGCCAAGCAGGGGGTGCTCTTCCTAGACATGGATGCGGGCCTGCGTGAACATCCGGATATTGTCCGGCAGTATTTTGGCACGGTTATTCCGGCGGGCGACAACAAGTTCGCCGCGCTCAATACCGCTGTGTGGAGTGGCGGGAGCTTCGTGTACGTGCCGGCCGGGGTGAAGGTCACTATTCCATTGCAAGCCTACTTCCGTATCAATGCGCCGCGCGCCGGGCAGTTTGAGCGTACGCTCATCGTGGCCGAGGAGGGGAGCGAAGTGCACTACGTAGAAGGCTGCACCGCCCCGGTGTACGCCGCTGATAGCCTCCATGCCGCGGTGGTGGAAATCATTGTGAAGAAGGGCGCCCGCGTGCGGTACACCACGGTGCAGAACTGGTCGAAGAATGTGTACAACCTGGTAACAAAACGCGCGTACGTGTACGAGGACGCCACCATGGAGTGGGTGGATGGAAACCTGGGGTCAAAGCTCACTATGAAGTACCCGAGTGTGTACTTGTTGGGGCGGGGGGCGCGGGGCGACGTGCTTTCCATTGCCTTTGCGGGTGATGGCCAGCACCAGGATGCCGGTGGCAAGGCCGTTCACGGCGCGCCCGACACACGGTCGACCATCATCTCCAAGTCTATTAGCAAAGAACGCGGGCGCACGTCATACCGGGGCCTGGTGCAAATTCCGCGCGGCGCTACGGGCTGCAAGTCCTCGGTGGTGTGTGATGCGCTCTTGCTGGACGACTCCTCACGTTCCGACACCTACCCAACCATGGATATTCGGGAAGCCGACGTGAGCATTGCGCACGAAGCCAGCGTGGGCAAAATTGGTGAGGAGCAGCTCTTCTACCTCATGTCGCGCGGCATCCCAGACCAAGAGGCGCGCAGCCTCATTGTGCAAGGTTTCATTGAGCCCATTGCCAAAGAGCTGCCCCTGGAATACGCCGTGGAGCTCAACCGGCTCATTCGATTGGAAATGGAAGGGAGCGTAGGATGAGCGCCCGCGCCTTTCCACTGTTGAAGAATGATCCCCTCCGGGCGTTCCCTTCCACGTTGCCGGAGCACGAGCAACACGTGCGCGTGGACGCTGGTCAGACTGCGGAGCAAACGTTCTCGCCCAAAGCCGGCAAGACGACGCTGACGGTTGCGGTGGGTGACGGCGCAACGCTGACGTTGCTCTTGGCTGCCACGTACAGCCCCGACGTCTTCCGCTTGCTGGACATTGATGCCGTGGTCGGCCGGGATGCCGCTGTCCATGTTATTGACCGGGCCATGGGTGGGGCCCGGGTTGAAACGCGAGCGTTCATTTCCCTGCGGGCGCCGGGCGCGACCGGGAAGTTTACTGGCATGTACCACGGCAAAGGCGCGGAGCACCACGCGTGCCACGTTGTGGTTCACCATACGGTGCCGCACACGCACGGCGATGTGCTCGTCCGGGGGGTGTATGAAGGCGAGAGCCGAAGTGTGTTCACCGGGCTTATCCAGATTGCGCCCGGCGCTCAGCAAACCAAGAGTTACTACCGGGACGACATTCTGCTCCTCGACGCCGCGTTGGCTGAATCCCTCCCCACTTTGGAAATTGCCGCGAATGACGTGAAAGCTTCGCACGGTTCCACGACTAGCCGCCTCAACGATGCCCAGCTCTTCTACTTGCAGAGTCGGGGTATCCCGCCGGATCAAGCGCGCAACCTGATTGTCGCCGGTTTCCTCACCCCGGCGCTGAAGCGTGTTCCCGAAGCGCTCTGCCAGCCATTTTTACCGACTGATTGACAGCTTCGTTGGCGGGCGTAGGCTTCCCTCAAAGACCCGAAACCCGGAACATTCCCAACCCGAAAGGAGGATGTCATGTCTCTCCAGTGTTTTCATTTTCCTGGGAACATTACCATGTTCCTCCCCCCGGACTGGTTCACGCGTCCCGAGTCGCCGGTAGATGTTAACGAGTGCAAGTCCGAGCAATTCGACATTGCGGCGTACCCACACCGGCCCGATATCGTCGATGAACGGCTGACGGCCTTCCTCGATGGTGTCCCTCTTGATGATGACCGGAAGGCGTTCTTAGGCATCGCCGTCTCGGAGGTTGCCATGAACGCCATGACGCACGACGGCCTGGATCCCACGCGGATGATCCGCGTGCACTTCCTCTACGTTGCTCCCCGTTTCGTGCTCGTGGGTATCATGGATACGTTGGGCCCCATTCCGGAGGCCGCGTTCACCACCGACCCTACGAATGCCGAAGCCATGGAGAAGCTGCCTGATCATGGCCGAGGATTCTTCATCATCAAGCAGATTGTGAACATCCTGGGGCAGTGTCCAGACAGCGACTGCGTGACGAAGGAAATCTGGGTCGGCGTAGACCTGCAGACGGAGGTGCACCATGAGAAAGTTTCAGCGACGTCCTCGTGAATTCTCCTGGCCCGTCCTGCCCGTTCTCGACGCTTTCGTCCTCTTCGACTTGATCGAGACGTACAACGGCCGGTGCGACGGTGCGCAACCGCAATCGAACCTCGAGGAAGCCGAAGTCCGGGGCTACGCTGATGCGTGTGTTCGGAATGCCGAACGGGAGGTGCTGCACCGGCTTACCGCTTTTGCTCATGATTTTGGGCAGAACGTGAGCTTCTGGCACCCTCGGCTCCTCATCCGCATCGCCAAGCGCTGCCGTCGGGAATCGTTTCCCGCTGGTCTGGAGGTGCTCCAGAACTTGCACACGATCGCTAGTCAGGTGGGCGTACCTGTGGCACGCACGGGCGCCCACGGTTTGGCCTTGGAACGGTGGCGCGTTCTGGGTGACCGAGCGTCCTCGCTGATTACCACTGTGCACGATGACTTTCCCGATGATCCTTCGGAATGGGAGGACCAGAAGTGGAAGTCGTATTTCCGGCGGTTCCCCCAAGAGCTCTTTAGCCTCTCCATTCTGGCGGCGGTCATTGACCTCGCCGACGCCGAGCCGCAGTCGTTCAACGAACGGGAGCAGTGGGTGTACAAACGTTTCTTACCCGACCGTACGTGGCGGCCGGAGCACGTTGCCTGGGATGAGTACGATGTGTTTCCAGGTGATGATGAGGATGACACACGTGAACCTTGGCAGTAGAGTCTTTCGGTAAAAGCGACTGTTTCCGCAGTCGCTTTTCTATTTGCCCTCGCCCCCCCGGCAGTGTAGTCTGGACTTAATGTTCGACCCCGAAGCAATTCGAAAAGCCTTCCCCATTCTCGCTCGTCGCATACACGAGCAGCCGTTGGTGTACTTGGATAACGGGGCCACCAGCCAAAAGCCCGAGCCGGTGCTGCAAGCGATGGACGATGCGCAACGCCACCACAATGCCAATGTTCACCGGGGGATTTACACGCTCAGCGAGGAAGCAACGGCGCTGTACGAGGGCGCTCGGGAAAAAATTGGCAGGTTCATTCACGCGCCAAGCTCGCAGGAGCTTATTTTCACGCGGAACGCCACCGAGGCAATCAACCTCGTCGCCCTCAGCTGGGCCCGACAGAACCTGCAGGCTGGTGATGAAATTCTCACCACGGTCATGGAGCACCACTCGAACATCGTCCCCTGGCACATGCTGGCCAAGGAGCGGGGGATTGTCCTCAAGTTCTTACCCGCGAAACCCACCGAAGGGACACTCGATGTTGATCAACTCGACGTGCTCCTTACCCCCAAGACCAAACTCGTGTGCGTGGGGCACATGTCAAACCTCCTCGGCACGGTGAACCCGGTATCGGCAATTGCACAGAAGGCGCACGCCGTTGGGGCAAAAGTTCTGGTGGATGGATGCCAAGCTGTACCTCACCTACCCGTGGATGTCCAGAATGTTGGCGCCGACTTCTACGCTTTCTCGGGGCACAAGATGCTGGGGCCAACCGGGATTGGCGTCCTCTGGGCCCGACAGGAGATTCTGGAACAGACCGAGCCAGTGTTCGGTGGCGGCGACATGATTCGAGAAGTGACGCAGGCCGGGGCCAGCTGGAATGATGTGCCGTGGAAGTTTGAAGCCGGAACACCCAATATTGTTGGCGCCATCGGTTTGGGCGCGGCTGTGGATTACCTAGCCACCATTGGTATGGAGGACGTATGGCGGCACGAGCAGGCGATTGCTCACTACGTCCTACCGAAATTGACTGCTATTCCAGGTGTGCAGCTCTTCGGCATACCGAGGCCCTCACCCGACCGGGGAGCGATATTCTCTTTCTGGGTAGATGGCATGCACCCGCACGACATCGCCAGCATTTTCGACGAGCAGGGGATTGCCGTCCGCGCTGGCCACATGTGCGCCCAGCCCATGCTGGAGGTGCTGGGCAAGCCTGCGGCCGTCCGGGCCAGTTTCTACCTGTACAACACCCAGGCCGAAGCCGACGTGTTCCTCAATGCGATTGAAGACGCGAAGAAGGTGTTTGGAGTATAGCTATGTACGAATCAACCCTCCTCGACCACTACCACCACCCGCGGAATACCGGCAAGCTCCAGCCCGCCGACCGGCGGCGCCGTGAGCCGAATCCTCTGTGCGGCGACGTCATTGAAGTTTTCCTGAAGCTGGATGCATCAGGGACCATTCAGGAAGTTCGGTGGGAGGGTTCGGGGTGCGCCGTGAGTCAGGCCAGCATGTCCGCGCTTTCCGAGCAGCTGGTGGGCAAGTCGCGGGGAGAGATTGCCGCGTTTGGCGTGCGCGATATTGAACAATTCCTCGACACTACTATTAATCCCGCTCGGCTGAAGTGCGCGACCCTGGGCCTCGTTGCAACCCAGAACGCGCTTGCAAACGAGTGACTTTCCACCGGCCTCGGGTTTTGGTATCCTAGGTCTACCTCGTGCCCCTAAGCCGCACTCGTATGCCATTCAAAAGTATCGTCGTTGACCGAGAGAAGTGCATCTCCGCCGCCAGCTGCGTAGCGGTGGCGCCGGAAGTTTTTGAGCTTGACGCGGAGGGGAAGGCTATTGTGAAGAGCATGACGGGCGATCCGGACGACGTGATCATTGACGCCGCCAAGGCCTGCCCCACTTTGGCGATTACCATCATTGGTGAAGACGGCAAGCAAATAGTGCCCTGAAGCACACCTCACCGTTTAACCCAATTCGTATTATGGCGCACACCGTGCAGCCACTTCCGTTTAGCAACGAGCTGGACGGCATTTCTCGTAAAACCGTAGAAATCCACCACGACAAACTCTACGCTGGCTACGTTGCCAAGCGCAATGAAGTGGAAGAAGCCATCTCCCAAGCCGATGCCACGAAGGCGAACCAGATTTACTCCGCCTACCGGGGCCTTAAGGAAGGTGAAACGTTTGCCGCGAATGGCATGATTCTCCACCAGGTGCACTTTGCGAACCTCGGCGGCAATGGTGATCCCGCCGGTACAAAGATTCATGACGCAATTGTGCAGCAGTGGGGGAGCTGGGAGGCGTTCGTTGCCGCCCTCACCGCTACTGGCATGGCCGCCCGCGGCTGGGCCATCCTGGCGTACGACCCCTCGGACCGGAAACTCCACCTTTACGCGGCGGACGCGCAGAACCAAGGTGGGGTGTGGGGGTGCACGCCCCTGCTCTGCCTGGATGTGTACGAGCACGCCTACTTCATTGACGTGGGCTCCGACCGCCCAACGTACATAAAGAACTTCCTGAAGAACGTGAATTGGCAGGATGTGGACCAGCGCTACACGTCGGTAGCGTAATTCCCACTTACCCATCACGCGTATGAAAAAGTTTGCCTACCTCGTTACGCTCGCCGCTCTCCCGGTGCTGCTGGTGGGGTGCACGAACGGCAGCAATGCAAACACGAATACCGCCGTCATTGACCTCGTGAACGAGAGCGCGAACGTGAATGCCGCGGCGCCTGCTAATACGAATACTTCAACGCCTGCCAACACAAATACTGCTGCGAATACGAATGTGGCGGCTGCCAAGAATGTGAATGTCGCGGCTACTGCCGTGACTCTCACCGCGAGCGGCTACTCACCGGCTACCGTAACGGTGAAAGTTGGGCAGACCGTAACCTGGACGAACTCCTCGGGTAGCAGCGCCACGGTAACATCCGACCCCCACCCCACGCACACCGATCTCCCGGGGTTTGATTCGCCCACCCTTGCCGAGGGTGGAACCTACCAGTACACGTTTACGCAGAAAGGGAGTTGGGGGTACCACAATCATCTCGATCCCACCACCAAGGGCACGGTCGTCGTTCAGTAGAGCGACGCCGTTGCTGGCATAACCGAAAGGAGGTGCTCGCTATGGCATGCGACAACTGCGGCCACGAACACGATCCCGGAACCAAGTGCACCATGGAGGGGTGCACCTGCGAAGGTTAGAGATTGAACACGAATGCACGTCCCGCCGTACGGCGGGACGTTTGCTATACTGCCCGTATGGCATTCGTCCTCCGCGCAAAGCGGTTTGACTTGAGTACCGGTGGTCTGCCCTACGTCGTTGTTCTCCGCAACGAAGACGGCAAGAATTTTGGCATTCACGCCGGTGACCGACTCCTGCTGCAAGTGGACGGGAAGAAGGTCGTCGTTCAAGCCGACCTCACCCACCGACGGGTTGCCCCCGGGGAAATCGGCCTCTTCCGTGAGGTATGGCGAGAAAACCGCATTGCCAACCGACAAGCAGTATCGCTTTCGCCGCTGGGCCGGCCAGAGTCCATTGAAGCCTTGAAGAAGAAGTTGCTGGGGAAACGGCTTTCCGAAGCCGAGTTCTTTGCCATTGTTCGGGATATTGTTAGCAACAAGTTCGGCACCACGGAGCTTACGTACTTTGCCGCTTCCAGTTTTGTGCACGAGTACTCCAACGACGAACTCTACTACCTTACCAAAGCCATCGCGACAACCGGTGAGCAGTTGCGGTTCGGACGCAAGGTGATTGCTGACAAGCACTCCGTGGGTGGGTTGGCGGGTAACCGAACGACCATGGTCGTGGTTCCGATTATTGCCAGCCTTGGCATTTACATTCCCAAGACGTCATCCCGTGCAATCACCAGCCCGGCTGGAACCGCCGACACCATGGAGGTGTTGGCACCGGTTTCCCATTCTATCGATCGGATTAAGCGCATTGTTCAGCAATGTCACGCCTGCCTGGTGTGGGGCGGGGGATTGGCGCTGGCGCCTGCCGATGATCGCATCATTAAAGTATCGCGGCCGCTCTCGTTGGAACCCTACTCAAAAATGTTGGTTTCCATCATGGCGAAGAAGGTGGCGATGGGCGTTACCCACCTTGTCATCGACATGCCCTACGGTGAGTACACGAAGATTCCTGACCTGGCAACGGCGAAGCGTCTGGCTGCCAAGTTCCGCTACCTGGGGCGTCGGTTTGGCATTACCGTGAAGGTCGCCATGATTGAAGCACGTGAGCCCATTGGTCGAGGCGTTGGTCCCGCCTTGGAAGCGCGCGACGTCCTGCGCGTCTTGCAACAGAAAGAATACCGCCCTCGCGATTTGGAAGAGAAGTCCATTCGGTTGGCGGGTATGCTGGTGGAGCTTGTGGGGGTGGCCCGGAAGGGGACGGGGAGCAGTGTTGTGCGGGATCAGCTGGTGAGCGGGAAAGCATGGCGCGCCATGCAGCAGATCATTCGGGCACAAGGCGGCAATCCCAACCTAGACTCCGAAGATGTCACACTGGGCGCCAAGCGGCTGCGCGTGGTAGCGAAGCGGAGCGGGATCATTACTACCGTTAACAACCGTGCTATTGATGAGCTCGCCCGGAGCCTCGGTGCGCCTGATGACAAAGTTGGCGGACTACACTTGAAGAAGCGCTTGGGGGATAGCGTCCTCGCGGGTGAGGCGCTCTACACGTGCTACGCCAGTAGCCCCAGCCGGTTGGCGCTGGCTGAAGCCGCGCTTCGGCACGTGCATGTGTTCACCGTGGCACAGCCTCGGCGACGGCATTGACGGGTTTTGCCTCTCTCTGCTACGCTGTGTAGTAGATTTAGCAACTGGAGAAATTCTATGGCAAAGCGCGCAATTCCTGGGTTTGGTGAGCTGGAGACGGCTATCCTTGAGGTCGTGTGGCAGAGCCACCCGATTGCGGTTCGGGATGTGCTGGCCAAGCTGAATCGCGGTTGCGCGTACACCACAATTATGACCGTCATGCAGCGCTTATTTGATAAGGGCGTGCTGCGGCGGACCCTGGTGGATAATGCGTACCAGTACGAGCCGGCGCAACCGAAAGCCGAGTTTGTGCAACGAACGATTCGTTCGACGGTGGACCAACTTGTCTCCGGTTTTGGTGATGTGGCCCTCGCGCACTTTGTGGATGCCCTAGATGACGTAGACCCCAGGCGTGTAGAGAAACTTCGCCGTACCCTGCGAAAGCATGAAAAGTAGCCGCGTCCTCATGTTCATGGGCGGTGGCAGTGCTGCGCTGATGATTGGGGCGAGCGTGGTGTTGGCATTCCTCTGGCCCCACGTCGTGAGTACCCTGAGCAATGCGCTACACGCGGTTACCTACGCCTGCCAAGCGGTGTGGCAAGATCTGACACGCGCGCAGTTAGCCTTCGCCAGCCTGAGCGCTGGTGCACTGTTGGGTTTTTTGAGTTGGGTTGGCTACACGGCGTTCCGCGCAATTCGCCTGTCGAAGCGGCTCGCATTTCCCCGACAAGAAGTTCCCGTGCGCGTGCTCTCCATTGCCGCCGACGCGGGCCTCGATCCTAGTCGTTTAACCGTTGTGCAGGACGCGCGGGCATTTGCCATGACGACGGGTGTGCGTTGGCCAGAAGTCTTCCTCTCCACTGCGGCGCTCCGGACCCTTTCCCAGGCCCAGCTCCGGGCCGTCCTTGAGCACGAAGCGCACCACGTCCGCGAGCGTGAACCCCTGCGTCGGCTTGTCCTGGCGCTCGCTTTGCTGTGGGTTCCGTTCCGGCGGTTACGGGATTACCTCCGGAATAACTACGTGACGGCTTCGGAACTCGAAGCCGATGAGCGCGTGCATGATCAGCACGTGCTGGGGGCCGCGCTCTTGCGCCTCGTTGCCCCGCCAATAGCGGCCGCTGGTTTTAGCCCGCTTGATGCTCGGGTGGAGCGCCTGGTGAATCCAGCATTCCGCCATACCGGGAAACCCGCGCTGCGCTTTGCACTGCTTGCTGTGGTCGCCGTGGTCGGGCTCGCCGTGCTGGCTCCGCATGCCATTGCCACGGTGTACGGCGGGCACCCCTCGTCTACCATGGCCGCCCACCTCGACATGTGCCGTGTGGAGCACGAGCGCATGCTGCAGTCACGAGAAGGGTCGTGCGGGCAGTTTTCCACCCCGCAAACTTGTGCCACGAAGTAGCATGCGCACACCCGACGGCCAAGTCCTCCTCGATATCCAGACCAGCGGCATGCACTGCCGGAGCTGTGAGTTGTTGGTTGAGCAGTCTATTCAGAAGCTCCCCGGCGTTGGCAAGGTGCAAGCGAATGCCGATCGCAATCGGGTTCGCGTACTCTGTGACCAGCAGCACGTGCCCACGCCTCAGCAGATTGGCGAAGCCATAAAACCGCACGGGTACACAGTGGTCACTGGTGTGGTCCAGCCAGCAGGCGCGCCAACAGCCAAGCGCCACCCAGGTACCCAAGCCGCAGAGCACCGTGAGCGTCCGACCGTTGCTCAAATTGCCGGCGCCTTCACTATCGTACTCGTTATTGGCTTTGCTCTCTCGAAGGCCGGGTTCTTGCAATTTAATCAAGCCGTGGATGGTTCAGCGGGGTTCCTGAGTGTTCTGTTCCTGGGCTTGGTAGCCGCAAGCAGCTCCTGCGTTGCCGTCGCTGGGGGATTGCTCCTCTCCACAGTAGAGCGCGTGAGTGATCGCTACGGTTTGCTTCCCGGCAAGCAGCGTTTCGTACCCGTCGGCACTTTCGTGGCGGGCCGAATTGTTGGGTACACCGTATTCGGTGCCCTCATTGCCGGGTTGGGGAAAGCCTTGGCGCTGCCGCCGTGGGCTACTGGCCTTATCACAATTTTGGCCGCGCTTTTCATGCTCGTCATGGGGTTGGACATGCTTCGCATTGCGCCAACGTGGTTGAAGGTCATCTTGCCCCGGATGCCGAAATTCATTAGCCGCAGAGTGATGAGCGGCGGAGAAGCAGGCAAGGTGAGCTACGCCACGCCATTCACCTTGGGAGCGCTGACATTCTTCTTGCCCTGTGGGTTTACGCAGGCGTTGCAGCTCTACGTCCTGACCACGGGTAATGTGGTAGCTGGCGCCCTTACGATGCTCGCCTTCTCTCTCGGTACTGCCCCGGCGCTCTTGGCGCTCGGTTGGGCGTCGAATGCACTGAAGGGTAAGTGGGGGAAGCTGTTCTTCCGCGTTGCGGGCGCGGCCGTCATTGTCATGGGGCTGTACAACTTCAACAACGGCCTCACGCTTACTGGGCATCCCGTGTCATTCAATTTTGGTACGGGCAAAGACGCTGCTCCCGTGGCGACGGTTGAGAACGTTGTTCTCGAGGGTGGCGTGCAGGTTGTGAAGACTGCATTCACATCCTCGGGGTACTCGCCAGAAACATTTACCGTTGAAGCGGGTAAGCCGGTACGGTGGGAGATTGATGGTAACGGGAATGCAGGCGGGTGCCGCTCGGTCTTTCAGGTGCCGGCCTTCAAGATCCAGAAATTCATGAGTAATGGATTGACCGTCGCGGAATTCACTCCTGATAAACCCGGTACCTACGCGTTTAGTTGCAGCATGGGCATGTATCGGGGGAGTTTTACCGTCATTTAGCCAGTATGCAAACGCAGACTCTCCCCCTCAAGAACATGGACTGCGACGCCTGCGAGCGCCTGGTAACCTTGACCTTGGCCGAACAGCCAGGTGTTCACAAAGTGCAGGCGAATCAGCGCGAAGTTGAGGTTACGTTTGATGAGCAGACGACCTCACCCGACGTGCTGCGCAGTGCCCTCGACGGCATTGGTCACGCTGCATAGCCAAATCGCGCCGCCTGGGCTGCGGCAAGGCCTGGCAGATTTTTTCACCCCCGATAGATGCTCACTATGATCATCCTTGGCATCATTCTCATTATTCTCATCATCGGCCTCCTCGGGCTGTGGTTGCGCTCGCAACATCAGCAGGAAGCAGCAGTGGTGAACGCCACGGGTGCGCAGGAGGCAACCATTATCGTCAAAGGCGCATACCAACCGAACGTCGTCACGGTCCAGGCTGGAAAACCGGTTGTTCTCACCTTCGATCGGCAGGAAGACGCGGAATGTTCACGGTTCGTTACCATTGACCGCGTGCACATCCGCCAGGATTTGCCCGCGCACCAGAAGACAGCCATTCGCTTCACTCCAGAGAAGCCTGGCGAATACTCTTTCACTTGCGACATGGGCATGTATCAGGGCCGCCTCATCGTCCAGTAGTATGGCTACCTGCGATCTATCCTTGAAGGGCATGCACTGTGCTTCGTGCAGTCAGCTCATTGAGCTTGCCTTGCGCAAGACCAAAGGCGTTGCCAGCGCCAACGTGAACGTGGCCACGGAGCGTGCGCACGTGGAGTACGATGCGAGCGTTGTTGGCGTGCCCGCACTAGAAGCGGCCGTGAAGAAGGTAGGCTACGGCGCGCAGGAGCTGACAGCCGGGGGCGCTGATACCGAGCGGGCCGAACGGGACAAGGACATGGCCACAACGAAGCGAAAGTTTTTCGTTGCTTTGGCGCTCTCCATTCCCGTCGCCCTCCTGAGCATGGGCATGTACCTAGTGCCTGCCATTGAGGAGGTTCCGGGCCGGGCCTGGTTGCAGCTGGTGCTCACCACGCCGGTTATGCTCTGGTGCGGCTGGCAGTTTTTCACCGGCTTCTGGGGCGCGCTGCGAGCACGCACCGCGAACATGGATTCACTCATCGCCCTTGGCACGGGCGCGGCCTTTGTGTATTCCGTATTCGTTACGGTCGGACTCGTAGACGGTGAGCTGTACTTCGAGATTGCCGCCATCCTCATTATGTTCGTATTGCTCGGTAAGTGGCTGGAGGCACGAGCAAAAGGCAAGGCGAGCGATGCAATCCGAAGTTTGATGCAGCTGCAGGCCAAGACGGCTATTGTCGTGCGGGCTGGGCAGGATGTGGAGGTGCCTATTGAGCAGGTGGTGGCTGGCGACGTTGTGCGCGTGAAGCCGGGCCAGAAAGTGCCGGTGGATGGCAAAGTGCTAGATGGCCACAGCAGCGTGGACGAGAGCATGGTGACCGGTGAAAGTTTGCCCGTCGAGAAGCAAGCGGGCGACATCGTTATCGGCAGCACCATAAACGGCAGTGGCAGTTTTACCTTCACGGCCACGAAAGTTGGGAGCGAGACGCTGCTCGCGGGCATCATTAAGCTGGTTGAACAAGCGCAAGCCAGCAAAGCGCCCATCCAACGCTTTGCGGATCGCGTATCGGCGTACTTCGTGCCCACGGTCATTGCCATTGCTCTCATCACATTCGTTGCGTGGTACTTTCTGGCGGGCGAGACGTTTGTGGTGAGCCTCCTCAAGTTCGTTGCCGTCCTGGTTATCGCCTGCCCGTGCGCGCTGGGGCTGGCCACGCCCACAGCGATCATTACCGGCACAGGCTTAGGCGCGCAGAAGGGGATCCTCATTAAAGGTGGTGAGGCGCTGGAAGCCGCGCGGAAAATTGACGTGGTGGTGTTCGATAAGACCGGCACGCTCACGCACGGCAAGCCGGTGGTGACAGACGTCGTGTCTTTTGATTCAGCGCTTTCTCAGGACAGGCTCCTCCAACTCGGGGCCGCCGTAGAACAGCGGTCCGAGCACCCGCTCGCTGCTGCAATTGTGCAGAGCGCGAAAGCGAAGGGGCGCGCGTTAGCCGAACCGCAGGACTTCCAGAGCGTGACGGGGAAAGGCGTGTCGGCAACTGTAGAAAGGCAGAAGCTCCTGCTCGGTAACCGGGCGCTGTTCGCAGAAGCGAAGGTATCACTCGGCAGCCACGAAAGCGATATTGCCGTGCTCGAGCGCCAAGGCAAGACCGTTATGCTCATTGCCGTAGACGGTCGGTTCGCCGGTATTATTGCCGTTGCCGATACCGTGAAGCAGTCGTCCAAGCAGACCGTAGACGCGCTCGCCAAGCTTGGCATTCAGTCTGTTATGATCACGGGTGATAATGAGCGCACGGCCCAGGCCATTGCGCAGCAGGTTGGCATTGCGGAAGTGCGGGCGCAAGTATTGCCGCATCACAAGTCCGCGGCGGTCAAAGACCTGCAAGCCCGGGGCAAACGCGTGGCGTTCGTGGGTGACGGCGTCAACGACGCGCCCGCGCTCGCGCAAGCGGAGCTCGGCATTGCCATTGGCAGCGGCACCGACGTGGCTCTGGAAACTGGCCAAATCGTCCTCGTGCGAGATGACCTCATGGATGTCGTGCGTGCTATAACCTTGGCACGCCGAACGTTTCGGAAAATAGTTCAGAACTTGTTCTGGGCGCTGTTCTACAACGTCGCCGGTATTCCCATTGCGGCCGGCGTCTTCGCGGGCATCGGCCTCACCTTGCGGCCAGAGCTCGCGGGGTTGGCTATGGCCCTGTCCAGTGTTTCTGTGGTGAGTAATTCGCTCCTCCTCAAGCGCACCCGGTTGTAAAAGCAAAAGGGAGATCGGGTGATCTCCCTTTTTGGAAAGAACTAGTACAGCAGCTCCCGATTTGAGGGCAGGACGACAACCTTGGTGATGTCCGGTTCCGCCAGCAGGTACTGGAAGATGCGGGACATGCCAAAGCCACAGCCGGCGTGCGGCACGGACGGGAACTGTTCGAGCATGCCCAGGTACCAGGCAAAGCCCTCTTCGGCGTAAGTGTCCTTCTCCTTGAGACGGGCGAACATGGGTGAGGCGAACAGGCGCTCCCGGAACTCATTTGCCGTGTGCACGCGCGCCGCCGAGCCAATGCACTCGCCGCCGAACGGCACAATGCAGTCGCAGCTCTGTACGTAGTCGGGGTCCTCCGGATCCGGCTGCATGTTGAAGAACTTGATCGCCAACTTGTCCGCTTTGTGCGCGAAGAGCAGCTGCATCTTCTCGCTCATCGGGTTGGGGTAGTGGGTGATGAAGATCGGCCCGCCCCCGTGGCTGGTCACGAGGAGCTGCTCCTGGCTGGACGAGAGGTCGCTGCCCCACGGCAGGCGGAGTTCGGCGATAGCGTCGGCGTACCGAATGCGGGGGAAGCGCTCCGGGTGAGCAGCGAGGTGCCCCAGGTTAGCCGGCAAGGCGTAGGCCGGGCGGTCATTCTCGGGCACGGCCAGGACGCTGCGCACGAGGGCGGTGACGAACTGCTCCATCTCCTCCAGCAAATCCTGGAACGAGCCGCGGAACTCGATTTCCACCATCTCGAATTCGGTCAGGTGCCGCGTATCGATGGTGGCCTCGGCCCGTGCCGAAGGGCCCACGCAGTAGAGCTTGGGCAAACCACCTTCGCCCAGGAGCGACTCCAGGTAGAGCTGGCCAGTCTGGGCAAAGTACGAGCGTTTCCGGCCGCCGTGGAACCAGCGCGGGTCGCCGTTCACGGTGATTTCGAACAGCGTGTCGACATTCTCACAGGCACCGCTGGCGGGCACAATGCGCGGTACGGTCACGCGGTAGAAGCCGCGTTCGCGCAAGTGCGCTTCACCCGCCTGCATGAGCCGATCGACGAATCGAATAGTGCCGAAGTTCGGCGTGTAGAAACCCATGTGTTCCTCCTTTGGATTTACGGGTTTTTCATGAACGTTGTGGGGGTTGTTGTTGGGGTATTAAAAAACGACCCCGTCAGCGACGGGGGAGTGGCGAAAAAATACCCGGGGTGTCCCGGGCCGGAGTGGCGTCGAGTTCGGTGGCGCACCTGAGGGTGACCGAACCGTGCGTGCATACTGTGCAGGAGCGTACTCGCTTGAGATGTGCTTGTCAAATGCTCATGAAGAACAGGCAGCGCGGGCTGCCTGTCTGTAAAGGTCTTGAACGTACATGGTCGTTCACCCGTTTGCTCGCCAGATGGTCGGCCGCGCTTTGCGGATCTGGAGCTGGCTCGCTCGCCAGCGGATGCTGTATGCAGTCCGCTTCAGTTTGCGTTCCAGCCACTTCGTGGGCATGTGCCGGTAGTACTTCCGTAGCACCGCCTCCTCACGCTTGGTCCAGGCCTTCTGGCCACGGGTAAAGGTATTGCGTTTCGTACGGATTTTACGCACCTCAGGTGCCTCCTCAGTTATGAGTATTGGTTTGAGTTTCGGTCTACCTTAAAACGTTGCCTCCCACCTGTCAACCATTGACAAAATTCGCCTTTCCGGTATACTCAGCTTCGTAAGATTTTCGTCAGCGTGTATCCCAAAACCTGCCCCGTAATGGGGTCAGTATAGCTGCTACCAGCGCTATAGGAGGACTGCCAGACGAGAAGAGGTCGACTTACATTCTCGTTTTTTTCGATAGATTTTGAAAACAATGGCAAAGAAACTCTACGTCGGTGGTCTTCCGTACGCGACAACCCAAGAAGAGCTTGGCGAAGCATTCGCTCAGGCTGGGAAGGTCGAGTCCGCAATCATCATCACCGACAAAATGTCTGGTCGCTCGAAGGGCTTTGGATTCGTGGAAATGGCCACGGACGAAGATGCTCAGAAGGCGATTGAGATGTTCAACGGCAAAGACTTCAGCGGTCGCACGCTTACGGTAAACGAAGCGCGCCCCATGGAGCCTCGCGCCCCGCGCGGTGGAAATGGTGGATTCGGCGGCGGTCGCAGCTGGTAAGCATTCCTCAAGAATCGAAATCAGTCTCACATGTGTGGGGCTGATTTTCGTTGTGCTAAACTACAGGCATGGTTGAGCAGGATGAGCAGCGCAATCCTTCGCCATTGGCACAGCGGCATTGGTTTAAACCCATGCTCCTCCTGCTGGTGCTTTTTCTCGTGGTTTTCGTCGTTACGGTCATTGTGGTTGATACGCATCGGGTGAAGAAGGCCACAGACCCGCTCGCTGAGCTCACCGCGGGGAGCGCCGCTCAGTCAAGTGTTGGGACGCTGCCGAGTGTCAACCGATCTGTAAACCCACAGCTTGAGACTGCCGACGATCCTGCCCTCGGTCCGGCCGGGGCACCCGTGGTTGTCGTCATGTTCATCGATTTCCAGTGTCCGTACTGCCGCCAAATGTTCCCGGCCTTTCGCGAACTTGCTGTAGCGTACAGTAATCGCGTGCGTTTCATTGTGCGGGATTTTCCCGTCACGCAGCTGCATGCGGAAGCGCAAGCCGCCTCCGAAGCGGCGGGCTGTATCTACGAGCTTGGTGGTAATGACAAGTTCTGGGCATACCATGACAAGCTCTACCTAAACCAAGACGCTCTTGGAACGTCCACGTACCGCACGCTTGCCACGCAAGTAGGTGTAGAGGATCAGGCTTTTACCGCCTGCGTCGAGAGTGGCCGTACGAAGACAGAAGTAGATCAAGACTTCCTCGACGGCATAGCGCTGGGCGTTACCGGCACCCCCACTTTCTTCTTCAACGGGTATCGGGTGCAGGGCGTGATTGCGAAGGACAAATTTGCAAAAGTGCTCGATCTGCTGTTAGCCGAGTAGCGCAAGGGCTGTGGTATACTACGACTATGCTTGTCTTGGGCGCTGATCACGGAGGCTTCGCGCTGAAAGAGTACCTCAAGCACGCGCTTGTGAAGCGCGGTGTTCATATTGAAGACTTAGGGCCAACGCGCCGAACCCCCGGCGATGACTACCCGTTGATTGCATCGGCAATTTCTCGGCACGTGCGGCGGACAACCGGGAGTCGGGGCGTGCTCCTGTGCGGGAGTGGCATTGGCATGTCGGTGGTGGCAAATAAGCACGCTGGCATTCGCGCCGCACTGGTGTGGAGTGAGAAAGTTGCAGTGCGCAGCCGTCAAGAAGAAGACGCGAATATCCTGGTTTTGCCCGCGCATTTCTTGTCCCGCGCGGCAGCGCTTCGCATTGTTGAGGTATGGCTGAAGACGCCGTTCAAGCGCATCCCGCGCTACCGGCGCCGACTTGGCGAAATCGCCCGCATTGAACATAGCGCGTAGCGTATGCTTGTTACCCCGGCTATTCTCGAGACCGATGCAAACGCCCTGAAAGAAAAAGTGAGCCGCATTGAGGCGCACGTGGACCTCGTGCAGATTGACGTGGGCGATGGCCAATTCATCCCGACCATCACCGTTCTCCCTCGAGCGCTCGGCGAGTTCCGCCCCCTCACCGCGTTTGAGGTGCACCTCATGGTACAACGCCCGGATCGGTTCATTGCCGACTGGGCCCACCTCGGCGCATCCAAGGCTATCTTCCACGTTGAAGCGGAAGGTGACCTGGAGCGCTTCATTGCCCAGTGCCGTGACCTCGATTGTGATGTGGGCATCGCTCGAAATCCAGGTACCAGTGTGGAAAAGCTGCAGCCGTTCCTAGACTTGGTGGACGAGGTGATGTTCATGACTATTCAGCCCGGAGCGCAGGGGAACCCATTCCTGCCCGAGGTACTCGAGGATATTCAGGCTTTTCACAAAGCGTTCCCGAGTGTGTCCTTGGCCGTCGATGGCGGTGTGAACCCCCAAAATCTCAAAGCCCTGCAGGCCGCGGGTGTTCAGCGGGTGTGCGTTGGGAGCACCTTGTGGAAGAGCGCGGATCCACTCGCAACGCTCCAGAAACTGTCTGCCTAAACTATGCAAACTTTCGATGTCATTACAGTAGGGAGTGCCACGCAGGACGTGTACCTCTTTGCGCCGGGTTTGCGCGCGCAGCGGGATAGCCGTTCAACCACCGGGTCATCTATCCGGATTCCGGCCGGTGCGAAGATTGAGATTGAGCGCCTCCTCGTTGAAGTCGGCGGTGGCGCAACCAATGCCGCGGCGACCTTTCAGCGTTTGGGCCTGCGCACCGCCTGCGCCTGTAAGGTGGGCACCGACGCGGCCGGCGATCATGTCATTCGTACGTTGAAAGAGTTTGGCGTGAGCACGCGCTTCGTTGTGCGCGACTATGACGACCCCACCGCCACCTCCGTGCTCTTCCTACACGATCGGGGGGAGCGAACTGCACTCGTGAGCCGGGGCGCCAGCGCGGATCTCGCTACCCGCATGGTGCCATGGAGTCAGCTGCGCACCAAGTGGTTCTACGTGTCTTCCCTCGGCGGAAACGCGGGTTTTCTGCGGCGCATTTTTGCCCATGCCCAGCGCGTGGGCGCTAAGGTCGCTCTCAATCCTGGGAAAGCAGAGCTTCGCCAAAAGCAACTAGCGCCCGTGCTCCGGAAGGCCGACGTGCTCCTGCTCAACCGTGAAGAAGCAGAATCTTTCTTCCGACGAAAAGGCCCGCGTCTGCTGCCCGCCGTGGCGGCTTGGCGGAAGGGCCTCGTGGTCATCACCGACGCAGACCGTGGTTCCTACGCCGTGAGCTCAGCTGGCGCCATGCGCATGCGGATAAAACCAGTCCGCGCTATAGACACGACCGGCGCTGGTGACGCCTTTGGATCCGGCTTTATTTCGGCTTTCGTCCGCCGACCGAACGACATTGGCGCCGCCCTCCGCCTCGGCTCTATTAATAGCGCATCGGTCGTACAACAGGTTGGCGCCAAGCACGGCCTCATTAACCGCCGCCTGCCCCGGGGGCCTTGGATGCGGTTGCAGCGCGTTCGTCTCTAAGGGATTGCATAGTTCTACAGGGTGTAGTAGTATGACTCTACACTTCTCTTTTTAGCCCACGTTTCCTATGGACAATCAGACTTGGCAAAGCGCTCCAAGCGGTGATCCAAACTCCAGCATCTTCAACGCACCGCCCAAGATGACCTTCGCCTTAGGGGTAATGGTTGGCATTAGCGCGATTAGTCTTTTTGGTTTCATTTGGTCATTCAGCGCTTACCGCAACGCCGTTGATGGGGGGACCACCAAAAAAACGGCCACCACGAATACCAATACCACAGCCACGAACACGGCTGTGGACACTGCACCTACCGGACCAATCGACGTGGCCGTTGCCAACGATGACTGGTCTGACGGTAAGTCCGATGCCAAAGTGACGTTGGTGGAGTTCAGCGATTTTGAGTGTCCCTACTGCAGCCGCTTCCAGCCCGTCATTGAACAAGTCATGACGGACTACAAAGATCAGGTACGGCTCGTCTACAAGCACTACCCACTCACGAGCATTCACCCGAATGCCCAGAAGGCCGCGGAAGCCGCCGAGTGTGCCGGCGACCAGGACAAGTTTTGGGAAATGCATGACAAGTTGTTTGCTAATCAGTCCAGCCTGTCGGTTACGAGCTACAAAGCCTGGGCCAAGGAGCTGGGCTTGAATGAGAAGAAGTTTGCGACCTGCATAGATAACAGCGAAAAGGCGAATGACGTGAAGTCTGATCAAACGTACGGTGACAGCATTGGGGTGCAGGGCACGCCGTCGACGTTCGTGAACGGTTACCTCGTCTCAGGTGCCCAGAGCTACGACTACGTGAAGAACCTCATCGACCAGGAGCTCGCCAAGACCTAACGTACTTTCCATGTTTGGGTGGCTCACGCACACCCCGCCGGATCCCATCCTCCTTCACGTTGGGGGGTTTTCGGTGCGGTGGTACGGGGTGATTCTGGCTCTGGCGCTTGTGGCTGGCATTCTCTTAGCCCAGCGTTTAAGCCGGCGCGGACCAGTACGTCCGGAAGACATTGCCGATCTGGCAATTGTTGTTACCCTGGCGGCAGTTGTGGGGGCCCGCGTAGTGCACGTCTTGGATGAGTGGGGGTACTACGCGCGCCACCTCGGGGAAATCCCGCAATTCTGGCGGGGTGGCCTGGCATTCCATGGCGTGCTCCTGGGTGGCATCCTGGCTCTCTGGTTGTTCAGTCGTCGCCGCAAGCTCGCTCCCATCCTCCTCCTCGACCTCAGCTTCCCGGCCCTCGCGCTGGGGCAGGTGATTGGCCGCTGGGGGAACTGGATAAACCAAGAGCTGTACGGGGAGCCGTCGACGCTCCCGTGGGCAATCCCGATTGCCCCAGAGAACCGAGTTGCTGAGTACGCGTCGGCGACCAACTTCCACCCGCTCTTCCTCTATGAGTCGCTCGGGAATGCACTCATACTGGTACTCCTCCTGCTCCTCTGGCGGTGGCGCGGGCGGCGCCCCGGCGACATCAGCGCGGCCTACCTCATCTTCTCGCCCCTATTACGGTTTAGTCTCGATTTCCTTCGGCTCAATCAACCCATGGTTGGGCCAATCACGAACGCGCAACTCTTTAGCTTGCCGCTTGTGGCCGCGGGCCTCATACTCCTAGTAACCCGCGGGCGACGCTCTCCTCACTAACGTCACTTCTATGGCGCAGACACGATTTCGTTGGGGCCTCTGGGGCAGCATCCTCGGCATCATTGTCATTGCCGCCGTTGCTTTTGCATTTACCCGGGGCTCAGGCGTGACCTACGACAACCCGAATAGCCCGCGACCCTTTGCTGGCACGGCTGCTGCTAAGGTCGTTGTTCAGGAGTACAGCGATTTCCAGTGCCCAGCCTGCGGTTCTGCATACCCGTACGTGAAGAGCTTGGTGCAGAAGTACGCGAATGACATTCGCTTTGAGTTCAAGCACTACCCGCTGACCAAGATACACGCGAACGCCTACAATGCCGCGCTCGCCAGTGAGTGCGCAAACGACCAAAGCAAATTTTGGGAATACCACGACAAGCTCTTCGAGAATCAGTCGCAGCTGAGTATCGGGAGCCTCAAGCAGTACGCAGCCGATCTTAGCCTCGATGCCACAAAGTTCAATGCGTGCATGGACTCCCGAGCGGAGAAACCGCTTGTGGATGCCGACATGAAAGCCGGCGACGGTTTGAAGGTGCCCGGCACGCCCACGTTCTTCGTCAATGACACCATGGTTGCCACGGGTGATTTGGAGACAGCCATAAAAGCCGCGATTGGTGGGGCGGTCCAGGGCCCCGTGCGCTAGCGCGTTGAGACGAAGAGCAGAACCCCAGCGAGTACGGCCTGCAGGGCTAAGCCGACTTTGAAGGTGAGGCGTTTTTCTACGTACGCGTGGAACCAGTGGTGCAGCCGCTCGTGGTGGTTGAAGAGTGATTCGAGGCGCGTAACGTCCTGGATAATTTTTCGGGCCTGTGGGAAGTGCCGCATGAGGAAATTGCGGTACGCATCGTAGAATGCCCACATGAGGTCGGGGAGGACGGCGCCAATGATGGCCGCGAGAGCAACGTTTGGCAGTGGCCAGTCGCCGGTTACGTGCACGGTGTACACGAAGAGTGCGAGGAAGCTAATGTCGGTGAAGAAGGTGAGCGCGAAGCGCCGGAGGAATTTTTCTTTCACCCAGGCCCCAAGACGCTCGTCGCCGTGGGGGATCATATCCAGGATGTAGTGGGAGAGCAATCCAAGCCCAAAAGCCACTGGCACGCTATGGACGTGCTGGCTGATGATAATGCCCGCCAGGGCGTGGGTCGAGAGGAACATGCTGGTGTATAGCGTACTAGACACTTCAGGGGTAGTCAAAATAGGTTGACAGTGCCGCGAACATTGCGTATGCTAGGCACGCTCCAAAGGGAAAGGGCAATTTGTAATCTGGAGCACTATGCGGGATGGAGCAGTAGCAGCTCGCCGGGCTCATAATCCGGAGGTCGGGGGTGCAAATCCCCCTCCCGCACCCAACGCGAGTTTTCGGCAACACCGCGAACTTACGATTCCAAAAGAAGCCGTAGAGCCAGTGCCAGCAAGCGAGATGGTATTCTGGCTGTACGGCTTCTGTCGTTAACAACGTGCCAGGGTAGCTCAGTTGGTTAGAGCGTGGGACTCATAAGCCCAAGGTCGTGGGTTCAAATCCCACCCCTGGTACCAGGCCGGGATGGCGGAACTGGTAGACGCACAGGACTCAAAATCCTGCGATCGCAAGGTCATGAGAGTTCGATTCTCTCTCCCGGCACCAGCTCGTTTCTCATGTCGAGCTTCGCGCGACGCGGCTTTATCGCATCTCACTTCATCCTTCGGGCGAAGCCCCGCTTGACGCCACGCTGCCCGTGGGGTAGGAATGGAGTACAAACAAAGGAGTGCACCCATGGGCCCGAAAACCGCAGACGAGCTCATTGCCATGGCCGAGGATTCATCGGTAGTCGATGACGAATTCATCGCAGCTTTCCTGCACTACGCTCCCAGCGCCGACCACGGCTACGAGCGGTTGCTCTACACCATGGCCCTCCACCGACCCCGGGCGATCATGGACATGGGCCTCGACCCCGCGTACGTGCAGCGTACCGCCGATCTCCTCCACGCCCTGCGCGATTTGCAGACCTTCCGAAGCGCCTCGTGACCAAAAACCACGAGGCGTTTTCTTGCTATACTGCTTGTACCTATGGCGCGTGTTATTGCAGTCGTCAATCAGAAGGGGGGCGTGGGGAAGACCACGACCGCCATTAACCTCGCGGCCGAGCTGGCGGCGCTAGGGAAGTTTGTCCTCCTCGTAGATGTCGATCCGCAAGGCAACGCATCCTCCGGTATTGGATTGGACCACCGAAACCTCCCGCACGGGGTGTACCACGCGATTATTGGTGAGAAGTCCTTCCGTGACATCATCCAGTCTACAGCCGTGGACGGCTTAAAGGCCGCGCCCGCCACTCTGGATCTCGCCGGCGCGAACGTTGAGCTCGTACCGGTGGACCGACGCGAGCACAGGCTGCGGGACGCGTTGGCCGAAGTGCGCCATGATTTCGACTACATTCTCATCGACTGCCCACCGAGCCTCGGTTTGCTCACGGTGAACGGCCTGGTGGCGGCGGAGGAAATCCTCATCCCCGTCCAGACCGAGTACTACGCCTTGGAAGGTCTGGGCCAGCTCGTGGAGACGATCGAGCTCATTCGCCAGCATCTGCAACCGGGCCTCACCGTGCTGGGCGCAGTGATGACCATGTACGATGAGCGCAACAAGCTTTCCCAGGCGGTGTTCAACGAGCTGTACCAGTACTTCCCCAACAAAATTTTTCGTACCGTTATCCCGCGCAATGTGAAACTCGCCGAGGCCCCAAGCCACGGCAAAGCTATCCGGCACTTCGACAAGGGCAGCAAAGGGGCGAAGGCCTACGAGAAGCTGGCCCGGGAAATTTTAGAAACCGAAGCTCCACCGCGGTAAACTACCCCTATGGCAAATTCCACACTCGGACGCGGGCTTTCCTCACTCATCCCGGGCGCTTCCAACGCCAGCTACTGGAGTGGTGACGCCGCAAAGAAATCCGGCGAGCGCATTGAACGCATTCCCACGAATCGCATTGTCGTTAACCCTCACCAGCCGCGCGAGCGATTTGAGCGACAAGGCATGGAAGAGCTCGTCGCTTCGGTTAAAGAGCATGGGATTCTCCAGCCCCTCATCCTCACCGAAACACCGCGCGGGTACGAACTCATTGCCGGTGAGCGACGCTTACGTGCGGCCAAGTTAGCGAATCTGCGCGAGGTGCCCGCAATTATTCGCAGTGCCACGAATCAGCAGAAACTTGAGCTCGCCCTTGTTGAGAATGTCCAGCGCCAAGACCTGAATGCTCTGGAGCGGGCAAAGGCCTACCAGCGACTGGTGGATGAATTTTCCCTCACGCAGGATGAGGTGGCGAAGAAAGTTGGCCAGAGCCGTTCGGCCGTGGCGAACATCCTGCGCCTTCTGCACCTCCCCAGCGAAATGCAAGCAGCGATCGCTGAGGGCCAGTTGAGCGAGGGGCACGCCAAAGTCCTACTTGGCATTGCCGACCTCAAAGCGCGTCAGCAGCTCTTCAAGAAAATTTTGGAAGAAGGTCTTAGCGTGCGATCGGTGGAGAGTGAGAAGAAGACCTCGGTGCGGGGGCACACGCGTAAGCAAGCCGACGTAGAAACCCGGGCGCGGGAAGCTCGGCTACGAGAAGCGCTGGGCACCAAGGTGACCATCAAGCCCGCCGGTAAAGGTGGAAATATCACCATCCACTACAGCGACGCTGAGGAGCTGGAGGGGATAGTGCGGACGGTGGAAGGAAAGTAGGCCAAAGGATTTTTTCACCCCGTACTCTTGACAAACGGTGCTTTTTTGCTAGGGTACGTGGCTGGTGTTTGTGGGATATTCCATACACAAGCTAGCCCAAGACTGAAAACAGCGTACATAATAACCATGCGAATAGGAGACAGACGTGATGGCTACTCAAGTCCGCGGTACGTACCCAGCAGTGATTGAGCCACAACCAAAGACCCTGGTGGTACACTGCGCCGATGCCCGATTACGTCGGGCTTTTCGCCTCTTCATTGAAGGGGAGGTGGCTTCTGGAGGCTTGGGGTTGCGGGAGTCTGACTACGTGAACCTCATTATTCCCGGTGGAGCGGCAACCCTCATGGATACGCACGCCTCACCTGAGGCATACGCATTCTCCATGCAGCAGATTGAGTTTCTGCTTGAGCACTTCCCCAGCATTACTACAGTCATCGTGGTTAACCACGAAGATTGTGCGGCGTACAAGCACATCTGCCAGGTGGTTGGTCCAGCTTTCCTCGACGGGTTCAGTACGCTCATCGAGCGTCAAAGGTCGGATCTCATTTCAGTAGCCTTGCAGGTATTACAGCTTGGGCATGCCAAGGCATTCCAACTCTTCCTTGCTCGGTTCACCAGTGCAGAGCGCACGCACGTGGAGTTCACCGAAGTTTCATTGCAACCGTAGCGGAGGCTACGTTTTGTGAAGAGTCGCCTGGGCTGCACCCGCCCCCGCGACTCTTTTATTTTTCATTACGGGGTTGTCAGAACCGTTGAAGGACGGTAGGCTATTCTCTACGAAAACAAACCCCCGTCTCAGTGAAAGGAAAGTTTCATGTACGTTGGCAATATTGCGGTACTTGCTTTTCTCACTAGCTTGTCTGGTGACACCGCGAAAGTCGATTCGTCGTCACAGGGCGCTCCGATCAATCCAGCAGATACACTCGCTGCTACGTTTATTGACGAGCTGCATCCCGAAGTATTGGAGAGCAGCATTACCTCGATTCCCGTGGAGGTCATTAGAAGGATTTTTGAAAGTGCAGAATACCTCCTGACGCCCACTGCGCGTTCAGCAAAGGAGGGCAGCGGGGTTGTCGAGCGAGCCTTTGATGACCTTGGCATGCTCCCTGGGGAGATTCGCCGACTATTCCAAGGCGGCGGGTACTTCCTGGATACGAAAACCAAACAGCTTGTGCTGTGTGGAGCAGGGAATGATCTCCCTGAGCTGATTGCAGCGGTTTGTACGAACTTTGAAATTCCCGGGTACATTGTCATTACCTACGTACTTACCACCACGGACGGCAGCGCTACTGGGATAAGCAGAATTACCACAGTTGATGACGATTGATTGCACGTTCTCTGAAAAGACCTCCGAATCTTGGAGGTCTTTTTACTTCTTCCCGCGTCTTCGCTTTTTGGGTCTGCCTTCGCGTTCGGCCATCAACTCCACGGCTTGCTCGATGGTCACTGACTCGGGCGCTGTGCCTTTGGGGAGGGAGGCGTGCGTCTTGCCGTCAGACACGTAAGGTCCGTATCGTCCATCCAGTACCTTCACCATTTTTCCAGATTTTGGATGAGCGCCAAGTTCTTTCAGCGTCCGGCCACCCGAACGTCGGCTGGCTTGCTTGGGTTGGGCCAGGAGTTCCAATGCCTTGGCCTCGGTTATTGTCAGCGGCGATTCGCCATCCGGAATGCTACGCGTGTCCACGCCGGCTTTGATGTACGGTCCAAATTTTCCATTCGCCGCCAAAATGGGTTCGCCCGCCGCGGTCTTGCCAATGGTGCGGGGCAGTGAGAGGAGCTGCAAGGCCTGGTCGAGCGTCAGGGTGTCGGCAGACATGCCGGTGAGCAAGGAAGCAGACTTCAGTCTCTCGGCTTTCACCCTGCGCTTCTTGGGTTTTGCACTCTCTTCCTCTTTCTTCTTCTCTCCAAGTTGCACGTACGTGCCAAAGCGGCCGGTCTTCAGGAAGACACCAAGGCCGGTAGTCGGGTCAATGCCCAGGGGCTTGGCTTCGGGCAAGGGGGCGTGATTGCCGTCGCGGTCGAGGTTGATGGTGTTCTTGCACTCGGGGTAGCCGGTGCAGGCCAGGAATTTCCCGAAACGACCGAATTTTTCCACCATAGGCTTGCCGCACTTCTCACAAATCTGGTCGGTGGCTTTTTCGGTGATGTCTTTGCGGGAAATTTCGGCATCCTTGGCCACGAGGTTGCTGTGGAACTTGTTGTAGAAGCTATGCAGCACCGGTTGCCACTTGGCGTTACCTTCGGCAATGTCATCGAACTGCTGCTCCATGTTGGCCGTGAACTTGTAGTCCACAATTTCCGGGAAGTGCTTCACCAGCAGGTCAATGACCAAGTAGGCGACCTCCGTGGGTTTCAGGCGTCGTTCGTCGCGTTCCACGTAGCCACGATCAATGACGGTAGAAATTGTTGGTGCGTAGGTTGAGGGTCGGCCAATGCCGTATTCTTCCAAGGCCTTCACAATACTGGCATCGGAGTAGCGGGGTGGGGGTTCAGTGAAGTGCTGCACGCCTTTCACGTCTTTCGCGATCACCGCGTCGCCGGTTTTCAGCGGTGGGAGGAGGTTCTCCTTGGCACCATCTGGGTACACTTTTAAGAAACCAGGGAATCGAATAGTGGCACCGGTGGCGCGGAAGATGGCATTGTCTACGCTGGCCCCAACGTCCACACTCGTCTGGTCGATTTGCGCTTCGGGCATCTGCGAGGCTACGGCCCGGTTCCAGATGAGCTCGTAGAGTTTCGCTTGGTCAGGATCTAGGTGGGTCCGGATGCTGTCCGGGGTGAGGGTGACGTCCGTGGGCCGGATAGCCTCGTGCGCTTCCTGCGCGCCCTTGGCACTGGTCTTGAAGCGGCGGCCGGTGGGCAGGGCGTAGTCCGCGCCAAAGGTTTTCTGCAAGAATCCGCGTGCCTCGTTAATGAACTTATCCGCGAGGTTCAAGGAGTCTGTACGCATGTAGGTAATCAAGCCAGTTTGGCCTTTACCACCGAGGTGCACACCTTCGTAGAGTTGCTGGGCAATGCGCATCGTGCGGTTCGCCGAAAGGCCCAGGCGGCGGTTCGCATCCATTTGCAATGTCGAGGTGGTGAAAGGCGGCGCGGGGGAGCGCTTGGCAGTTTTGAGTTGGACATCCGAAATAGCGTACGTTGCGTGCTTGAGTTTTTCCAGGAGGGCATCCGCAGCCTCTTTGTCCCCAATGGCAAATTTGTCCAAGCTCTTGCCCGCGAGTTTCAGGAGCTTCGCCTCAAATGCATCCTTGCTATGTTCGAAGACGCCTTCGATTGTCCAGTACTCTTGCGGTTTGAACGCTTGGATCTCACGTTCGCGCTCCACGATGAGCCGCACCGCGACGGACTGCACGCGCCCTGCGGAAAGCCCGCGGCGCACTTTGCGCCACAGGAATGGGGAGAGCTCGTACCCCACCAGCCGGTCCAGGATGCGTCGCGCTTGCTGCGCATCGACGCGCTTGATGTCGAGCGGGCGGGGGTTCGCCAAGGCGTGATCAATGGCCTCCTTGGTAATTTCGTGGAAGACAATGCGCTGCACCTCCGTGTCCGGAATTTTTAGCAGCTCGGCGAGGTGCCAGGAAATCGCCTCTCCTTCGCGGTCTTCGTCAGTTGCGAAGTACACCTTGCCCGTGGCTTTGGCAAGTTTTTTCAGCTTCGCAACCGTGGCTTTGTCGTCGCTATCAACGACGTATTCGGGTTGGAAGTCCTTCTCGGTATCCACGCCCATTTTGCTCTTCGGCAGGTCGCGGATGTGGCCGAACGACGGCTCCACGCTAAAGTCTTTGCCGAGGAAACGGCTAATGGTTTTGGCTTTGGTAGGGGATTCGACGATGACGAGTGCTTTCGCCATGGTTAGTTTCGTGTGTAGTGCATGCTACCGACGTGGCGGACATGGCCTTGTAACTCCAAGACCGCGAGCGTTGCGGTAATCACGCTTGGGTCACAATCGCACAGGCCAGCGAGTTCGTCAACATGCAGAGGATTATTCGAAAGATGTTGCAAGATGCTTTTCTCCTCCGGCGTGGTGCCAGTGTACGTCACGGGGGGTGCGGTTTCGTCGTGGCGAGGCTGGAGATTAAGGGCGGTCAGGATATCATGTGCGTCAGCCACAAGCTGCGCACCCAAGCGGATGAACTTGTTCGTGCCGGCGCTGGTTTCCTGGGTAATGTTGCCCGGAACGCAGAAGACCTCCCGGTTCTCATCGAGGGCGAGCTTGGCGGTCAGCAAGGCACCCGATTTCTCGCCCGCCTCCACAACCAGCGTGCCGGCACACATACCGGCGACAATGCGGTTTCGCTGAGGGAAGTTGTAGGGTTGGGGCCCCGTACCCAAAGGAAATTCGCTGATAACCGCCCCACCCTCTTTTACTATGCGTTCAGCTAATCCAGCGTGTTGGGGCGGGTAGGTTTGGTCTAAGCCCGTGCCAACCACCGCAAAGGTTTGCCCGCCGGCGGCCAGTGCCGCCTCATGCGCCAGGCCATCAATACCCAGCGCAAGACCCGAGACAATGCCCAGGCCCGCTCGAGCGAGCGGCTCCACTAAACGAGAGGTGGCGACTTGTCCGTAGGGCGTGGCCACGCGCGTACCCACCACCGCCATGAGGATGCTGGTGGGGCGGGGTAGAGTCCCTCGGTAGAAGAGCACCGCCGGCGCATTATGTGTCTCGAGCAGTCGTTGGGGGTAGTCGGCATCAGCGTGCGTCACCATGCGGACGCCCGCTTGCATGAGCCGCTCCCAGTTTTTCTCAGGGGAAATGTTCTGTCGGTTGGCGAGGATTGCATCAATGACCTTGCCTTCGCCCAGCGCTGTGCGGAGTTCGCCAATCGGCGCACGCCACGCACTGCTGAGCTCGCCAAAAGCACTTCGGAGGAGCGCGAAACGCTTGGGTCCCACTTGCGGGACACTTGCCCAGGCGGCCCAGGCAATGCGTTCGCTTTCCGTAAGTAATTGTGTGTCGGCCATCAATGGCCGGTAGGCTAGCACGGGGAGTACCAGGATTGTCAAACGCTGAGGATTGACAAGGCACTCCACACATGGTAGCTTTCGGCGTTATAACGTAGGCAAAACCAACATTCCATGGAGGTGTTCCTTGGCGAAGAAAGGCCCCGACCTGCTGTACCCGGTTGGTCTGCGCGGTGATGCCACGGGCGAGGCTGTGCGCGCCACGTGTTGGACCACAGCCAAGAAGAAACTCGCTCGGTACCAGCGCGCCTTCGGAAGCAACTACTACCTCATGAACGGCGTACCGTACGCCGAAAATGCAGGTAAGTTCCGGGAGGTATTCGCTGATACGCCAGCGCTACCTCCGCCCCCGCGGCAGTCGCACAAAAAAGGCGCACTCGAGCGCCACGAGCGCATGATGCGCCAGATGCGCCTCGATGACTAGCTCTTGCCAGGCAGCCCCTTACGCGGCTGCCTGTTTCTTTTTCCTTTTCTTCTTGGGTTTCTCTTCGCTGGGGACGTCTAGCCCTTTCTCGAAAACCGCAATAATTTTCTTCAAGGTGGCTAGCCAGTCTTTGCCCAGGTGCGGCTTATCGATTTTGAGTTGATCCGGCGCCAGCTGCCAACCCTCGGCAATATCGAAGAGCGGCTTAAGCCGGGCCACGTCGATAGGCCGCAGGAAGCGGATGATGAGGCGCTCGTTTGGCCCGAGCCGCACCAGCTGAATGTTGGTAATGTCGGTCTTCTGCGCCAGGAGCTTGAGCTCCAGAAGTTTGAAGAGGGATTCCAAAGAGGGCGGGGCGACGCGGTCTTTGAGGAGCTGGTCGTGGTAGTGCCAGAGTTCGCCCGTGCTGGCCATGTTCGCCAAGTCTTGGTAGATGCGGAGGCGGTTGCGCTCATCCGGTTCAAAGTCTTGTGGGATGCCCACAGAGAGCGGGAGGTCGATGGTGACGTCATGCGTGCTCGGCATCGCCGCCCCGGTTTTGAGCTCGGCAATTTCTTGGGCGAGCAGGCGCGTGTACAACCCCAGCCCGAGAGCGGCCACGTGCCCATGCTGCTGGTTGCCCAGGATGTTCCCCGTGCCGCGGATTTCCAAATCGCGGAGCGCCACCTGCATGCCCGAGCCTAGGGCCTTGGCTTCTTCCAGACCCACGAGGCGCTGCTTCGCATCCCCGGTGAGCTTCTGGCTGTGGTAGAGGAAGTACGCGTAGGCCTGACGGTTGCCGCGGCCAATGCGCCCGCGGAGCTGGTAGAGCTGCGAGAGGCCGAACTTCGGCGCTTGGTCCACAATGAGGGTGTTCACGTTGGGAAGGTCTAGGCCGTTCTCAATAATCGTGGAGCATACTAGCAAGTCCAGCTCATAGGCGTCGAACTTGTGCATGACGTCGGCTAAATCGTCTTCGGGCAGCTGGCCGTGCGCCACGCCAATGCGTGCCTTGGGGAAGAGCTGCTGGAGTTCACGGGCTTTCTCGTGGATGGTTTCGACGTTGTTGTAGAGGTAGTAGGCCTGGCCTTGGCGAGCGAATTCTCGAGTGAGCGCCTCGGTAATGAGGTCATCCGAGAAGGGCGCAATGGTCGTTTCAATGGGCTGTCGGCCTTCCGGGGGCGTCTCGATCATGCTCACGTCCCGGAGGTTGGAGAGCACGAAGTTGAGGGTGCGGGGGATAGGTGTGGCGCTCATGGTGAGGACGTGCGCCTGCAGGCGGAACTGCTTGAGCTTTTCCTTCTGGCTTACGCCGAAGCGCTGCTCCTCGTCGATGATGATGAGCCCGAGGTGAGGGAAGCGTACGTCGGCGGAAAGGAGGCGGTGCGTGCCAATGACAATCTGCACCTCGCCAGTGCCAATGAGCCGAATGGTTTCGTCCTGCTCTTTGCTGGATTCGAAGCGCGAGAGCAGGCCAATCTTGGTGCCCGAGCCGGCCAGGCGTTTGATGAACGTGTCGTAGTGCTGCTGGACCAGGATAGTGGTGGGTGCGAGGACTGCTACTTGGTAGCCATTGGCCACGGCCTTGAACGCCGCGCGAATGGCGACCTCGGTTTTCCCAAAGCCCACGTCGCCGCACACCAGCCGGTCCATGGGCCGGTCACCCTGTAGGTCGGCAAAAACTTCTTCGATGGCGCGCAGTTGGTCGGGGGTTTCGTCGTAGGGGAAGGCGTCGGCCAAAGCCCGTTCTTTGTCTGCAATCGCGCCCATGGGCCGCACCCGCACAAGCTCACGGGCGGCGTAGAGTTTCACCAGCTCCTTGGCCAGCTTCTGGGTATCTTCGCGCACGCGTCGGGTTACTTGGTACCAGCTGCTGCCGTGCAAGCGGTGGAGGGGCGGGTGGCTGACGCCAATGTACTTGGAGAGTTTCTCGGCCAGTTCTACGGGCACCGAGAGCCGGTCTTTTTCGGCGTACTCCAGCACGAAGTACTCTTTCGCCACACCATTCACCACGTCGGTGCGCATACCGCGGTACACGCCAATGCCGTGGTCCAGGTGCACGGCGTAGTCACCGACTTTGAGTTCGGCGAGGAAGGAGGTGTCCAGATTGCGCGAGCGGATGCTCGGTGCTTCGCGGGGGAAAATTTCTCGGTCGGTGAGCACCAGGAGCTTTGCACGCTCACTCCGGAAGCCCGCCACGGGTTGATTGGGCTCCACGGTCCAGCATTCGGGCAGCGCAAAGTCATGCTCCTTCGCGAGCGCCGTAAGCTGGTCTGCTCGGGCCGTGAGGATGACCACCCGTCGGTTCTTCTGCTTTGCCCACTGCTTGGCGTCAGTAACGAGGCGGGTGTACTGGCCGGCGTACAGGGGCGCCGGCCGAACGTCGAGGTCGATATCGGCCGAACCGCCGCCGAACGTCCGGAGGTGGAGGGCCGGCAAGCGTTGGAGCATTTTTACGGCCGTCTGCGCATCTTCATCCAGCACGTCGTCAATGTCGGTGAGGACACTGAGGGTTTGCTTGGCATCAAGGTAATCACGGAGGTTGGTCTGGTCATCGCGGGCGGGCATGCGGGCCGGCGGGACAACCACGTGGCCGAGTTCGTGGCTCGCTTTGTTTGCATGGTCTACCTGGTGGAGCGAGTCGATTGTCCGGTCATCAAATTCCACGCGGATGGGCGCGTGTGCCCCCACGGGAAAAATGTCCATTACCCCTCCACGCCGTGCAAATTCCCCCGGGCCAGCCACCATCGACTCGGCCATGTAGCCGTGCTCAACCAAGTGTCGGGAGAGGTCGGTGGTTGACCCAGCGGCGTGTGGCCGAAGGTGCAGGATGCCGCTGCGGAAGTGCGTGAGGGTGGGGAGAGGCGTGAGGAGGGTGCGCGCCTGGATGACCAGGGTCATGGGCTGCTGCGTGAGCAGGCCGGCGAGTACCGGCGGGGTCACTTCGGTTGCAATGGGTTGGCCATCAGCAATGTGGAGGGCATGCAAAGCGGCTACGACGCGGCGTTGGTGGTCTTCATCCTCCACCAGCCAGAGCAGTGTACTCCGCGGAGCGACGCGCAGGGCCTCACCCACCAAGGCCACCTGGGCAGTGATCTCCGGAATGCCGGTGGTACGCACAACCTTGCCTGCCTGCAGAGCGGTGCGGGTGGCGGGGGTTAGGCTGAGGTGGATGGGGTCTGGGTGTGTGGGCATACAAGGGCTACCCAAAGGTTGGGTAAGGCTTGACAGGGCTTCAGGTGGGTGCTAGGGTGATGGGCTCTTAAAGTTTTGGAGTACGTTGGTATCCCGCGTCCACGAGCAAGCATGGGGTTACCCCTCCTAATACCTTCATGCTTACTCACGCGAGCGTCTCGGTCTCCGATGATGTTCTGCACGTGGACGTGGGGTACCAGTGTGCTCGCCCCGTGGCCTATGGCGACGGGCTTTTTTTTGGCGCCGCGTTAAACTGGTTTGCGGCCACGGTGGGGGACTGCTGGAGGGCAAGCATCAGGGCGTCGGCAACCCGCTGGATGATGGTCGGCAGGTCGGCAGTCTGCATGGGGTCGAAGTCAGCGAGGACGTATTCCGCGGTGTCGTACTTGGCCATGGCCCACTCTCGGGAATCCACGCGGCCGTCGGCGTTTGCATCCATGAGGCGCGGTCGGCCAATGCCTACGCGGAAGCGCCAGAAACTCTGGGTGTGGAGGTCACGAATGATAGAGCGGATGCCATTGTGGCCACCATCTGAAAGGTTCTGGTGGATGCGAACTTCGCCAAAGGGAATGTCCATGTCGTCGTGCACGATCCAGGTTTGTTCCACGGGAATGCTGTAGAATCGGCTCACCGCCGATACCGACTCGCCCGATTCGTTCATGAACGTTGAGGGTTTGCAGAGCCACGCTCGCGGGGCTTGGGTTTTTGCGGTGAGCATGCTCTGGAGCCGTCGGTTCTCGGCAAACGGGGGGAGCTGCCAAGCCGCAACCAGCGCATCCAGAACCCGGAAACCAAAATTGTGCCGGTTGTTGGCGTACTGCTCGCCGGGATTGCCAAGGCCGACGATGAGGGTCGTGGTTGGGGTGGTCATACGGATTTTGCGAAAGGTTGCTGGATGCGAACGCGGATAGGTGTGCCGGTGAAGGGCACGGTGGCACGCAAGGCTTTCTCAACCACGCGGGCGTACGATGCGGGCAGCGCCTCGCGTTTGTCGGTGCGGAGGGTAAAGGTTGGGGGTGTGGTGCCGGTTTGCGTGAGGTAACTGGTGATGCGCTTTCGTCCGCCCTTCCTCGGTGAGTTGAGTTTCTGGCCTGGCTTCAGGGCCAGCGCTCGGTGCTGTACCTGGTCTAGCACTGCTTGCGGAATGGTACGTTCGCGCTCACGGCCAATGGCCAGCGCGGTTTCCAAGATGCGGTGGATGTGGAGTTTGCTAGGCGCTGCGGTAACAATGTGCGGGGCCCAGGTGATGAACGGAAGTGAGCGCCGGAACTCGCGTTCGGTACCGAGCATGGTTGTGGGAGTTTTTTTGGGGACGCGGTCCCACTGGTTGCCAACGATGAGGAGGCCTTTCCCGTCCTCAACCACGTCGCCTGCGAGCGCTTTCTCTACCAGGCCCACGCCCTCGGGGACGCTGTAGACCAACACGGCAACGTCGGCATCGCGGAGCGCATCGCGGGTGTGGTGCAAACTCAGAGCTTCCACGCGCGAACCAGTTTTTCCACGGGCGCGGACGCCCGCGGTGTCCACGAGCGTGAGCGGTGTACCGTGGTAGGTGATATCAAAGGCGGCGGCGTCGCGGGTGGTGTGGGGCTGGCTCGAGACAACGCGCACGTCGTCGTGGAGCAGGGCATTCGTCAGTGCGGACTTCCCCACATTCGTCCGGCCAATGAGCACCACGCGGAGCTTCCGCGTCCGTTGGCTTTCCGGCATGCGCGTGCCTACCGCGCGCGCGATAGCATCCAGCACATCGCCGGAACCGCCGCCATTCTTGGCCGAAACCCCAATGACGGGAACTTTGCCGTGGGCGTAACCTGCCAGCGTATTGCTGGATTGGCGGTCAGCCGGGGAGTCGATTTTATTCACCGCGATGATTGCGGGTATGCCCGCGGCCTGCAGGCGTGCCAGTTCCTGGCGTTCTTCTTTGCGCAGTCCAATGGGGTGTTCCACGACCAGTACTACGACGGCGGCGTGGGCGAGCTCCCGTCGGACCATGCGCAGGACATTTGCGTGCAGATTATCGGGGCGGTCAATGTCAAAGCCGCCGCTGTCGATGAGGGTGAAATTACTGCCGCCCCACGCCACGGTCCGGCGCTGCAGGTCACGCGTGGTGTGGGGCTGGGCGTCGGCGATAGCAAAGCGGCCGCCGACGAGGCGGTTGAACAATGAAGATTTTCCGACATTCGTCCGCCCGAGGAGGAGGACGGCAGGGAGAGCCATACGACCGGTTACGTGGAGCTGGCAGGAGGGAGGTTACGAGATGCGCTTGGGTAAGAATTACTCGCGATGCTGATGGCCGTCTTGCCCAGGACGAGCAGGACTTTTGGGGCGGCTATCTCGGTATTGGTGTTCTGGTTGTGGTTGGCATTGCCGTTGGTCACGGTGGTGCCGGCGGTGAGCGGTACATCGGTGGGCAGGATAGTGGTGACGGTGCCACCGTACTTCTGCTGCAGCGCCGCCACGGTTTGCGTTGCCGTGCCGTTGGAGAGGTCGACGATGACTGTATTGTCGTACCGTGTGGTTTTCGGCGCCTGGGCGTAGGAGCGTACGTTGTAGGCAAACCCGCGCAGGAAGGTGCTCACGGAACTCGCCAGACCGGCCTCGCCCGTCGCATTCACCACTTGCACCGGAGCGGCTTCGCGCAGCACCGCGTTGTTCTGGAAGATGTTCGCTGCAAGTTCATGAATTTCTGCGTAGTTGCCAAGGCCCAAGCGGGGCTGGATGACGTAGGCGCCATCAAGACCCGTGCCTTGGCGAACCAGGTTATCCGTGGAGGTTTCCAGCACCCGTGTCACCAGACGTTCGGGGCTCAGGTCTTTGGCAATGCTGGCCAGGCGGGCAACTTCCCAGAGTTCAAACGTCGTGTTCACGTGGCTGCCCAGCGAATCCAGGAGGCCGCTGATTTTCCCAGGGTTGGTGAGGGTGCCGAGGGACAGAGTTTTCTCGCGGAGAGCGAGCAGGAGCTTCTGCTGCCGCTTGGAGCGAGCGAAGTCCGAGCCTTCGCCATTCGTGCCATGCCGCGAGCGGGAGAATTGCAGAGCCCGCTCACCGTCGAAGTGCTGTGTCCCAGTTTCGAAGCGAATAGTTTGGTAGCCGTAGTTGTACGTGGGGTACTCGTAGTCAACGAATGGTACGTCGACGGTCACGTCTATGCCGCCGACTGCGTCCACGGCTTGCTTAAAGCCGTTGAAGTCCACGCGCGTGAAGTAGTGCACAGTCTGGCCCGTAACCGACTCAACGATTTTTGTCATGAGCGCGTCTCCGCCGGTGGGTTCGGCCGTTGTGTTACCAAAGGCCAGGGCGTTGTTGATCTTCCGGTAGCCGTACCCTGGGATGTCCACCAAAAAGTCCCGAGGTATCGAGAGCATCGCCACATCCTGTGTGGTGTTGTCGATGCTCGCCAAGATAATGGTGTCCGCTAAGTATGGGCCCTCATGTCCTGGGCCGCCGTGACCAACCAGGAGGATGTTCGTACGGTTCTTGTCGTCGTGTTTGAGTTCCCGATCGCCCGGTACAATGAGCTTACCGAGTTGCTCAAGGGGGGAGGCGTTATTCGTCCCACCAAAAACATCCGCGCTCACTCGCAGTAACTTCCAGCCCAAGCCAATGGCCACCACGGCAACTACACCGGCCGTAGCCACGGCGAGGTGCCACCAGTGAAAGTGGTAACGCCGCTTTTTCAACGGTAAAGCTCCCGGTCCTGGGGTGAGGTCCGGTGGGGTTGGCGTTGTTGCTTTTTTTCCTTTTCCTTCAGGTGCTTTCAGGGCCATAGAACACGCAAAACGGCTCGCGCTTGTGGGTGCACCGTACCAATTTCCTACCGCCGAGTCAAGGACGAGAGGGCAAGGGGCTGGGCTTGCGTGAAGTGAAAAATGTGCTACAATTCGGCACATTCGCGCGATTTTTCTGTGCGGGCACGTTGCGCCACTGGGTCTCGCCATCAGGCAGACGAGTGTGGCCCATCGCGAGCGTCCAGGGGATAGCGCTCCACCACACGTTCTCGTGCACATCTGCACTCCTGCGGGTATGTAGCTCAGCTGGTTAGAGCGCGCCGTTCACATCGGCGAGGTCCCTGGTCCGAATCCAGGCATGCCCACCACGCGTCATCGCTTGCTCGCCCTTCGTCCCGCCATACGGCAGGACTCCGGACTCCGCCAACGTGCCGCTTTACCCCAGCACCGCGTACTCGTCCCGTAGATACGGGGCTGCGTGCCACGCTGCTGGGCCCCGGTAAGCACTCGGTAGCATTTCATCATTCACCCGAAGCACATGCCAACTGATTTGAAGAAGTTTAAGCTCCAGGGTGGTTGGCTCATGCTCTGGGAGGTTGTGAAGGTCGTGGCTATGGCCTTGGTTATTGTTGTAGTTGTGAAGCACTTCCTCTTCCAGCCGTTCTACGTGAAAGGCGCGTCCATGGAGCCCAACTATGAGGATCACGAGTACCTCATCATTGATGAGTTGACGTATCGGTTCCGTGAGCCAACCCGGGGTGAAGTGGTCGTCTTCCACTACCCCAACGATCCTAGCCAGTACTTCATCAAGCGCGTGATCGGTTTGCCAGGCGAAACGGTGGTGGTGGATGACGACGGGGTCATGGTGAATGGCCAGCGCCTGAATGAATCGGTGTACTTAAGCTCGGACGTGCTCACCGTTGGGGATACAGACGTTACGTTGGGCGCCGACCAGTACTTCGTCATGGGGGACAATCGGCCTTCAAGCTTAGACTCTCGGATATTCGGTCCCATTGAACGCTCACGCATTGTTGGCCGCACGTGGTTCCGCGCGTGGCCCTTTAGCCGACTCACTCACTTCACCGCCCCGGCCTACCTCCCGGTCAGTGCGCTCTAGCCATCACCCCTATGCTACCGAAGAAAGCCCCTCCCGTTCCTGAACCTTTTGTCCCGAAGAAGGGGAAGACCCCTATGCTCGTCCGCGGTATGAAGGACATCCTCCCGGTCGACTGGCCGTGGTGGAACCTGGTGACCCAGAAGGTCATTGACGTGGCCCGGGATTTTGGTTTTGAGCGGATTGAAACGCCCATTCTTGAAGAGAACACCACCTTTGTGCGGAGCGTGGGCAAGGATACCGACATCGTTGAGAAGGAACTCTTCAACTTCACCGATCGGGGTGGCGATATGGTGGCCATGCGTCCCGAGGGGACAGCGGGCGTTGTGCGGGCCTACTTGGAGCACGGCATGCTCACCATGCCCCAGCCGGTGAAGCTTTTCTACATTGGCCCAATGTTCCGCTACGACCGGCCCCAGAGCGGCCGATACCGGCAGTTCTGGCAATTTGGCTTTGAGATCATTGGGGATGGTCACCCGGTCGTTGACGCCGAGCTCATTGCCATTGGCGCCACCGTATACCAGGAGTTAGGCGTACCAGTGCGCGTACAGGTGAATTCGGTCGGGGACGCGCCGTCCCGCGCGGCGTACATCAAAGTGCTCACCGAGTACTTCAAGCCCCGCCGCAACCGGCTGTGTGAAGACTGCAAGAAGCGCCTGCAGAAAAATCCACTGCGCATCCTCGACTGCAAGGTCGCCGACTGCCAATTACTCGCGCAGGATGTGCCGCCGTTCCTGGACCACCTCTCCGAACCCGCACGGGAGCACTTTGTGAAAGTTCTTGAGCACTTGGACGATATGGAAGTAGCCTACGATTTAAATCCCCGCATCGTACGTGGTCTCGATTACTACACGCACACCGCGTTTGAGTACACCATTGCCGATGACGTGGGGGTAGAGAAGCAACAGAGCGCCGTTGGGGGCGGCGGGCGGTACGACGGGCTCGTGGAGCTCTTCGGCGGTCGGCCAACACCGGCAATAGGCTTTGCCGGGGGCCTAGAGCGGACCGTGATGCAGCTGAAGGCCCGCGGCATCCAGCCACCAACGCCTATTCGGCCCGATGTGTTCCTGGCACAACTCGGGGATGCCGCACGGCGCAAGGCCATAAAGCTCTTCCGCGAGCTCCGCAGTTTGGGTATCCGTACGGCGGCCACGTTCTCGAAGACCAGCATTAAGGGCCAGCTCGAGGCCGCTAACCGCATGCGGGCGCCCTTTACCCTCATCCTCGGCCAGAAGGAGATGGTCGACAATACCATCCTCGTCCGGGACATGGAGAGCGGCATTCAGGAAGTTGTGGACTTTAACAAGGCCGTTGCGGAAGTGCAGAAGCGGGTACAGAAGGCGAATGGCGAAAAGCAGCTCGTGAACGGTGAAGCAGCTGAACCCCAGGAGTGAGGTATGGACTGCGTGTTCTGCAAAATCGCCGAGGGCGTCGTGCCGGCCAAGCGCGTGTGGGAGAACGAGCTCTTCGTCGCTTTTGAAGACCTCCGTCCGAAAGCGCCGGTCCACGTCCTCATAGCCCCGCGGCAACACATCGTGAGCCTGAATGATGCGCCCGCTAGCATTCTGCAGGCGCTCGGGCAGAGTATCCTCGCGGTTGCTGAGTATACCGGGGTGAAGGCGCGGGGGTACCGCACCATCATTAATACCGGCGTTGAGGGTGGCCAAGAAGTGCAGCACCTCCACGTACACGTCCTAGGCGGGAAGCCTCTTGGCATCTAGTGCTGGAAGGGCGGGGGAAGGCCCTTGCCTTTTTTGATTTGTCGTGTCATAGTGCATTCATCCCTACCGTAGTTTGAAAGGAGGTTTCCCCTGTGGTTGAAGTAAAGAAGAAAGAGAACGAGTCGTCGGAAAGTCTCATCCGTCGATTCAATCGCCGCGTGCAGCAAAGCGGGGTTCTACTCCGAACCAAGAAAGACCAGTACTTCGAACCGGCGCCCAATGAGCGACTGCTCAAGCAGAAGGCTATTCGCCGAACGAAGATCCGTGAGAAGAAAGAGTACTTACGGAAAATTGGTAAACTCGACGAGCTCATGGCCAAGACGAAAGGCCGTGGCCGGACGCGTAGTCTCGCAAAGCTTTTGAACGTGAAATTCAAGAAATGACCTTAGCGCAGCGTATTGAGGCCGACCTGACGACGGCACTGAAGGCCCACCAAGCCCAACATGTGGAGGTGCTTCGATTCCTGAAGAGCAGCCTCCAGAATGCCAAGATTGCGAAGCGTGATGACCTCACCGATGCTGACGTCGAGAAAGCTATTGCGACCGAGGTGAAGCGCCGTACGGAAGCCGTGGAGCAATTTCGGGCGGGTGGCCGCGAGGAGCTCGCTGCGGCCGATGTCGCCGCCATCGATATCTTGAAAGTCTACCTCCCGCAACCGCTCACCGAAGCCGAGATTGCAGCACTGGTTCAGGCACAGGTGCAGGCTACGGGTGCCAAGGGCCCGGCTGACTTTGGCAAAGTTATGGGGCCGGTCATGGCCCAGGTCGGTACACGGGCGGACGGCAAAGCTGTCCAAGCTGTGGTCAAGAAGGTTCTTACCCCCTAAAGCATCTCCTCTCCATTCATGCACTGCTGTTCGCTTGTCGGCACGCAGCATGCCCACCACCAACCCTAACGCTCGACGTGCGTTTCTCCTCGGCCTCAGCGGTACGCTGCTGGCCGTGGTTGGGTTGTTCCTGCTGGCGCAAGTAACCAACGCCATCACCGTTGAAGATGTGGGTGGCACGTTGGGCTTGGGGAATGCTGATCTCAAGCAGACCATTGTCAACGTGGTGAAGTGGGCTTTGGGCTTGCTGGGTTTGGTGGCGATCATTGTCATGCTGTACGGTGGCTTCCTCTGGATGACGTCACGGGGGAACGAGAAGCAAATTGAAAAAGCGAAGCGCACGCTCATTAACGGGGCCATTGGCCTGGTCATCATCTTGGTGTCCTGGGCAATTGTCCTGTTCATCCAACGGTTCATCACGAACGCCACGGGGAATGCCCAAGCCTCCGGGCAGTGCCAGATGAGCTTGCCGGCCGAGTGGGGCTACTGCAACTTGTGTGACGATACCTTGGACCCCCGGCCGGACTTTGGCTTCCTCGTACCAGACCCATCCTGCATTACGCCAGATTCCAATACGTATTACGCGGACTGGCAGAATCCAGTGCACGAGGAAGCGGACGTGAGCCTGTGCTCGGCGGTGTCCGCCCACTTCACTGGCCTTACGCCTGCCGCGGCCAACGACATTAGCATTAGTAGCACCTTCCCGGTCACGGATGGCTCGGGGAATTCGCCGACGCACACTGTGAATTTCTTTGGCCCAACTGCTGAGTTCGTCCACCCCACCGAAGACTTCCTGCCCAATACGCAGTACAGCGTTGATGTGAACGGGATTATCAGCAGCGATGGCACAGCCGCCACGCAGCCGCCAGGGGGGTGGACATTTACAACGGGCACCACGAGCGACGAAGATCCGCCAACCGTGTCGCTGACTGCACCGACGAACAACGAAACGATTCAGTGTTTGTCACCGGTCATCGAGGTGCGGTTCAGCGAGTCCATGCTCGCGTCGAGCATGTACAATCCCGCAAACTTCCGCATTACGCCCGCCGACGCGGCCGTGGCACGCATCGACATGCCCCGTTCCGATACCTTGCAAATCACCTTGGATAAGCCTTTGGTGAAGAACCGCACGTACACGATTACCCTCAATGCAGACACCGACCCCAACGCAACGGGCGGCTTCTACTCCGGGTACAAGGACACGTGCATTAACGCGCTGGATGGCGACAGTGATGGGACGGCTGAAGATGGTGATGGCCAACCGAACACCCTGCCGCCGGACGACGACTTCTCGTGGGTCTTCACGACGGCGGACACCGACACCGTTGACTGCACGCCGGTGATTACCAGCGTCACCACGCCGGCCTACCATGGGAACCCCACTGACCCCAACCGCGTGGTGGTTCGGGGCTCCAACTTTGGGTTAACGCCACGCGTGCGCTTCAGCGGCAACGTGCTGGCCACGGACATTGGCGGGACAAACAGTTTGTGCTTCGACGATAACAACATCCCGCAGCGCACAGGTTCGCCAGCCTGCATCCACACCGACCCGGCTATACCCACGCCCACGTCGGCGCGCATCGATGCCATGGTACCCACAGGTCCTCTTGCCTACGCGCCGAATGGCGCTATGACTGGCCCGGTAACCGTGGAAGTCGCCGGCCGCTCGAGCCCGCCCTCATCCAACGTGGAGGTGCGCAGCCCACACATCACGGGCATTTACCCGCGCGAGGGGAAGGCGGGTCGATTCGTGACCATCTTCGGTGAAAATTTTGGAGTCAATGGGCGCGTCCGCTTCCGCATTCCGGGTGGTTCTAACCTCCTCGCCTCCACGCCCAGCTGCTCATCAACGCCGTGGTCAGATACGCAAATTTTGGTCCAGGTGCCGGAAGGCTTCACCTTTGGCGACACGACGTTCATCCAAGTTGACACGGATACCTACGCCGACGTACGGGGGATGAGCAACCTGGCGCAGTTCGACATCCGCGATGTGAGCGGGCCAAACCTCTGCAGTATCAACCCGAGTAGCAGCAATGACCCCAGCGCTTCACTGGACGCCCTCGGCGACGGCTTTGGCACAAACCCCGCAGTGGTTTCCACCCGCTACAGCTCGTTCGCCGGCAACCTCGTGTCGCTCACCGATGACCAGCACCTCAGGGCCGCTCCGGGGGCGCCACTTGCCAATGGCACGTACAACTTCTTCGTAACCGTGAATGGCGTAGCCTCGAACCCGTTGCAGTACCGCATCCCCCGCGATCCGGCACCGGCGGTGGTCTTCGACAGTTCCTGCAGCACAAGTGTGCCAGTCATTCGTTCGCCAAACCCACTTCCCGATACGGCCGATGCTTGTCGGAACCTCGGCGTGGCCGTTCGGTTTACCGAATCTATGAACCCGGCCGCGGCGGGTGGCACAACCGACCCGACTCTCTTCTACGTTAGTCGGTGCAATAACACCGCGACATTCGATCCCGCCGCCTGCAGCGGCACGGTGAATGGTACGCGGGCAAATGCCACCTATAACCAGAGCGACGACCTCGTCGCCTTTGCTCCAGCCGGTGACCGTTTCGACGATGGGTACTGGTACCAAGTAACCGTGAAGGCGGGCATCCCGAGCGCTGCCGGGGCCCTCTTGCCGCAGGATGTTGTGTGGCACTTCCGCGTTCGGGAGACCGGCGGGGACTGTCAGGCCGAGGCTGTCGGTGTAACGCCGCCACAAATTGGGCCTCTCGCTACCGGCCAGTCGGGTGTTTTCACGGCGCTTGCAACGAACAACTCCTGCTCGATTCTCCTGGGGCTTCCTGGTGATTTCAACTGGAGTTCGAGTGACACGTCAATGGCCAGCGATCCCACTGAGTCAACTGTTCCTGCTGGTGCTCAGCCGGCGGATAACACCGGCACGACCACCGTGCAACCCGGAAGCATAGACGGCACGGCGAACATCAGCGCCACGTACAGCGGCCTCACCGGGAGTGGCAACCTCATTGTCCAGCGCAACTACTGCGAGACCAATACGGACTGCGCTACGCGGACGAATAGCTACGGCGATGTGTGCACGGGCGCAATTTGCAACGTTGCCTTGCGGACATGTGAACCGCGGGTACTCACACTCCAATCTGGCTCACAGACTGGCACCGCGGTGAACGGCCCAGCGGGGAATATGATCAACGTTCGCGGGTGTTACTTTGGCGGCGGCATGGGTGCGAATGGCAAAGTGACCTTCACGAACGGCGGGAACATTGCTGACGGCAGCTTTGCTATCTGCGGCCCAGCCGGCTGGACGAATGACCTCATTCGCGTCCAGGCCATGCCCGATACTGATCCGCCCGCCTCAGCGAACACCATCTGGAGCGTGCAGGTGTTGGCCGATAATGGCTTAGGCAGCAACAACGACACCACCTACACCATCAGCTCCCAGTGTACGACCCCAACGAATGGCACGACGTCTGTTCCGGGAACGGGCGTGCCTATCCTTTGTGGCACCCTGCCACCTGCCGGTCGGGAAGGGGATGCGATTCAGTACCAAGGGGCGCGTTTCACGGCGAGTAGCGAGGCCTTCTTCTCCGAGGCGAATGGCCCGCTCAATCAGCTGCCCCTTCCGGGCGCAGCCACTACGGTAACCCCGCCGAGCACCGCTATGAGCCACGTCGCCGTGGATACCGGTATCCCGACTGGTGGTACTACCGCGGCGACCACGATTGGCGTACCCACTGGGGGAGACTTCTGCATTGCCACGCCGGTGGACTTTAGCGTGAGCTGCACCCAGAACAGCGAGTGTGGCACCACTGGTTGCTGTGTCGGTAACGCGTGCCGACCGACCGCTGTGTGTACCAATGGGCTTATCAGCGGTATTACGCCGGGCGCCGGCACGCTCCAGTGCCGCAACCAGAATTTCGTCGTCACGTTCAACAAGTCCATGCGCCCAGAGACGGTGACCAACACCACCGTCTACCTCTACGACGCCAACACAAATGCCCCAGTGCCAACCTCGTTCGCCTTTGACGGAACCAACGCCACCTTTACTGCTACCGATGCGCTTCCGAATGGGACCTACCGCATCCGCGTCGTGGGTGGGTCCGCGGGTGTGACCGCCACCGACAACACGTTCCTCCCCGCTGACTACGTGTGGCCGCAAGGGGCGGGAGTCTACACAGTGGATGCATCGTCACGAGTTTGCACTGTTGCACGCGTGAACATCCTCGAAATCCCCCCGCAAACAGTAATTACGCAAGATTTGTTCACTTGCACCAGCGATTCGTGTGCCGGCGACGACGATCCGGTTGCTGGGAATCAACATCGCTACCGCGTGGCTGCGTATGACAGCCAGGATAACGAGCTCGGTCTCGCGAACCAATCGTGGGTAGAAGCAGATCCCGCAGGCGGGACGTACGCCTCGTCACCGGCGGGTACGTACTGCCCCGGGAATACGACGAGTAGCTTCTACTGTGCTCTAGCGCGGAATATTCCAGAGGGGACCGAGCAACTAACCGTGAACATCACCGCAACCCAGAGCGCCGGAACGGGTACGGCGAGCATGCCCATTCGCGCGTACATGTGCGCCAGCCCCTGGCCGGCGCCGCCTGCCTGGCCGTTCCGCGATCCGGACACCGGCACTGAACCCACGCACAACTTTACCTTCTCCTTCTGTCGCGATGGGGGAGTGAATGGGTATACCCTCAGCAACCCCATTCCGAGCTTGGCGCCGACGGGCAACATCCGGAAGGAGTACATCATGGCGGTTCTTGATGATACGGGTCGCAACATTGGCGATGCGATTGGTATCCGTATTGAGTCAAACCTGCGAGATCTCTCACCCACGCGCTGGTACAACCAGAAGTTCGATCCGGATACGGGTGGTGGGGTTACGGAGGTTGACGGGTACCCCGCCCTCCGTGAAGGTCGGACAGTGTACGTGACTGCCGACAACTACGCGCCGCAAGACGCGGCCCGGCCATGGTCGTACCCCAATGTCTACGTGGTTTCCCACACGGCGAATCCGCGCCCCGAAACCGTGGCGATCTTTGACCAGATTTTGAAGAACCTGAAGTTCAATGACGAGGCTACACCGTTACCGCAGCAGCTCCTCAGTGACCTTCGCTATGACGTGAAGCGCATCCACGCCTACAGCGAGATCGTCTACGCCATTCAGGCCTACAAGGAGGCGCACAACGGTGCTTTCCCCAACCTCGAGTCCGGCTCGTACTTGAAGAACCTCACCATGACCGCCTGGCCATCCTGGCAAGAGAACCTGGGTGCCCAGATTGGCATTACCATGCCGCAGGATCCGCAGAAGCTCTGGGACCCCCAGACCACACCACGACAGGCACCCGCCATGTGCGGCACGGGCTTCGACCAGAATACGTGCTGGAATGAGGAGGACAAGGTTGCGCAATTCCCGAATCGCAGTCCCTATACCGGCACCGCGCCGCGGGAGTCTACGGGCATGATTTACCGTTCTGGTCCGGTGGGCTCCAACACGTCACCGTTCCACCTCATTGGCACGGTCAGCGACCACTTTGTCTGGCACTACTTGAATAGCGGTTTCATGGATGCGTGGTTGGATTGCATTGATATTACGAACAAGGCAACCGACGTGTGTCCAGGTGATTCTGTTTGCACTGGCTTCAACATGGCCCTCTGCTCAGATTCTTTCGGCCGGATTAACGCCCTGCGCAACCCATCGCCGGCTGACAGCACGCAGCCCACCATTGCCAGCGTAGAACCCGCATCGGGTACTCGCCTCGGTGGCACGGTGCAGTTTAAAGTTTCGGCGAGTGATAATCCCGGTGGGAGCGGTATTGGTCGGGTGGAGTTCGTGGTGCGACGCGGCGGGGCGATCGTGGCCCAGAGCACGTCAAGCCGACCGGATAGGGATGGCAAGTACGTTTGGTCGTGGGACTCACGGACCGTATTGAATAATACTGGGTACAGTTTGACCGTCACGGCATTCGACGTCGCGGGGAACGCGGCGGTGTTCGCTCCCGCCCCGACCTACGAAGTCGCAAACGCACCCGGTGATCCAACCGCCCCGGTCATTACCCTCGGGAACCCGAATGCCAATGGTTACGTATTCACCGGCGCCGACGTGACGCTCACTGCCTCGGCCACGGACAGCGGCGGCAGTAATACGGGCGTTAGCCACGTAGACTTCTACCTCGGCACGTCCCGCCTTGGACAGGCTCCAGACCCAGCGTGCACGACGGGCTGTCCGGGCTCCTTTAACGCTAGCGTTGCCGTTCCGGGTTCGACCATTCGGACCTTCCCGAATGGAAGCTACACGTATTCGGTGGTGGCGTACGATGCGTATGGTAACTCCAGCATTCGGCAGCTCTCGGTGAGTGTGAACGTGCTGCCAGAAACTACTCCGCCGGCGGTGAGCTTCGTATCACCCGATCCGGCGCCGGGCATTAGCGGTAGCACTGCCAACGTCGTCGTTTCGGCCACTGACGCGAGCGGCGTCAACCGGGTTGAGATATTCATCGGTACAGAGTCCACTCCCCGAACAACCGACGTGGCCTCTCCCTACACGTACACGTGGCCCCTCGCTGGGTACGTCGATGGCCAGACCTACACAGTGCGGGCCGTAGCCTATGACCGATACGGGAACAACGCGACCGCGACGTTGAATGTCCAGTACCATGCTTCCGCAGGACCCGACATTGAGCGACCAACAATCACCGATGTGACAGTTGAGCTGCAGAGTGGTTCGGTGGTGCCAATGGAAGGGGCCTCGCTGGAGGAACTGGTGCACCTCCGCGCCACCTTCACCGATAACGTCGCTATCCAGAAAGCCGAACTACGCATTGATAACGTACCGATCCCGTTAACGGGCAGTGCGTATACGCCCGTGACACCGCCGCGAGTGTTCGCCATGAACTACGGCTGGAACACCCTGCCCGAAATCCTCGGGCCGCACACGGTTACCATAACCGCGTACGATACAACGAATAATGCCACCACGATTACCCGCTCGGTTTCGGTGAATAATCGGGCGTCGTTAGAAATTACTACACCACGACCGGGCGCCACCGTTGCTGATAATCCCACGGTACCTATTACCCTCAATATCACCCGAACCTGTGATGGGACACTCCGCATGTCACACGTGTACCTCGGACTCATGGGTGAGCCGCTCGCCTTTGCAGATCTGACCACGTGCAACCGTACCTGCACGTACAACTGGACTTCCCGCAATACGACGGCCAATGGTCCCCAGACGCTCTGGGCAATTGGCTACGACGCAACGGGTTGTTGGGGTGGCAGTAAAGTAGCCATTGTGGTGAACAACGCGACGAACGACACCACGCCGCCCACTATTGATGCGAATGTCACGTTCGACGGTACGCCGTGGCCGGGGAGTGGGCCGTACTACGTCAATCGTGCGGGCACCATTACTGCGCTAGCTGACGACAATAATGGCGGTAGCGGCTTAGCGGAGGTGCGCATTGAGGTGCAGCAGAGTGGCACGACGCTCTACTCGCAGTCGTGTACTTCGGCCCCCCAAAGCCCATGCCAGTTAACCTGGAACATTCCCGCCGACCACACCCAAGATGGGGCCTACACGGTTGTGGTGAATGCCAGTGACGTAGCAGGGAACGATGCCCCGGCCGTAACCAAGACGGTGAATGTGGATACGGGCGCACCGACGGCCGCCTGGGTTGGGCCTGCTTCTGGCACGACGGTATTTAGTCCGGCAACTATTACCATGCAAGCCAGCGGCACTGATCCGCAGTGGAACAGCTACGCATCCGGCATTAGCCGCATCGAGTACTTCAACGGTGCAACCCGTATTGCCACGGGCTCCATCGAGAATCCGGGTGGCAGCGGGATCTACCCGGCTATTCTATCCGCGGTTGGAACCTACCAGGTCATTGCCCAGGTGTTTGATAACGCCAACAACATGTCGGCGACGGCACCGGCAACAACCCTCACCATTAGCGGAGCCGATACGACACCGCCCAACGTTAGCATAACGAATCCCGCCAATGACAACTGGTTCTGGAGTGGCATTATGTCCGTCGTTGCATCGGCAACGGATGCCGGCTCGGGGATGCGTGATGTGCAGTTCTACCTGGATGGCGTGCCCTTTGGGCCGCTGGACACTGCGAGTCCGTACTGGGTTGATTGGAATACAACCCTCTATGCAAATGGTCAAACTGTGAGCTTCACAGCACGAGCCTGTGATAATGCCGGGAATTGTGCAACGTCCGCTCCCCGTTTAGCCCGGGCGTGGAATGGTGCCGGCGCCATTTGCCGAACCAATATTTGCTCTGGTTCAACGCCCAACTGCTGCAGCGGGACCTGCCAAGCGCAGGCCTGTGCGCAGCAAGAGCCACAACTGTAACCATGCCCCAACCCGAAGACATTTTCCAAAGCACTGATCCCAAGCAAACGGCTGCCCCGCCTGTTCGTCCAGTGCCAAGTGCACCAGTGCGGCCCCAGGCCGCCCCCGCACCGCACGGTTCGGCCCGTCGGTGGCTGTGGCCCGCGATTGGCGGGTTTGTGCTCGTCATTGGTATCGGCGTGGTTGTCGTGCTCCGCCTGCGACAGGAACCCGCTACCACGACGACTGCGAATAGTAACGTTGCTGCCTCCACAAGTACGAATACGCCGCAGTCCACCACATCGGCAGCGAGCGCAGAGATTACGGGGGTGGCGGATGCCGACAAGGATGGGCTACTCGATGACGAAGAAACACAGCTCGGGACGAAAGTCGACCTCGCCGATACCGATCGCGATGGCCTAGGGGATGGGGAAGAGGTGCGCGTGTATAAGAGTGATCCCAAACGTCCAGATACGGATGGCGATGGCAACCGAGATGGCGCAGAGGTGCAGAAAGGGTATAATCCAACAGGTACCGGCGTCCTTCTCAACTTCACCGAGGCTCGCGAAGCACTTACTAAGTAACTTTTCTCCTTCACTACGTACGGCTATGTTTGAATCCATCACCCCAGCACCCAAAGGCAATCTCCCTCCCCAAGCGCCCACACCGCCGACAACGCCCCTGGAGATTCATGCCATGCCCGAGCGTTTCTTGGGCAGCAAGTCTGTGGTGGGGAAACCGTCCACCCCAGGCGGGAAAGGCAGCAGCAAAAAGCTGATTATCGCCATAATCATTATTATTGTGGTGGCTCTGGGTGTGGCTGCGGCGCTGCTTTTCACGGGCGTACTGAACCGGAATGCCGCGAATACCAACAACACGAACCTCGTGACGAACACGCCGGTTACCAATCAGAATGCGAACGCGAACCGGAACCTGAACGCGAACCAGAATGTAAACAGCGCGGCGAATGCGAATGGAAACGCGAACAGTAACGGGAATGAGAATGGGAACGCAAATGCCAATAGCAATGGGAATAGCAACGGGAACGCCAATGTGAATGCGACGACGAACGTCAACAGCAACCCGCAAGCACAATCCAGCACCGACGCCGACAAGGACGGGCTTACTGATGCGGAGGAGCTTGTTTTCACCACCAACCCCAGCAGTTCCGATAGCGACGGCGACAGCTTCTTGGATGGGAGCGAAGTGAAGCTTGGCTTCTCGCCAAAGGGTTCAGGCAAGCTTGCGGCAAGCAGCCTGGTGAACACGTTCATGAATTCCCTCTACGGTGCAAGCGTCATTTACCCCAAAGGTTGGAATTCGGTGGCCCGCTCCAGCACCGAGCAGCTCCTTTCCAACGCCACCGGTGATGAAACCGTCACCATTTCTGTTGAGGACAATCCAGCTCGCCTTACGGCGAAGCAGTGGTACGTCACCAAGGCCCCAACGATAGACCCCACGACGCTCGTGGACGCCACGGCCTGGGACGGGAAGAGCACGGGTATTGTGAGCCCCGATGGTCTGGCGTACTACTTTGCAAACGGGAGCCAGGTCTACGTCATCTCCTTGAGCTACGGATTGAAGCCCACCGTGGATTCGAGAACGACCTTTGAAATGGTTGCGCGGAGTTTGGTGGTCGACTCAACGAAGGTGAACCTCAACACGAATACGGCCAACCAGAACGCTAACCAAAACGTGAACCTCAATGCGAATGGCAACACGAATACCAACGCTAACAGCAACACGAATTCGAACGTGAACACGTAAGATGGAGTTCCACGTCGTACGGGAGACGCGCCGGCGCTTGCCGGCCGTTCCCTGGCAGCGACTGTTCGCCGCTGTACAACGGAAGCAGCGAGCCGCGCCGAGGACGAGTGTTGCGCTCGTCCTTACAACGCCTGGGCGAATGGCCTTCTTGAATCGGGCCTACCACGGAGGACGGGGGCCGACTGACGTCCTCGCCTTTCCCTCTGAGCCGGGTGCCCCGCAGCACACCGGCAGTGGGGACGTCATCATTTGCCCGGCAGTGCTGGGCCGCGGTGTTACCGCACGCCCATTTTCCCTGCTTCTCGCCCATCGTTTCGTGCACGCCCTGCTCCACCTGCACGGTTACCAGCACGACACCCCAAAGCAAGCGGCGGCTATGGAAGCAGAGGTCCAGAAGCATCTCCGAACCCTACCCACTTATGGTCGCCATTACCCCTCACGGCGTAAAGAATAGCTTCCGCTATGCCCTCCGCGGGCTCCGCCATACGTTTCAGACGCAGCAGAGCTTTCGCATCCAAGTATTCGCGGCCGTGGTTGTGGTCATCGCTATGCTCCTGGTGGGCGTCACGGTGCGGGATGCGGTTATCCTCATTGTCGTTACTGCCATTGTGCTCATCCTGGAGCTCGTGAACACCGTCGTGGAGCACCTTACAGACATTGTGAGCGGCCGACTTTCCCCAGTGGCCCAAGCCGTGAAAGATGCCATGGCGGCTGCTGTCCTCTTTGCCTCCATCGTCGCTTTGGTGGTCGGCGTCCTGGTCTTTTGGCCCTACCTCACCCACGCGGCGCTATGATTGTCCGGACCGCAAAATTCCGCTATACTGCAGCTAAGAAATATGTCCCGTGAAGCACCACTCGTAGGCCTTGATCTCGGCTCGACGACGGTCCGAGTCGTCGTCGCTACGCCAACAGAAACGAATCAGCTCCAAGTTCTTGGCGTCGGCGAACACGCTGCCGATGGTATTAGTAAGGGCGCGATTACGAGCATCGAAGACGCCATTTCCTCAATTTCGGGTGCCCTCGAGCAAGCGGAGCGGATGACCGGTGTGCCAGTGACGCACGCCTTCGTTGGCATTAACGGAACGCACATTTCTTCGCAAGAGGTTCACGGAGTAGTGGCGGTTGCGAAAGCCGATGGGGAGATCCGCGAGGAAGATGTTGAGCGGGTCATTGAAGCGGCCCAGACCACGGTGAGCCCCTCGAATGTTGAAATCCTCCATGTCATCCCGCGGACATTTACGGTCGACAATCAGAAAGGCATTAAAGATCCCATCGGTATGTCGGGCATTCGTTTGGAGGCCGATGCCCAGGTTATCCAGGGCCTTACGGCGCAAGTGAAAAATCTCACCAAATGCGTGTACCGCACGGGCGTGGAAATTGACGACCTCGTCCTGGGGGTGCTGGCTGCCTCTGAGGCAGTGCTGACGAAACGGCAAAAAGAAATTGGCGTCGCTCTCTTGAATCTCGGGGCGTCAACTTCCAGCCTCATTGTTTTTGAAGAAGGTGACGTGCTCCACACGGCCATCATTCCAGTTGGCGCGGGGCACATCACCAATGACATTGCCATTGGCCTGCGCACGTCCATAGACGTAGCGGAAAAAGTGAAGTTGGACTTTGGTACCGCGTTGCCTGAAGAAGTTGGGAAGCGGGATGAGATTAACTTGGCGGACATTGACCCCAAAGAAACCGGTGTGGTTTCCCGAAAACACGTTGCCGAGATTATCGAAGCTCGGGTCGTTGAGCTCTGTAGTATGGTCGACAAGGAACTGCAGAAAGTTGACCGCTCGGGCCTGCTGCCCTCGGGCGTGATGCTCATCGGTGGTGGCGCCAAGTTGCCTGGGCTCGTGGATGTGGCCAAGCGAGAGTTCCGCCTCCCCGCCGCCGTGGGCAATCCCCAGAACATCATCACCGCAATCGACAAGGTGCACGAGCCGGAGTACGCTACGGCTGTTGGCCTTGCCATGTGGGGGGCCGCTCTCCAGCAGGGTGGTGGCGCACGACCCTCGAAGTTCTCCACGGTGAATGTGGTCCTGGGGAAAATTCGAGGCTGGATGAAGCACATAACTTCGTAATTGCATGGCCCGTAGCACTATGGAAATCAAGCCGGATATCGAAACCTTTGCGAAGATCAAGGTCGTTGGCGTTGGCGGTTCTGGCGGGTCGGCAATTGACCGCATGATCACCTCGAAAATTCGCGGGGTGGAGTTCATTGCGATTAACACCGATGCGCAAGCCCTGCACCACTCCAAGGCGCCGACGAAGATACACATTGGCAAAACCGTCACGCGGGGCCTCGGTGCGGGCATGGATCCAGAGCTGGGTCGGAAGGCAGCGGAAGAGAGCCAGGACGAAATCCACGAGGCGCTAAAGGGTTCGGACATGGTGTTCATCACCTGTGGCTTAGGCGGTGGTACGGGGACGGGCGCCGCGCCCGTGGTTGCGGAAATTGCCCAGGATGTGGGCGCGCTGACCGTGGCTGTGGTCACCAAGCCTTTTGCCTTTGAAGGCGCCCAGCGCAAGGGGATTGCTGATGGTGGGCTGGGGGACCTCTCGGACCGCGTCGACACTCTTATTACCATCCCCAACGACCGCTTGCTGCAGATCATTGATAAGAAGACAAGTCTTCTGGATGCCTTCGGCACTGTGGACGAGGTGCTCCGCCAGGGCGTGCAGGGGATTAGCGAACTCATCACCATTCCCGGGCTCATTAACGTGGACTTTGCAGACGTGAAGTCCATCATGGAAGATGCCGGTTCGGCGCTCATGGGTATTGGGAAGGGCACCGGGGAGAGCCGCGCGGTGGACGCCGCTAAGGCTGCTATTGATAGCCCCCTCCTGGAGCTTTCGATTGATGGCGCCAAGGGCATTCTCTTCACTGTTACGGGTGGTCCCGACCTGGGCATGTACGAGGTGAACGAAGCGGCGCGGGTCATCACTGCGTCGGTTGACCCGAACGCCAAGGTTATCTTCGGCACAGTCATCGACGAAGCGCTGAAGGGCGAAGTCCGCATTACCGTTATCGCCACCGGCTTTGGTAAAGGGGGCACAGCGGTACAGCGGCCGGCAAAGAAGATCACCCCGACTGGTTTTGATGCCTATGAGCCGGTAAAAGAACCCGAACGTCGCTCTGCCACACGGCCCACACCCGCCCCCCGGCCCACCGCACCCAAAGTAGAGCCCTTTACACCGGCGGCGAAGCCCGAGCCACCCAAGAAGCCCGAAGAAGACCTGGAAATTCCGGCCTTCATCCGGCGGAAGATGATGTAGGGCGATCTCCACAAGGCGCCGGTGGCGTCGGAATCACCACCCTAAAGCGACACAGGCAAAACCACGTATCCACGGGCCCAACGACGCTCGGGGAATTTTGGGTTTCTCTTGACAACACTATATGTAGTGGTATAATGCCCTTGTACAACACTATATCTAGTAGAACTAGGGCGTTGGGCCCTAGCCCCGCTACTCGGCGGGGGGAGCGTGCCTCGCTTGTCACTCACGCTTCTTTCAAAAATGAACACCACGTCAGGCTTGAGGGAGGCAGTTTGCGCTCCAGCTTGCCCGCCGTTCCCTCCTGCACACCCAGCCGCCATCTTGGCGGCGGGCCCACATCGTTGTACGATAGTGGCCCGCCCAGCTGGGGCTTTGCCTCTGCACGCTCATGAAGTGCCCTGCTTGTCACAAACCTGATACGCGTGTGATGGATTCCCGGCTTGTTGAAGACGGGATGGCCATTCGCCGCCGCCGAGAGTGCAACCGGTGCAGCTTCCGCTTCTCGACCGTGGAAGAGGCCGAAATCCTCAACCTCGCCGTGGTCAAGCGGGACGGCCGACGTGAGCCGTATAGCCGCGAGAAGCTTGAAACCGGTCTGCGGCGCTCTTTCCAGAAGCTCCCCATCACTCAGGACGAGTTCAAGCGCCTGGTGAACCGCATTGAACGAGACATTCAGATTACCGGCCGGCAGGAAATTACCTCCCACGCTATTGGAGAGATCGTCATGCGCCACCTGAAGCGTGCTAACCAGGTTGCCTACATCCGTTTTGCCTCGGTGTACCGGTCCTTCAAAGATGCTGAGACCTTCCAACGTGAGCTCAAAGGCCTTCTAAAGCCCAGCCGCGCGCGCGCCACCCGGTCCCGCCGCCGCACCTAAGCCCACCCTCCTTCCGTCATCTCTCTCCTCACCCTAACCACCCTGCAACCATGCCGAACGTTACCCTCCGTGAGTCTACGACCCTGACCGCAACGGAGCGCTACCCGGCACATGGTTTGCGCATTACCCGCCGTCATACTACTGCCGGCACCGATCCGCTCTCGCAAGTGCAGTACGAAAAGCGGACCTCGGTCATCAAGGGCACAGACGGCCGCATCCTGTACGAAATTACCGACGTGGAAGTTCCGGTAACCTGGTCTCAAGTGGCTACGGATATTTTGGCGCAGAAGTACTTCCGCAAAGCGGGCGTGCCCGTTGTTGACGAGCACGGCGCACCGGTGCTGGATGCACAGGGGAACGTGGTGACCGGATCGGAGAAGAGCGCTGCTCAAGTCGTGCATCGCATGACGCAGTGCTGGCGCTGGTGGGGCGAGCAGTATGGGTACTTTGCCTCGCCGGAAGACGCCCAGGCCTACCAGGATGAAATGGCATACTTCCTCATCCACCAGATGGGCGCGCCGAACTCGCCGCAGTGGTTTAACACGGGTCTGCACACGGCCTACGGCATCACCGGCCGGCCCCAGGGGCACTACTACGTTGTGCCAGAGACCGGGGAAGTGGTGAAGTCGGAAGACGCCTACACCCACCCCCAGCCGCACGCCTGTTTCATCCAGAGCGTAAACGATGACCTGGTTGGCGAAGGCGGCATCTTTGATCTCGTTACCCGCGAGGCCCGCCTTTTCAAGTTTGGCTCGGGAACCGGCAGCAACTTCTCCAGTCTCCGCGCCCGCGGTGAGAAGCTTGGCGGTGGCGGTACTTCCTCGGGCATGATGTCGTTCCTTCACGTCTTCGACAAAGCCGCCGGCGCTATTAAGAGCGGCGGCACCACTCGCCGCGCGGCCAAGATGGTCATTGTGAACGTTGACCACCCCGACGTGGAAGAATTTATTAGCTGGAAGGTGAAAGAAGAGCAGAAGGTTGCCGACCTCGTGACCGGCAGCAAGATTAATGCGCGCTACTTGCAGGACATCATGGCGACCGCTCACGCGGAAGGAGCCACGAGCATCGGTCAGTCGGCCAAGCTCAAAGCCGTGGTGCAGCAGGCAGTGCAGCGTAACGTCCCACTCAACTACATTGCCCGCGTCTTGGATTTGGTTCGCCAGGGCCAGAAGACTATCGATTTCCCCGTGCTCGATACCCACTTCGAAGGGGAGGCGTACGCCACGGTATCGGGGCAGAACAGCAACAACACCGTGCGCGTCACCAATGACTTCATGGACGCGGTGCGCGTGAATGCCCCCTGGAACCTCACCGCACGCGTGAGCGGGGAAGTTGTGAAGACCGTGCCTGCCCGTCAGCTGTGGGACCAAATTAGCTACGCGGCGTGGTCCTGCGCTGATCCGGGTTTGCAGTTCGATACCACGGTGAACGAGTGGCACACCTGCCCGGCGGACGGCCGCATCAACGGGTCTAACCCGTGCAGCGAGTACATGTTCCTGGATGACACGGCGTGCAACCTCGCGTCCATGAACTTGGCCAAATACCTGGATGCTGAAGCCGGCCACTTCGACGTCGATAGCTACCGCCATAGCATTCGGCTGTGGACCATTACCTTGGAGCTCTCCGTGCTCATGGCGCAGTTCCCCGGCAAGGAGATTGCCCGCCGCAGTTACGCCTACCGCACGCTCGGCCTTGGCTACGCCAACCTGGGCACCGTGCTCATGACCATGGGCATTCCCTACGATTCCGAAGAAGCGCGGGCTATCGCCGGCTCCCTCACGGCCATTATGACCGGCGAGAGCTACGCTACGAGCGCCGAAATGGCAAGTGTCGTTGGTTCTTTCCCGGCCTACGAGCGCAACAAGCGCCACATGCTCCGCGTTATCCGCAACCACCGCCGGGCCGCCTACGACGCGCCCGCGGACGAGTACGAAGGCCTCACCATTACCCCGCAGGGCATTGATCACACGGCGGTTCCGCCCTACCTCGGTGATGCCGCCAAGCTGGCCTGGGACCGGGCCATTGCCCTGGGCGAGCAGCATGGCTTCCGCAATGCGCAGACGACGGTCATTGCGCCCACCGGCACCATTGGCCTCATCATGGATTGCGACACCACGGGTATTGAACCCGACTTTGCCCTGGTGAAGTTCAAGAAACTCGCTGGCGGCGGCTTCTTCAAGATTGCTAACCAGTCCATGGCCACTGCTCTGCGCCGCTTGGGCTATACCGAAGCGCAAGTACGGGATATGGAGAACTACGCCAAAGGTCACGGCACGCTGGATGGTTGTCCGACGATTAACCCCGAAGTGCTTGCGCAGAAGGGGCTCAATGAAGCCGATCTAGCCAAAGTAGAGGCGAGCCTGAAGACCGCGTTCGACATTCGTTTTGCCTTTACGCCGTTTGCCCTGGGCGAAGAGACGCTGAAGCGCGTTGGCCTCACCGACGAGCAGCTAGCCGACCGCGAGCTCAATGTCCTGAAAGCCATTGGCTTCTCGGATGCGGACATCGCGGCGGCGAACGAGTACGTCTGCGGCACCATGACCATTGAAGGTGCGCCCCACCTGAAACCCGAGCACCTGCCTGTCTTCGACTGCGCCAACAAGTGCGGCGCCAAAGGTACCCGGTATATCCCGTACGACGCGCACCTCAAGATGATGGCCACGGCCCAGCCCTTTATTTCCGGCGCCATCTCTAAGACCATCAACATGCCCAACGAGGCTACGCTCGTGGACATCGACGCCGCCTACCAGAAGAGCTGGAAGTACATGCTCAAAGCCGTGGCGCTCTACCGCGATGGCTCGAAGCTCTCGCAACCGCTCAACAGCCTTTCGGGCCTGGATGAGATTGGCCAAGCCGAAACCCAAGAGGAAGAGGTGAATGAGCAGGTTACGCCTCAGCAGGTGAGCGACGCCACGGCGGCGCAAGCGGCAGGCCAGGCCATTCGCCGCGCCTTGCCCAACAAGCGGCACGGGTTTGTGCAGAAGGCCTACGTGGGCGGGCACAAGGTGTACCTCCGCACGGGCGAGTACAACAACGGCCAGCTCGGCGAAATCTTCATTGACATGTACAAAGAGGGGACGGCCTACCGCAGTCTGCTTTCGATGTTCGCCATTTCCATTTCCAAAGGTTTGCAGTACGGCATCCCGCTGGAAGAGTACGTGGACACCTTCACCTACACGCGCTTCGAACCAGCTGGCCCTATCCAAGGCCACGACAACGTGAAGATGGCTACGTCAATTCTGGACTACGTCTTCCGCGTGCTGGGCTTTGAGTACCTGGGCCGCACCGACCTGGTGCACGTGAAGCCCGAGCCCAAGGAGAAGACCATGGACCTGCATACCCCCGCTCCGGTGCAGCAAGCCACTCTGCCCATTACCGTGCAGACCGCAGCGCAGAAAGAAGCCGTGAAGAGCAACGTGAGCTTTGGCATGGAGCAGGTGGAAGCCAAGCACGAGGCGCGGCAGCAGGGCTTTACCGGCGACCAGTGCGTGGCCTGCGGGAGCATGAAGATGAAGCGCAATGGCACCTGCATCCTTTGCTTAGACTGCGGCGAGACCACCGGGTGTAGCTAGAGGAACAACCTTGCAACGATAAAGAGCGGATCCGTATGGGTCCGCTCTTTAGGAAAGAAGTTTTTTTGGATGACGTTGGGCAAGGAGGCCAACACCACCATGGAGTATGAGACAGAGGACTGGGTACACCAGTTGGTACGGCCCATCATCTAATCGCGGGTCAAATTTCCATTGCAGGAAGATGGCCGTGAGGCTGAATACGTAGGCGCCGCTCCAGAGGTACCAGGGAAGGACGCGCTGTTCGGTGGTGGGGTCACGCCAGACACCACGGTAGGTTGGATAAAACGAGATGACGATGGGGATTTGCAGGAGGAGGTACGCTGCTTTTGAGCTCTGGAAAATAATCCATACACCTGCAGCAATGCAGCCAAAGGTGAGCGCCGTGACCTCGTACCGGTCGAGAGCTTTGAACTTCCCCAGTCGGAGCGCATTGAGGAAAAGGTACAGCGTCACCACGGTGCTCACGAGGGGTAGCGCGCTCTTAATGACATCATGCGTACTCGCGAGGTAGGTGGCGCAATTTAGTGTGCTCAAGATAACCCAGAGCGTCCACGTTGCTGGATTGGGTGTGGATGTACCCCGTCTCATATTCCGGTTGTAAAGGAAAACTGCCGCGACATGCATCAACGCGGCAATAATTGCAAACGTTGCTGCAAGCACAACAATCCTTTCGTTTTGGGTTTGTGTTAGCCGATGAGTCTAGCAAAAATGAAGATATTGTCAATCAGCTGGATATGGATAGAGCGGACCGGGGAGGCCCGCCCTTTTGCATTGACAAAACCAGCAACTGGCGTTACATTGCGAGGCCTGTTCTTTGACACTCGGCCAGCGGAAGGCTGGCTGGTTAGCCCGTAACCAATTCTGGCGGAAGGCCAGAGAGTATGTGAAAGGAGGTACCCGCATGCGGTACCAAACGTCCACGCGCGTGCAGCAGTTGCAAGCGCAGTTCCCTGAACTCCAACACATCATCCCGCGCTTCAAGCGTGGCGATGGTCCGCAGCACCGTATTCGCATCCTGGTGCAGCGGGCCGATCCGGCCTTCTTGTACACGTATGCAGAGACGGCAGATGGCGAGCGCAGCCACTGTGAGCCGTTGCCGAAAGAAACGCATCTGCAGGGTTGCATCGCTACGCGTTACAAGCACCTGTTCTTCGTCTTGCCGGATGGCACGATCGACAGCCAGGTTACCTGGGAAGACTTCCACGCGTCGTACTGCATTGATTTTCTGCGTAAGCGGAAACACTTGCTGCCGACGCTGAGTCGGGTGGTCGTGCTCGCCGTGCTCACGTGGTACAAGCGGCAGGACCCGCTTACTACCATGAGTTACCTCGGTGCGTACCAGAGCACTGATCTGGAGATCACCATCCACCAAGCGCCGACGTGCGGGTGGTCGGAACTCGTCGCCACCACAGACTTGAGCAAGAACGTACCGATGGGCTTTCGGGATCTCATCGTCGCGGGTTGCCGCTACGAGCGCCCAGACGTGAGACGCTACAATGACGCGCTCACGGAGATTGCTACGCTGTTTAGCACCCAGGTATACGCCAATGGTTTGAAGACGCTCATTGACGCGTCGAAAATCGCGGGTATGTCCGGTATGTTCAACGGCGTGGAGCTCATGAGTTGGGTTTCCGCGGGGCGCATTCCCATGACGGTGCAGCGCGGGAACATTGATGTAACGTTCAAATCCCTCGAAGGCGAGTACTACGAGGCCGGTGTGCACAGCATGCACGGGACGGTAGAGGAAGTACGCGCGCTCGTGAACGACCTGGTTGCTGGCTGGACGGCGCTCTCGCAGGAGCAGCGCGCTAGCCAGTATAAGGACAACAAGAACGTCAGCATGTTCTGATCATTGCAAAAGGACTGTCGCAAGACAGTCCTTTTCATTTCGAAGAAGAGCAGGCCTGGAAGGTCTGCTCTCTTAAAAGGTGCTGGGGGCTAGAACTCCGCCTGCAAGGTTTGGCACAGTTCCACCACGTCCTGCTGGGGCAAGGGATCGGGCACGCCAATGAGCCCGAAGATTTTGGCCCCACGGAACTCCACGGCAAGGTCAGCGGCGCGGGGAATGAAGTGCACGTGGACGTGCTCGTGGCCCGGGGCCTCGGCCAAGCAGATGATGTACTCCTTCGTGCAGCGAAAGTGCGCGTGGAGAATGGAAACAATTTTTGGGGTGAGCTCCTGGAGCTCCGAAAATTCTTGGACCGTTAGCTCGTGGAGCGCGGCGGCGTGGCGCTTGAGCACTAGCACGAGCCAGCCCCGAACTTTCACTGGGTACGTGTGCTCCAGTACCCAGTACTCGCCGTTGTAAATTGCTTCACCTGGTGAAATGCGATGCACGCCCGAAAGTGACGCGCAGGTTTTGCATTCCATGGTTGTCCTCCTCAGTATTTGTTTTCGTATGTTGCACGCTACTCTATGGTTTCTTCACTGCTTTGTCAATGTGAGAATGAAAAAGAGCGAGCTGGGGCGGCTCGCTCTTCGGTAACGATCAGCTCGTCGGTTGCTGCGTGGCACTGCGCTGCCAAACGCGCTTGAAGGCAAGGGCCAGGCCAATGATGACGGCTACAGCCCACGCAAGTGTGAGGATCAGCTGCGCCTCTTTGGGGAACGCGTACACCAGGTAGCCGAGCGGGAGCACCGTGGCGGCGACGCCCATCCAGAAGGGTGCAGTCTTCTGCGCCTGCGTGCCGTTTATCCAGGCAACGCCCAGGCAGAAGCTGCCACAGAGAATGGTATAGGCGAGCGTGACCCAGAATGCGCCGCCAAGTTCGATTGCGGCTTGGAAGCCGAGCAGGAGCATCCCGGCGCCAAAGCCGGCGCCCCAACGTACTCTTTTCCAGGAAAACTGCATGCGATCTCCTTCCTGTGGAACGGTGTGTTTTGTTCAACCCTGCCACGCGTGGCGCTGCATGTCAATGGAAAAGAAGCCACGCGGTGTACACGTGGCTTCTGCACTTAGGCCTCGGCCGATTCCTTCAGGCGGTCGAGGATGTCGGGGAACTTTTCGTCTACGTCTTCCAGAATCGCCATCTTCGCCACAATTCGGTCGAAAATTTCGTAGCGGTAGCTGGCGAACAAACGGAGGACCGTGGCGAGATCTTCGTACTCCGCATTCCCCAGGGTGTGTACCCAGAAGAGGTACTCAATGTACACGTGGGGCACTTCCCGGATGGGGATGAGAACCGAGAGGACCGCACACGGTGTCAGGTGTTCCAGGGCTTCGCAGGTCATGTCCGCCAGCGTCGTCTGGTGGCGCACCACTCGGGGCACGTGCTCCTGGTAGAGCTCGTAGATTCTCTCGTACGAAATGGGCTCTGTTGCGGTAAGCGTCTGGAGCGATTCGTGGAAGGACAGTTCAGCCATGCATCCTCCTTTCACGGACGTTTCTTTGTTCACACTCTGCCGGAGTCCTCACGAGCCGTCAATAGCAAAAAAAGACCGCTTCGTTCCCGAAGCGGCGAAATAGGTTAGGCAGGGGCATTTGCTTTGGATGTTTCTCGCGCAGCGCGAGAGCGCTTGGTGGTGAGCATCCACAGCCGGATTGCAATGAACATGCTAGCAACAGTTACCCAGGCCAGAATGCCGAGGGCAACGTGCAGGCCCCACGCCAAGGAGAAGGGAACGACCACGCGGTCATCAAGTGCCCGTTGGGCAAGCATGGTGAAGTGGCGTGAACTTCGGTACCCCGGCTCTTCATTATCGAGAATGATGTAGAGCGGCCAGGAAAAGAGCACCCAGAGCTTCCAGCGAATCCACAGGCACGCAATGCCAAGGTACAAGAGGAGACCCAGAACCCATGACCAGATCATACACACCTCCGTTTGTGTTCGTTTCTATCCTACACAGGCTCGCCTGAGCGTCAAGACTGCGGAAAAAGAAAACCGCCCCAGGGGTGCAGGCGGTTTGTCGACGGAGCTGCTCACTGTGTCGACTTGACCAGGCGCACCGGTATTGGTGCGGCTTCCGGCATGGGCGCGGGCGCATCCAGGCGCGGGCCGACCGTGGACCACAGGTGCGGGTAGAGGGCGATGCTGCCCAGGATGGTCAGGATGCACGTGATGGCCGCAAATACTTTGGCCACCATCGTACCGAAGATCATCCCGAATGCAGCGGCGAGGGCGGTCGCCAGGCAGATGGCGACGAAGCAGAAGGCACACTTGAGGAAGGTGTTGCTTTCCCCTAAGCGGTCCATCGCGTTGCTAAAGAGCGTGAAGCTTTTCTTCACTAGTACCTCCTTGTAGGTGTCTCTTTTTGGAACTGGACACCGTACACCGGGGTTGCCGATGTGTCAAGGGTACATACTCCCGGTCTGGAGGGTATTTCCAGGCGTTAACACCAGTGTGCCAGTGTTTGCATATGAAAGCCCTCCACCGAAGTGGAGGGCCAGAAGAAGGAGGAGATCACGGGAACGAAATTTCGAGGTGTGCATCATCCAGAGCAGTGACGTCTGGAATGGTGGTGAGTACGTACTCTCGGGTTGCTGCCCACGCCAGCGGGATGGCGTACGGCGCGCGGGGAATGTGGAATTCATCCCAGCGGATTTCGAGTTTCTCCCACTTGCGGCCACGAATGACCGCCCCGAGGAGTGTGAGGGTGTAGTAGACTCGCATTACTATGCGCCTTTCCATTGGCGCGTCCTATGCGAGGTTACAGCCGTCGTCCTATGCACGACCGATAGAAAGAACAGTGGACCGGCCACTCTAGCGGATTTTACGCCGGGTGTCAATAAGAACTCCCGTCAGGGTTGACGGGAGTCTTGCTAGTGTGCGCGGGAACGATATCTGGCTCGATTCCGGCAGAATTTTTCTGCAAGTTCCGCATGGTTGGTTTCACGCAGGATAGAGCAGATTTGGTCTTTCTCTTCTGCGGTGATTGTCGCCGTACGTTTTTCGGCCATGATGGTTGCAACAATGTCCTCGTCCTTTGTATTTCCGTTCGCGCACAATTCGCGAAATGCTGGTAAATCCATACTACCCTCGGTTCCGTTTGTGCTCCGATGTTGGCCCCACTATACGGAAGGCCTAAAAAAAGCACAACCCCCGTCGAGGCGGGGGTTGCATTTACGCAGAAGTGGTTTCAGGTTCCTTATCCAGCTCCTGGTTAAGTTGCGCGAGCGCGTGGATGACCTCGAGAGCATTGAGCTCGGGGCGGTCTTCGGTGAGGCGCTCCGCATGCGCGTACAAACTGTCCATAAAGTATTTGTAAAGACGAACCGGATACCCTAGCACGGCCGCCCGAATCCGTCAAGGCTGGGACACTGGAGGAGTCTGGAAAAAAAACGGCCCCAGCGCAGTCGACTTCCACACCACTAGGGGGAGAGTGGGTGGAATGCGCGTGGGGCCGGGGAAATGCACGAGTTGTATTTTTTCTTCGTTCTCGTACTCTACAAGGCATGGCTCCTATGGTCAAACGCATTGCCCCCAAACGCCTGCGACCATTCCCCCACGGCATTACCGTGGCGTACATTGGCGATGGCAAAGGAAAAACCACAGCCGCGGTTGGCGTGGCGACCCGTGCCATTGGCTATGGGTGGAAGACCTTATTCTTCCAGTTCTTCAAGAGCCCCCAGTGGCCCTCGGGGGAGCGAGACGCCTTGCGGAAGCTGGGTGCCACGGTGGAAGTGCATGGCGAAGGCTTCGTTGGTATTCTGGGCGATCGCAAAGACCTCCGAGAGCACCAAGCGGCGGCTCGCGCTGCGCTCCAGCGGGCCTGGCGCCACCTGACGTCGGGACAGTACCAACTCGTGGTTCTCGATGAAGTCATTTCCTGCTTGGAGCAGAAACTTTTCCCAGTAAGTGCTCTCGTGCAGTTTCTGCAGAAGCGGCGCCACCACGCCAAGGCCAAGAATGTCCACCTCGTGCTCACCGGCCACCAAAAATTTCCCGCCGTCCTGCAGCTGTGCGATGTGGTTTCGGAAATGAAAATGGTGAAGCACCCTTACTACAAAGGTTTCATTGCCGTGAAGGGGATTGATTACTAGCATGCGGCGATTCGTACTCGGCACGGGTATCGTCGTTGTCTTTAGCGTACTCACGGGGTGTGCCGCGACAACGATCAATCAGAACCTGCACCAAGCCGTTGCCGATGCGAACGTGGTCAGTAACCAGAACGTGAATAGTACCGTGCCAGTGAACGTGCCTCTGAACGTGAACACCGCCACACATGTGCAACCAACACCCGCGAATACGAACGTGCAGTTACCCGCTGCACTCGTAAGCCCGCTTGACCAAAGAGCCGAGCGCGTTACGAAGAAGCTGTTTGGCACGTACATCACGCCCGCAACCTCGCCCATCCAGCCCGAACGCTTCACTGGCTACCACACTGGCCTCGACTACGAGACGTTTGCAAGTGAAGCAAAGTTGGATGTGCCCGTCGTGGCGGCGTGCACAGGGAAAGTCCGGGCTCGGCAGACCGTGTCTGGCTACGGTGGCGTGCTTGTCCAGCAGTGCGTGGTGGCCGGACAGACTGTCACGGCCCTCTACGGCCACATTCGCTTGTCGTCGGTGAAGGCGAAGGTTGGCACAGAGCTCAAAGCTGGTGCGCAGTTCGCCGTTCTTGGTACAGGTTTTTCTTCAGAGACGAGCGGTGAGCGCAAGCACCTCCACTTCAGCCTGCATAAAGGCGCGACGATAAACTGGCGTGGGTACGTGGGCTCGAAAGCCGCGTTGGGGGAGTGGTTGGATCCATCGCCACTTTTTTCGCAGAGTATTTAGGCGTTTTGTCCCTTCCCACCGGGGTGTGCTACACTCTGGAGGCTTTGACAACCAAGCAGGTAAGCCGGTGAGAATCCGGTACGGTCCCGCCACGGTATCCCGACCCAGCATTGGGTGCAGGGGAGTCCGACGCCTATCCTGCGTTCCGCAGGATGAAGACAAATCCTTCGGGAAAAGGTCGAACAAGGATGGATATATCCTGCGACTGCCCTGATGTTGCAGGTTTTTCGTAACTAGCAAATTTTTTATGGATCAACAGCAACCGGTTATGAAGAAGCAGCGTTCCCTATGGTGGCTCGTCGTACTCGTTGTGGCTGCTTTGGGCGTGAGCATATGGTCGTGGGTAAGCAAAGATAGCGCGAACAGCAATACTGCCCCGACCAATACCGCAACGCAGAACGTTAACGTTGCGCCCACAACATACACGTACCCAGGCCAGGATGGGAAGAATGCCCTCGAACTCCTGAAGACTGCCTACCCGAATACGACCACCAAGACGTCGAGCCTGGGCGAGTACGTGACGGCGATTAATGGCGTCGAGGCGGCGAGTAACCAGGGCTGGGTGTACACCGTGAACGGCGCTGAAGTGACAGTGGGTGCAGACAAGTACGTCACCAAGTCGGCCGATATTGTTGAGTGGAAGCTCACTTCGTTCTAAGTCCACGTCTATGCGTCTTCGCCCCCTCCTTACTCCGACGAACCTCATTGCTTTCAGCTTGGTAGCCTTTGCGGCAGTGGCGCGGTTCTTGCCACACCCGCCGAATTTTGCACCGGTGGCCGCGATTGCCCTGTTCAGCGGAGTGTACCTCAGCAAACGCGTGTCGCTCGTCGTGCCCTTCGTCGCCATGGTCATATCCGACGTCTTCCTGGGCTTCCACAGCACGATTGGCTTCACCTGGGGCGGTATGATTCTGGTGGGGCTCATTGGCTGGGCCGTCCAGAAACGGAAGACGGTCGCTACCGTTTTCGCCGGTGCGCTCGGGGCTTCGGTAACATTCTTCCTGCTTACGAACTTCGGGGTATGGCTGGTTGGCAATATGGGCATGTACCCCAAAACACTTCCTGGTTTACTGGAAGCGTATACCATGGGCTTGCCGTTCTTCCGGAATACCCTGGCTGGTGACCTCTTCTACGTGGCAGTTTTCTTTGGGGCTGCGGAGTTGGCCTTTGCCTGGGCACGCCGGCGGGCACGCATTGCCTCACATACCTAGAATTCGCCTTTCCGATGAGTGCCAACGGCCCTGGGAGACGGGGCCGTTGCCATTCCGGAGCGCGCGCAGTACACTAGCCGCCATGCGGAACTACCGCCGTTACACCTCCGGAACTGGCCCTACATTTGGGTCCCCACGCCAGCGCGGCAAGGCCCGCCGGCCCCTTGTGGCCTTCCTGTTGTTTGTGGCTATTGTGGGCTTGGTATACGCGTACATCCGGTCCGGGAAGCGGGTGAGCAACGTCAACGAATCGTCCACCAATGTGAATACCGTGAGCACCCAGGTTGCTCGGCCAGCCGCCCTCACAACGGCCGCGTGCCCCGACGAGCTCCCAGGCGTGACCACAACGGAAAAGATTGTGGCGCTCACTTTTGATGTCGGCACGCTCCCGGGGGACCTGACGAAAACTGTGCCAGCCGTGAAAGCGGCGAATGTGCCGGCGACGTTCTTCGTGACTGGCAAGCTTGTGGAGACGGATCGCGCCGCCGTAGAGGCCATTCACACTGCCGGCTTCCCGATTTACAATCATACCTACGATAATTTGCGATTCTCCAAGCTCACGCCCAAGGAAGTGCAGGCGCAGCTGCAAGCCACCGATGACCTCATCCGGGGGGTGACGAATGCAACCACGAAGCCGTACGCGCGTATTCCTTTTGGGGACAGCACGCCCGAAGCGCTCACCGCTATGCGGGAGGCGGGGTACTGCGGTCTCACCTGGACTGTTGATGGTTTAGATATCGAAAGTACAGCGACGGTAACGAGTGTTGTGCAGCGCGTCCAGCGGTACGTTCGGCCCGGGGCAATTGTTCTCCTCCACGCGGGTAGCGACCTCGCCGCCACCGCGACACCGCAGATGGTAGCGGCACTCCAGGAGGCGGGATATCGGTTTGTCTCTCTGGATGATCTTTTCCGCGCGCAGGCACAGAGTACGAATACGAACACCAGCGCTGGCAATCAAAACGTGAACGCCGCGGCCTAGCAGGGCCTTCAGCAATTCTTCAGGTACGGGTATTACCGTTGTCTGCACATGTCACCGTTGCTTTGCCTACTACACGGTGTGGTATACTTGCTCGTGACGCTCGCATTTATGTGAACGCCATATGAACGACTCCCTTCCCCCAACACCCCCGAAACCCCAACCTCGTTTTTCGCAAGTGACACTCACCGTTGCCGTCCTGCTGAGTCTTGTGCTGGGCACGATTGGTGGTGGCGTTGCAGGCGCTGTGGTAACGGGAAAGCTTGGCACCTGGTTTCACCGAACGCCCCAGGTCACGGTCGCCGATGCCACGGGCAGCAGCACGACGCTCCAGGTGGAGGAAGAGTCCGCCACAATAAGCGTGGTGGAGAAGGCCCAGAAATCGGTGGTGAGCATCGTCGCCACCAAAGACTTGAGCAAGGTTAACAGCCAGCAGGGAAGTCTGTTCCCCTTTGAAGACTTCTTCGGTTTTAGCACTCCCCAAGTACCACAAGGCAAGCAGGAGGTAAGCAGCGGCACGGGTTTCATTGTAAGTACGGATGGCTATGTTATTACCAACAAGCACGTGGTAGAAGACAAAGATGCGGAATACACCATCATCATGAATGATGGACAGCGCTACGCCGCTACGGTTGTGGCCACAGATCCGGTGAATGACTTAGCCATTGTGAAGTTTACGGCCGAGAACCTCACCGCTCTGGAGCTTGGCGATTCGTCGAAACTCGAGACCGGTCAGACGGTCATTGCAATTGGGAATGCGCTGGGATACCGCAATACGGTAACAAAGGGTGTGGTTTCTGGACTCGCACGGCGTGTGACCGCAGGCAATGGGCAGTCAGCTGAGACTCTAGAAGACGTCATTCAAACGGACGCGGCCATTAACTTTGGGAATTCCGGCGGGCCACTGCTCAACCTCGCCGGCCAAGTGGTGGGCGTGAATACCGCGGTCAGCCAGGAGGGACAGCTCATTGGCTTTGCCATCCCGGTGAGTCAGGCAAAGCTGGTGTTCGAGAGCGTGAAAGCTACGGGAAAAGTGGTGCGGTCGTACATTGGAGTGCGTTACATTCCCATAACCAAGAACCTCCAAGAGCAGAATAAGCTCACTGTGGACTACGGCGTCCTTATCCAACGGGGGACGAACCAGAGTGAACTCGCCATCATCCCCTCCAGCCCGGCAGACAAAGCTGGCCTGCAAGAGAATGACATCATTTTGGAAATTGATGGAGTGAAGCTCGATAGTGAGCACTCGCTCACTGGCGAAGTGCAGAAGCATAAGCCTGGCGACACGGTTGAGCTCAAGGTGCTGAGCAAAGGCAAAGAAAAAACTGTAACCGTTACGTTGGAGGAGTTGAAGTAACCTTCTGCTTCACAAAGAAACCCCCGGCCAAGATTGGACGGGGGTTTTCGTCTACAGGAAAGGTGCGTAGGTTGCAATTTCGTACGGGTGAACAGTACGGTTGAAGTCAGAGAGCTCCTGGCGCTTGCTGGCCAGGAGGCGTTCGAACAGGTGGTCACCCACCAGCTGCCGTACCCGCGTTGACTGCTGGAAATCCTCCATTGTGCCCCGCAGTGTGCCGTGGAGCGAACGGATGTTGCGGGCCGCCCGGGCCGCGTCGTCCAGGTGGTAGAGGTCGTCTTCGGCCGGGTCCTCCAAAGTGAGGCCCTCGGCAATGCCGTGCAGACCCATGTCCAGCATGGCGGCGAAGGCGAGGTACGGATTGCAACCGGGGTCGGCGTTGCGCAGCTCGATGCGCGTGGCCTTGTCTTTCCCCGGCTGGTACTCCGGAATGCGCACGAGCGCCGACCGGTTTTTCTGCCCCCAGGCAACGTAGACCGGTGCTTCGAAACCCGGCACCAACCGCTTGTATGAGTTCACCCACTGGTTGAGCAGCAGCTGGTACTCGCGGATGTAGCGGAAGATGCCAGCAACGTAGGACCGAGCGGTGCCGGAGAGGAAGTACGGTGCCGCGTCTTTGTCGAAGAAAGCGTTCACCTCGCCCGTGAAGAGCGACTGGTGCACGTGCATGCCCGAGCCATTCTCCCCGAAAAGCGGCTTAGGCATGAAGCAGGCCCAGAGCTGCCGCTGCGCCGCCAGGTCTTTCACCACCATGCGGTAGAGCACGGCGATGTCCGCCATGCGCAGAGCGTCACTGTAGCGCAGGTCAATTTCCTGCTGCGACGGCGCCACTTCGTGGTGGTGCCCCTCCACGTGAATGTCCATGGCCTCGAGAGCATCCACGACTTCCTGCCGAGCCGCGTCACCTTCGTGCGTCATGGTGAAGCTGAAGTACCCTTCGGCATCCAGCGTCTGCGGCGGACAGGTGTCTGGGCGGAAGTAGAAGTACTCAATTTCCGGCCCGCAGTAGAAATGGTCGAAGTCCATGCTCTTCGCCCGGTCGAGCGCGCGCTGCAGCACCCAGCGAGAGTCGCCGGCGAACGGCTGCGTGTCGGCATTGCAGACGTTGCAGAACGCCACAGCCGTCGGGGCGCCGCCGGGGGAGTAGGGCAACACCCAGAAGCTCTCGAGATCCGGCCAGAGCACTTTGTCGCTCTCGTGGATGCGGACGAAGCCCTCGATGGATGAACCATCGAAGCCCTGGCCGCGTTCCAGCACGTTTGCGAATTCTTTCCGGGTGACGATCTGCCCTTTCAGTCGGCCCAGCGGGTCGACGAAGAGTAGACGAATGGACTTCACCTTCCCGTCATCCAGGAGTGTATTCACCTTCTGGACGCGGTCATCTGTGTAGGTCAATGGAAACCTCCTTACGGTTATCAGTTCATGGTTGGGAATGGGCGTTTTCTGCAAAAACGACGAAATGCCTGTTCCGCCCAAGGGGTTGGAGCACGGCGTGTGTGTTTTTGCGACGCGGGGGCCGCGCCGATGGCGGGAGTGTACTGGGGGAATGGCCGGTCGTCAAGCCTTGCTCCCCGGCAGAGCGCGCGGTACACTGCGCCCATGCCCAGCCTTCCTGACCAGATCCGCGACCTCCAGGCGAAGCTTGCTTCGGCTTGGAGGTTACTTTGACCTTGATCAGCGTCGGCAACGGCTTGGTGAGCTTGATGACCAGATGGCGCAAGCGGATTTTTGGTCTGACCAAGAGCACGCGCGGGGCGTGAGCCAGCAGGCGGAGGCGCTGCGGAAAGAAGTGGGGGAATGGCAGCAGCTGAAAGCCAATCTGGATGACCTCGGCCACCTGGCAGGCGAGGTTGGAGACGACGCGAAGCTTACGGCCGAGATAACCGAACAATTCCAACAGTTGAAGACGCAGTACGACGGTTTGGAATTTCAAGTACTCCTGGCGGGCGAGTACGATGAGCGTGATGTCATTTTCGCGGTCCACGCAGGCACGGGCGGCACCGATGCGCAGGACTGGGCAGAAATGCTCTTGCGAATGCTCCTGCGTTTCTGCGAGCGGCATGGTTGGAGCGCACGGGTTGTGGATGAGTCGAAGGGGCAAGAGGCCGGTGTGAAGAGTGCCACGGTGATTGTGCGTGGTCGCTGGGCGTACGGGTACCTGAAGAGCGAAGCGGGTGTGCACCGGCTTGTGCGTATCTCGCCCTTCGATGCCGAGAAGATGCGGCATACCTCCTTTGCGCTTGTGGAAGTGCTGCCCGAATTTGCCGATGTGGCAGAGCAACCCATTGATGACAAAGACTTGCGCATTGATACTTACCTCTCGTCTGGCCACGGTGGGCAGAGCGTGCAGACAACGTACTCAGCCGTGCGTATCGTGCACATTCCTACCGGCATTACCGTGAGTTGCCAGAACGAACGTTCGCAGAAGCAGAACAAGGAAACGGCCCTGAGCATTCTGCGGGCCAAGCTTCACCAATTGGAAATCGCCAAGCAACAGGATGAGAAGCAAGCCCTGCGCGGCGCGTACAGTGAGGCAGCGTGGGGCAACCAAATTCGTAGCTACGTGCTGCAGCCGTACCAGTTAGTGAAAGACCACCGCACAAACGTGGAGACCACTGATCCCGACGATGTGCTGAACGGCCATTTGGAACCTTTCATCGAAGGCTACCTGCGCTGGCAAGCCGGGAAGAAGTAGCCTGGAGGGTTTTTGACACCCACCTACCCACGCGGTAAGGTGGTTTTCACCAAACACCGAAACATGAACGTTATTTGATAAACCGAAAGGAGTCACCCTATGTGTGGCGTAGAAGGGTACGTTGGCCGTCAGGCCGCTGTCCCGGTTCTCATTAATGGATTGAAACGGGTTGAGTACCGTGGGTACGACTCGAGCGGCATTGCGATTGTGGTAAACGGTGAGCTCTGCATTGTCAAACGCGTTGGGAAGATTATCAATCTGATCAACGCGCTGACCGGCAAAGTACTTGACGAAGCAACGTCAGGTATTGCACACACCCGTTGGGCAACGCACGGCCCGCCGTCCGATGCAAACGCTCATCCGCACGCTTCGTGCCGGAACCACGTGGCGGTGGTGCACAATGGCATCATTACCAATCACGGGACGCTGCGGCAGATGCTAAAAGGCCGTCAGCACATCTTCCGTTCGGAAACCGATACAGAGGTGCTTGCCCACCTCATCGGCGAGTACTTGAACGGCGATCCGATGGAGGCCGTGCGCACCGCGCTCACGGAGGTCGAAGGAACGTACGCGCTCGCGGTTATGTTCCGGGATTATCCGAACACCATCGTCTTTGCGAAGAACGGGAAGTGCCCGCTGCGCCTCGGCATTGGTGACGGAGAGTACTTCGTCGCTTCCGATGCAGCGTCGTTCCGGGAGTACACCGATCAGTACATTCTCGTGGAGGATGGGCAGATGGGGTACATCTGTCCGAGCGGCTACCAGATTACCGACATGAATAAAGTGCCGGTGTCACCGAAGGTGGAGAGAATCGAGTGGGAGCTCAGCCAAATTGAGAAGGGTGGGGAGCCACACTTCATGCTCGGTGAGATCAAGGGGCAGCCTCTGAGCGTTGCCACGGCTATTGCGGGTAAGCTCGCGGATGATGGCCTGGTGAAGTTCGGCGGTCTGGAAGACCAGCGTTTGGTCTTGCAAACTGCATCGAACGTCATTCTCGCGGCCGCGGGCACGTCGCTCAATTCCGCACGGTATGGCGCTATCTTGTTCCAAGAAATTGCTGGTCTTCCAGCGCAGTATGCAAATGCGTCGGAGCTGGCGAATCAGCAAAAACCCTGTTTCATTCCGGGCTCAATTGCTTGGGCCATAAGTCAGTCGGGCGAGACCGCCGACTTACTCCATGCCATGGGCACCCTCCGAAGACTGGAGATTCCTATCTTCGGTCTGGTGAATGTGGTGGATAGCACGATTGCCCGCGAGACGCTGGCAGGCGCGTACCTCCATGTCGGTCCGGAGATCGGCGTCGCCTCCACGAAAGCGTACACGGGGCAGGGGATTCTGCTGAACCTCCTGGCGCTCTACCTGCGGCAGCTGCGAGGGATACCACGGGAGCCGTGGATGGAGCGGTACGTGCACGCGCTGCGTTCTATTCCTGACCTCATTGGCCAGATTCTCGTCGAGGAGTCTGCTCACGTGCAGCAGCTTGCCGAGAAGTACGTCGGCAATCCGAACTTCTACTTCCTGGGACGCGGTGTCAATTTGGCAACTGCTCTTGAGGGAGCGCTGAAGCTCAAGGAAGTGTCGTACATCCACGCCGAAGGCTACCCGTCCGGCGAGATGAAGCACGGCCCACTCGCGCTCATTGACCCGGGCTTTCCATCGGTGTTCATCGTGCCGCGGCAAGATGATTGCTACGACAAGATTGTCTCGAACATGATGGAGATTAAGGCTCGGGGTGGGCCGATCATCGCCGTGGCCACGCAGGGCGACACAGGCATTGCGGACATTGCCGATGACGTCATGTACGTTCCGGCCGTCCCGTACTACCTCACGCCGCTCCTGTCGATCATCCCGCTGCAGCTCTTCGCGTACCACGCGGCCGTGCTGCGGGGGCAGGATCCTGACCAGCCGCGAAACTTGGCGAAAGCCGTGGTGGTTGAGTAGTCTGTTCTTTGGAAGCACCCTCTCTCTTCGGGAGGGTGTTTTTTGACATATTTTTCTGCACTCGGTACTGTACAGGCGACAAGCGGACGGTCTCCCCATGACCCCTTCCCGCTGGCTTTTTGTCACCACCCTCGCAACCGCTACCGGCATAAGCATTGCTGATACGCACGCCCCTCTTGGCGGCCAGCTTGGCTGCGCGATCTTGCTTGTCGCTGCTCTCGTCCGCTGGCGCGGGGGCGTTCGCGCAGGGTTGTGGAGCCTGCTCGTCATCAGCGCCGGGGTGTACTACGCCAGTAGTGCTCTGCCGTGGTCGCCGCCTCAACCTGCGTGGCTGGTTCACAGTCGCTCAGCGTTCGTGCACGCGCTGACCCTGGCCATGCCCGAGCGCGAAGCGCACCTGGGTGCGGGTATGCTCTTGGGTGTCACCGATGGTATCGAAAAGTCCTTGCAAACCGCTTTTCGGACGGCGGGTGTCACGCACTTGCTCGCCGTTTCCGGTGCCAACCTCTCGCTCGTGCTCGCGGCATTCACCACTACGGGCGTGCTCGTGCGTTCGCGCCGGGGTGTGTTCGGTCTTACCATTGTCCTCGCGCCGACATTCGCCCTCTTCACAAATGCTGAACCCTCCATTCTTCGGGCGGCGGCCATGGCCATCCTGGGTACGGTGATGGTGGCGTGTGGTCGCCGCGCTGCGCCGGTTAATCTTCTGGCCGCTGCGAGTGTGGGCGTATTACTCCTTGACCCGACGCTGTTGTGGGGGAGTGTTGGATTTCAGTTATCTATCGCCGCGACGTTTGGGCTGGTTACGTTAAGCCAGCCCTTCACTACCCTCGCCGGCCGACTGCACCTGCCCGGCCGAACGCTCATTGCGCCCACGTTTGCGGCAACGGTAACCACGTTGCCCGTAATTCTCTTGGCCTTTGGGCGCGCGTCGCTGGTGAGCCCCCTCGCAAATCTCGCTATCGGCCCGCTCGTCCCCATCATCATGGTGCTCGTCGTGAGTATTGGTGTGGTCACGCTCGCTCTGCCGGTTCTTGGTACAATCCTGGGTGTTGTGGGTTGGGCACTGCTCCGCTCGGTTCAATGGCTGGCAGTCACCGCCGCCCAGTTTCCCGCCGCAAGCGTGACCCTGGTCCCGCCTTTGGCCCTCGCACTTGCAGGTGTCGCAACGTTAGGAACACTTGTTCTCATCCGTCACTATGCCCCGAAGATCTTCGCGTAAATTCTTCATCATGAGTGCTGCGGCTTTGGTCTGCGTCCTCGCCGGCCTGGGCGGGTGGTGGTTGAATCAGTCACCCACGACGCTGCAGGTATGGTTTGCCGACGTCGGGCAAGGCGATGGCATTATTCTCCGCACACCCAGCCAGCACATCATTGTTGTTGACGGTGGCCCGCAGGCCGACTTTGTACGGGAAGTAGATGATCACGTACCAGTGAGCGATCGGACAATTGACGTGGTTGTGGCGACGCATGCGGATGCCGACCACGTGGCGGGACTAACGAACCTCGTTGCGAGCGGCCGTGTGCGTACCGTGCTCATGAATCGTGATGCCTCGGTGACCACCAAGACGTACAAGCGCTTGCTGGATGCCATAGCCGAACAGCACGTGACGGTCATTGAAGCTCGCGCCGGCCAGACCTGGGCGTTCGGCGAGGTGCAGGTTCAGGTGCTCTGGCCAACGGCGGAAGGTCTGGCCACCGGCAAGACGACGAACGAACGCTCGGTAGTACTCAAAGTAACGTACGGCAACCAAGATGTGCTCCTCACTGGGGATGCGCCCGATTCGGTTGAGGCCCAACTCACCAGGCAGTGGGGGAGCGCACTGGATGTGGAAGTTCTCAAAGTTGGCCACCACGGCAGTAGCCATTCTTCAACAGCGGATTTTCTCCGAGTGGTGACGCCCGAGCTCGCGGTTATTTCTGCTGGAGCGAAGAATCGGTATGGCCATCCTGGCGCGCGAGTGCTTGCCGACCTCGCGGCAGTCAACGCCACCGTCCTCCGAACCGATGAACGCGGTGACGTCCTAGTGGCCTGCACCGTGCACGCCTGCACTGTGGAATAGAAAGAAGCTCCACGGGTTCGGTGGAGCTTCTTTAAAGTGCTGCGTTAGGCATTCGCCATCGCGCGGCCGGTAACGTCGACCAGGTTCTGGACGACGCGGCCAAGGTTGCCGCTGTTCTCAGCCGCGATGCGCTGGTTGTCTAGCGTAATGAGCTCGAGAACCAGGGCGCGCACCTGATCAGGCGGGGGAACGATGTCCTGTTCCGCCTTGAGGATGAGGATGGCGCGCCTCGTGTACGCATCAGTGGCAATAACTGCCGCCTGCGCTTCGAGCAAGGCATTCGCCTTTAGCTGGAGGTGCTTCTTCATCGCATCGTTGGGGTCAATGTCCCCCACGGTGATGCGAGTGACGTACAACCCCCAGAGCGCTGCTTGCTCTCGCGCCAGCTTGGTGAGCTGTTCTTGGAGCGTACTCCGGGACGCGGCGATTGCGTCGCGACTTGCGGGTGGCAAACCCAGGCCATCAATGCTCAGGCCCAGGAGCTCCTCGACGGAGTACGTGGGCACCAGCGTGCGCAAGCCGCTGCGAATGAGCGGCGGAATGCGGTTGATGACGTCCTGTTCGCGAACCTGCGAGTAGGCGAGGAGCAGGTGGCCCGATTGCCAGCCGAGGAAGCGCAGCCACGACCGTTTACCATCCGGATCCTTCCGGGCGATGGTGTAGTAGCCAACGACTCCCCGGACAACGACTTCCACCCCATTGGTGGTCATAATTGTCTCGCGGCGGAAAGCCGGCTCGAGCTGATCACTGAGGATGTAGAATTCTTCCTCACGAATGTCGTACTCTTCGTAGTCGAAGAGCCACTTCGGCCAGCGTGGCATCCAGACAAGACCTTCACACAGGCGAATTGGCAGACGTCTGCCGAAGATCTTCAGCAGCCACTGTTTGCCCGCTGGGACGCTTCGTAAGCCCCAGGCAACGAGCAAGGCGATGAACGTAAGTAGAATGAGCAGGAAACCCATGACATTCCTCCTTGAATGTTGATTTCATTGGTAACGGCTGACCCTACCACCCCATGTATTTCGCGTCAAGGCAAGTGCGTGTCGACTGGCAAATCTTTTTGGTTAGGTCTTGACAAAAGCACCTTCCCGTGCTACCATGCGGCGTTATGGCCATGGGCTCCTCCTGTGGTTATGGCTCCACCCCCAAGGTGGATGATCGTTGACAACAACATAGTAGCTATAAACAGAAGGAGCCAAATAATGGCACAGAGAAAAGACAACGAGCCAAAGCCGTCACGGTTTGGGCTCGGAAAGAAAGAGTGGCTGTTCATCGACGGAAGCCTCGCTGTACGCCTGTGGTTTTTTTCACCACGGGGGAACGGCGAAATTACCGGATCGGTCTACGGCCAAAACCTCCCGACGACTCAGTTGGCGACTGCTGGTCTCACCCTGGTGGAAGTTCTGAACATTGATCAGAGGCTTTCCCCACGACTCGAGGCCACGTGCACCACACCCACGGGTGACGTACTCACGCTCAGCCAGGACATCCCGGCCGAGCAACCCGCGAACTCCGAGCAGATTGAGGTGAAGTGGCGCGACTACCGGGACGGCGAAACGCTGTGCTTGGAAGTCGCCGCTCGCGTCCTCAGTATTGCTGGTCGGGTGCTCCCGCCCGTACCCGTTACGTTCACGTTGAACAATGAACTCCCCGATCCGGTACCAACGGATGCGAAGGGCATTGCGCCGACGACGTTCCGGGCACTGGAGTACAATCGAACGTACACGCTGACGGTGGCAACCCCATCCAGCGGTACCCGTTCGGTACCCATAACTATTAAGCCGGCCCGCGCCGTTGCTTACGACATCCACGAATCCGTGGTGCCGGTAGCAGACGGCCAGCCGACGCACTTCACTCTCAAGATCACGGTGTGGGACGACGTCAAAGTCGTGCCGCTCCGGGGCCTGAAGGTGAATGGGTATGCTTGTGGGGAGCCGCAGTCAGCCGAGACAAATGACCGTGGCATTGCGGAACTCACGTTCCCCATGGACACGCGCGGCAGCGAAACCCGCTACCGCATCCTGGTTGAAGATGGCAAAGAGAAGGAAAGCTTCTTCCGCCATCCGACACCCAATCAGCCAATTGCGACAGAGACGCAAGCGCCACGGACTTTCCGTGAAGCTTTCCGTTCTGCCCGCAACAAGCAAGTCGGGAAGGAGTAGAAATCATGTTTTTCTGGATTGATTTTTCTTCGTGGTGGATGTCGATTCTCAGCATTCTGGGAATTGGTATCCTCGCCTGTATCGCGTGGTTGGTCCTGTACATTGGGTACCGGCTTATCACCGATAATTTCCGCCGCCCCCAGCGCCTGCGCATGGATCGGCCGAACGTAAATGCTCCGGACACAACCCGCATGGGTTTTCTCGGCCGGAGTACGGTTTTCCTGGGTAGTATGCTCGGGGGGATGTGGGGTTGGTGGCTGCAGTCGAACAACCGGCGCGCACGGGTAATCCTGCTCGTGTTGACGTTGGCGACAGTTGCCTTCATGTTCCTGTACCTTCCGTACGCGTACCACCACGCACAGCCCAATGGTTTGCGCGATGCGGTGTTCACCGAAACCTTCGGACAGAAGCCGCTCTCGCAGAAGTCCTTGTCACGCTCGGCGTACATTCCCAATCCGGACGAATTCTACGGTTACACTTCGGCAACAGCCGAGGGTGGAACGAAAGAAAAGACTGGAAATGGGGAGAAGCCGGCTAGTCCAGTAACCGCGAGTGATGCACAGTCGGGGAACATCTACTCTGGCTCCAGCATCCTCTGGTTATTCTTCTGGATGTTTGCATTCATGCCGTTTGCCTGGGCCTGCGCCATCCTGTATGCGGTTCTCTCACTCCGTGAGGAAACCTGGAACGTCGCTCGGGCAATGGTTATGAAACTGCGTGATTGGGTAAGCAATATGGGCGAGTCCGGCATTCGCGGAACGCGGAGCGTCGGCGGTGCGCAGGGAGGCCTTACCTTCAGTACGCCACTTGTTATGACGTCATCTGGCGCGGTCGCTGCCGAAGCTGACAAGCCGAAAGCAGAAGTGCCGTGGGCCAAGATCATGCAGTGGGTTAAGCGGAACAGCGGCGAGATTGTCGCCGGCCTGTTCGTTATTGATGAACTGTTAGAACTCGGCGCCGTGCGTAAAAAGCATCGGACGCCGAAAGACTGAAGGAGTGAGAAATGTTGACATTGTGGAATATCATAAAGAAAATCCCGGGTACGGTAGCGATCGTCATCGCCACTATCCTGGGAGTCGTCATCCTCTCAATTATGTTTCCGGAGCGCAGTCAGCTCCTGGCGATGCTGGCCGTCGTAACGCTGGTACCGCTGGTTGCTTTCCGCATCCGGAAGGAAGCCGGTTTCATCGTCACCGCTCTGGTGGTGGTCGCGCTGGCTTTCTGGGGCCCCAGCATGGTTCGGGAATTCAACCGGGCCAGTAATCCGAATGGCACCTTTGCAAGCTTCTTCGCGAAAGCGAAGGAGCAAACGTTGGGGGCGATTGGCTTGTACAAGCCGGGCGCCATTGGTCAGGCTTCGCTGCTTTCAGGGGTTATGGCCTCTGACGCGAAGCTGAGCGCCAATATTGAGAAGCAAATAATTCATACGGGGTCGACCATTGACGATACGCAGATGACCCTCAAGCATGAGCAGATCGACAGTATGTTCTCAGCGGCGGGCGCTATCAAGACCAATCAAGAGGTCTTCGGCAGAATCCTCGCGGCTGGCGGCATGAATGCGGTATTGATGAAGTCTTCCGCCGAACCGGACACAATCCAGGTCGACGTGAAGGATTCGTCGCCCAAATCGGTATCGATACCGAAGGGGCACGATGCAATGCTCACCGTGCGTTTTGCACGGTATAACTGCGGCGCTGGGTACTACGGCGCTTCGGGGTGCGGGGTAACACCGGTACTCTCGGAGAGCACATACCCGACCGCGTTCGTTGCGCCAAACTTGTCGGCTTGGGCCACGCTCTACCGCATTAACGGTGGCGAGTGGCACGTCCTGCAGGATGGCGTGAACACCTACATCAAAGGTAATCTCGAAAGCGACACGGAAGTGGAGTTCGTCGTCAACGACAGAACTACCACCTTCGACAACAACATCGGCGACTGCGTCATCGGGTACCAAAACATCCCGATGGGCTACGCATCGCTGTAGTACAACCTTGTTATTTCCGGGGCAGTCTCGAATGAGACTGCCCTTTCTTTTTTCTCAGAAATGTGCTAGAATACATTGGTAAACAAAACGTGCTCTCACCTTTACCATTTTTGCGTATGCGCACTCGTACGCTGAACCTATCGTTTGCCACCGCCATTACTCTGGCGGCGTTTTTGTTTCTTCCGAACGTGTCGCATGCCGTGTATGGCAGCGTGAGCACCTTCTTGGGGAAAATCTACGCGGGTGATAGTGGTACTCGCACCGAAGCGCTCCTGGATTTTCCCGAAGATGTAGAAGTGACCAGTGATGGAACGTTCTACATTGCCGACACCTACAACAATGTGATTCGCAAAGTGTCGCCTGCCGGCACAGTCTCCACGTACGCTGGAACAGGTGAGTACGGGAATAAGGATGGCACCGCTACCACGGCAACTTTCGCCTTGCCGCGGGGCCTTGCATTTGATGGCAGCGGGAACTTATACGTTGCTGACTCGGCGAATAACCGAATTAGAAAAATTAGCCCAAGCGGTGCGGTGTCCACGTTGGTGCGCACCGGCCTCGCCAACCCCCAAGGCGTTGTCGTGAATGGTTCAACTCTCTACATTGCCGATACCGACGGCAATGCCATTCGGAAGGTTCCAACTGCGGGCGGCAAGCTGGTAACCGTCTCTACCCAAGTGAAGAAGCCGAAGAAGATTACGCTTACTGCGGCAGGGAACCTGTACGTCGCGGATAGTGGCACCTACCGGGTGCTGGAGGTGAACGTCAATACGGGCGTGGCCTCTGTCATTGCCGGTTCGGGCTCGGCCGGTTACTGGGAGGGTGTGGGGAGTGAAGCGCTCTTCCGCAATGTGTACGGCGTTACACGGGATGGCGATACGCTGTACGTGTCGGATGGTGACGGGCTAACCGACTACGTGCGTGCTATCAACCTCGTTACCCACGAGACGCGACTGGTTGCCCAGGATTCTCGCATGCTCGAAGTGAACGTGCCGTGTGGCCTGCGCGTGTTCAATGGTCAGGTATACGTGGCGAATGCTGGAATCAGCACAATTCATCGGTTCAACCCGAGTAACGAACTGGATAAGGAGCAGTACATTGGCTCCACGCGGTTTGGGGACGTAAACGGCGTAGCGGCGAACGTCTTGCTCGGTCGGCCCTCGGCCATGGCGATAACCGCCGATGGCGCCACCATGTACACTATTGTGAATAACCACATCCGGCGTATTACGTTGGCCACGGGGGCAACGGAGACGATTATTGGTGACATCATTGATGGGTATGGTGAAGGTCCGGCCGACCAAGCATCACCGCGCGTGCGCTTCAGTTCGCCCGCGTCCCTGGTTTTGAGCCCCGATGGAACAGCGCTCTACGTGGCGGACCGGTGGAACAACCGCATTCGCAAAGTGGATCTTACGGTAACGCCGGTGGTCGCTTCGCTCATTTCAGGTTCGGGCATCACAAATGCAACCGGCGCCATGAACAACGGCTACCAGGAAGGGGCGCAGTGCGTCACCGAATCGTTGGCCCAGGCCGGGTGTGCGTACTTCCGGGGGCCGCAGGGGATTGCAGTTTCACCCGACGGCGCCACACTGTACGTGGCTGACTCAGGGAACAACCGCATCCGGAGCGTTCGCGTCAGTGATGGCGTTACCTCGCTTATCGCTGGCTCCTCCGCTGGCTTTGCCGACGGCACCGGGAGTGCAGCGAAGTTCCGAGCACCCTCTCGGCTCGCACTTTCGCTGGATGGCGCCACGTTGTACGTGGCTGACACGGGTAACCATCGCATTCGGGCAATCACCCTGGAAACGGGGAAGGTTGCAACCCTTGCGGGCAGCAAGCAAGGCCATGAAGAAGGCCAAGGCATTTTTGCGGCCTTGTCGCTCCCCGTGGGTCTGGCCATGGGGCCCGGCAATCAGCTGTACATTTCCAGTGTGGGTTCAAATCGGGTAACCGTGGTAAACACGAAGACGGGTTTGATGACGCTGGTATCGGGCTCGGCAGAGCGTGGGTACCGCAACGGCACGTGGTTGCAGGCCCGCTTCAATTCCTTGGCTAGCTTGGCGCTCACGCCCGATGGCACTGCGCTGTACGTGGCCGATAGTTGGAACGACATCATCCGGAAGGTGGACGTGGTGGGTGGGCCGAAGTTTAGCCAAGCCGCCCCTGTGTACAGCCGTTTCTTGGTGGCCAAGTTGAAGCAGGCCAAGACATCAACCCAGACAGCATACCTTGACATCTTCGGTAAAAATTTCCGCAATGGTGTGCAGGTACAAATTGGTTCGTACAAGCTCAAGACTTTCAAGAAGTCTGGGACCAACATCAACATGCTCATCCCATGGGGGAAGATGAAGCCCGGTTACTACGACGTGAAGATTACGAACCGCGATACGCAGTTCACCATTAAGCGGGGGGCTTTTGCCATCACTGACAGTAAGGGGAATATTCCCAAGACGTACTACCGCATTCGATAACGATGCAACACAAAGGCCCCTCACTATAGAGGGGCTTTTGTGGCGGACCCGAAGGGAATCGGCCTCCGGCCCGGCTTGCTCTCGATGGGTCGCAAGCTTCGATTCCCTTCAGACAAACGACCAGTCAGCACGGTGTGCTGCCTGTTCGTCTGGCGGACCCGAAGGGAATCGAACCCTCGGTCTCCTCCGTGACAGGGAGGCGTGTTAACCGCTACACTACGGGTCCAATACTAGCTGGCCGATTGTAACACGCGGTTCGCCGTCTGCCAATACCCACGGTATACTTCACCAATGCAACATATCAAGAGCGCTCACGCTCCATGGACACGCAAGCCAGGCTATAGCAAGAAAGTTCTCGCGACCCCAGAAACGCTCAAAAAGCCAGGCCTCCTCGTGCAGGAGTTGGAGATTGCCCCAGGGCAAGTAGCTGAAAGCCACTACCACAAGCAGCAAGTGGAGATTTTCTACTTTCTCAATACCGTTGGGGAATTTTGGGTGAATGGTGAACGGGTTCCACTTGCAGCGGGGGATATTCTCATGGTTGAACCCCATGACAAACACGAAGTTCGCAACACAAGCACCAAGCCGTTTCGGTACGTGGCATTCAAGTACAATTGGATTGAAGACGATTACTTTGAGGATTAGCTATTCTGCCTGCATGAGCCGGAAGTCGGGTGATGTGAGCAGCACGGTGCCAGGAATAGGCTCCATATCACGCTGCAGTTTTTCCAGCACCCACGACCCCGCAGTTATGGCCTCGGGCATTTTTTCCAGGCGAGTTTGCGCTTCGTTTCCCAGGTAGAACACCACTGTTGGTTCGTGATCGAGTAGGATGTTCTTGAGGTAGAGAACCTCGGGTTTTTCTCGCTGCAGCATTGCGCGCGCCTCAGGCAGGAGTGGCTCGCTGCGGTTTAGCCGAAGTTCTGCGCGTTGGCCGCCCACGGCCACCAGGCTGGCCCAGGCAACGAACGCAATGAGCCCGCCGCGCCAGACCCAGGGTCGCGTTCTTGCCCACCAGGCTACGCCCAGTACCAGTGCGAAGGCTAAGAGCGCCGTCCCGAACTTGCCGCCCGCAGTCCCCAGTCCGGCGGCGTAGTGCGCCGGATTGAGCCACCGCAATGCGCTGTCGTCAGGAATGACTGTGGGCAGGCGGCGGACAAAAACGAAGACTGCCCAGCCTAGTAGTAGCGTTGGCCAGAGCCGTGGTGCGCCGCGGAACATGCGCGGCAGCCAGAGCCCGATAATGAGTGCCACAATTGGGTACAGCGGCAAGAGGTACCAGTCGGTTTTACTTGCCGTAATCGACAGCGCGCCAGCCGTAATGAGAATGAAGAGCAAGAGTAAAGAGAGTACATCGTCGCGCTTCCGGATTGCCCGAACCGCCGCCCACCCCAGCGCGGGCAGGCCAAAGGCGAGAAGTGGGAATGCGCGCTTCCAGGCCACGCTCCAGTACCACCCTGGGCCGGCTTGGAAGCCGTAGAGGTTTTCCGTGGTGCGCGTGGCAATGTCTTCGCCAAAGTACTCGGCCACAAATGCCCCGCCGCGCAGGATGAGCTGGCTACCGATCCACGGGAGAACGACCAGGGCGCCGAGACCCAGGGCTTGCCACCAGACGCGGGCCGGGTAAAACCGGAATCGGCGAGTGAGCGCGAGGTGGAGCAGAATGGTGATGCCTGCAAATCCCGCCGCCGTAAATTTCGTCAGGAAGGTTAAGCCCAATGCGACGGCGGTGAGTAAAAGCCAGCGGGGTTTCGCCCAGCTGCGCCAGTATGACCACAGCGCGAGCACCGTGAAGAACGTAAGTAGCCCATCAGTTTCACCCGTGCGGAAGGCGTGGTAGAAGAGGTACTTGCCACTCAGGAAGGCCAGCGGCGCTGCCCAGAGCGGCCAGGTTTTCTTCGTGGCTTGCCACGCCCACCAGCCCAAAAGCAGTGTTGTGCCCACGCCCGCCAGCGCAGACCAGAAGCGAATAGTGAATTCCGACTCGCCGAAGAGCATAACCACCGGTGCACTCATCCAGAAGCGGAGTGGGGGTTTGCGGTAGTAGGGTTCGTTATTCCACGTGAGTTCCAGCCAGTTACCGGATTTCACCATCTCGTGCGTCACCTGAGCATGGATTGCCTCGTCCCACTTTTCCAGCGGGTTGGCCCCCAGGCGACAGAAGAATACAACCCCGGCCAGGATGGTAATCGCGGTTAGGGAAATCCACGTTGAGCGGGGGAGTTGCATAGCAGCATTGTAGCATCGCATAGAACAAAAACACCCCGCTACACGGGGTGACGTGAGGAAACCGCTGACTCTTACTTCACCTGGTCAACAATCGCCTTGAACGCTTCGGGGTGGAATTCGGCGAGCAGGGCCAGAATTTTCCGGTCAACTTCTACCTTCTTCACCTTCAGGGCGTGCATGAAAGTGGAGTAGGTCATGCCGTTTAAGCGGGCGGCGGCATTGATTTTAATCTGCCACAAGCCGCGGGCGTCGCGTTTCTTCAAACGACGGTGGATGTAGGCGTAGCGGCCGGCTTTGCGGACGGCTACCTTCGCCAGCTTCACGCTCGACTTCCGCTTCCAACGAAAACCCTTCGCTCGGGAGAGCAGGCTCTTGCGGTGCTTAATGTGGCTGGTGCCGCGCTTTACTCGCATAGGGGTTTAGGCGTGGGGGGTGAGCTCGCGGATGGCGCGGAGGTTCGTCTTGTGCGCAGCCTTATCCCGCCGTTTTCCACGGGTAATGTTGCCCGATTCACGGGCGTTAAAGTGATCCTGCCCAGCGGCGCGCCGGAGGATCTTGCCGTTGCCACTGCGCCGAAAGCGCTTGGCTGTCGCCTTGTGAGTCTTCAATTTCGGCATAGGTTTGGAATCTACCTTTATTCTTGGCCTGCGTCAAGCCTTCTTCTTGCGGACCAGCATCGTTAGCCGGCCACCCAGAGCACTGGCCGGGGAATCCACGACCACATTTTCCCCCAGGCTGGTGACAAAATCCATCATAATTTTTCGGGCTAGGTCCATACGGGCACGTTCCCGGCCGCGGAGGATCATCTCCAGCTTCACCCGGTCGCCCTGTTCGAAGAACTTCATGGTTTGGTCCCGTCGCATGCCCAGGTCGTGGGCGCCGATTTTCAGGGATAAGCGAATACCTTTAATTTCCGAAACCTTCATCTTCGCCTTCTGTTTACGCTCCGCCTTCTCCTGCTGGTAGAGGTACGACCCCCAGTCAATGATCTTGCAGATGGGGGGCGTGGCCCGCGGGTTCACTTCTACGAGATCGAGCTCTTGGTCTTTGGCTAGCTGAAGAGCCCGTTCGGTAGGCATTTGGCCCAGGAACTTGCCATCCGCATCAATGACCTGCACTTCCGGAAGTCGTATCTGGAAGTTGATGCGGAAACGTTTGGTACTTATACGCGTGCGGGGTTAGGAAACGAGATGGGGGTAGTATAGCAGAATGTCTATGTTCCTGGACAAGCTCGGCGCACCCAAAAACCCGTCAGCGACGGGTTTTTGGGTGGAGATGAGGGGTCTTGCACCCCTGTCTAGAATGCGGCAGGCCGGTGGTCTACAGGTGTAGGGCGTTCACGGGTGTTTCGATCTGGTCGCATGGAGCGCCCAAGCCCGACCAGGTCTAGTGGAAGTGAATTTCGGTTGCGCTGTTACCACCCCGACGCAGCCTACGCCTGGAATATAACACTCGCGATTCCCGCGCCAGGTCACGGGGCGAATGGGCTATCGGTTTTTAGGCGAGAGCCGGAGCAAAGCTGGGCATTGCGAACGCGTTAGCGAACGCAGTCTTCACTTTGCTGACAATGCTATTGGCAGTTGTCAATTTGTCCAGCAGTTTTACGCCGTGCTGAACGCGGGCGACCCGCACACCAACCGTAATGCACTCTATCAACTTCTGGACATCCCCGCTGCGTTCTCCATGATTGGAGGCCCCAGCGTGGAGGTTCAGTTCTTCTGCCGCATCGCCCGGGCAACGTCACGGGCGACTTCTCTTTTCTTTATCGAGGCGCGCTTGTCGTGCGCTTTCTTCCCCCGGGCCAGGGCGACGCTCACTTTCACCAGCCCTCGCTTCGTGAAGAATTTTAGCGGGATGAGCGTGCAACCCGCACTGTGCATTTTGCCAATTAGGCCTGCAATCTCGCTACGCTTGAGCAGGAGTCGACGATCGCGTTCGGGATTGTACCCTGTCTGCACCGTGGCCGCGGGCTTGTAGGGGCCAATGAACGCGTGGACGAGCCACAGGCTACTGTCACGCAGGCTCACGTACGCTCCCTGCAGGTTCACGCTCCCGCCCTTCACACTCTTCACTTCCGGTCCGCTGAGGGCAATACCCGCATCGTACGTTTCCAGAACGTCGTAGTTAAATGTCGCTTTTTTGTTGCGGGCGAGCTGGGGCATACGGGGAGTATAGAGAAGATAGCGGCCCGTGTCCTGGTGGGAGCACGGGCCGGATGTTTATTACAGTGCGGTACTTAGGCAAGCACCGCAACGCGTTCGGGCAAGTATACGCCCACACTTTTTTCGTTGATGCTCACCACGACGGCGTCAAATTCCATGGGTACGTTCGCGAAACCGTACGCCATGCCGTACGTCGTGTACACGTGGGCCGCAACGTCGCTGAGTTTCTTCGCCCCATGGAGGTCGGCATGGCGCTGCCGGGCGATGAGGATGAGCTGCGCCGCAACCTTATCGGCATCGACCCAGTCGTGCAGCATGAGCTGGCTCCGCGGGCCCAGGTACATGGAGGCAACGCGTTTGAGGGCGCGCTTCGCCTGGTCGCTGCTAAGCTGACTGCCATCCTGGCGCATCCACTCGAGGTTGCTGACCTCGGGGAGGACGCAGGCGAGGTTCGCTTCAATGCGTTGTTTAATCACCGTAAGGTGTTCGCCGACTGTTCGAACAGGATTACTCAATGAGCAACTCCTTTAGTAAAAGGTTAGGACTCTTGGGGGTTAGTTTGATTACAGAAGGTAGCAGAATGCCATGTATTCGTCAATACCCAGTGGGCGTTGCGTGGTATACTCTGCGTATGAATGTGCGTCGAGAACTGCAGGATGTAGTTGCCGCCACTACCGGAGATGTCCAGCCAAAAATCGAACGCACGCCGCGTCCGGAGTTTGGCGACTACGCCACCAACGTCGCCCTGAGTGTGGCGCAGCAATCGGGGGCAATGCCGCGCGATACCGCCCACGCCCTTGCTTTAAAAATTGCTGCGCAGAAGTCTCCAACCATCGCAAAGGTCGAAGTCGCCGGCCCGGGCTTCCTGAACCTAACGCTCGCTGATACTTGGCTCGTCGCTCAGGCAAAGGCGGTTGCTAAGACTGTCGCGCCTTTGGCGAAGAGCGATGCCTATAAAGGCCAGCGCGCACACCTAGAATTCATTTCCGCCAATCCTACGGGTCCACTCACGCTCGCAAACGCCCGCGGTGGTTTTCTCGGTGATGTGCTGGGGAATGTCTTGGAGCGGGTGGGGTACAAGGTATACCGGGAGTACTACGTCAATGACCGCGGCGTGCAGGTAAGTGTACTGGCCGAGTCTGTGCTGCGCCGGTATTTCCAGCAGCAGGGGATTACTATCGACTATCCCGCGACGTGCTACCAGGGCGTGTACGTGGATGAACTGGCCCGCAAACTCAAGTTGCCGAATTACAAGATGACAGACGTGGCGAAGCTCGGTGAGATTCGGGACAAGATTAAGGACAAGGTCGTGGCAACGATGCTGAAGGAAATTCAGCGCGTCGTTACCAAGGTGATGGGCATTGCTTTTGATAATTGGTTGTCAGAGAAAACTCTGGTTACGCCCGGCATTCTGGAAAAACTCCTCGCCGCTCTGCGCGAAAAAGGCTTAGTGTACGAGAAAGACGGCGCGACCTGGCTGGCAACAACGAAGTACGGTGATGATAAAGATCGCGTACTCACCAAAGCCGACGGTGAGATGACCTACTTCCTGCCCGATATCGTTAACCACTGGTTGAAATTCACCAAGCACAAGGCCAATGTGGCCATTAACATCCTGGGCGCTGATCACCACGGGTACACTGGCCGCATGCACGCCGCGTTGATGGGTTTGGGCATTGAAGATTCTACCCATGTGTTCCGGCCCATCATTATCCAGTTCGTCCGACTGCTGCGCGATGGCCAGGAAGTGAAGATGTCGAAGCGCCGAGGCACGTACATTGAAGCTGAAGAGGTAGTGCAGGAAGTTGGCCTAGATGCGGCGCGGTTCTTCTTCCTCATGTACGACGTGAATACACACATGGACTTCAACTTGGATCTGGCAAAAGAGCGGAGTGAGAAGAATCCGGTCTACTACGTGCAGTACGCGCATGCCCGCTTGTGCAGTATTCTGGCGAAGACGAAAGGCGCGCGTGTAGCAAAAGGAGATTCACCATTGCATCCGGTGAGTCGCAAGCTTATACTGGAGCTCCTCCGCTGGCCGGAAGTACTCGAAGACGTGAGCCGCGACTACGGCTGCCAGCGCATCCCGCAGTACGCCCTCGATTTGGCTCGAACCTTCCACGATTTCTACACGCAGGTGCGCGTTATCGACAACGATACCGTGCAGCCATTGCCACTCACGCTCGTCCACGCTACAAAGAATGTGCTGGCAGACGTTCTGGCAACACTGGGGATTACAGCGCCCGTAAAAATGTAAATTTCGTCGCTCACTCGCTTCTCATGCGCATCGGCATTGACTGCAGAACAATCCTCAATCCCCAGTCGGGGGAGCGTGCGGGCGTGGGGCACTACGTTGACGGTCTGGTTACCGCGCTCATCGACCACTATCCGGAAGATGAGTTTGTGTTGTATTTCGATTACCGGGCGCGCGACATCTCGGGATTTGCCCGCCCGAACGTGCGCGTAAAACACTTTCCCTTCTCGCAGTACGGCAAGTACTTGTCATTCGGGTACTCGCACATGCTCATAACCGCGTACTTGCTGAAGGAAGGATTAGACGTGCTGCACGTCCCGGCCGGTTCCATTCCGTTCACGTACCCCAAGAAGGTGGTGTACACCGTGCACGACCTAGCGATTTTCAAGCACCCGGAGTGGTTCCCGTCTTCATTCATTTCGCGGAACGTCTTGGTACCGCAGACCATTCGGAAAGCCGATGCGATTGTTGCCGTGTCGTCCAGCACCGCCCGCGACCTGAAGCACCTTTTCAACGTACCGCAGAAGAAAGTTTCTATCATCCACCACGGGTACGACGTGAAGAAAATTCCCCTCAAGCGTCGGGCGCAGGAAACCATTGAGAAGTTCAAACTCCCGAAACGCTTCTTGTTCTTCGTGGGCACCATTGAGCCGCGAAAGAATGTGGAGGTGCTCCTGCAGGCATTCATGCACTTGCGGGAGACGCAGCCAAATCTGGAAGACGTGGCGCTCGTCATCGCTGGCCAACTTGGGTACCACGGCGACAAGGTCATGCAGACTATTATGGCGCTCAAAGCCAAGCGCGCTATTCGGTACTTGGGGTACGTGACTCACAACGAAAAGGTTGAGCTCATGCGGCATGCCAGCGCCTTCGTGTTCCCCAGTATGTACGAAGGGTTTGGCCTGCCCGTACTGGAGGCCATGGCCCTGGGTACGCCCGTGATAACCAGCAAGGTATCGTCCATGCCGGAAATTGCAGGCCGCGCAGCGCTCTTCGTGGACCCCTCCAGCCCTAAGGACATTGCTCGGGCCATGCGCGAGGTCCTTACCAAAGACGGCGTGGCAAAGCGTTTGCACGAACTCGGCCCCAAGCAAGCAGCGCAGTTCTCCTGGCAGCATTGTGCGGAGGAGACGATGGCGGTGTACCGGAGGGTTGCAGGCAAGAAGTAAAAAATAAACATGCGCTCTCGTGCGAGAGCGCATGTGCTTACTGTACGTCCACTGGAATGTAGGGCGGCACTTCGAGGTACCGGTTGAAGAGGCCGATATCCCGATCGCGGAAGAGCTTGGGGATCATGTCGTCTGGTTTCCACGTGGCGATCATGTGCTCGACATCGTCGGTCGTCTGGTACTTCCCATCCTCTTGGGCGTAGGTTTGCCCTTCCAAAGGGTCGACTTGGTAGAAGATGAGTTGCGCCACGCGCATGCCCGCGGGGAGGACAACGGAAAGTTCCTTCATGTGGTTGGTCATTTCCATAGTCCACCGGTTGATGTAGCCCAGGTCACCCCAGCCGGCGCACTTACACACCGTAATGCCGATGCGACCCATGGAACTGCGCGCGCGCATTTCCGTGGACACGCAGTTGCGGCCGCCGATGAACTCCAGGGTGTGGGCGAGAATGGTTTCGCCCGGCCCAATGACAATGATTCGGTCATCCGGATGAATGTGTTCCAGCCGACCGTTATCCACCATCCAGTCGCCAGCCCGCACGGCAGTTTGGGGATCGCCCCAGTACTTCCGGACCGACGTTTCGCTGAACGGTTCCAGCAGGGCGCGGGTACCTTTGAACTCGCGTTCGCGGTAGAAGTGCGTACCAAGCCGGCAGTCGTAGGAGGTGGTATTCAGACTCCGGACTTCGAAGGGGTGAATGATGATGTTCCCTTCGGCCATGTGGCGCCGTACCTGGTCCCGCGTGAGGAGTGACCGCAGGGGAGCAGTTTTCTCTGACATGGTATTCTCCTTTTATTCACGTGCAATTTTCTGTCGGCACCTTAGCGCGCGGTAGGCGTTTGGTCAATTGCATGTCTTGCCAGCGAACGTCATTTATCGTACACTCACCCCCGCACAGTCATCTTGTCTATGGCGAAGAAACCGCACACTGCGAAGGACGCAACCGCACCATCGAGCGAACGTCCAGCGACGCCCTTCCCCGCCCTCGAGGAAGCGGTTTTGCAATTGTGGAAAGACGAGAAGGTTTTTCAGAAATCATTACAGCAGACGAAAGCCGGTACACCATTCGTATTTTTCGAAGGGCCGCCCACGGCGAACGGGAAACCAGGCATCCACCACGTTCTGGCGCGCGCGTACAAAGACGTCATCGTGCGGTACAAGACGATGCAAGGCTACTTCGTGGAGCGAAAAGCCGGCTGGGACACGCACGGTCTGCCGGTGGAGCTGCAAGTAGAAAAGGCCTTGAAGATATCGGGGAAGCAGCAAATAGAGAATCTTGTCCCTGGTGATGTGCAGGCGAGCATTGAGAAATTCAATGCCGCGTGCAAGAAGAGCGTCATGGAGTACCGGAAAGATTGGGAGCACCTTACCAGCCGAATTGGTTTTTGGCTGGACCTCAAGCATCCGTACATTACCTACGATCCCGAATACATCGAGAGCGTGTGGTGGGTTTTCCAGCAGGTGTGGGAGAAAGGTTTGGTGTACAAGGGGCACAAGGTGGTGCCCCACTGCCCACGCTGCGAGACCGCCCTCTCCTCGCACGAGGTGGCCCAAGGCTACAAGAACGTTACGGATACGTCGGTGTACGTTAAGTTCAAGGTAACGCAGAGCACTGTGCCAACGTTGCAGAATCTCTTAAGCAAAGGTGAAGAGGTCTTCGTGCTCTCGTGGACGACCACGCCGTGGACATTGCCGGGTAACGTGGCCTTAGCTATTGGCAAAGACATGGCGTATCAATTGGTGAAGCATGACGGTGCGTACCTCATCCTGGCGAAAGAACGTATGGCGGTTCTGGGTGATGATGCAAAAGTTCTGGAAGATCTTACAGGTGAGCAGCTCATTGGCACAGCCTACGAGCCGCTGTTCCCCGGCGCGGTGAAGAAGGGGAACTCTCCCACAGCCTGGACAGTCCTGCCTGCCGATTTCGTGACCACAACGGATGGTACGGGGGTGGTGCACACGGCCGTGATGTACGGTGAAGATGACTACAAGCTTGGCGAAGAAGCAGGGTTGCCGAAAGTGCACACTGTGGATCCGACCGGGAAGTTTTTGCCAAGCGTCGCCAAGTGGGCGGGGAAGTTCGTGAAAGACCCGGGCGTGGAAACGGACATTATCACCGATCTCAAGGAACGGGGGTTGCTGCACAAGGTGGAGCAGTTTGCGCACGATTACCCCTTCTGCTGGCGTTGCAGCACCCCTTTGCTCTACTACGCCAAAGATAGCTGGTTCATCCGGATGTCGGACGTGCGATCGAAGCTCATTGAGAACAACCGAACTATCAACTGGGTGCCCGCGTACCTAAAGGAAGGGCGTTTTGGGGAGTGGCTGAAAGACGTCAAAGATTGGGCCATCTCCCGGGAGCGCTACTGGGGCACGCCCTTGCCCATCTGGGAATGTGCGCAGTGCAAAGCGCAGAAGGTGGTGGGAAGTTTTGCAGATTTGCAGCTGCCAGAAAAGCAGGTAGACGTTCTCATGCTGCGTCATGGTTTCTCGAAAAAGAACAAACCCTCGATTATCCAGGGCAATGTTGAAGAGAGCCACCTGCACGGCCTGACGCCCGAAGGAGCAGCGCAGGTGAAGAAGACTGCGCAGAAGCTAAAAGGGAAAATTGACGTTATTGTTGCCTCTGATTTTGAACGGACACGGGAGACCGCGCAGATCGTTAGTGACGTCACGGGTGCGCCAGTCACGTACGACCCAGACTTGCGAGAAATTCAAACGCCCGACTGGGAAGGACAGCTCGTGGTGGAGGTTCGTAAAAGCCTGCCCGATCCTTTACCCATGAGCCACCACCTTGGTGGGGGCGAGAACTACTATCAGGTTCGTGAGCGGATGCAGCGAGCTGTGCAACAGGCAATCCGCACGCACGCAGGAAAACGCGTGCTGATTGTCTCGCACGGTGACCCGCTGTGGATTTTGAAGTGGTCGTACTCGAACGTGCCGGAAAGCCAGTACCCCGAAACACCGTACCCGAAGAAGGGCGAGGCAGAGCATTTACGGGTGCCGTTGCAATTCGATCCGCACCGGCCGTTCATCGACGACGTCACGTTGACGTGCGAGAAGTGTGACGGCACTATGCACCGCGTACCCGAGGTGCTGGATGTGTGGTTTGATTCTGGGGCCATGCCGTTTGCCCAGTGGCACTACCCGTTTGCGGAGAAAGCCCGGGTAGACGAGGGTACGAATTTTCCGGCGGACTATATTTCCGAAGCAATCGATCAAACCCGCGGGTGGTTCTACACGCTCCTCGCCATCTCTACCTTGCTCGGCAAAGGGGCACCGTATAAGAACGTCATTTCCCTTGGCCACATCCTGGATGCCAAGGGCCAGAAGATGAGCAAGTCCAAGGGCAATGTGGTGGTGCCCGCTGACGTCATAAACCGCTACGGTGCCGATGCGCTGCGCCTGCACCTCTTCACCATGAGCCAGGCCGGCGACCCGAAGAACTTCGACGTGCAGGGTGTGGACGACGTGGTGAAGAAGACGCTGCTCATTTACTGGAACATCGTAACGTTCTATCAAACCCACGCGGGCGAGCACGTGCATGTTGTTCCAGAGAAACCTAGCCACATCATGGACCAGTGGATACTGGCCCGGTTGAGTCAGGTGACCGGTGTGGTAACGGCGAAACTGGATGGATACGACCCGACTACGGCAGCGCGCACCTTGCAAGAATTCATCACCGATCTTTCTACCTGGTACGTCCGCCGGAGCCGAGACCGCATGCGGCACGGTAAGCACACCTCAACCGAAGCAGCCGCTGTGCTCCGGCACGTCATCCGCACCACGGCCGGGCTCCTGGCCCCATTTGCCCCATTCGTCAGCGAACACGTGCACCAGCAACTCCGGCACATCGATGAACCCGTGAGCATTCACCTCATGCCCTGGCCAACTGCCGTCGCTGCCGATACCGCGGTCCTGGACGATATGCAGCGGGTACGAGATGCAGTAGAACTCGGCCATGCAATTCGGAAGGAACAGAATCTCAAAGTTCGCCAGCCGCTTGCGAGCGTATTCGTTAACCATGAGCTCCAGCCCGACCTCCAGCAGGTGCTGCGGGAAGAGCTGAACGTAGAGGCGTGCACTGTAGACAAAGCTATGCCCCCCGGGTGGGTAGGCAAGGCCAAAGGCGCGCTCATGGTGGCGCTCAATACCACCATTGATGAAGATCTTCGTCATAAAGGTTTGGTCCGGGAGCTGGCCCGTCACGTGAACGACTTGCGGAAGGCAGCGGGGCTCACGGTAAAAGACGTGGTCGACGTGGAATGGATGACCGACGACCCAACGTTGCAGCATGCGTTTACCGAGCACGCCGCTGAGTTGCGCGAATTCACGAAAGCCCGGAGCATAAAGGCCAGCAGCGTGCTGCAGGTGACCCACAAGAAGGAGCTCATCATCGGCGATGCTCGGGTAACCATTGGCATTACCGCATGAGCCTACACGACGTAACGGGCATCGTGCTGCGCCGGCGTGACGTGCGGGAAGACAGTCGACTCTATACCATCTTCACCCACGAGCGCGGGAAGCTGGAGGTTTTTGGTCGTGGCATCCGAAAAGGCCGGGCGAAATTGGGTGGGCACCTAGAACCGGGTGCCACGGTACGGGTAACGTTGGCCCGTGGAAAAACCGGCGAAACGATTACCGCCGTCGAACGCAGTCATTACCCCGCGGCCACCATGGCAAACTTGGGGCGCCTTGCCAGCCTGGGATTTTTTCTCAGTTTAGTGGATGCGGTAACAAAACCCGAGTCGGCTGATCCGGCGTTGGCTTCGTTTGCGCAGGAAGCTATTAGCACCTTGGAACATTTACCGGCTGATCCGGCTGAGCAATCTCGGTTTCGCATGTGGGTAGCCTGGCGCGTTTTGGATTGCAGCGGCCATAGTCCCGAGCTCACGCACTGTGTACACTGCCGAAAATCATTGGCCGACAACGTGCGCTACTCTGCCCAGCTCGGCGGCTGGCTGGATGCCTCCTGCTACACTGCCGACGCCAGCGCCCTCGTCGTTGGCCCGGCTGTCCGCGAGGTCGTGCGCCAGTTCGTGCGTGGTGCCTGGGAGGAGTTACCCGCTATTCCCCCCGAACGTCCAGTCGAAAAGGATGCGGCCGCTGTGACGCGCGCCGCCCTGGATCACGTTCTGGAGCGCCGCCTACCAGCCGAGCGCTTCGTGCAGTTCACGCGCAGTCTCAGTTGAGCAATCGAGCGGCGCAGCGTATACTTGCTAGTACCATGCCGAAAGCAAAAGCCACCGATAGCGAGGGGACCCGTCGGGTTCCCGTCCGACGCGTTCGTGGGAAAGAAGCCGAAGCCCTTCCCGAACCAGAACCCAACGAACCGGATACGAAGCCGGAAGCCGAAACCGTCGAGGTCGAGCCGGCGGGTGAGTCCTTACCGGTGCGTTCCCGGCGCGCAACGCAGAGCTTGCGGGATAACGTCCTCAGCGAAATTTACCGCGAAGAAGGGGAGACCCCGACCGATACCGACGTGACACGTATCCAGCGGAAGCAAAAAAAATCCCGTAAACTCCTCATCAGCTTCATCGTGCTGGGAGTGCTAGCGGTCGCAGCGGCTGCCGGGTATTTCATTTTTAGCCGGCAGAGCCGCTTCAGCGAACAGGTGACACTCACGGCGTCAGCAGCGTCGGAAGTTGCATCTGGCGATGACCTCACCGTGAGCGTGCAGGTGAAGAACGAAGAAGGTATTGCTCTGCGGAATGCCGAGCTCACCTATACGGCGCCCGAGGGTTTTACGTTCCGGACGAGTACGCCCTCGCCCTCGAATGAGTTTAACAATGCGTGGGGCCTGGGGACGGTTCAGGAACACGGCGGTACGACGGTGAGCATTAGCGGGCGGCTGCTTGGTGAGCAGAGTCAGGAAAAAGTATTCTCGTTCATGCTCACGTACACGCCCGCGAATTTTAATACTGAGTTCCAAAAATCTGTGGAGGTGCGGGTGGTCATTAATAAGACCGTCTTGCACATAACGCCCGAAGTGCCTTTGCGCATTCCACCGAAGACCCCCACCGTCATTCCAGTAACTGTGGAGAATACGGGGAGTGACAGTCTGGACGCGGTTCGACTGGTGGCCGAGTACCCTGAAGGATTCACCTATAGCAGCGCCGAGCCAAAAGCGTCGGAGAAAGATACGGTGTGGGACTTGGGTACGCTGAAGGCTGGGCAAAAAGTGACGGTAAAAATTACCGGCGCTCTCGACCAACCAGTTGGGTCGACACCCGAGTTTAAATTCCGTGCTGGACGGGTGGCTGCTGCTGGCTTCCAGGCGCAGACGGAAGTAAGTGGGATTGGCACGGTGGTGCAGTCTGGAATGGCCCTGAAGGTTGTGGTTACCAATCCGGGCAGCGGCGCAGCCATTGGTTGGGGCGAAACGCTCAACTACGTCATTACCTACACCAACGAGAGTGACGCGGAAATGCGTGACGTCAGCATAACGATGGAGTTTAGTCAGAAAAACGTTGAGAGCGTTGATGTGGACATTCTGGATTTGGACAACCGCTCAGACTTGAGCAAGGGCAAGCTGGCAGGGCGCACCCTTACGTGGACGAAGAAGGAAGTACCGGCGCTCGCCGCTGTTGCTGGCGGAAAGTCGGGTGACCTTTTGCTCCGTATTCCGCTGCGGTCGGGCCCGAACATTCGTTCACAAGCCGACCGGAACTTTGCCATTACGAGTGCGGCCCGGCTCACCGTGGGGAGTGTTGATGGCTTAGATCAGAAGAGCATTGAAACCCAAGCCACACCCGTAACCACGAAAGTGACATCCAAGCTGAATGTGGAACCCGAAGGGCGGTACTACAGCGACGAGCAAATTCCGGTTGGCACGGGCCCGCTCCCTCCGCAAGTCGGCCAGGCCACCACGTATGAGCTGGGCTGGGTGTTAGCGAATCCGACGAATGAGGTCACCCAAGTTGTTGTGAGTGCTACGCTGCCCGATGGTGTAACGTGGGCTGGGAAGCAGTCGGTAACGGCTGGCCAAGCTGTGGCGTACGAGGCGACCACGCGGGAGGTGACCTGGCGTGTGAATCGCGTGCCGCCGGGTACGGGAACCCTGTTCGCGAGTCTAGAGGCGAAATTCGAGGTGAGCGTTACTCCTACCGCTACGGATCTGGGGAAGCTCCTCATTCTCCTCAACCAAACGGTGGTGACTGCCCGAGACGAGTTCACGACCCAAGACCTACGGGTGGAGAAGGCCATCATCACCAGTGACTTGCCAAACGACGTTGCCGCGCAGGGGAAAGGCTTAGTCGTCGCCGCGCCGGCGGTGTAGCCGCAGCCCACATTTTCAGGGGGCTAGGTGGTATACTGAATACACCACTATGGCCGACTCCCTCGCTCGCAATGCCACGCGTTTCGTCCTCCATGAATTCGTGGTGGACGTATTGCTTTTCCCGCTGTGGTGGTATGGGAAGGGGTTCATTCGGGTTGGCCGTTTCACCCTCAGCCGGATAGCCGAGTTTGCCAACCGCAGTCGGTGGAGCCCTAAAGTGTGGTTCCAGAATTTGTTCGTGCCCATGTACGGCGACTACTCGCGTAGTGGCCGGGCGATTAGTTTCTTCATCCGTTTGTTCGTGGCTCTCGGTCTTACTGTGGCGCTGGTTATTGCCGTGGTCGCGTACCTCCTCTACTTCGTTGGGTATCTCGTGGCGCCTGTTGCGGTGGTGTACTTCTTCTTGCGTCAACTCGTCAGCCTACCCTGGCCGTCGTAACGCATGGCAAAACTCCCGCCCAATCCTTCGATCATCCTCTCCTGCCCAACCTGTGTGGCCGGTGTGGCGGCGTGTCCTGGATGCAACGGCCGACGATCCGCGATGTGGCTCATGGGCCAGATTTTCGTGTGGGACCGGAAGATTGACCGTTGGCACATTGCCGAAGAACGTTTGCAGCGGGGGCTTCACCGCGCGTTTAATGCGTTGCTCATTATCTTTGGCCTCGTTGGCATCGGCCTTCTGGTGTGGCAGGTCATGGAGCGCAACGTCGCGTTTGAGTTCTCGAGCGTCCGAGACTTCCTGGGTACGCGGACCGGCTGGCACCTGGTTATCGCCCTCTCTTTGCTCGGTGACCTCATCGTTACCGCGCGCCTGGTGAAAGGCCGGCAAGAGCGCGTGCTTGTGGCGCACCGGGATAGCGAACTCCTCGCCGTGCCTGCGCCCACCCTGAGCTGGCCAGACCTGGTCCGGGAGCAGAACCGTTTCCAAGATGTGTCTGGGGCTTTCCTAGAGCCCGCGCACCGCGCCATTGAAGGCGCATGGTCGCTCGCGGAGCGCTTGCAACATCGCAGCGTTGAACCGCTCCACCTATTTGCCGCGCTGTTCGCCCTGCACGATACCCAGGTGGTTTTCGGTCGGCTGGGCATACAAAGCCAAGGCTTGAGCGAACGCGTAACGCGCGCGCTCTCCCGGCTCCCCCAAGCCAGTGCGCCGCCTACGGTCAGTGGCCCCTTTGTGGGTGCGCTCCTGCGTGCCTACCAGGAAGCAGTCTTTGCTTCCAAGCCCGTTGTGGATGTTCCTGAACTCATCGTGTCGGTCGGGCACGACGCGCAGGTGAGCGAAATTCTGGCTGACCTCGCCATTGATGAGCAGAAGCTAAGAAACGTAGTGGCGTGGATTAGCATTACCCGCCGGCTCTCTCGGGGGTACCAGCGCTGGCGTCGGCAAGCGCGCTTCCGCGGCAAGGGCGGGATGAACCGAGCGTTCACGGCCATTGCTACGCCCATGTTGGACCAGTTTAGCCACGACCTCACGCAGCTGGCGCGAAACGGATCGCTGGCGCACTGCATTGGTCGGGAGAAGGAATTTGAAGAAATCTTCCGTGTGTTCGAGGGCGGCCGGGCCAACCCGCTACTCGTCGGCTTGCCGGGCGTGGGCAAGACTTCCATTATCGATGGTCTGGCGTACCGCATGGTGGCCGATGACGTGCCACTGGTCTTGCAAGACAAGCGCTTGGTGAGTTTGTCCGTTGCGTCCATTGTTGGCACTGCGGGTCGGCAGGGTGAGCTGGAAGAACGCTTCAACATCATCCTTTCCGAAATTTCCCGGTCCGGGAATATCGTGCTGTACATCGACAATGTCCAGAATTTGTCTGGCCTCACTACCGAGGGCGGCAGCCGTTTGGACTTAGCTGAAATGCTGGCACAGGCGCTGGGCCACCAGGCTTTCCTGTGCATTGCCACCACGAATCCGCTCGACGAGCACCGTTACGTGGAGCGATCCAGCTTGCAGTCCGTTTTCCAGCGCGTACCGGTGAACGAAGTAGACACCAACGGGGGCATCCAAATTCTGGAAGGGAAAGCGGGAACAATTGAGTATAAGCAGTCGGTGCTATTCAGCTACGACGCCATAGAAAAGGCGGTCACGCTGTCGCAGCGCTACATCCACGATCGCTACTTGCCCGAGAAGGCCGTTAGCCTTGCCGAAGAAGCGGCGGTGTACGTGCACAAGACGCGCGGGAAGGGGAGCGTGGTTACTGGCGAGGACGTAGCCGCAATTGTTGCCGAGCGAACGAGCATTCCCGTCACGCAGGTCACGCAAGCCGAAACCGAAAAACTGCTCAAACTGGAAGACCGCATCCACGAACGGGTCATTGGTCAAGATGAAGCCGTGAAAGCCGTTTCGGCCGCCTTGCGCCGGGCCCGCGCTGAACTTCGGGACGCCCGGCGTCCGATTGCGAACTTCTTGTTTCTCGGGCCTACGGGTGTAGGGAAGACCGAACTTGCGAAAGCGGTGGCCGAGGTGTACTTCGGCGATGAGAAGAACATGATTCGCCTCGACATGTCTGAGTACCAGGTGCAATCCAGCCTAGGCCGGCTCATTGGCACGCCCGATGGTGAGGGGGGCTACCTTACTGAGGCCATTCGGAAGAATCCATTTTCTTTGCTCCTGCTGGACGAATTAGAGAAAGCGCACCCTGACATTCTCAACGTATTCTTGCAGGTCATGGATGATGGCCGGCTTACCGACAGCACGGGCCGCACCGTGGACTTCACCAACGTCATTCTCATTGCCACCTCGAATGCCGGCACGCCCATCATCCAGGCCGGCATGAACGCCGGCGAGAGCCTGGAGAGCATCAAGCAGCGCCTGGTGACGCAAGAGCTGGCCCAGCACTTCCGGCCAGAATTCCTCAACCGCTTCGACGGCATCATTGTGTTTAAGCCCCTCGACTTCCCGCAGGTCATTGCCATTACTAAGCTCATGCTCGCGCAGCTGGGGGAGATCCTGAAAGGCAAAGGCGTGCAGCTGCGGGTGAGCGAAGCCGCCGTAATGGAGCTCGCGCAAGTTGGTTTTGACCCGCAGTTCGGCGCCCGACCGCTGCGCCGTGCGCTCCAAGAGCACGTGGACAACGCCTTGGCGAATGCACTGCTCACCGGCCAGCTGGCGCGGCGGGACGTAGCCGTGCTGGAACCCGGCGGAAAAGTTCGGGTAGAGAAGGCGAGCGAAGTGTAAGGCACGTTTTTTACGAAGCTGCTCCGCATTGACGAGCGGGGGTTTTTTGCGTAGGGTAGGCCCACGAAATGGTTCTTGAACAATGAAAGGAGCAGATTGTGCGAAGTACGCATTTTCTCGGTGACCGCACCGTTTGCACGGTCAGTTACCAGCAGCAACGGCTAGACGTTACGGTTCGGCCATTCTGTGGCACGCGCGCGTACGTCATTGAAGAGTCAGCGGCTGAGCCGCAACTCGTTGGCCAGTGCACGATGCCCCGATGGCCCGCTCAGGTTGAATCGCGCGCCCGGGTTCACCACCAGCGCCTGTCGCTACGTGCCGATAACGTACTGTACCCGGTCTACGACGATGTCTACGGTCTGCATCGGACGCTGAGCCATGTGCTGGATCGGTATGAAATGAACGAGGTGCCCCGGTTGACGACGGCTCTGGAGTACTGCCAGATCCTGCATAGCGTGCTCCTCGGTTTGCGGAAAGACAACTTCCAAGAACTCATCGGCCGCATCGAAGCCCTTGTGGATCAGGTGGTGCACGCTATTGGCCTGCAGGTGAAAAATGAGGAGAAGGACGAAGCACTAGAGCGGATCATCATCACGCGGAAAGGCGTGGACTCGCTCAACCGCGTGAATAGCAGCGCTGCCTGCTTGCGCATGCTCACCGCGGTGGGCAACCTCATCCACCGTGAAGCGCAGGTGTCGGACATTAGCGAAGTGTACGCGGGTCGACGACAAGCGGTTCGGCTGGCCTTAGCCATGTTGGAAACGCAGGTGCTGATTGTGGAAGATTTCCTCACCCAGATCCTGGCAAATTGGCAGATCGTGCGAGTGCGGCGCCGGGAACTCACCGCGGCGCAGCTGGATCAATTCGCCAAGACACTGAGCCTCATTTGGGTGAAGCCGTTCAGCGTCACGTTCCAGCACGTGGTGAGAGAGTTCACCACCGCCGCCCAGCACATTCGGGTTGGACGCTTGGACCAGGCTCAACCTTTGCTGGCCACCTCTGCTGCGAGCTTGCGACTCCGCAAACTCCGCGTGCAGCTGGAGGCTGTGCACTACCGCGTATCGAGCGCCACGTATGATCCGCACATGCGTAAGCGTGCAGATCAGATTGCGCAGGTTGCGCTTTCTGAATTGTCACCGCTCGTGCAAGAGTTGCAGGCAGTGAACACGCTGGGGATGGTTGACTTTTCCAGTGCGGTAACCCTGTCAACACTCGCAGACGTGCAGGCCGCTCTGGCTGAAGGGAACTGTGCGGTCGCGGCCGACAACTTCCGTTTAGCCCTCCGCGATCTCTAAAAATCGGCGCTTGACAACCAGTTTGGAAGCCGGTAATCTCGTCCCACGCCAGCGGAAGAAGAGAAATTTTTACCGAGTACGGTTTTTTTGAGGGAAACAAATTCGGTGAAGAGCAGTATTGGAACCGCTGGCCCAAAAATACTGCGGCTGTAGCTCAGGGGTAGAGCCTGGGGGATTCTCCATAGCCCTCACTGTCGGTGGTTCAATTCCATCCAGCCGCAAAAAATACACCGCAGGGTAGCTTAGAAGGTGCAAAGCGTTGGCTTCATACGCCAAAGACGCTGGTTCAAGTCCAGTCCCTGCAATTCTTTCTGCGGACGTCTTGTCACGAGACGTCCGCTTTTCTTGTCCAAAGACGCAAAAAACCGTACACTGCAAGCACTATGCCGGTCACCATGGACACCCTGGTTTCGTTCGCCAAGCGTCGCGGTTTCATTTTCCCCACCGCCGAAGTGTATGGCGGTTTGGGTGGCTTTTGGGACTTTGGTCCCTTGGGCGTGGAGCTCAAGAATAATATCAAACGGGAATGGTGGAAGCGCTTCGTGCAGCAGCGCAACGATGTGGTAGGCTTGGATTCGGCAATCGTTACCAATCCGAAAGTTTTTGAAAAGAGCGGCCACTTGGTAAATTTTCACGATGCACTCGTAGAGTGCAAGAAATGTCACCAGCGCTTTAAGGCGGATGATGTTGCCAAGGCGTGCTCCAATTGTGGAGGTACAGAGTTCACGAAACCAGCGAATTTCAATTTAATGTTCAAGACGTTCATCGGTTCTACCGAGGAGAGCGTCTCCACCGCGTACCTCCGCCCGGAAACGGCACAGGGGATTTTCGTGAACTTCCAGAATGTGCGGCAGAGCATGCGCCTGAAACTCCCTTTCGGCATTGGCCAGATTGGCAAAGCCTTCCGCAACGAGATTACCCCAGGCAACTTCATTTTTCGTTCCCGCGAATTTGAGCAAATGGAGCTGGAGTTTTTCTGCAAGCCAGGGGAGGATGACACGTGGTTTGACTACTGGCGCCAAGAGAGCATGCAGTGGTTTCTAGATCTCGGCATGAAGAAGGCCAACATTCGCTTCACTGGCCAACCCAAGTCCGAATTGGCGCACTACTCCAAGGCGACAACGGACATTGAGTACCACTTCCCATTTTCCGGCGGAGCCGGACCCCGCTCCGCGGGAGAGAAGGGCTGGGCTGAACTCATGGGCGTGGCGAATCGGACAGACTTCGATTTGAAGGCGCACGGCCAGACCTTCCGGGATGAAGAAGCGAAAGGGGACATCACGCCCTTCTGCATTGAGCCATCCGCAGGTGTAGACCGCGCAGCACTGGCTTTCTTGATTGATGCCTACGAAGAAGTGGAAGGCGGCCGTACCACCACCACCGAAGCGAACAAGGAGAAAGAAGTTGTCTTACGGCTTAGCAAGCGGCTTGCACCGATTAAAGTTGCTATCCTGCCCCTCTCTAAGAAAGAGCCCTTGGCTACCAAAGCTAAGGAAGTTCAGGCTTTGTTGCAGAAGGACTTCGTCACCTGGTACGACGATACGCAGTCCATTGGCCGCCGCTACCGTCGGCAGGACGAAATTGGCACGCCCTACTGTGTGACTGTGGACTTCGAGACCGTCGAGAAAGACAACGCTGTCACCGTCCGCGACCGGGATACCATGGCGCAGGAGCGGATTGCAATCACTGAACTTCACTCGTACATAACGAAGCAATTCTCTTAGTGTCATTGTGAGAAGCGCAGCGACGAAGCAACCCCTCAGTTTCAGCGGGATTGCCACGCTCCCTCCGGTCGCTCGCAATGACGGCAGATAAAAACCTATGACCAAGACCCTCCGCACCGGCATCCTCCTCGCCCTCGGCACAGCCGCCATCTCGGGTTTGTCGAACTTCGTGGCCAAGGTGAGTGTCACGGTGGTAAAGGACGCCACGCTCTTCACGTTCCTGAAGAACGCCATTGTCGGCGTGCTCGTTGTAGGCTTGGTGATGCTGTTCGTGCAGTGGAAAGAGTTGCGCGAGCTGAAGCGCGCAGACTGGCTCAAGCTTGCTGCCATTGCCGTCATTGGCGGGAGCGTGCCGTTCCTCCTCTTTTTCAATGGTTTGCAGCAGACGACGGCCGTGCACGCTAATCTCATCCACAAGACTTTGTTCGTGTGGGTGGCGATTCTGGCGTGGGTGAGCCTAAAGGAAAAGGTTACGCGCTGGCACGTAGCGGCGCTCGCCCTTCTCCTCACGGGCACGTTTGCCCTGGGCGGTTTGCAAGGTTTTCACTTGGGGGCGGGGGAGTGGATGGTGCTTGGCGCTACGTTGCTCTGGGCGGTGGAGAATGTTCTGGCAAAGAAAGCGCTTGCGCAGCTCTCAACCCTCACGGTTGTGGCAGCACGCATGTTCCTGGGTTCGCTCGTGCTTCTCGGCGTTGTTCTAGTGCAAGGGAAAATGAGCCTGGTGAGCACGCTCACCTTTGATCAGTGGGGCTGGGTGGTGTTACCGAGTTTGCTGCTGTTTGGCTACGTGCTCACCTGGTACAGCGCGCTCAAGCGCGCGCCCGCGACGTTGGTCGCAAGCCTCTTGGTTCCCTCCGTATTCATCACGGCTTTGCTCTCGGGCACGTTTCACAAAGGGCCAATTACGGGTCAGCAGTGGCTTTCGGGCGCCATCGTAACCCTGGGTGTAGCGCTTTTCATTTGGGCGTCTCGCCGTAGTGCTGCGCATGTCCACACTCCAAACCCCGAGCAGGATCCGGCCTGACGGCGTTCGCCGTGCAGCTCGGTACGGCTTCGGGCCGAACCGCTTGCACCTGTGCGGACCGGATGCGAACCGCGAAGTGTACGCGTACCTGGAGGCCGGGGTTACCGACCCGGGCTTACAGTACCTGCTGAAAGGCTTCACCACGCTCTACCCGTACCTGGAAGAAATTGCTCGGTCTAATCACATAGCTGACCCGTTTGACGACCGCGTGGTGGAGGCGTACTGGGTGGGGAACGCGCTCCTCGAAACCATCCCGCCTCAGGTGTACTACAAACACCTGCGGGATAACCTTGATTTGAAGCGGAAGTACGGGTTTAAGGAATTTGAAGAACTCGTCGCGAAACTCGGCAAGGGTGCGCGCATGCACCACAACGTGCACGTGCTGAACGCGTACAAGCGCACGGGCCACGACGCTAAGCTCCACACCTTAGAGAGCATGGATTCGTGCCGGGTGAGCTGGGGTGAGGTTGTTACCGTGGAGGGGCCTTCGGTAACGGTAAAGCGTCAGCCGCTGGTGCAACAGGACAGGAAGTTGCGCTTGGGTGATCCGGTCGAGCACAAACTGCGCCGACGCCTGGAAGAAGATGGTTCACTGGATGACCTGGCGCCCGGCGACGTGGTGACCATGCACTGGGGTGTGGTGTGTGAAGTCATCCCCAAACCCAGCGTCCGGCACCTGGCCCACTACACCAACCTCGCCATGCAGCTGAGTAACCAAACGCTCTAGCTATGGATATCTGGGTCTTTGGGAACCTTGATGTGCAGGAGGACAGTTTGCCGCTGCGCATCCTGCCTCAGCTGCAGCGCCAGCGACCGGACCTCACCTTCAAAACCCGTGACCCACTGGAGGAGTGGGACGAGGTGCCCGACCCGTTCATTATCGTGGATACCGTAAAGGGATTGCGCACGGTGGCGGTCTTCACAGACCTGAGTGCTTTCGCCGATGCGCCGCGCGTGACCATGCACGACCTCGACTTGCTCGCGCAGCTGCAGCTCTTGCAGAAGCTTGGCAAGCTCAAACGCCTCACTCTGGTTGGCGTGCCGCCGGAGCTTGGGCCAGACGAAGCGGTTACGCAGATCGCAGCTTCGCTCCCGCCAGTTTCAGCGTGAGGAAGTGCGAAGCGCAGCTCATGCACGGGTCGTAGGCCCGGATGATTTTTTCTAGTTCGTGCTGGATTTGGTCAGCGGTTGGGTCCGCCGGCAAGAGGTCTTCCACCATGCGGGCCATGTCCTGCTCGATGTTAATTTGGTTCTGGCCGGTGGGCACGATGATGTCGCCAGTGATGATTTTGCCGTCCTGGCCAATGGTTACCTTGTGGTAGAGCGTGCCGCGGGGCGCCTCTACAACGCCGACACCCGTCCCCGAGGGTCGCGCTGGGGGCACGAGCGGTTCTTTGGTGAACTTGGTATTCTGGAGCACCTCAATCGATTCATCCACGCAGTGCAGGATTTCTATAGCCTGGGCCAGGTTGTTGTCGAATATGTTCGTGGAGGGGAAGCGTCCAAACACTTCGGGGATGCTCGCCTTGGTTTTGGCATTGAGGGTGTCTTTCGCCAGGTTCAAGCGGGCGAGCGCGCCCACCATGTAGGACCGGCCTTTGAATGAGTAGCCCGACGCTTGGGAGTAGGGGATGACGACGTGCTCCAGGTGGTCGCGGTAGTCGGACTCCGAAATGTAGTCACCATCGTCGCTCACAATGTGGCCGTCGAGGTAGCTGAAGGGGTTGGCCACCAGTGCCATGAAGTGGGTCTTGCGGTCAAAACGGAAATCGCATTTCGCAAACCGTTCAATAGTTCGTAGCACGGCTGGGCGAACGTGTTCTAGTTTGTGGATGAGTTCTTCCACCTGCGCCGGGGTGGGCACGTTGAGGAATCCACCGATCATGGGTGTGATGGCGTGCACGCTCCGGCCAGCAATGACAATGGAGAGGGCATTGCCTGCTGCCTTAATATCAAACGCATCGTGCAGGATTTGGTGCTGCTCGGGGTCATTCTCATCGAAGCTCAAGAAGTTGTCCTTGCCCCACATGTCCGGCAGAGCGAAGAGGTACAGGTGCAGGGCGTGGTCGCGGATGTTCAAGCCCGCCATGGTGAGCTTCTTCATCTGCATGCTCTGCGCTGTAGGCACAATACCTAAGGCATGTTCGCATGCCTCGATGCTGCAAATCAGGTGTGCGTTAGAGCATGTACCACAAATGCGCGCGAGCAAAGCTGGCACCATCTTGTACGGCTTCCCGCGGATCGCCTGCGTGTAAAAGCGTTTCGATTCGGTTATGCCAAAGGTGCAGGACTGCACCTTGCCACCACGTACTTGCACGTCGAGCACGGCAGCGCCTTCAACCTTGGTGAGTTCTTTGGTGAGGGAGAGGTCGACGGTGTGCATAGGCTAGGTGACGATGCCAAACTTCTTGAGGGCGGTGTCGAGCAGGGCCAGGAACTTCTTTTCGTCCATTGGGCAGCCCGGCACTTGAGCATCGACCGTGACCACGTCCGCGAGCTTCTGGCCTTTGGGGAGGAAGTCGAACTTCTCGATGAGGGGCTGAATGGCCGCCTGTTGCTCGGGGGTAAAGGTGTTGCGCTGGGTAGAGGGCAGGCCTGTGCAGGCGCAGGCGCCAATGGCCACCAGCATGGTGGAGAGCTTGCGAATTTCTTTTACCTTTTCCACATGCCGAGGGGAGTTGAGTGCGCCCTCCACAAAGGCTACGTCCATCTGGTCTAGGACGTTGTTGGACTGCAGCACACGTGCATGGCGGAAGTCGATGAGCTTCTTCCATTCCTGCCAGCGGTCATTCATGAGCTCGGTGAGAATGACGGTGCTGTCTTCGCAGCAGCTAAACGTAAACCACCCAACACGGAGCTTCTTCTGCGGGGTCGGCGCGGGGGTGTTTGGCATGTACGTAGTATAGCAGTCGGTGCCTGGAACAGAAAACCGGATTCACTCGAATCCGGTTGTCATTCACCAATGTGCAACGATGTCCCATACGTGGTACGTACCTTTGCAGCCCGAACCCTCGGTGCGGAGGCGTAAATCAAGGCTGAAGCCGCGAGCCTGAAGCTGGTCGCGAAGCGCTGCAGCGTGTCCGCGCAGGCAGGTAAGCGGTAAGTGCTTGCGATTATCGATTGCCCGTTGAATCGCATCTCGATCATCTTCAAGCCAGTCGTACTCGGCGTCGTTGGGGAGCGCTAGCAAATCATCGCGGAACGTGTGGGAAACTGTCCACACAACCGCTTCACGACGACCCGCCTGGGCTGCTGCTTGGAGCTTACTATCAACCTGCGCCAGTTCTTCCTGGTCTCGCGCCTCTCGCTCCCGTAGCCAGGTTTCGCGTTTTTCTCTCTCCGCATCGTGATGCTGCTGGGTTTGCCTGCGCAAGTCGTCGGCGTTTGGGGTACCTGTGTTTTCAGTCAAAACATCCTCCTTGTAAAGAACTTCAAAAAATTCTACTCCTGGTAATGTTGCATGTCAACGCCGTATGCGAGCATGGTACACTTTTGCTATGCCCCTCATCGACACGCACTGCCACCTGAATTTCAACGCCTACAAAGACGACCTCGACGCGGTCATCCAGCGTACCTTGGCGGCGGGGATGCGCGTCATTAACGTGGGCTCTCAGAATTCCACCAGCCAACGGGCCGTGGACCTGGCGCAAAAGTACCCGGGGCAACTGTTTGCCAGCGTTGCGCTTCACCCGTTGCACTTGCACGAAGTGTACGTGGATGAAGTGGAAATTCCGTTCAAGACGCGGGAAGAACAGTTTGACTACGCGTACTACGCGCGCCTCGCCCGGCAACCTGGAGTTGTAGCAATTGGCGAGTGTGGCCTCGATTACTTCCGGGTACCGGATGGCATGGACGAGCGCGCCTTCAAACAGAAACAGAAAGATGTGTTCCTCCAACACATCCAGTTGGCGCAAGAAGTGAGCAAGCCGCTCATCCTGCATACGCGGGCAAGTAAGCGCCAGCCTCAAGGCGCGTACCTGGACTTACTCGAGGTCCTCACGCATGGGGGCTACACCCGCGGCGTCGTGCATTGCTATACAGGCGACCTCGACACGGCCCGCAAATTTCTGGACGCCGGTTTTCTACTGTCCTTCACCGGCATCATCACTTTCCCGAATGCGCAGGAGCTCCTCTCGGTGGTGAAGTACGCGCCGCTGGACAGGATTATGGTAGAAACTGACGCCCCGTACTTGGCGCCGCAGCAGTACCGGGGAAAGCGCAACGAGCCGCTGTACGTGCGGCACGTAGCCGAGAAGATTGCCGAGGTGAAGGGCATCAGCTACGACAGCGTCGAGGAGCAGACCACGGCGAATGCGGAACAATTTTTCGGGATAGCAAAAGAAAGCCGCACTCGGTAAGGAGTGCGGCGTGGTGTTCGCGTGTACCACCTAGCGGTGGTGGAGGCCGCCAATCGGGCCGTGATTTCTGCGGACCCTCTTGTAGGTCCGATCGGCGTAACCGCGGCTGCTGTTCCCGGTACCGTCTTGGTCCGGTATGGTCTGGAATTTGATAGGTCGCCCCTGCTTATCCCTAGCCGGCTGGCTGCTGGGGATGGGTAGGGGGTTGTGAGGATCAAATCCGGAACCACTCATAAACGAACTCCGTTTCTGGCGCCCATCATGGACGCGGTTTGAAGGTGAGGTTTATCTTAAGGTTCAACGGTATCGCAAAAGCCGAAAAAGTCAACCCCGCTTTCCCCGGGGGTGGGGGTAAGGTAGAATGGCAGTATGGAAATTATCGCTATTGTTCTCACGGTCCTCGTCCTCGTTGGCATTGGCTTGCTGTATGCCCGCCTAGCGAAGGCCGGCCCTGGCGGCGCAGACCCGCAGACGCACGAGAAGCTCATCCGCATGGAGGAACGCCTGCAGCAGCTCAATGAGAAGAGCACCGAGCAGACGCGTGTACTGGATGCAAAGCTCGGTGAGTCCACCAAAGCTCTCCAGCAGCAGTTCGGCCAGTCAACGAAGATTGTGCAGGACGTTACGGAGAAGCTTACCAAGCTGGATGAGACGAACCGGCAAGTGCTCAATTTCAGTGATCAACTCCGCAACCTGCAAGATATCCTGCAGAACCCCAAGCAGCGGGGGATTTTGGGGGAGTACTTCCTCGATAGCCTGCTTAAGAATGTGCTGCCGCCGGGTAGCTACCACATGCAGTACAAGTTCAAGGATGGGGAGATTGTGGATGCCGTGGTGAAGATCAAAGACCGGCTGGTGCCCATAGACTCCAAGTTCAGCCTGGAGAACTACAACCGCATGGCCGCCACGCACGTGGAGAGCGAGAAGAAAATTTTGGAGAAAGCGTTCGTGAATGACCTCAAGGTCCGCATTCAAGAGACGGCCAAGTACATTCGGCCGAGTGAGAACACCATGGACTTCGCGTTCATGTTCATTCCGTCCGAAGCAATCTACTACGACCTGCTCGTGAACAAAGTTGGCGCCGTGACGGAGGAAACCGAAAACCTCATCCAGCGCGCGGCGAACAAGTACCACGTCATTATCGTCTCACCCACATCTTTCCTGGCGTACCTGCAGACAGTCCTGGAAGGTTTGCGGGCCATGCAAATTGAAGAGTCGGCCAAAGAAATCCGCAAGAACGTGGAGCAACTCGGCAAACATATCTCAAGCTACGACGTGTACTTGCAGAAACTGGGGAACCACCTGGGCACCACGGTGAACACCTACAACGCCGCGTACAAGGAATTCAAGAAAGTTGATAAAGACGTGCTAAAGATTGCCAACGTTGGCGGCAGCGTTGAAGCAATTGAGTTAGAGAAACCGAAAGGGGAGTAAGTATGGATGCACCAACGCAAGTCCCGCCCCAACCTTTGGGGTTTCCGCCGAAGCAGCATTGGCAGCGGGTAACGATTATTGTTGTAACCATCCTGCTGAGCGTTGCCTACATTGTTACCAGTGATGCCTCGACGCGGCTGGTGGACCAATCCTGCGTACGAGCATCAGACTGCCCAGGTGAGCAACTCTGTAAAGTGCATCCCGAAGATGTGGAAGCCCTGCCCACGGAGCCCGCGGGTCACATTGTTATCCCGACGCTCGTCCTTCGGGAGGGCGCGCGGGGCTTCTGTACTCCGAATAGCGGGATTGCACTGTACATCGGCGCGTCGGGGAGTGGGAGCGCGCAGTACACGGCCGATGGGCGCGTCATCGTTGAGTCGCTCGCGGTTGATAACTTTCAAGCGGGCTCTCCACAGAAGGTCATGTTCCATTTCGCGCTCTTCGTGAGCGTGTGTGTACTTTTCCTCATCGCGCTGGTTAAAACCATAATTGCTTTGGTGCGGTTTACCCGAGCGGCCAAAAAATCTGAAGCTCCACTAAGCCTGGATCGAAAAGTCTATCGGTCTGCTGCGGTGCGGACGGGCCTGTACGCAGTGGGGGTTGCGCTCGTCATCTTGCTTGGGATTTTGTAAGCGCGGACGCAAGTACTTGTCAAAAGTGTTTTTTTGTGTTACAATACAGTTAGTAAAAATAAACATGCACAAATTCCTCAAGAAGAAATTGTCCTGGTACCGCCAGTGGCATGAGACCTGGATCCACGGCCCATCGCACTGGGTGGTTTTTGCATGCGCCGTGGCCACCGCATCAGCACTCATCACGTACGTGGCACAAACCGACGGGGCGCCCGCACTCGTGCCTTTGGCGCAGGCGCAGGTCGCGGGTACGACCTACTACGTGGACGGCGAAAATGGGAATGACGCGAACAACGGCTTGTCGCAGCCAGCGGCGTGGAAGACCCTGGCCAAGGCCAGCACGGTCTACCAGGGCGGCGACACCCTGAATATTCACCCCGGGGAGTACCGAGAAGTGTTGACGATCAAGAACGGTCCCAGTGCAGCACGGCCCACGGTAATCAACGGCGTCGGCAGCCGAGAGCAGGTGAAAATTCTCGGCAGCGAGCCCGTCACCGGCTGGTCGCAGTACAATGCCAATGTCTGGGTGGCAGATTTTTCATCCACGGTGACCCGGTGCGAGCGGATGGACGGCACGAGTGTCTACAACAAACCCAACGTGACCCCCGACTGCTGGTCTGACCGGAGCGACTGGTTTACCCGGGCGAGCTATGCCAATGGTAGTTTTTCGAGTGTGAGGGAAAATCCCGCTTCGGTTAACGCGCCCGGCGAGTACTACTACGATAGTGTCGCCCGAAAAATTTACCTCTGGCCTTTCGGAAGTGATAACCCGAACGCACACACGATCGAGTGCTCCGCCCGCCGACCGCTGAGCCTGTACCCGATGAATTTTACCCTGCAGAACGTGACCATCATGCACAGCTCGCTGAATCCGCTGTCGCTGGGTGACGGCAATGCCAGCATTCGCAATAATGATTTTGGGTACAATTCCGGTGAAGGCTCCTGCTCAGAGAATCCCGCCTCGATTTTTTCCGGCCGCCAAAATTTCTTAAAACCCGGAATCAGCATCGTCGGCAACAAAATTCATGATCAAGGCAGTGACAAAGGTCCGAGTTTGATTACGCATGGCGGCCACCGGGGGTCGGGCATCGTGCTGTACAGCGTTCGCGACACCCTCATCGAGGGCAACGAATTCTACAATCATGAAATCGGCGTCTTCATTAAAGCGGGGAATACCGAGCCGAACTACACCAACGTCACCATCCGCGACAATATCGTGCACGATGTCCAGAATGGGATTGGGTTTGGCTTGCAGACGTACGCTAGCTCCACCGCCTACGCCGGCATTATTGAGGGGAATCTGGTGTACGACATGCACTATTCCAGTGCCCTTAACTTGGACTACTTTGCCATTTGGACAGCTCGGGCTAATGGGACCGTCCGCGTCCGTCACAACACGGTCTACAATACCGCCGGCGTGTACATTGCTAAGGATGAGCCAGCCACGGATGCGAATGAAGTGCGCGGCAACATCATCGCCCAATCAATGCCGTACCAGGATGGCGCGGCGCACCTCCGCATGGAGAACAACTCGGCTGCGAACACCCTTTCCGACTACAACCTCTTCCACGACTCCCGGCAGTACTTTGGCGAGACGGACACAACGGGTCGGTGGGTGGCGCCGTCGCCCTCGTTCTACAACACCTTTGCCAGCTGGAAGTCGGGAACCGGCAAGGACCAGCACAGCATTGAAGCGAACCCGCTCTTCGTTTCGGCTGCGGCCCGTGATTTTCGCCTGCAAGCGGGCAGCCCGGCTATTGACGCGGGGGCGTTCATTGCGGGGTACCACTGTGCGCAGTCAGATGACGTGGACTCGAATCAATCCAACTGCCGGCACTGGCGCGGCGCCGCACCGGACTTGGGCGCCCTGGAGTACGGAGTAGTGAGTAGCGATACTACTGCGCCAGCCCGTGTCATAAACCTGTATGCACAGTAAAACACTGCTCAGTAATTTTCGATGGTACCACCAGTGGCATGAGACCTGGATCCACGGCCCATCGCACTGGGTGGTTTTTGCATCGGCAGTCGCCGTCATTTCGGCGGTGTTCATGTACGTGGTGCAGAGCGGATCGGGGGGCGGGATTGTGGAGCCGGCGAGCGCGCAATTCACCATAGCCGCTGCAACGAACATCGCCACCTGCCGGGACAACGGTTGCACGCTCACCATCCCGCGGCAGAAAGTGTTCATGTCCCTCACCGATCCGAACACGGTGTGGGTGATGTTCGAGAAGAGTTCGGGTAATTTCATGAAAACCACAGACGGGGGCGCAACCTGGAGTACGCCTATTACTATTCGGAGCTGGATCGACTACCACGCGTCGCTCTCCGGCGACAGCACCGGGAACATCTATGTCACTGATCCCGGATCGGGAAACGTGTACTTCCGGAAGGTGCGCACACCGGCGGTGGCAGCGGGAGACATGAACTCCGCGCTCACCCTTTCGTCTGCCTATACCCCGGCGGGCGTCGCGACACGATCCAATGTCCTCGCGCAGGATGCAAACAACATCTGGGTATTCTACCGAACGAGCATTAATGCTACGGGCAATGTGCGGTACTTCCATTCCACAGATGGTGGCGCCACGTTTCCAAACGAAGGGTGGGTAACGAACGCCGGTACCGATAACGTCCGCATTGGGTCATTGCTCATCAACGGCCAGCCCGCCGTGTTCATTTGGTACAGTGACGACTCTTCGAACGTCGGGTGGGGGTACAAGTACTTCATTTGGGATGGCTCGCAGTTTGTAGCGAATGCCGACTCTTCCATTGTTTGGGGCTCGAAAATTTACCGTCGGGAGTACGCAATGAGTTTTGTGAACAATGAATTGCACGTCGTGTACCCAGACAACAACAAGCACCTCATTCATTCGTGGAAGGAGTACAACAACGGCACTGGCAGTTGGTCGCAATCCAATCTCGAAACCCTCGCCGTTGAGCCACGTGATTGGCACCCTTCGTTGACCCGCCATGGGAATGACCTCTACCTGTTCTACATTAAGCAGGAGTCTTCTACGGCCGGGAATAACAACGTGTACTACCGGAAGTGGGACACCACGGCGCACACCTGGACGTCTGCAATACCCGTTACTACGAACGGCGTTGATAACCGCTTCCCCAGTGGGCCGGCGGTAGCAAACCCAACCGCAGACTACATACCGATCATATGGTCTGCGCCGACAGCGCAGGTTATGTACGAGAAAATCGCTACCACACCCGCCCCCGCGTGCACCGAATCCTGGTCGTGCACAGGGTGGTCTGCCTGCAGTGCAGGGGGCTCGCAGACGCGAACGTGCACGGACACCAACGCCTGCGGCACGACGACAAACAAACCAGCGGAGAGCCAAGCCTGCACGCCCGCAGATAGCCTTGCGCCCGACCCCATTAGCGACTTGTATGCGCAGTAGAGGACATTTCCACCAGTACCTCCTTACCGCCGTAACGGTGTGTGCCGTTGCCGGGCTAACGTTGGCTTTGCAATCGCAGGCTGCGACGACCCTCAGTGCATGCGGAACGCTAAGCCAAGCGAATGAGACGTACATTCTTGCCCAGGATGTAACCGCATCGGGAACGTGTTTCACGGTGACCGCGGGGAACGTCACCCTCGATCTCAACGGTCACACTATCACCTACGGTACGGGTGGGGCGGCGCAAGTGTACGGGGTACAGATTGGTTCCAGCAACGATAATCTTCGCGTGACAAATGGTGCCATCCGGCAGTCGCCGAGCGCTGGGTCATTCTCCCACGCAATTTACGCAAGCTCAGGTTCGAATGATCGGTTCGACCACCTGACGCTGGAAGTGTACACCGACTCCAGCGCCGCGATTGTAACGTGGTGGGGCCTTGGCCACCAGATTGATTACAATAGTATTACAAGCCACGTGCAAACCATTCAAAACCGCCACCAGAATCAGGGGTATAGCATTCAACTGTGGAATGGCGGGTCGTTTGACGTGCACCACAATACGCTCGTGGGTGGTCCGCAAGGTGGCATCTACTACTACCACAGCGACAACACCCGCGTGTACAGCAATGACATTCGGCATGGCGGCCAAAGCATAGGGTATAGTAACAACTTCTGCATTGGTGCCTCGGGCGCGAATTCGGAAGTGTACGACAACACCTGCCACCCGGTGCAGGGCAGAGGTATCCATCTCTCGGGGAACAATTCCACAGTGCGGAACAATACCTTTGACGTTATTGAATTGGCGAATAACGCCGAGTACGGTGGTTGTCAGATTGGCGGGACGTACGGTATTCAAATTGAAAATCCGGCAACCAACCTGCAAGTGTTGAACAACACCGTTATTGCCCGAGCCGACGCGTGCGCCGCGCAAGCATTCCGTGCCTCGGGTTTGGGGGCGGGGAACAACTGTCGGGTGTCTGGGAATACGTTTACGGCTGTGCGGCAAGGTGCCGGGACGGGCGTTGCGAACAGCGTGTCGGTCGATAGCATTGCTGCAGGACTCACAATCGAGAGTAACACGCTCACCGCAGACTCAGCAGTGTTTCACGTTGACTGGGATGGCGCTACCGGCGTGCGCCTGCAAGGGAATACGATGGTGAAGGGGAATAACCCCTCGGCGACCTACGCGTTGGTGAACTTTGGCAACGGTGGTGCGTACCCTTCGCTTGGCCATATCCTGCAGGACTCGACGTACGGCAACGGTGCCGACGACGCGAGTTACCGCGTGCGCGCCGCAGCATTCGAGTACTTCGTGCAGTGGACGTTGAACGTCACTGCAACAGACGGACACGGAACGACCCTACGCGATGCAACGGTAACGATTACCGATAGCACCGGGGTAACCGTGTATACCGGATCCACAAGCGCAGCGGGCACGGCCGCGGCAGTACTCCGGGAGTACCGACGCTACAACCAGAGCGGCGTTAATTACGTCCAGTCGTACAACCCCTACACGGTGACCGTGTCGAAGGGCGGGTATGGTTCCTCAGTCTCCACCGTAACCGTCGACAAGGTAGCCAACCTGACCGCGCAGCTTACCGGTGACGCAACCCCGCCGGCAGCCGTAACTGACCTCCACGTCCAGTAGAAAAACCATTGGGCCCGGTGTACACTGGATGCATGCTCAGCGTCCAGCATCTTCGTAAAGTTTTCGGGTCCGTCACGGCGGTTGACGACGTGTCGTTTGATGCGCATGGCGGGGAGATTTTTGGTTTGCTGGGCCCCAACGGCGCGGGCAAGACCACAACTATCAGGGTGATTGCCACCATTTTAGGACCAACCTCCGGAACCGCAACTATCTTGGGTCATGATATTGTTCGTGACGCCGAAGCCGTTCGGCGCAACATTGGCGTTCTAACTGCCGAGATTGGCTTGTACGACCGGTTCACTGCCCGCGAGAACATGCGGTACTTTGGCCACCTCTACGGTTTAGGCGGTCCATCGCTAGAAAAGCGCATTGAGGAGCTAATCCAAGCCCTGGACATGAAACGTTTCGCTGATCGTCGGGCCGGTACGTTTTCCACGGGCATGAAGCAGAAAGTGGCCATTGCCCGATCAATCATCCATGATCCACCCGTAGTCATTTTTGACGAGCCAACTGCCGGGCTGGATGTCTTGGCGAGCCAGACCGTGATTGCGTACATGCAGGATGCGAAGGCGAAAGGCAAGCTGGTTGTTCTCTCTACCCACGACATGGCCCACGCCCAAGCACTCTGCGACCGGGTGGCGATTATTCACCGCAGCAAGCTCCTCACGTTGGATACCACCGCGAATCTCCTCCAGAAAACTCACTCCAATTCACTCGAGCACGCGTTCCTCAATATCGTTGGGACGGGTGCGGCTCAGCAAACCGAGCGCGAACGCGAAGAACAGCACTTAGCGAACGTGGAGAAGAGCAAGCGCCGCCGCTTGGGTTTCCGCTTCCGGTTATGAGCACTATCTACACCGTCTTCAAGAAGGAAATCATCGATAGTATCCGTGATAAGCGGACGCTGTGGACAGCCGTACTCATGCCCATCTTCCTCATGCCGGCAATTCTGGTGGGCAGCATGAAGTTCCAAGAGTACCAGGTAAAAAAGACGGAGGCGAAGCCGGCCCTGGTGGCTGTACTGCCCGCCGATGCGGCCCCATCCTTGGTCGACTTCCTTAATAGCCAGCCAAAGTTTGAGGTGAAAGCAGTGGCCAATGTGGCGGCGAGCATTGATGACGGGACAATCAACATCGCCCTGGAAGTGCCAAAGAATTTCGAGGCCCAGTTACAGGCGGGCCAGCCCGTGAAGGTAACGGTCCAGCAGAAGAGCTCGAATATCGATTCTTCGACCGCGCTGAGTAAGGTGCAGGCGGCACTCGGGCTTTTCAACCAGCAGCGCGCAGCCGTTATCCTTCAGCAGCAAGGGATTGACCCCCAAAGTCTTGCCGCCATCGTGCCGACGCTGGTAGATATCGCTACCCCGGAAGAGCGCGGCGGTTTTATTGCGGGTTTACTCCTGCCGATGTTCATCGTGCTCTTCGCTATTGTGGGCGGCATGTACATTGCTATCGACGTTTCGGCCGGAGAGAAAGAGCGCAAGACTTTGGAGGCACTAGTGCTTGCTCCGGTTTCTCGGCTCAAACTCGTGATGGGCAAGTACTTTGCGGTTGCTGCTACTGCCAGTGCGTCTATCATCCTGTCACTCACGTCACTTACCGTGGCTTTCCAAATGTTCCCGCCCAGCTTTGGCACCGAAGCGGTAACCATTAACCTCACCCCACCGACGCTCGCCATCATGCTCGTCATCGGCGTCATTCTCTCGGTGATGTTCGCGGGGCTCCTGCTCTCGGTGGCAATTTTCGCCAAGAGCTACAAGGAGGCGGTGAACTACATTAGCCCGTTCTACCTTCTTGCCATTTTGCCGGTGGCAATCTTCGCGCAAATTCCAGGGCTCAAACCCACTCTGGTGATGTTTCTGATTCCCGGAGTGAATGCCACCTTCGTTATGAAGGACGCGCTCGTGGGAACCTATGACCTGATGAAAATTTTTGTCACCCTGGGTTCACTGCTCGTGTACGCCACCATTGCCATCCTGGCGGCGGGGAAGATTTTCTCCAAGGAGAGCATTCTGTTCCGGGATTAGCAAAAGCCCTCCGCAGGTGGGAGGGCGTATGAAGGTTCAAGGGTGAAGCTCAGGAGCAATCCGGAGCAGGTTTTCGACATGGACCTTGAGGAAGTCCAGGGCACTGGTGTAGAAGCGGATCCGGTGACGATTGACGATGGACGTGCCGGCGATGTTCGCCAGAAAGCGCGGGTGGCCTTGGCGCATCTGGGCTTCCAAGCCAATTGTTGCAGCGTACAGGGCCAGTAGGAAAGCTCGGTCGTGGTTCGGCGTTTCGGCCGCCCCGAGGATTTCACCGCACCGGCCTATGGTAAGGGTGAGGATGCGGCGCGGATTCGCCAGATCAGTGTCTGAGCTCTGGTACAGCCGATCCTCAAAAGTATGCTGGACCAGGGTTCGGTGGCGCCAGGTATGCGCGCGATCAAGCGTGTACTTCATCGGTACTTCGATGCGCAGGGGGTTGTCCGGGGCAAAGGGGACGGTTTCCAAGGTGAGCCCGGGGAAGTGAGTTTCCGGCTGGACGAAGCCCACGTGCCGGGTGAGCTCCGGCATAGTGGCAACACCCGACCGCTTGGCCGCCTGGAGACGCTCCCGGTACTTCTGGCGCACGTCCCGGGGGCCATCGTCGCTGGGGGCAGTGTGCCCCATGAGCGCGCGGATGACCTGGAGGTGGGTGGGGGTGAGGTCACTAATGCCTAGCTGGGCGCCCTGCTGGGCAATGGTAATGAACGCTTCCATGCTCTCTCCGTAGGGTTTGGTGTGTATTCTCAAGCTTCGTAGCGTACGTCTAGGCTACCCCAAAGTCAACGGGGGTTGACAATGCCGTGCTTTTGCGTATGCTAGTACACTCAAACAGCAAAATAGACCGTTGAATTGAAAGGATACACATGGACGATGCAACACGCACTGGTCGTAATCTTGATCTTCCGCGGGTAGTTTCTTACACTGCAGAAGAAGCTCTGACTAATGGATCTATGCCAAACGGTAACCTCATTCAGTTTCTTCTCGATCGGAACTCTCAGCAGAGTGCCGAGTTCTGCAGCCCAGACAACACGCTCTGGCGCCACCAGTACCGGGAGCGACACCCTACGGAAATCGCCGCCCTCAAGTGCATGGATGGCCGGCTCAACCTTTCGGTTATCACCAAGACGCCGCCGGGCATTATTCAGCCGTACCGCAATATTGGGGGAATGTTCGACTTCGGCTGGCCGTACTTCGGTGAGCTGATCAACGACTGGGTAGACTACGCCGTGAGTCAGGGCCGGGATTGCCTGTTGCTCATCACCGATCACTTTTCGAAAGGTGATAAGCACCGAGGCTGTCGGGGGTTCCGCTACGACGATAGTGCTTCGCGCGAGCATACGCTCAAGCTCAAGCGAGAGGCCGAGCGCATTTACGGCGCTCGTCACGTGGTGGTGTACCCCGTGCAGGTCACGATTGAAACCGATGAGGATGCGTTAATCATCCGTAATGGTGATGACGAACTCAACCTCGCCGTGAGTAGCAAGCTCACAACCGATGATCTGCGGCAGAAGATCCGTGAACTTTTCCCGGACATGAAGCCCGAGATGGTCGAGGATTTCCTGCCGTTACTCGAGGGGAATATTCGCCATATTCAGGAGGTGCGTGCCATGAACCGGCCACTCGTTGATACGGAGCACCGCGAACGCATTCTGGTGATTGGTCGGGGTGTAGACTGGCTGCACATTCCGAATGTTGCACTCATCATTGGTCCGTACAGCTTTAACCTCGGTGGGCCAATTGCCACGGCGGGGAAGATTCTGCTCGACAACCTGGAGAGCGGCAGGATACCCAAAGATGGCGGGGTGCTCATCATGGCTTCGGCGGCGTGTCGGAACATGAACGGACACCATCGAGCGCAGGCGGAGCGCAAGGCGCAGTCCATGCTGGATTTTTCCTTGCAGACCATCGCCGCGGACGTTCCGCAACTTACGCCGCATATCCAGCACATCGCTGGGATTACCGACCTCAACACCCGTCGGTTCATCCCCATCGAACTCACGTAGCACTTTCCGCACCCGATTATCCAGTCGGGTGCGTTTTTCCACACCGGAAGTTTTTGGGTTCACCGGCTGATTCGAAAAAAGTGTGGATAACGTAGGGGAATGGCCCTGGACGATTGTGGTGGAGCTTGTGACTACCGGGCAAGGGAGTACAATAGAAGCATGGAATCCCAGTTTACTCCCTGCCGACGCAATCCCAACGACTGAATCACTATCCCGCTGTGCCCCAGCGGGATTTTTACAAAGCTCACGAACAATCAGCTCAACCCTATAGGTAAAAAAGGAGGTTTGCCTTCACGCACGAACACTCACCATACAAGTCCGTCGTTGTCGAAGAAGATGGGAATGAGGTCATTATCAACGGTATTCGTTGCCGAAAGTTGCGACACCCGACGAAGAGTCGGCTCTACATGGTCAACGGCATACCGTTTGAGACGTACGAGGAACAGGTTATTGCCGAACTCCTCGTTGCCATGAAGGTGCCATTCTACCATCACCTGGAGATTTCTTTTTCGGATAAGCCGAACTCCAGCCAGAGTGTACTCTGGTGTCCCGACTTCATTTTTAAGCAACCGTTTCGCTGGGTCGGCGATACGTGCAATGGCTCGGTCATCATTGGCATTGAAGCCAAGCGTCGTCACATCAAAGGGAAACCTTTGCAGAAATCAAGAGCGTTGTGCACTTTCTACGGGATCCCCATCTTGCTCATGAATGGGGACCACCTGGCGGAATACCAGGAGGCTGGACGACTGCCGCTGAAACCACTCACTCGCGCCGCGTAATTCTTCGAGCCCGCCGCACACCACCGGCGGGCTTTTCTTGCTGCACCGGTGCTGGCACTTCCGGCGACCCATATTCTTGACGCCGAACGTACACCGTAGTACGCTTGTTTGTAATTGGAATTTATGAACTACCAACTCCACAACTGGCACCAGCAAAAAACCGCTTCCATTGCGGTGGACTTTGGCATGCCGCGTTACGATGCGGTCGCGAAGGCTTTGCCTGTGCCTAGTTGGGATGAGGTGATGTAAAGGTCCAACCTTTCAATCAATCAGCATCTCGGCTAGCCAGAGGCCGAGATTTTTTGGATTGATCATTGAAAGGAGAATAGAATATGGAACAGAAATTCATAGCGCGGAACCTGCGGTTGTACGCGTGGTTCCAGCTGCTGCGTGAACCGTTGTTCTGGGGGCCGGTGCTCATCACCTACATCCAGCAGGTGGGGCGCATGAGCTTGTCGCAGATCTACGTGATGGAGTCTCTGGTAGTCATCGCCGTCATGCTGCTGCAGATTCCGGGGGGCGCCATCGCTGACCGCCTGGGCCGCAAACGGACGCTGCTCATCGGGACCAGCATTTTGGTGCTGGATAGTGTCCTCTTCGGGATGGGGGATGGCCCGGTCTGGATGTGGGCCGCGAACCTGGCGTGGGCGCTAGGCTACTCCCTTGTGTCCGGTGCTGATACAGCCTTGCTCTACGATACGCTGGTGGTCGCGGGCCGAACGGCTGACTTCAAACGCATCGAAGGCCGAACCATTGCATATCGGCTGGTGCTCATGGCCCTCACCTCGTTGAGCGTCGGCTACGTAGCGAACGTCAACCTGCGCTTGCCCGTGCTGCTCGGGATCCCCAGCATGTTGGCGGTGGTGGGCATTGTGGCTGGAATGGCAGAGCCGCCGCGCACGAAGTCCACGGTGAAGCACTGGGAACTCATGAAACTCTCCGTGCTGTTCGTTGCCAACAACCGGAAGGTGAAGTGGATCATTGCCTACGGGGTGCTCCTCACCGTGGTGGGCAAGGTGTGGTTTTTCACCTACAACCCGTACTTCGAGCTGGTGGACTTACCGCTCGCGCTGTACGGCTGGGTGTTCTTCGGGCTCAATCTCGTAGCCGCGGTTTTCAGCGGCGGTGCGGCGTGGCTGGCAAAGCGTGTGTCGGCGCGCGCGAGTATTGTGGGCATGGTGGCAATCACGGGCGTGCCGATTCTGGCCATGGCGGCAATTGTTGCACCGCCTATGGTTGTGCTCGTGCTGTTGCAGAACGTCGTGCGCGGTTACTTGAAACCGTTCATGGGCCAGTTCTTGCACGACCACCTTGCCTCGGAGAGCCGGGCCACCGTGGCGTCGGTGCAGTCGGCAGCGGAAGGTTTTGGGCAGGTGGTGTTCCTGGGGATTTTCGGCCTCGTCCTTCAGGTTGCCAGTTTGCCCCTGAGCTTGCTGCTGCTGGGCGTGGCGACGTTGCTCATCGGTGGGTACTTGCTCGTGCAGTACCGAACACTGTTTGCGCCGGTGTAACGCCTGCACCAGGGCTGCCCATGTGGCAGCCCTGGTTGCTTGACCCCCGCATAGCCCCTTGCTAGAGTGCGCGGAAACCCACATTCCCTGAAACCGTACAAGGAGGTTACATGCAAGTACGGAAACTGTTCATTTTCATTGGAGTGTTCCTGGTTGCGCTCGGCAGTTTTGCCGGAGACGCCTTTGGCCAGCGGAATACTGGCCGCCCGGACACCGGACCTTTTGAGTTCATGCTCGGGTGGCAGCGGGCGGGTGACATAACCCTGGCCCCGCCCTTGCAGCAACCCATGGTGGTGGAGCGGGCCGGAAGCTTCGTTGGCAGCTTTGGCTACCGGCCGCAGGAGTACGTCACGTTCTCCCTGGGCTTGGTGAATAGCCCCAACGCGGCGAGCTCGCTTACTGTTGATCGGCCGCGTATGACGGCGGATGAGAATACTTTTTTCATCGGCGGTTCGCTCGCCACGGGCTTTATGCAGCCACAGCCGAAGAGCCGGCTCTCCATGCGCTTTCGAGGCGGCGGGACGTTTGGCCTGACCTCCAGCGACCTGCAGCTACAGGCCGTGAGCACTGTTGGCCTGGTGAGCGAGAAGCACTACGCGAGCACCAAAGAACATACGTTGTTCATGGCGCTCGACGCTGGGTTCCGCGACCTCTTCGGCCGCGCCACGGGCGTGTTCTTCCTCTCACTCCAGTACAGCCGGCGCTTCGTGAATTTCGATGGCTTGCCCTTGGGCACCGATGCCCAGGTGAGCCACGACACCTTCCGCATTGGCATTGGCCTGGCACCCTAAGCTTCTGCACCTTGCAGCCCCAGTCTTTTTCAAGACTGGGGTTTTGCTTTGGGCCTTGACATATTTCATGACGCGTGCTAACTTACCCGGTCACCTGAACAATACACAAGTGTGCTCAGACTGCCATGAAGGCAGTAGCACGCGCGTTGAACCTTGAGAAGGAGTGGAATCATGAGTAACAGTGACTACGCCATCAACCATTGCGGGATCACCGCCCAGATTCAGGACGCCATGAGCACCGACGATTTCCAGGAGAAAGTCATGGAGCGCGTCGGCGAGAAGCTCACGACTCTGCAGGACGGCCAGGAGATGCCGGTCAGTGAGTATCCCGCTGTGGAGCTGGTGGCCAACGTCATCGCCAGCAAGGTCGCCGAGAGCGGCGCCCGCCAGGTCACTGCCGACCTGGGCCTCGATCTGGATCGCATGATCCGGCTTGCCGGCTCGGAGCACATCTCCGGGTGCTAGGCGGCTAACCCATGAACTCCGGGCGGCACGGTACCTCTACCGGCCGCCCAAAATTTTTTCTGGAGGCAACATGTTCTTCGAAAATCGAGCTCATGCGGGGCAGCGCCTCGTGGATGTGCTGCGCGAGCAGAAACGTGATCTTCACGGCTACAGCGTGCTCGGCATTGCTCGCGGGGGTGTGACGGTTGGAGCGGAAATCGCTTCGGCCTTCGGCCTGCCGCTCCGCGCGTTCTGTGTGGACGACTTCACCGTGCCGGAAGGCCGCCTCCTCGTTACCTCGGTAGGGAGCGGGGCACTCATCAGCTTTGATGGTGAGAAGAAGGAGTTCGTCACGCAGTTTGCTTCGGATGTCCGGCACCTTCCGGTTGCCGATGCCGACGTGCACCTCACTGCCGTCCTGCAGCGCACCGCGATGTTCAACAGCGGCCGACCGCTGCTCACCACGGACCGCATTCTCCTCTGTGACGACGGACTCGTCAGTGGGGAAACCGCGTTCCTCGGTGCACAAGCGCTGAAGGCCAATGGCGTGCGGAGCATTCTCCTGGCCATCCCCGTGGTGCCCAAGTGGTTCCCGGACGAGCCCAAAGACTTCGAGTTCGTCACCTGGCGGGTTACGACCATGAAGAAGCCCACGAGCGGCATCTTCTACTACTCGTTCCCCGACGTGCCGGATGCCGATGTCATATCAGCAGTTCATTCGTGTGCAGGCGTGCTTACTTTGTAAGCGCGCCTGTTTTTATGTCCTTGACGAGCATGTAGGGACGAGTAAGCTGTAGCCAAAATCAACATGGAGGTTTGCAATGCAATTTACTGCCCACTGGCGAGAGAAAGTCTTTGATACGTTCGGAGATTTCGAGTGCATCAACCCGCAGGAACCCTTGACGCTCGAAGCCGATACGCTGGAAGCCGCGAAAGTCGAAGCGGTCTCTCGTACTCAAGCAATGGTGAATGAAAAACGGAACGGGGTGACCAACGGCTACTTCATCCCGCACGTGCAGTTCCTTCGCGATGCGCAAGGCGTGGACCACGCCTGCTAGCTATGAACCCCAGCTCCTGTGGCTGGGGTTTCTCCTTGACGGTGGCAGAAAGCGAGAGTAGGGTACGAGGAAATCGCTCACGCAAACCAACAGGAGGCGCAATGTTCCATCGGTGGTTCCTGACACTCGTCATTGCTGTGCTGGTGCTCATTCCAACCTGGATCTTCCTGCTCGCTAAGTCCTTACTGAATCCGGAAGGATTTTGGCAGACCTTGGTCACGTACGGGTTGGGCTTCTATTTCCTGGCCGGCATCCAGTTCATTATGCTCGTTGTCGGTTTCTTCCTCATTGGCATGGTGTGGGCATCTACCCCGCAACGGCGATGAGCACTATGCCCCAGTCTTTTTCAAGACTGGGGTTTGACTATGCGCAAAAATTCCAGTACACTGCCCTGCGACGATTGGCAAACGTCCTCTTCGGAAGGGGAGTTTGCGCCATTTGCTTTCTCTTATGTCTCAACACACCGCTACTACACTCCGCATTTACTGGCAGCACGTCAAACGGTACCCCTGGGCAACCGGCACAGCGCTGGCCGCAATGATCCTGGCTTCCATTTCGGGCGTCGTGCAGCCGCTGTTTTTCAAGAAGTTTTTTGACACGCTCTCACAAGCGGGTGTAGACCGGGCCAGCACCGCCCAGGACTTGCTGCGGACCCTGCTCTTCATTGGCGCGTTGGAATTCTTTGGGTGGGCCATGTACCGCGTATCAACCTTTACCTCTATCCACGTTCAGGGGAAGGTCATGTATGACCTCAGTACGATGTGCTTTGCCAAGCTGCACCGGCACGCCGTGAGTTTCTTCGCCAATAATTTTGTGGGTTCGCTGGTGAAGAAGGTTAAGTGGTTCTCCCGCGCCTTCGAGAAAGTCTCGGACGATATTTTCTGGCGCATCATTCCCATGATCGTGAGTTTGGTAGCAATCTGCGGCGTGCTGTTCCAGCGTAACGCCACGCTGGGCTTGGTCATTTTTGGCTGGCTCGTGCTATTCCTGAGTGCCCAGGCCTTCTTCATCCGCTACAAGTTGAAGTACGACTTGGCGCGCTCGGCCGCCGAAACCAAGTCCACGGCCGTACTCGCCGACACCATTACGAACTACAGCACCATAACGTTGTTCGGCGGCTTCCTGCGGGAAGTGCAGCGCTTCGGCCGGGCCATGGGTGAACAACGCCGGCTGTTCATGAAGAGTTGGAACATCAGTGGCATCTTCGACGCCATCCAGGGTTTCCTCATGGTGTCGTTAGAAATCGGGGGGTTTGTGCTGGTCATTCACTTGTGGAAGCAGGGAGTGCTCACGCTCGGCGACTTCGTGCTTTTCCAGTCCTACGTGCTGGTGCTCTTCAACCGCTTGTGGGACTTCGGCCGGGTGGCACGGGATGTGTATGAGAGCTTAGCGGACGCGGACGAGATGACCGTCATTTTGCAAACGCCCTTGGAAGTTACTGATGCGCGCAATGCCCAGCCGCTGGTTGTGCGCAAAGGCATGGTGCACTTCGACAAAGTAGATTTCAACTACCAGCAGACGCGGCGCGTGCTGCACCGCTTTAGCCTGGACATTGCCCCGCGGGAGCACGTGGCGCTCGTGGGCCCTTCGGGAGCGGGCAAATCGACAGTGGTGAAAGTGTTGCTGCGCTTGCACGACCTCTCGGGTGGCCATATTAAAATAGACGGGCAGGATATTTCCCGCGTCACGCAGGAGAGTGTACGCATGCACATTAGCGTGGTGCCGCAGGATACAGTGCTTTTCCACCGCACGCTTATGGAGAACATTCGCTACGGCAAACCGGACGCCACCGATGATGAGGTCATCGAGGCGGCGAAGGCCGCCCACTGCCACGAGTTCATCCAGACGTTTACCGACAAGTACGGCACGTACGTCGGGGAGCGCGGGGTGAAGCTCTCGGGTGGGGAGCGCCAGCGCGTGGCCATTGCCCGCGCCATGCTGGCGAATGCGCCCATCCTCATCCTGGATGAAGCAACGTCCAGCTTGGACTCGGAATCCGAGCAGCTGGTGCAAGCTGCCTTAGCCAAGCTCATGGCGGGTAAGACCGTTTTGGCCATTGCGCACCGGCTCTCCACTATCCGCGCCATGGACCGCATTGTGGTCATGGATGCGGGACGCATCATCGAGCAGGGGACGCACGATGAGCTCCTCAAAAATCCTGCCAATACGTACAGCAAGCTCTGGAACCTGCAAGTGGCCGGTACCGGGGTGCTGCCAAAGGTAGAAGTTGAAGAGGAATAACCCTCATTCGCACATGCGGCCCCAGCAGAAACTCGCTGGGGTTGTTTGTTTCGCATGAACTCCTATACTACTGGCGTCGTTTTAACAGACTACCTCATGCCTACCTACGATTTTAAAAAAATACTCAAGCCCTACCTGCAGGCCAAAGTTGGGAAGCCGGAAATTGTGAACATCCCCGCGTTCAAGTTCCTCATCGTCACCGGTACGGGTGACCCAAGCAAGCCCGGGTTCCAGCAAGCCTGCGGCGCGCTCTACAGCACCCACTACACCGTTAAATTTACACTGAAGAAAAAGCAGGTGGGCCCCGACTACACCCTGGCGCCCATGGACGGCTTGTGGTGGATGCCGGGCGGGAAGTGGGACAATACGGCGCGGGACAAGTGGCAGTACCAGGTGATGATCATGCAACCCCCGCACATCACCGCGGCCATGGTTGCAGACGCCATCAAAACCCTTAAGGCCAAGAAGCCGAACCCCTACCTCTCCAAGGTAAAGCTCGTCACGTTCAAAGAGGGGAAAGCCGCACAAATCCTGCACGTTGGGCCATATTCCACCGAAGCGAAGTCGCTGGCAATCATGGATGCATTTGTAAAGCAGAGTGGGCTGAAGTACCGCGGTAAGCACCACGAGATCTACTTCGGCGACCCCCGGAAGACGGCGCCGAGTAAGTTGAAAACAATACTCCGACACCCTGTGAAGTAATTTTTATGACCCACCTCATCCTCTTCGATTCGCAGTTTGGCAACACGCAGAAGATTGCCGAAGCCATTGGGAAAGGTATCGCTGGTGACGTACAGGTTCGACCGGTGAAAGATACCGGCAATATTGCCTGGAGTGAGCTCAAGTTGTTGGTCGTCGGCTCGCCTACACAAGGCGGCAGGGCCACGCCTATGCTCCAAAAGGTTTTCGATACAATTCCAGCGCATGGTCTGCAGGGTGTCCGTGTTGCAGCTTTCGACACCCGCTTTGCCATCGAGAAGCAGAACTTCGCGCTCAAGCTGCTCATGAAGACCATTGCCTACGCCGCTGAGAAAATTGCCAAGACGCTGGAAGGGAAAGGTGGGACCCTCGTTACCAAGCCCGAAGCGTTCATTGTCACAAGCAAAGAAGGCCCGCTCGCAGCCGGGGAGTTGGAACGCGCCGAACAATGGGGGAAGCATCTCGTTCAGTAATATATCGCTATGGAAAAAGAAATTGAGAAGGAAATTGAAAAAGCTATAGAGGGCCAGGTTGAGAAGAAGGTAGAGGAGAAAGTGAAGAAAGCGTTCAAGCCCAAAGGTCCGGCCGCTCGGCGCGTTGGGTACGTGTTCAGCATCGCCTTCAATATTCTATTCCTGTGGATTGCAAACAACCTGCTCAACTGGCAGGTACAGTGGGTCACGCGAGAGTGGGATCAGGTGCTCACCTGGGTCAATATTTCCGCGGCGCTCAACATTGTGGTGTACGCGGGTTTCCTGTGCTACGACAAGCGGACCTTCTACTACGTGGCACGCATCCCGCTGGACGTCATTGCGATCATCGTCTCCATCCAGATGTACCGCGTGTTCCCGTTCGCTTTCGAGCATCTGTGGGGCTGGAGTTGGCTCAATGCGGTCATGCCGTGGCTTATCCTGCTGGGCATTGCTGGTATTGCTGTAGCCTTCAGCATTCGGACGGCGAAGTTTTGCAAAGGGAAAAATATTTACGATTAACCGACACGCCTATGAGCACTTACGACCCGAAAGTAGATTGCTGCCAGGAATTTGATCCGGCGCCTTGGCAGGATAAGGAAATTACCTGGAACCGCAAACTCTTCGTCAAAGACCACGTGGTAAATTTCTTGCACATTCCGCTAAACTTCGGGAAGGTCGTTACCCGCAACATGGCGCTCATTGGTAAGGCAGGGGCACGCTCGCCGTACCAGCTCATGCTCACCGATGAGAAATCCTTGTGGAGCTCAGACATCTACATCGACGTGGCCAAAGACGTGCCGGGCGTAACCATGGCGACGCTCACGGGCACCTTCCTGACCAAGGTGTTCGAAGGCCCGTACAAGAACATGGGCCTCTGGGCAAAGGAAATGCTGGCGTACGTGAAAGCAAAGGGTAGAGAGCAGAAGAAGCTGTACTTCTCCTACACCACCTGCCCCAAGTGTGCTACAAAGTACGGGAAGAACTACGTTGTCCTCATCTCGCAAATTGCATAACTCTATGTTTGATCTCCACATTAGCAAGCGCACCAGTGAGGCTTTCTACGGTCTGGGTTTCGTCGGGGCGCTCATCTACTTCATCTCAACAGCCACCGGGTTCTGGGACGGCGTTCTCGGCGTGCTCCAGGCAATTGTTTGGCCCGTGTTCTTTGTCTACGAAGCACTGCAATTCTTCTACACTCGTTAAGCTAACGTACGCGCTTTATGGCAAAAGTTGAGATCGGCAAAGCCTTCCGCTACGGCTGGGAAACCCTCCAGAAAGATTTCTGGTACTTCGTCGGCATATCGGTGCTCTACGCGGTGATCACCAGCTTGCCCAGTGGCAAGGATGGCAATGGCGGCTGGGGCGCACTGGGTATTTTCATTAGCGCCTGGCTTACCGGCGGCTTGTACCGCTTGCTGCTGGACTACAAAGCCGGCAAGAAGCAGGAGTTCACGATGCTCTTCACCCAGTTCAAGCAGTTCTGGCGCATCCTGCTGGGCGAATTGCTGGTCTTGCTCATCATCATTGGCGGGCTCATCCTGCTCATTGTGCCGGGCTTCATCTGGGCCATTAAGTACCAGTTCACCATCCTGCTCATTGTGGACAAGGACATGGAAATTATGGATGCCTTGCGGGCGAGCGGGAAGATGACCGAGGGCATGAAGGGCAGACTCTTCGTTTTCGGTCTGGCCGCCTTGGGGGTCATTCTCCTGGGTGCCATCTGCTTGGGCGTGGGTGTGTTCGTGGCCATCCCGGTGGTGTGGTTAGCGTACGTGCACCTCTACCGCAGTTTGTGCGTTCCAACTGCAGCTGCTTCGGCAAAGAAATAGTCATCCCGCTTTTCGCAATAACCCGCCAGCAAGCGGGTTTTTGTATTTTCCCTCAAGCGCTGCCCCCAAGTGTTGTGCTTTTTTGCAGATGCCGTAGCATTACGTGCATAAAAAGAAAACTCGTTGCTTGAAACTTTACGTGAAGGAAGGAGGCACCGCCTTGAAAGTGCTTGGCAAACACCTCTTGGCCGAGCTCACTGGCTGCAATGTGGCCGTGCTGGATGACCAGGAGAAACTCGAGAGTATCTTCAAAACCGCTGCCGAGAAAGCGGGTGCGACCGTGGTGAACGCCACGGCCCACCGCTACTCCCCGCATGGCGTGTCGGTGGTGGTGGTTATCTCCGAGTCGCATGTGTCTGTCCACACCTGGCCGGAGTACGGCTTTGCGTCGGTAGATATCTACACCTGCGGCGAGAAAGTTGATCCCCACCAGGGGCTGGACTACATCGTGCAGGAGCTCGGCGCCAGCGGCGTACATGTGCAGGAGATTGCGCGGGGCATTCCTTCTTCCACCGAGGAGAAGCTTGCTCACAAGTAGCTGGTGGTTCATTCGTAAAAGGCTTGGACGAATTCGTTCAAGCCTTTTACTTTTTCCAACCCCGCCCCTCTGTTTACCCATTTTTTCCCGAGCGATATACTAGTACGTATTCTAGTTAGTTCAATAATACCAAGTGTATGCGCAACATCTTCCAGCAGCAGAATGGCATGAACATTATTGGTCAAGGTGGCAAGATCATCTTGTTCATGCTGCCGTCTCTAATTGCGGCAATCTGGGTGGCCAGTCAGGGCTACGCGTTCGCCAACTTCCCAGAGAGCGTCAGTTTCCTGAAGTACGTCGGGTTCGTTGTACTGGCAGTTGGGGTACTCTTCTGGGGCACGGCAATCATCCAGCTCCTCACGGGTTTTCCCAAAGGTAAGCTCATTACCACTGGCGCCTACGGCATCGCGCGCAATCCCATCTACTCCAGCGCTACGTTTTTCATCTTGCCGGGCATTGCCCTGGCAACGCTCGCGTGGGTCTACCTGGTATCATCGGTGTGCCTGTACGTGGGGGTGCGGCTGTTCATTGGCAAGGAGGAACGGCAGCTTACCGAAGTGTTCGGTCAAGCGTACCAGGACTACCTCACCAAAGTAGATAGGCTCATCCCATTCAAGCGACCGTAACGCTTTTCTTTTCCCCCAACCCCGCCTTCCGCGTCAGTAGGGGACACAAAAAATAATGACCCGACTCACATGAGTCGGGTCACATGTACATTTACGTAGTCGCATTGCCCTTCTTCGTGCACACGACGCTAACCTTCAGTTCCCAACGTGCACCGCAGCGAGAACAAGAAAAGGTCGTTTTGCCATCGCCGAATACGACTGGCTTGCCACAGTGGCAAGCCCCGGAGGGGATAGGCGTGAAGAGGTGGCCTATTTCAAGAATTAACCTCTCGCCATACGTTTGAACCACTTTTCTTAAGGAGTCAGTTTTGCTTGCCATTTAAGTCTCTCTTAGTGACGTGTTTTGATTTAGTGGTCTACTTTATTTGGGGACGTTGCTTTTGTCAATGCGGGGTAGAGGGGTGGGGGAATGACCGCTGCTGCGGTTGAACGCCTATCCCAGTTCTTGACGCTGCGTAAGCGAATTGGTAGAGTTTCGTACTTATGCTTTCTATACCACAGGGGCGTAAGATGGCTGCGTTGCGGCCATGAACATTGACAATTCAACACTGTAGATACAGACGGAGGTATTTGTGAAAGTTGCAGTCATTAGCGATATCCACGGGAACCTCACAGCGTTGCAAGCCGTGCTGAACGATCAGCGCGTTCTTGGCGTTGATGAGGTGTACTGCTTAGGCGATATCGTTGGCTACGGACCGCGCCCACGAGAGTGCCTCGGGATAGTCCAGGCATGTGCGAAAGGTATTGTTCGCGGCAACCATGAAGAAGCCACAGCTGACATTGAAACGTGGCAATCGGAGTTGAATGACTACGCTGTTGCTGGCATTCGCTACTCCGCGCAGCAATTGCGTCCGCAAGATTCTGTGTACGTGAAAGCATTACCGGAGACGCTGGTTCTCCCGGCGCTGGGCATCGCCTGCGCGCACGGGGCGTTCGTGCCGCCGTACCTATGGCGGTACACGGAAACCGAAGAAGATGTGAAGGCGCAGTTTGCCCATCTCCCAGCACGCATCGGGTGCATCGGGCACACGCACATTCCATTCGTCTTCGGGAGCACAGCCGGTTTGTTCGAGACATTGCCAGACGCGCTACCGCTCGGAGAAGGCCAGCAGTTCCTCATTAACGTTGGGAGCGTTGGCCAACCGCGTGATGGCGACTGCCGTGCGAGCTACGGCGTTTTCACCTTCAGCGATGGGAATGCGCCGACGTTCGATTTACGGCGGGTGTTCTACGACATCGCGCAGGTAGCAGCCGATATTCGGCAAGCCGGATTACCAACATTCCTTGCAGAACGATTGTTCCAAGGGCAGTGAGGAGTACACATGCGTATTGGAAATTACGAAATACTCAAGCAGATTGGCGAGGGTGGCTTTGCGCGAACGTACGTAGCGCGCCACGTCGTCCTCGGCGAGCTTGCGTGTCTGAAGCAGAACCTCGATATTAGTCGGGAAGACGAGGCGTTGCTGCTCAAAGAGGCAAAGCTCCTCTGGCACATCCACCACTACTCCCTCCCCACGCTTCGGGATTTCCTGAAGTGCAAGGACGGGAGCTACGTGCTGGTCATGACCTTCATCGAGGGGAAAGACTTGTTCAAGGTAGTAGCGGAAGACTTCCCGCGTGGTTTGGATCCCGAGCACGTGTGCTGGATCATGCAGCGTTTGCTGAACGCCCTGCACTACCTGCACTTCCACGGCGTCATCCACGGCGACGTGAAGCCGCAGAACATTATGATTCGGCCCGACGAGCACAACGCTGTGCTCGTGGACTACGGTTTGGCCACGCTCAAGCCCAAACACCGGACGCACACCGAAGGGTATACCCCGGCGTTCGCTGCGCCCGAGCAGCTGGAGGGCCAGCCGCCGATTCCCGAGACGGACTTGTACTGCCTGGGGGAATCCATGATCTACGCGCTCGGCGGGAATCCCGCAGCAGTGACGTACCCTAAGCACGTTCCACGGCAACTCCAGACCTTCATCAACCGATTGGTTGTCCGCGATCCGCTAAAACGGCCGCGGAGTGCGGAGGCACTCGTCATGCAGCTCTCCGACTTGCGGCAAGAGATTTTCGGCCGCCGGCGGAGTGAGAAGACACTTGAACTTGCAATGAAGTAAACACCCACACCACAAGTATAGGAGGTAAGTACTATGTATGGTTGGTCATCTGACGATGGCCGTGCCTCAACTGGCATGGACAGCGACCGTGGCTACGATTACGGCTCTGCTCGTAAAGCGTACGCAGACGACGCTGCAAGCCCATCCGCTCGGCGCTCTGCTTCGGCTCGCGCCAAGTCGTACAAATCGCGCATCGGCCGTACCGAAGCGCCGGTCGGCAAGGATATTCAGACGGACAGCACTCACCCTATCGTGGTGTGCACAGACGTCACCGGCTCGATGCGGGAAACCCCGGGCATCATGTTCGAGAAGCTCCCGCTCCTCGGCAAGGAAGTGGAACGCTACGCGCCGGCGTACGCCACGAGCTTCGTCGCGTTCGGCGACGTCGACGACAGCTACCCGCTCCAAGTGCGTGACTTCGCCTCTGGCGAAGCGCTGGACGAGCACATCGCCGCGCTTTACCCCGAAGGTCAGGGTGGCGACGATCCCGAAGACCCCGAGCTGGTAGCCTACTACCTGCTCAACCACTGCAAGATGCCGAACGCAGTGAAGCCGGTCTGCTTCTTCATCACGGACGCCACTTGCCACAGGCAGGTGCAGCCGGAAGACGTGAAGAATTTCACGGGCGATACGGTGCAATCCGCGCTCGATTCGGCCTCGCTCTTCAAGCAGCTGGCGAAGAAGTTCTCGGTGTACGTCATTCTCCGGAACTACTCGCCCGGCAGCTCCACGGTAGAATTCTGGAGCGACATGGTTGGCGCGCAGCGCGTGAAGCCCCTCGAAGAACCGCGCGACATCGTCGAGTTGCTCATCGGCCTCTACGCCGCGGAGCTGGGCGAGCTGAAGGACTTCGAACTTCGCTCGTCACGACGTCACAGCGACAAGCCGGACCGGGTGAGTCGCGTCATCAAGTCTGTCCATTCCGGTGGCCTCGCCACGGGTGCATCCGGCAGCAAAGCGAAGCCCGCCGGAACCAAGCGGAGCACTTCGATTCGCAGTAAGAAGCTCACCGACTGAGCGAAGGAGCAGCAATGAAAGTCATAACCACGATTCCGCCCTACGCGCCGTTCCTACCGGCAATCGCGAAGGTGCCCATCGTGTCTGGGTTCCGCCTGAACACGGTGATGCCCGTGAGCGGTTCGCTCAGCGATATGCTCAAACGGTTGAAGAGCATCGTCGGCCGGAAGCAGCTCTGGATAGACCTGAAGTGTCGCCAGATCCGCATTAGCCGCGGTGACTACTTCAAGGCGCCCACTGAGCCGCGCACCTACACCATCGGCGGGACGACCTACGTCCTCGACCCCTCGCAACCGCGGGCCTTTGGCCACATTGTGAGCCCGCCGTGGGCGACCATCAAGATTGATCGGAAGATCAAGCTCGATGTGTCTCGTGGGCCAGTGAAGTGCTGGTTCCAGGATGGCAAGGAGTCTGCCAGCATCGTGGAGGTCATCAACGGTGATGAGCTCATCATGCTGGATGGCCCGCAGCGTATTGTCGGTGGTGGTGAGTCTATCAACATCACCGATCCCAGCTTGGAGGTAGAAGGGTACCTAACCGACCTGGACGTGCAGTACGTCGAGGCCGCGAGAGCGCTCGGCATCCACACCTACATGCTGTCCTACGTCGAGCAGGATAGTGACATCACCGACCTGCTCGCGCTGGATCCCGACGCGCACATCCTGGCGAAGATCGAGTCGCGGAAGGGCTTGCAGTGGGTGCAGGATTCGTACTCGAAGCACAAGTCTGCCAAGGTGCGGCTCATGGCTGCCCGCGGCGACTTGTTCGTTGAGGTGGGTCGTCCAGACCGTATCCTCAACCCGCTGAAGGATGTGGTGGCCGCCGATGCAGGTGCTGTGCTCGCGTCGAGGATTTTCAACTCCCTCGTCAGCAGCCCGCACCCGTCGTGTGCAGACGTTACGGACATCGCCTGCATGCTGGAGATGGGGTACCGCCACTTCATGATCGGCGACGACATTTGCTTCCACGAGGAGTCTCTGCTGCTTGCCCTGGACATCCTCCAGGCAATTGACCGGGACTACCGACGGTAGCACACGTTCGCATGCACTTTTTTAAGGCGACTCTCAACAGAGAGTCGCCTTTTCTTTTCCCCCAATCCCAACCCCGCCCCCGGGGGCTTGCCTCGACTCGCCGAGGGCGTCCCGAGGCGAGGCGGGCAGAGGGGTGGAGCAGAATACATTAGACCTTTCTTTACAATCCCTCGGAAGAGTGGGATGTTTGGGTTAGCCTAATCAGTAGTCCTTATGTTACAAGACAATATATACGGTCGGTGCGCTCGTACTGTGAACGCAAATGGCCAGAACATCTATGTTGATCTGGACTTATTTTTTGTCCGTCTTTTACTTTTTGAAAAGTACACACTTGAATCTTTAAGACTAAAAGAACTTCCATTTTTGGCCAGTACCATTTCGATTGATGGCCTCTTGGAGCTTCTAGAATCTGGTTCATTAAAATTTCACTGGGAACCAATAAGTGTCGCCGATATTGCCCAGTTGAAGTCCGCAAATAGAATAGCTATCCATGACGGACTACCAAGTTATACTTATTCTATTAGTGCGGTAGAACTAGTTGACTTAGAGCACGCTGTAGATAAGTGTCTGAAAGTATTAAAGACAATTCCAAACATTACTCACCGGCAATTAAAACGTCTAAAACGAGCAGTAAGTAATAACATTGTTTACCACCGTCCTGATGCGATGAAAGGCATACTTGAATCTTTTTGGGTAGACTTAAAAAATGAAGACTTCGTAAAATCATCTATAATAAATGAGGCTGGAAAAGCACAACCGTCGGACAATTTTTTTATTAATATTGAAAAGGTAAATAACAATGACATCATTGTTAGGACAAATATTTGCTCATGGCTGGGGATCGACATCAATGCAGGGTTTAAAGTTGTCCAAAGCGCGATACTGCGAATCGGTGGGTTGAATGAGCGTCTTTCACAAATGAAAGATTTTGATTCAGTTATTGGATTTCATTCAGAAAAAGACTTTGAATTATACGATCGTAAATTTCATCCAATAAGTCGAGAGATTTCAGAACAAAAAGCAGTTAAAGAACTTGGGAGGTTGATAAATTTGAAAGAATTGCCCGACGTTAATAGTTTATTTCAAAGAGGGTCATTAGATATAAAAAAATTACTAAAAGTAAGAGAAAGCCATGAATGTCGTGATTTCCGGCGATGGCTTTGGGCACAGGCAAATTTATCCGATGAAGAAATTTTAGAACGATTTTCAGGTATAAAGGGAAAACTAGGTAATAAACTTACATCCCTTCCTAGCAGGGTCATCCGCTTCGTTGTCGGTGGTGCAGTAGGTATGTTTGGTTTAGCTCCCGGTGCAGCAGTAACAGCTGTAGATCAGTTTGTTCTAGATCAGGTTTTTAAAAAGGATGGCGTACGTGCCTTTGTTGATAACCTTTATCCTTCATTATGGAGGACTGATGGAAGTTAAGTGTTTATTGACAAAAAAGTATAAAATGCTAGCATAAAAATGTGTCTGTGAGGGACATCCCGTAACCGGCTAAGATATCCTACGCTGGAAAAGCAGACACAGAAAAAAGCCCCTAACCGGGCTTTTTTGCGTACTTTTTCTTTTGTTCAGCGCTGCGTCTTTCTCTAATGCTATAGAAATGCGGCGAGCTTAAGGGAAATTGACGAATTATAACAATGATATGTCTTTTCATGCCATCGACAATGCCGTGTAATTCAGTGAAAGTAACCGGAACAAGATTACCTCCGATCGTTCTCTCGTAAACTACTTGTTTTGCGGAAATTGCATTTTTTATTACTTCGGGAGCGTAATGAAGTATGTGCAAACGATATCTTAATTCGCTATCATCTCGCCGACGCCCATTTCTCTTAAATTTCAAGTGTTTTAATCCTTCTTTGTTAAAAATGATGTTAGATTTTAACGGTTTACAATAAACCGATCCAATTTCGTCGTAGATTTTTTTGACTTCTGCATATAGTTGCCCCGTTGTGCTCATTAGGTAACACTAGCACTGCCTAGTAAAAAGGAAAGTATATGTTTCTAACCAACTAGAAAGTTTTGTTTTCTGTCCAACCTAGCGCTAGAATAGCTGTATGTCCCTTCTGCCATCTCTGAATGACGCTCAAAAACAGGCTGTTACGCATGCGTCCGGCCCACTCCTTATCGTTGCTGGCGCGGGTACGGGCAAGACCACGGTGGTCACCCAGCGCATTGCCTGGCTCATTGCCGAGCAGCAGGTGAAGCCCGACCACATCCTGGCCCTCACGTTCACGGACAAGGCCGCCGGCGAAATGGAGGAGCGCGTGGACAAGCTGCTGCCCATGGGCTACGTGGATTTGTGGGTGAGCACGTTCCACAGCTTCTGCGAGCGCATCCTGCGGGATCACGCCCTGGACATTGGCCTCAGCCCCGACTTCACGTTGCTGGATGAGACAGACCAGGCCATTCTGATGCGCGAGCACCTGGAGCAGTTTGCCCTCAACTACTACCGCCCGCTTGGCAACCCGACGAAGTTCGTGTCCAGCCTCATCAAGCACTTCTCACGCTGCAAGGATGAAGCAATTCGGCCCGAAGAATACTTGAAATTCGCAGAAAAGTTGCGGCTGGATTTGGACCAGGTGCATGGGCGCAAGAAAAAATCGCAGGATGATAACACGGATGACATAGCGGAAGCCGAACGTATCAACGAAATTGCGAATGCGTACCACACCTACCAGCAGCTGCTCTTCCAGAAGGGGAGCCTGGATTTCGGCGACCTCATCACGCAGACCTTGTACCTCTTCCAGCAGCGGCCCAAGATTCTGGAGCGCTACCGCAAGCAGTTCGAGT
>CAZAMC010000003.1:0-88141 GCA_964486505.1 uncultured Gammaproteobacteria bacterium
CGCTGGTCGTTGGTGTACGAGTGGATCGTATTCATCATTCCGCGCTCAATGCCAAATGTCTTCTCCATGACAAAGGCAACGGGCGAAAGAGAATTTGTGGTGCAGGAGGCATTGGAGACGATCTGGGGCTTCTTCTTGAGCTCGGCATCGTTCACGCCCAGCACAATGGTCGCGTCCACATCCGACGCCGGCGCCGATATGATGACCTGCTGGGCCCCGGCTTTGAGGTGCTGAGCAGCATCTTCCCGCTTGGTAAACCGGCCCGTGCACTCCAGCACGACATCAACCTTGAGTTTTTTCCAGGGCAGCTTGGTGGGGTCTTTCTCCGCCAGAACTTCCATGCGGTGCTTGCCCACGGTAATCGTGGAGCCTTTCAGCCCAACCTCCGCGTCAAAAATCCCGTGCACCGTGTCGTACTTCAGCAGGTGGGCGTTCGTCGGGGCATCGGTAAGGTCATTGATAGCCACGAACTGCAGCTTTGGATTCTTCCAGCCGGCCCGCACAGCCATGCGGCCAATGCGACCGAATCCGTTTATCGCAACGCGTGTAGGCATAGGGATTACGTTAGGAAATTAGTGATTAGCTTTGCCCGTGCTCTGGAGGATCCGTAGCTTGGCGGCGACCAATTCCTGAATAGCATCCATGCCAGGTTTGAATATTTCGCGGGGGTCGTAGGCATCCGGCAAATCCTGCAAGGTCTTCCGCAGCGTGCCGGCAAATGTCAGCTTAAGTTCGGTATTCATGTTTACAATGCGAATGCCGTGCGCAATTGCCTCCCGCAGTGATTCGGAACTCACGCCCGACGCGCCATGGAGTACCAACGGGGTTTCGGGCAACGCCCGCCGAATGGCGTCCAGCCGCTCCAGGTCTAAGTTGTGTGTCATGCCCTTGCGCAACTTCACTACCCCATGGACATTACCAACCGCAACCGCCAGGGTGTCCACTTGCGTATCGTGCACGTACTGCTTCGCTTCCGCGGGTTTGGTCATGAACGGCTCGCGCTCGGTGAGCGTCATAGCTTCTTCCAAACCTTTCACCATGCCGAGCTCACCTTGCACCCACACTTCTTTGCCGTGCGCGTAGTCAACGGCTTGCTTGGTGAGAATGACGTTCTCTTGCAGGGGCATGTCCGAAGCATCCATCATAATCGACGAGAACCCGGCCTGCACACAGGCCGCTACCGAACGAAACGTCTTGCCATGATCCAGGTGCAATGCCACCGGGATTGGCCCGGCAACGTCTCGGGCGACGTGCTCCACAATACTCGTGATCACCTTGAGCCCAGCGTAAGCGATGGTCGTTTCGGACACCTGCAGGATGATGGGCGATTTTTCCTGAACGGCCGCGTGAATCACGCCCAGCGTCGTTTCCACATTCTCAACATTGAAAGCGCCAATAGCGTAGTCGCGTGCCAGGGCATCTTGGACAAGTTCGCGGATGTGCGTGAGCATAGGGATCTACAGGAGTTGGGCGATGAGCTGGTGAAACGTGTTGGGCTCCAGACTGGCGCCCCCGACCAGCACTCCGCTCACGAGTTGGTTATCCACAAAGCTGGCGACGTTGAGTGGCGTCACACTACCGCCGTACAGAATGGGAACGCTGTCTGCCCCTGTGGGCAGCACTTCTCGCAACGTGCTGCGAATGAGCTTGGCCATCATGAGGGCATCGGACGGTTCAATGGCCTGACCCGTACCAATGGCCCACACGGGTTCATAGGCGACCATCAGCGCCAGTGACGGAAAAGCGGATAGCAATTGCACGCCCCGACGAACCTGCTCGAGGACCACCACATCTTGCTGCTGCTGGTGGCGCTGCTCGTACGTTTCTCCCACGCAGAGAATGGGCGTGAGGTTATGGGCCGCCGCTTGCTGGACTTTTCGCCCAATGTCTTCGTCAGTTTCCCTATTGAAGCGCCGACGTTCCGAGTGCCCGCAGAGCACCACGCTGCACCCTAGGTCTGCGAGCATGGGCATAGAGGTCTCGCCGGTAAACGCACCGCTGGATTCCCAGTGCGCATTCTGACCACCCCAACGAACGGTGCTGCCCGCAAAGGCCTGGGCCACAGCCGGAATAAGGGGGTGCGGGGGGCACACAATGACATCGGCTTGTGAGAGCACTGCTGGTCGCTCCAGCAAAACGCGGGCGTACTCCGGTACATCGCCCGCTGTCATGTGCATCTTCCAATTCCCAACAACAATGGGTTTCATACGCTAAGCATACCGCGTTTTCCGCGGCGCGGCTACTTGCACCTTAAAATTGCGGGACCCAATCGTAGTTCGTGTACGCCCACTGCAGCACATTATGCGCCTCCGTAAACCGGTTGGCCGATGAGGTGGAGCCCAACGTAACGAGCAGCAAGGTCCGGCCATCCCGCTCTACCTGGACGGCGAAGTTGTACCCCGCCTCTACCAGGTACCCCGTCTTCGCGGCGAGAATATTGTACTCGCCGTGCGGGTTGAGCTGGTTTGTAGAAACTACGCGGTACGTACCGTTAATCGTGTACGCCGGTTCGCTGGCTAACTCGCTCACCACGGGTGTGCGGAAGGCGGCGTGAGCGAGCAAGAGCACGTCGAGTACACTTCCCGTATTCGCGGGGTCTAAGCCGGTGGGCTCAACGATGCGGGCGGTCTGCGCGCCTGCAGAGCGAACGTACCCCTGGATAATTTCGGCCGGGCTCTCGCCCATTGTCTTGGCCAAGGTGAGGGCGGCGTTGTTCGCCGAACCAATGAGTGCAGCGGCAAGCAGATCTCGCTGCGTCACAATGGCACCCGCTGGAATGCGCAGTCGGCTAACCGCCGTACCCGGCTCCACCACGTCGGCGATGCCGTCGGTGGCAAAGGTGGCCGGAATAGTGACCGGGTCCTCAAGGTTTGGTCGACGAGCAATGTACGCGCCCACGGTCGCCAATTTCGTCAAGCTCGCGAGCGGTCGAACAGCGTGAGCGTTTTTCGCCCAAAGAACTTCTGCAGACGCAACATCCACCAACACACCGCTGACTGCGGAAACGCTCGGGGCAATCGGGGCGTCTTCATGGAGTACAGGCTTCTCCCACGGCACTACAATTGCGCCCGCCACACCTGGCACCAAAACGTTTCGACTCGGCAAGGACACGAATACGTAGGCAAGCACAACGCAACCCACAACCAGGCCCCCAACGGTGAGGAAACCCAGGGTCGTCAGGACGTGGACCGTCCTAGACAGTCGTTTGCGTGGTCGGCGAGGTGCTGGCATCGGGGTTGAGGAGCTTGAGGAGGGTTTCGTGTGAATGCAGTTTATCGTAATCCGGTAATTCCTGCACTTCGGCAATCCCCAGGAAGCGCATGAAGTCGTGGGTCACGTCGTACACGGTCGTCGCCTTCTGCTTGTCATAGCTTGCTTCCACAAGGCCGCGGATAAGCAGGTTCCGTAGAATCAGGCTGCAATTCACGCCCCGGATCTGCTCGAGCTCGGCCTTGCTCACCGGACCACGGTACGCCACAATGGTGAGCGTCTCCAAGCTGGGCTTTGTGAGCTCGCCCGAGATTTCTTCCTTGGCGTAGGCCTGGGCCAAACTGCGCACGTCACCGTGCGTAACCATCTGGTAACTATCGCCGGCTTTCTGGATGAGGAGGCCACCCTTCCGGTCTTCGTACTCGTGGACAAGCGTTTCGCAAGCGGCGGCGACTTCACTGCTCTTCGATTCCGCGAGTTCACTGAGCTTCTTGATGCTCAGCGGTCGACCGGCGAGGAAGAGGAGGGCTTCAATTTTCTTCTCGAGCATACGTTACTTCTCCTGGGGGTTATCGAGGCGCTGGATGGCAATGTCCTTAAACAGTGCGTGCTGGGTGACAATAACGGTCCGTTGCTTCACCAATTCTAGCACGGCGAGGAAAGAAACGATGACGTCGGTTCGGCTCTTCGCTTCCCGCATGACGTTCTGGAACGAAACGATTGCCTTATCCAGAATAAGGCTCCGAATGACCTCAATCTTCTCGGCTATGCTCACCGTGCGCTCCACCACAGCCTTCGGCAAGGCGATCACGGGCTCAATTTCCCGCAGAACGCCCAGGAAGAGCTCCCGCAGTTTTTTCGTGTCTAGGTTCGGCGGGGGCGAAAAGGTTTCGGCAATAACCACGGCGGGCTTCCCGCGGCCAAAAGTAAACTTACGCTTGTGGATGAGTTTGGAAATGCCTTTCGAGGCTTCTAAATACTCCCGGAATATCTTCAGTTGACGCTCCAGATCGCTTGCCTCTTCGGCGCCTTCCACCGCCAGCTGCGGCAAGAGAATGCGGGACTTTATGAGCAAGAGCTTTGCCGCCACGACGAGGAAGTCGGCAAGCTCATCAGCGGGAATACCTTCGGCCTTCTCCAGCGCCAGCAGGTACTGCTCGGTTACTTCCGCAAGGGCAACTTGCGAGATGTCGAGCTCCTCCTGCTCAATGAGCTGGAGCAAGAGATCGAGCGGGCCTTCAAAAGTGTGGACTTTAACGTGGCGCATGCTACCGGAGGAAGAAGTAAAGATTAACTACGACGAGGACTGACCAATTCCCAACACTCACCCACGGGTGGCGCCACCAGTCCCGGCCTTCGATGTGTGCATCGCTCAGCGGGTAGAAGAGCCGGGTCGCCCAAATGCCCTGGTGGGTGGGAATGTCGAGCAAGAGGTGAACGTAGTAGGGAATTGCGACTACCGTCCACGCGGGGGCAAAGGCCAGGAGCACGCCGGTTATGAGGCTGATGGGCAAAAGGCTATGGCACCAGCGGTATAGAATGACGTAAGTGTGTTCGGGATGGTCAGCGAAGCTCTGGTTGGTCATATCCCGAAAAAAGGCCCAGCGGTACCGTACAATACCATACACCGCGGGCACAAGGTCTGGGAGCAGACCCGCGAGCGCTGCCCAGCCAACGAGCGAAGGACTCCGAACGAGGGTGCTGCCCCACACGGCGTGGGATGCCGAATCCATTGCTTACCGGCGCTTCTTGGCTTTGGGCTTACGCTGAACCCGAGTGGGACGTGTGGTTCGAGGCTTCCCCTTCCCTTTCTTGTGGACTTTCTTGGGCTTGGCCTTCATGGTTTCCCACTGGAGTTTTATGGGGAACTTCTTCCCAATGTCGCCGAGCTGCGGCTCCACCACCTTGAGGTAGTCCTTCAGCTTCATGCGCACGCTGTCTGTAAAACTCCCAGCCGAGAAGAGCGCTTCCTTTACTTTGCCCAAGGATTTGTCGGCCACCACCTCAACCTTGTGCAGCGGGCCAAAAGGGGTCATGGCGCCGGGTTTTACCTGGAATTTGGTCTGCATGTCTTTTTCCTTGGCGATATCCACTTTCTTGGCTTTCAGGAGCTTTTTCAGCTTGCCAAAATCCAATCGGTAATGGGCCGGCATGACCACCAGCATGTACTTCTGGTCGACCTTCACGAGCAGGGCCTTCACCACCTGGTCCAACTTAAGCTTTAGGGTCTGGGCCAAGTCGTACACCGTGAACACCGTTTTGTGCGGGACCACGTCGTAGCGAACTTTTGATTCTTTCAAATACTTCTCAAGGGGTTTCGCAATAGCCATAGGTATTCCTTACTGCTGATTGTGCTGGAGCAGGCGGGCAGCATGGCGCCGTTGGAGGGCCACCACCAACCACGTGAGAATCGCCGCAAAGATGGCAAGGACAATGTAAATTCCCAAACTCTCGTACTTGCGGACAAGGAAGTACATCATCTCCCCAAGTAAGCGAATGCACAGCCAGAACGCTGCCCCGAAGTACGCCCATGAGGCAATGTGCCCGCCACTCGTGGTCTTACGCTCGTAGAGCAAGTACAGCAGCACGGCGCCCAACAGGATGGGGAGCGTGACTAAGGCGTGGATGAGCAAGCGATTCGCTTCGTACTTATCCTGGCTAGAGGCGTAGGTGCAGTCCTCAGTGTACCCGTAAGCGCACGTCGCGTGGTCGGCCGGATTGAACGCCTTGTTTACGTCGAACAAAATCTTCTCACTCAAAATAATGAGCACGCCCGTGAGCAAAATCATGAACAGAATCGAGAGCCCGCTGTGCTTACTCTTGCTGGGTGGCGTCTGCACGACTGGGGTTGTCGTCGGCAGGATGTTTGGCTGCATGTCCATACAGGTTGTACTTTACTGCGAAAATTGAAGAGGTTGAGGAGGCTGCGGCTTACCTCGTGAGCGAGTTCGCCACAGGAGCACGACCAGGAAAACTCCAGAAAGTGTGGCACAGCCGCCAACGAAGACCCAGAACTTCCAGTCTACGTCTGCGCCGGTCGCCCCAGGCGCCGTACCCATCGTCGCTTGGCTTGTGGCGGTACGGAAGAACACGTCTTCCAGCGTTCCCGTTCCACTCACGGTTCGGGTGAGCACGGTAACAAAAAGCTTCTTAGACTCCGCCGGCAGAAGTGGCGCGCCGTCGGAAGCAAAAGCGAGGTCACGCACCGTGGTCTTGGGGAACCAGTTGGCGTACCGCGTGCTAAACCCGGTTGCATCTTTCCGCTCATTCGCCAAAACGTACAAGGTAATGGTCTGTGAACGGGTTGGGGCAATAGTTGTGGTCTTGCGGATAGTCGGGTAGCGCGTGAGCTGCGGGACGGCTACACCCGCACCGTTCACCAGCTTCGTCGTATCATCGAACGACCCAAAGGCAACGATACTCCCTTGGGCAGCGCCACCGTGCATGACCGATACTCCCGTTCCATCGGCCCCATCGGCAGCCAGCTTGGCCACCTCCGGTGCGGTCATACCGTTATTGAGAATAACCAAGTCATCAATGTCACCATCAAAGTCGTTCGTCTCAGTGGCCCGGCCACCAACGACGAGCACAGAATTTTCAACTGCGTCCTTCCCGGCCCAGGTGGTTTCTCCGTACGCCGGTACGGTGGACTTGGCTTCACCGTTAATGTAAATCTGCGGTCGGCTTTCGGGCGCCCACGTTACGGCCACATGGTAATTGGTTTCGGGTGTGAACTTTATGTACTCATTTGTTCGCCATGCCACAAACCCGCCCGTGCTGGGGTACTGGATGAATTGTACGAAGTAACCGCCGCTATCTGATCCGCCCAAACGAAACTGCATCCGATCATTCCCCTGGGGGTCATGCAGGGCCACAATGCTCCGGTACGGACCACTGCCGGCGCGGAGTTTAATGTTTGCCGCAATGGTGCCAACTTGGTTTGGGTATGCAGCACCAACTCGGTAGTAGAGCTTCTTCACCCTCCCAACCGTGACCGCTTTCCCAAATTTTCCTGGTACAAACGTTGCGGACGCTGCACCTTCATCGGTCACCAGTGTGTCCGTGGGTGTGGGTGCGGTTACCTGCTGCTTCTCAATCGCTGAGGAAATGCGCAACGGGTACACAATCCGCTCCGTGGCAAAGCGGAGCACCACGGGCGTGGCCCCGCCCGAACGCAGCTGTGAGTTTACGTTTGTAAAGCTCAAGCTTTCGGGGTTCACCCGCATGGCGACAAAGTACCACTGGTTGTTGATGTACTCCTGCAGTAAGTAGGATGCCGACTCCGGGAAATTGTAACCCTTTTCCTTGAGCCAGTTGCTAAGCGCATCTTTGTCGGTAGCCGCGAGTACAGCTACGTCGTAGTAGTCTACTTGCTTCTCTTCGATGACCGTCACGGGGCTCCTGTAGTTGCTATCAGCACCAAGGCCTAGTGTCCCGCCGACATTTTCAATTTGGACACCATGGGTGACTTGCGTAAGCCGCTGCAAGTTGGTGAAGACTTCCTGCGTGCCCTTGCTCACCTCGGGTTTGCTGGGCGTCGGCACAATCCAGGCAAAGTCCTTGGCATCACCCTGGAAGGAGGTGGAAACAACGAGGGTTTCTACCCCTTTCTCATGGAAAATAACCGCCCGCTGGCCGGTTTCCTCCATCCAGTAATCAGGGGGAGCAATGACCATGCCATCCGCCTGCGCAAAAAGCGGTACTAACAAACTCCCAAAAGCGACGGCACACACCCACGTTCGAATGTTCATAAGACCCAGTAGTTAGAAAGGAATCCGTTGCTGCTGCCCAAGGAGGGACCGGCCTTTTCTCCTCCCGCGGGCAGTGAGTTTTACCTCTACAATGTACCACTTTTTTGGGGTTCGGCGACCGTAGCCAACCATGTAGCCCCGGTCTATGAGCCGCTCCAGCGACTTCGTAATAGCATTCTGCTGATCTTCAGCTTTCGGCGGTTTTGACTGCTTGCTGTAGAACTTCTTGAAAACGTTGCGCTTGGTCACCGCGTTATCCAGGCACTCCTTAAGCAGGAATTTTTGGAGCGGTGAGAGGGCGGTCATACCGTTACTCCTTCTTTACTTGAATGTGCGCGTCGTCGAGCTGCTGCTTGGGCAGGGTCGATGGCGCACCCATCAGCGGATCACGGGCATCGCCGGTTTTGGGCATGGCAATGACTTCGCGGATGTTCTCCACGCCGGCCAGAATGGCGACGAGCCGGTCGAGACCGAAAGCTATACCCCCGTGCGGTGGTACGCCAAAGCTAAACGCTTTTAGCATGTGGCCGAAACGCGTTTCAATCTCTTCCTTTGTCAACTTCAGATACTCAAAGACTTTTCGCTGAACATCGGCGTCATGGATACGAATGCTCCCACCAGCCACTTCGAATCCGTTGAGCGCCAAATCGTACTGCTTAGCGGTGAGTGTCTCTGGCTTCTCCACCGTCAGGAAGCCGCGAGGATCTTTGGGGCTGGTGAAGAGGTGGTGCGATGGCACGAACTTCTTCTCCCCCTCTTCGTAGACGAACAACGGGAAGTCTGTCACGAAGCAGAAAGCTAGCTCATTGGGATCATTCTTGTCCTTGCGCAAGTCAGGTTTATCACTCTTGTACTTCGCCATTGCTTCGGCATACGTCAGGCGCGGGAAAGGCGACTGGCTTATGTACTTTTCCGGTGCAACCTCCGTAATTAAGTTCGTAATCATTTTTTCAGTCAAGGTGAGGACGTCTTCCTCATCCACAAAGCTCATTTCAATGTCCAGTTGGGTGAACTCCGGTTGACGATCGCCGCGCTGGTCTTCATCGCGGAAGCAGCGGGCAATTTGGTAGTACCGCTCAACCCCGCCGACCATAAGCAGTTGCTTAAATTGCTGTGGACTCTGCGGCAGTACGTAAAATTTCCCCGGAAAGTTCCGGCTGGGCACAATGTACTCCCGGGCGCCTTCAGGCGTACCTTTGGTAAGAATTGGCGTTTCTACTTCCACGAAATCCTGACTGCGCAGGAAGTTCCGCAGGCTGGCATTCACGTTGGAGCGTAGCACCAGGCGCTGGCGCATGGTGGGCCGCCGTAGGTCCAGGTACCGGTGCTCCAACCGGAGCTCTTCGCCGGCGGTCGAAGCCTTGTCTTCATTATTGATTTCAAATGGCGGCGTTTGGGCGGTGCTCAAGACACGCAGGGTCTTTGCCTGCACTTCCACCGTACCGGTTGGTAACTCAGGGTTCACAGCCTTCCCCTGCCGTTCAACGACCATGCCCGTGACTTCAATGACGTACTCGGGCCGGATTTCCTTGGCTTGAACAGCAATGGCATCGGCGAAAAGTACCTGCACCAAACCCGTGCGGTCGCGCAAATCCACGAAGACCATCTTGCCTAAACGACGATGGTTGTGCACCCAGCCTTGGAGCATAACTTCCTGGCCAGTGCGTGTAGGTGTTTCGAGGGCGAGTGTGCGTTGCATGGTGAGAATGATTGCCCTCCTACAATGTATAACGAAGCAGGAGAGAGAAAGGTAACGAAATTACGGCGTGAGCCGGTTAATGAGCCGCGGGAATGGAATCGCTTCCCGTACGTGGGCCAAGCCGCACATCCATCCCACGGTGCGCTCCAGGCCAATGCCAAAACCGCTATGGGGCACGCTGCCGTACTTCCGTAAATCTACGTACCACTCGAAGTCCTTGCGGTTCAGCTTGTGCTCTTCCAGACGCTGTACCAAGAAGTCATAGTCATCCACGCGCTGCGACCCGCCGATAATTTCACCAATGCCTTCCGGCGCCAGCAAGTCGGCGCACAACGCGACCTTCGGGTTCTTCGGGTCAGGCTTCATGTAGAAGGCTTTGATTGCCGCGGGATAGTGGGTAACAAAAATCGGCCGATCAAATGCTTTGGTCAAAATGGTTTCGTCATCGTTACCCAGGTCTGTCCCCCACTCGATATCCGAGCCAAGTTCTTTGAGCTTTGCCAAAGCTTGATCGTAGGTCATGCGCACGAATGGGGCTTGCACTTTTTCCAAAGCGGCAATGTCCCGCTCTAAGAGCTCCAAATCTGCACGACGCTCCTTGAGGACTGACTGAACCACGTGCATGATCATCTTCTCCTGCAAGGCCATGCTCTGGTCCAAATCCGTAAACGCCATTTCCGCGTCCAGCATCCAGAACTCGGTTAGGTGCCGGCGCGTCTTGGACTTCTCAGCGCGAAAGGTGGGGCCGAAGTCATAGACCTTCCCCAGTGCTGACGCCAGCGCTTCGAGGTAGAGTTGACCGGACTGCGACAGGTAGGCTTTCTGGCCAAAGTAGTCGGTCTCGAAGAGCGTGGTCGTCCCTTCGCAGGATGTGGGCGTGAGTATTGGCGTGTCCGTGAGCACGAAACCTTCCTGCTTGAAGAATTCTCGCAGGGCCCATATCACCGTGTCACGGACGCGTAGAATGGCTGCCTGTTTGGGTGTCCGAATCCAGAGGTGGCGGTTGTCGTGCAAGAATTCCGGGCCGTGCTCCTTCTTGCCAATGGGATATTCTTCGGCTTTCTGCACGAGTACGACATTCGTTGCTTGCAGCTCAAAGCCGCTTGGCGAGCGCGGTTCGGCTTTCACAATCCCGGTGACGGAAACCGACGATTCAATAGTGACTGATTTTGCTGTGGCAAAAAGGGTCTCGCCAACACTTTCATGGGAGATAACCGCCTGCAGTAAGCCAGCCGAACCATCCCGCAGCTGCAAGAAAACAATCTTCCCGCTAGACCGCACATTAGCCGCCCAGCCCTGGACTGTTACTTCCTTACCCTCGAAGCCGCCGATGTCAGCAATGCGGACAATCATGGGCTAACTATACTGATTTTTTGGGGCTTTTGCAAGAAAAACCCTGTGTGGTGGCCGAGGTCACACAGGGCGGTGAACAGCCGTCCGTGGCTGCAAAAGATGCTTTTTTAGGCGCCCGCAGTTTGGCGCCGACGGAACCAGACTTTGCTCACTTCAATGAAGACCAGCATGACAATAATGCTGACTACAATAAGGAACCAGTCCGTCATACCCAGCGCCACGAAACCAAAAACCTTCTGGGTAGGTGGGAAGTAAATGACCGCGATTTCCAGAATCAGCGAAATGCCAATGGCCAAAAGCAACGTGGGGTTGCTGAACGGCGACACGCTGGTGAGGGGCTTGCGTAATGTCCGCGTGGAAAACATGTACGCGAGCGCACTCATAGCCACAAAGGCAAAGGTGAGGGTGCGGGCGTACTCCAGCTGCTGGCCATCATGCCACGCAAGAACGAACAGCCCAATGGCAATGCCGCCAACCACCAAGCTCAAGACAATGGCCATGAACTTGGTAAAGGGCCCCAAGAGTGGACGGCTTGGGCGAATGGGCGCTTCATCCAGGACGTTGGCATCAACGGGCTCCCGGGTGAGCGCAAATGTGGGAATAGTGTCATTGACCAAATTCAACCAAAGAATCTGGGCCGCGGTGAGGGGCAGTGGCCAGTTGCAAAAAAGCGCCACGACCACAATGACCAATTCGGCAAAACTCGCGGCCAGCAAGTACAGGATGACGCGCTTAATGTTCCGGTAGATTACCCGCCCTTCAAACACTGCATCGGCGATTGTCGAAAGCGAGTTATCGAGCAAGACCAGGTCGGCGGCTTCTTTGGCAACGTCGGTTCCGGATCCAAGCGCCACACCCACGTCCGCCGATTTCAAAGCTGGCGCATCATTCACCCCATCGCCCGTCATAGCTACAACTTCGCCTCGAGCCTGCCAGGCGTCGATGATGCGGAGCTTATCGCGCGGGCTCACCCGGGCAAACACGCGCACTTTCGCAACGCGCTCCTGCAGCTCCTCGGCCCCCAGCTTCTCAAGTTCGCGACCGTCCATGACTTCCCCATCGTTGGTGACAAGCCCAAGGCCATTCGCGATTGTCCGGGCGGTAGCTAAATTGTCACCGGTAAGCATGACCGTACGAATCCCCGCTCGGTCTAGGGTGGCTATGGTCTTCGCCGCATCGGGTCGCAGCGGATCTTGAATGCCAATGACGCCCAGAAGAACAAGGTCTTCAAGCGCGCTCGTTTCAGTGAGCGGCGTATCAACCCCATGCTTCGCCTCCCGATAGCCCACGGCGAGCGCACGCAGTCCTTGGCTGCTCATTTCCCGTACTTGGTGCTCCAAGGTGCGCAGACGCTCAGGAGTGAGCCGTTCCTGCGTACCGTCGGCGTCAATGGCTTTGGCATGGGCGAGGAGCACTTCGGGCGCCCCTTTTACGTACACCCAGTTCCCGTCATGCCGGTGTTCACAGGCCACAGCCATGAAGCGCCGTGTGGAATCAAAGGGCACCTCACCCGTGCGGACGTACTGACCCCGCAACGTGGGCAGTGCAAAACCCGCTTCCGCCGCTGCCCGGACTATTGCTCGTTCGGTGAGGTTCCCCCGAATATCCCATTCTTCCAGAGGCTTATCTGGGTTCTCAATGGTCGCGTCAGATGCCAGGGCTGCCACCTTGAGGACGTGCAGGGCGCTGGCATCGGGTTCCCCGGGGTCCCGGTGGGGATGGGCGACCTTCCGGTCGTGCGTGAGGATATGCACCACGCGCATGTACCCTTCCGTAACGGTGCCTGTCTTATCGGTGGCAATGACGGTGACCGAACCCAAGGCTTCGGCCGCAAGCAGGGATCGCGCCAGCGCTCGCCGCTTCAGCATATGCTGCATGCCAATGGCCAAAATGACCGTAACGACAATGATGAGACCTTCGGGAATAGTCGCCACCGCAATAGCGACGGTTGTCGTAAAGACCACCTTCACGTCGTAAAGCCGGAACAATCCAAAAAGGAAAAGCACGGCGGCCACCAGCAGAATGATGACGGTCAGCTGCCAACTCAGGTGGAGCAAGCGCCGCTGGAGCGGTGTCTTCTCGGTCACTGTCGTTTGGACCATGGTGGCAATCTTCCCAAACTCACTCTGCTGCCCAACTGCCGTTACCACTGCTAAACCTCGCCCGCGCGTAACAACCGTGCTGCTGAAAACCATATTGGTTTGCTCCGGGATGGTAATAGCATCGGGCAGGCCTTTCACCTCTTTCACCACTGGGGCCGACTCGCCAGTGAGCACCGACTCATTGCACTCCAATTCATGCGCTTCCAGCACCCGGGCATCCCCCGCAACCTTTTGGCCAGCATGCAGCACCAGAATGTCACCGACCACAACATCGGATGATGGCACATCACGTTCACGTCCATCGCGAAGCACTGATGCCGTGAAGGTGGCGACCTTTTCCAAGGCTTCGAGAGCGCGTTCTGCTCGCCGCTCTTGAATGAAGCCGACGGTAACATTAAGGATCACCGCCGCGAGAATGACAAAAGCATCTAGGTTATCACTGAGCGCAAAACTCACTGCCGCTGCAACCAGCAGGAGAATGACCAGACTACTCTGGAATTGCCGAACAAAGGTCCGGAGAGAATTCGTCGTGCGCTGCTCGGGCAATCGATTTGCCCCGAATTGCTCGCGCCGATGATCAACTTCTAAAGCAGTTAAACCGGCCTGGCGAACATCCAGATGGTGGAGAACGTCGTGCGTTTCTAGGGTTGCTGGACGGAAGATCGCCATGAGCTTATTTTAGCATGGTCTGCTTGCGCCATTTGTAAATTTGCAGCACAATGGCTGCGTAATGGGTTCGTAGCTCAATCGGTAGAGCAGGGGCCTTTTAAGCCCAAGGTTCTGGGTTCGATTCCCAGCGAACCCACCAAGAACCAGTCAATGCGCAGGGATGGCTGATGCACTCGTTTGTTGCACCAGGAAGCGTAAGGGAATCGAAGCCGTCCTGGCCTGCAATCTGCTATACTACGGACATATGTCAGGCGGCCAACTCTTCGTGGTGATCCTCCTCATCGCAGCGATGGGGGCACTCTACTTCTACACCAAAGGGAAGTAGCGCGCGTCTAGGTTTTCTGGGCTCGCTCGATGAGCTTCCAGAAAACTTCGCGCGTGGTTTCCACATCCGCCTTGGCTCGGTGTGCAACGGGCTGAGGTACTTTGAAGTACGCCGCAACCTTTTCCAGACTGTAGCTCGGAATAAGCAGGTAGCGCTTCGCGTACGCCAGCGTATCGATGAGCGCGTTCGTCAGCCGGGGCAAGCCCAGCCGGTCGAGGTGGGCATTGATGAACGCGGCATCAAACCCCACGTTGTGCCCGACGAGCGGCGCGTTGCCAATAAACGTGAGGAGCGCCGGAAACACCTCGGACGCGGGTTTGCCCTGGAGCGCCAGAAGTTCGTTGGTTATGCCGTGAACCCGGGTGACCTCGGCATCCAAAATCCGCCCGGTTTCAATAAGTTGGACATACTCCCCCAGAATTTCTCGGCCCCGAATTTTCTGGGCCGCCACTTCAATGACATCGTGCCCTTCGTCGGGCCGCAAGCCGGTTGTTTCGACATCAATGACGACGAGCGTAGGGAGGGCGTCGGGCATAGGCACTCATGGTAGCACGTTGTCGAACGGGTAAAAAACGTTGATAACATGCGGATAGGTGTGCCTTGCCGGCCGGTGAGTCGCCGAGTACTATAGGGAGACGCTATGGCCGACTCCACCTTGCAAGCCGACCGACTCCCCCCCCAGAACCTCGAGGCTGAACAGGCGGTCTTAGGCTCCTTGCTCATCGACAAGGACGCCATCATTAAAATTGCCGACATTTTGCGGCCATCGGATTTCTACCGTGACGTGCACGGCATGATCTACGAGGCCATGCAGGAACTCTACGAACACCACGAACCCATAGACGTGGTGAGCTTGAGTAACCGGCTAGAAGAGAAGCGCAAGCTAGAAGTCGTTGGCGGCATGGCGGCCCTCACCGGCTTAGCCAATGCCGTACCGACGGCCAGCAACATCGTCAACTACGCCAACATCGTCCAGCGGAAATCCACGCTCCGCCGCCTCCTCCAGGCAGCCTCAGAAATTACCAGCATCGGCTACAAAGAAGCAGAGGATGTTGACGCCCTTCTCGACAAAGCCGAGCAACAGGTTTTTGCCGTGTCCCAACGCTACCTCCGGCAGAACTTCATCCCTATCCGCTCTGTCCTCTCCGAAACGTTCGACCGCATTGACGAACTCCACAAGGGCGGTGGCAAACTCCGAGGCGTTACCTCAGGCTTCCCAGACATTGATAAGCTACTCGCGGGCTTCCAGAAGAGCGACCTCATCATCGTGGCGGCTCGCCCCAGTATGGGGAAAACCACCCTCGCCTTGGACTTTGCCCGCCAAGCGGCAACGAAGTCCGGCATACCCGTGGGGCTATTCTCCTTAGAAATGTCCAAAGAGCAGCTTGTTGATCGCTTACTCTGTGCTGAAGCCGGTGTTGACCTCTGGAAGATGCGCACCGGCCGCTTGTCCGACCGACCGGAAGACAGCGACTTCCCAAAAATCGGCCACGCCATGGGCGTCCTCTCCGAAGCACCTATCTACATTGACGATACGGCCACAAGTAATGTGATGATGATGCGCACGAAAGCTCGGCGCCTTCAAGCCGAACACGGCCTGGGCATGATTGTCGTAGACTACCTCCAACTCATGGAAGGCCGGAGCGACGTGGAAAACCGCGTGCAAGAAGTGGCCGAAATCACCCGCGGGCTCAAGTCCATTGCCCGCGAGCTCAACATCCCGGTCATTGCCCTCTCCCAGCTATCGCGTGCGGTGGAAAACCGGGAACGGAAAATCCCCCAGCTCGCTGACCTTCGTGAATCCGGATCAATCGAACAAGACGCCGACGTGGTGATGTTCATCTACCGACCGGCCATGTACGACCGCGATATTGACCCCCTAAAGAAGAGCGTAGCCGAAATCCACGTTGCCAAACACCGCAACGGCCCCACCGGCCAGGTGGAACTCGTCTTCAACGAGAACATGGTACGATTCGAGAGCAAGGCAGACGAACGCTTTGTCGGCCCCACCCCCCAACCCTAACCGCACAGCAATATGTTCGAGAAACTCAAGCAAGTAAAAGATTACCGCGTAAAAGCCAAGCGCATTCAAAACGCGCTCAAAGATGAGCACATCGAGGGTAGCGGTGGCTGGGGCAAGGTGAAGGTCAGCATGGATGGCAATCAGGAAGTGCAAGACGTGACTATCGCCCCGGAGCTCATCACCCCAAACCGCAGCCAGGAACTGGAGAAGGCGGTAAAGGATGCCATGAATGACGCCATTAAGAGCGCGCAGAAAAAAATGGCTAGCCGGGTGAAAGAGATGGGTGGTTTACCCAGCTTGTAGCACGCATGCCGCGGTACGCTGAGAGCATCCAGCAACTCATTGACCTCCTCAACCGCCTGCCGGGCATTGGGCCAAAGTCGGCGGAACGTTTAGCGTTCCACCTAGTAAAGCTCACGGCCGATGAACGTGAACGCCTTGTGCGAGCTATCCAAAACGTCACAACCAACGTGCGCCGTTGTGCAACCTGCAACCAGTGGAGCACGGCGTCACCGTGCAGCATTTGCAACGACAAGGACCGCGACCGCACGCAACTCTGCGTTGTGGCCGAAACGCAGGACGTGGCCGCAATCGAACGGACGGGCGAGTACCACGGTCGCTACCACGTCCTGGGGGGCGTCCTCAACCCCCTCACAGGCATTACGGGCGATGACCTGAATATCCAGCCCCTCCTGGCGCGTGTGCAAGCGAGTGAACCAAAAATTTCCGAGGTCATCTTTGGCCTCAACCCTGATGTCGAGGGCGAATCTACTATCCTCTACCTCACCAAGCTGCTGCGGCCGAACAACATCACCCTCTCCCGCCTAGCCCGGGGCTTGCCCCTGGGGGCCGACCTAGAGTACGCCGACGAAGTAACCCTTGGCGATGCACTAAAAGGCCGACGGACATTGTAGTTCAATAGCAAAATCGAGCGCAGGTCTCTGTGCCTGCGCGGGCAGGGACACCCGCGCTTGCATTATTTCTATCCGAATTACCCTGTTATCTTTGCAACTTTGACCCGCGTGAGATGCTGCCGGTGGCCGATCTTTCGGTGCTTGCGGGTTTTGGCACGATACGTTTCCACGTAGAGCTTCTTCCCCAATTCCTGAGCGACGATCTCTAACGTTACCGAGGCGCCGGCCACGTGTGGCATGCCAAGCTTTACCTGCTTCCCGTCCGTGAGCAGAAGAACGCCCTCAATAGACACTGAGGTTTTCGGTTCACCCAAGAGTTTCTCCACCAAGAGCGTTTGCCCTTCGGTGACCATGTACTGCTTCCCTCCAGTGGCGATGACGGCGTGTTGGGGCATAGGAAAAATGCGTTGATTGACGTGGGGTGAGGGTAGCAGAGCCCGGTGGAAGGGTCAAGCCGCGCTAGCGGAAGAGGAAACGATCATCCCGAACATCCACCCGATCGCCAACTAACCAGCCCACCGCGACCCCGGCTCTGACTTCCAACACGGTACTGGCTGGCACGGCTGACCGGACCCGTGCCGGCTCTTGGCCTGCTCGCGGTACGGGCACCGCCCGAGATATGTCCACGATCACTCCCTCATGCACCCACACAATATCCAACGGAATGTACATGTCCGGCATCCAGAATTCATAGGTCCCCGCCGTTTCGAAGGGAAAGTACATACCATGGTCTAGCTGCAACCGGCGACGCCCCGAAAGGCCTTTGGCCTTTGCCTCAGCAGACTCAGCAACTTCGGCGTAAATTGCCTGGCCCTGAATGGTTACCGTAACCGTCCGGCCCACCACCCGCTGCGCGTAGTACGGGAGGTAGTTGCTAATCTCATGGCCTCCACCGGCCCACGCCAGGCTTATGAGGAGTAGGCAAACCGTGAGAAAGATGACGCGGCTGTGGGTCATAGCGAGGATTGACAGGAAGGGGTGGCTCCGCTAGTATAGGCTATTCAAAGGAAAAGTAACCCCCGAGCGGCATGACGCTGCCGGGGAACATCGAACCTCACAACCGTAGAAAGGATGCGCGTGAAACGGATCACTGTCTTCACCGATCAGCCAAGTCTGGCTGAACAAGTGTTCTGCACCCGAACGGAAAACGACCTCACGGAAAAGTGCCAAGAGGTCATCGGCACAGTGGAGCGATTGGCGGCTGTCGCCTCAGAAGAAACGTACGACGAGATCGAGGCGCGAGATCTGCACCAGAAGCTCCGGCGGCTCGGGGTAACCAACGAGCAGCTGCACCGCTTCTTCATCGCCCGGTTTGTGGTTGGCATTAGCGTCAACCCGGAGCAAACCCTCAAGCCAGAAATCACCACGCTCCGCCGGGTCGGCGTACCGCAGTCACGTATCGAGGAACTCGTTACGTCTGGCAAACAGGTAGCGGAGTTCTGCAAAAAGAACGGAATCGCCGCTGACCACGTCATCATCACGAAGCTCACCAAAGGCGAGACCCCAGCCTCGCTCATCCTCCCCATCTAAACCCGCCCTTTCCGAGCACGCTCACCCGAGCGTGCTCTTCACTTTGTCCTGACTGGGGTTTCCGAATGTTTCCGCCGATAAGCGATGATAACCGCCGTGGCGAGCAAGACCATAACTGCCGCTAGGGTAAGCAGCGCGTACACTTTTTCTTCACCCCGGGTTACAAGGGTAATGCTGCCAAACACCGCGGTCACGGTGTAGAGCAAGAGCACGGCTTGTCGGTGCGTAAGGCCCGCATCCAGCAATCGGAAATGCAAGTGGCCCCGGTCGGCACGGGTGGTATGCTGCTTGCCAAGTAAACGCCGAATGATGGCCCAGCCCACGTCCAACGCCGGGATGCCCAAGATGAGCAAGGCAGTGGCAATCTTCCCACCCGCGAGGATTGCCAGGCTGCCCAGCAGAAAACCGGTGAAGGTTGAACCGCCTTCACCCAAGAAAGCTTTTGCGGGGTGCCAGTTCCACACCAGGAAACCCGCAGCAGCGCCGGCTAGAATCATCGCGAGGATTGCGGTCTCGGGTTGTGTAACTTCCTTCGACAGGCTAAGTACTGCAATGATGACGCCACCTATAGTGGTCACTCCTGCCACCAAACCATCTAAGCCATCGAGGATTTTCGTCGTGTAGGTTGAAGCGAGAAGCCACACCAGGGCAAAGAGATCGGCGAAAAAAACCATTCGGTATGGAGTGCCTTCAATGGAAAATAGGGTCCAGCTCCACCGGCTAAGATCCACCGTACCCCCAAAGGGGTTCGTGATGTACGGAATCCCAATACCGGCTGCTATCACCACCAGGGCTGCAATAATGGGAAACCAGATCTGGACGCGTGGACGAAGGTTCTTGCGGTCATCCAAGTATCCCCCCAGCATGAGCACAGCACCGGCAATCGTGAGGCCGAGGAGGTGCTTGGGCAAGAAAAATCCGCCAAAGAGGCGATCGGAGAAGAGCGCCACCCCCCAGGCCACAAGAATGAAAGCAGCGTAAACAGCCATTCCACCCAGAAGCGGGGTGGCAACCGGCTGGATTTTTCGGTCGGGAGCTGTCTCGGGTGCGTCTACAATGTTTCGCCGCCGCGCCCAGCGGATGACCAGGGGGGTGAGGCCAGCGGAGATGCCAAACGCGAGAATCGCGGCCACGTAAATCATTGCTGCAAGTCGAGGTGGGTTTGGAGAATCGCTACCGCCGCGCGCACGTCGTCCGGAACGTTCCGCTTGCCTGCATCCCGCAGCTCCTGTTGCGCCCGTTGTGAGGTTAGCCGCTCGTCAACCAAAGCCACGGGGAGCTGAAGAACATTTGCCAGATCCGCTGCCACTTCCCGCACGCGGCTGGTTTGCGCCGTGTCCTTTCCAGAAAGCCCCAGGGGTAAGCCGAGGACAATCCGATCAACATGCTCGGCTGCCACAACCTCCTGAATGACCGCAATGGCATGAGGGAATGAACGAACTTCGTAGGCACGTAAAGGAAAGGCCCAATGGGTATCGGGGCTTATGGCCAGGCCTAAGCGCCGCTCACCCCAATCAATGGCCAGAATACTCATAGGGCCGTTACTACTTCGGCACCCGTTGCCGTAACCACCAGCGTGTGCTCGTAGTGAGCTGCCAAGCTGTGGTCAGCGGTCTGCACGGTCCAGCCGTCTGTCGCCGTAGTCACGTCGTAGTGCCCGGCGGTCACCATGGGCTCTACGGCAATGACTATGCCCTCTGGCAAAAGCGCGCCACTGCCTGGGGAGCCGTAATTTGGAACTTTCGGATCCTCGTGCACGTGCTCACCCACACCGTGCCCCACTAGCGCCCGAACCACGCTAAACCCTTGCGCTTCCACGTACGTTTGCACTGCATGGCCAACGTCGCCCGTGCGGACTCCGGCTCGAATAACCTGGTGCGCAATCCAGAAGGCTTTCTCAGTAACTTCAATAAGACGCCGAGCCTTCCGACGAAGAGTGCCAACGCCCACCGTCACCGCTGCATCGGTAATGTAGCCCTTATAGCGCACGCCACAGTCCAAACCCACTACGTCCCCGTCAGCCAGCGGCTTGGCCGTGGGAATGCCGTGCACAACAGCGGTGTTGACGGAAACGCACAACGTCGCCGGAAAACCCTGGTACCCCTTGAAGGCGGGTTCGCCACCGGCTTCACGGATAGTTTTCTCCGCCAGAGCATCTAGGGCTAAAGGTGTTGCACCGGGGACCGCCGCGGCGGCTACGGCCGCAAGCGTGCGTGCCAAAATTGCCCCGCCTTCCCGGAGGGCAGCGAGGTCTTTCGCGGCCTTCAGAATGGTCATAGGTACGGGACTAGGGCTTGAAGAACTTCTCGAAAAACCCCCGAAATGGACTGCTCGCCATCAACTTCGAGCAAGCGCCCATGCTCACGGTAAAAATCAGTAAGTTTTTCAATCCGGTCTGTGTACGTGTCGTAGCGCTTTTGGGCCAGCTCGGCGGTGTCATCTGACCGCTGGATCAACTGGCCCCCGCACACGGCACAGCGGTTCGCCTGGTACGCTGCGTCATTCGGATGGTAGACGTGCTGGTCAGCCGGGCAGAAGCGTCGCTTGCTCATTCGCTCAACCGCTTCACTCCGTGATACACGAATAGAAACGGCGAGGGGGGCGCGCATGTCAAAAACCTTCGTGAGCCGCTCAAGCTCTAGTGCTTGTGGCACCGAGAGCGGGAAGGCGTCAAAAACAAAACCGGTCTTCCGGTGCAGGCGCTGCAGCTCCCGTTCCACAAGCTGCACAGCCACATTGTCGGGCTGAGGAATACCCGCGTCGTAGCGCGCCTTCACTTCATCGGCAAGGGCATCACCTCTGCCAGCGTGTTCACGGATTGCCCGAATGAGGTCGCCGGTGGCGAGATGGTACAACGAAAAGCGCTCCGTGAGGAGCTCGGCTTGCGTACCCTTCCCCGATCCTGGCGGGCCAACGAGGACGAGGTTCAGCGGACGTGGGTGCGACGTGTGCATGACTGTGACGTGGGTACTATACCAGGCTGCGCTGAAACTGGAAGAGGACCAGGCGTATGAGTAGAGAGTGAGGAGTGAGACTTACGGCCCAGGCCCTCACTCGGCACCCATACGCACCACGCGGCACATGCCGCTCCTATTTGTAAAACGCTTCGTAATCCCGCATAACCAGCTGCGCTTGCACTTGCTTCACGCTCTCCAACACCACGGATACAACGATGAGGAGGCTGGTGCCTCCAATGGCCAGATTCTGCGCGCTCGTGGCTTGCTGCATGACTGTGGGGAGCACCGCAATGACACCCAGGAAGAGTGCCCCACCCAAGATGATGCGATTCGAAACGAAACTCAAGTAGTGAGCCGTCGGTTCACCAGGCCGGATCCCAGGAATGAACCCGCCCTGCTTCTGCAGGTTCTCGGCAATCTTTCGGGGTTGGAAGACCACTGCCGTGTAGAAATACGTAAAGGCCACCACGAGGACGAAATACGCAGCGCCGTAGAACGTCTGATTCTGGAAAGTATCCCGCACCCACACGGCGGTATTCGCGAGCCAAGGAATGGGGCTAGCGGTAAAGAACTGCGCGATGAGCGGCGGCACGAGGATTATGGAGACGGCGAAGATGATGGGAATAACCCCAGCCTGGTTTACCCGAAGGGGCAAGTGGGTGTTCACGCCAGCGCCCCCGACGGCCTGCGTACCAATCAACCGCTTGGCATAGGTAACGGGAATATTCCGCTGGCCTTCTGTAACAAAGACCACCCCGGCAATAGTAATCGCCCCAATGGCCAAGAATGCCACGATGGTGAATAGCATAGAGGGGTCATAGGTGGCCACGAACTGCTGCACCGAGCTGGGCAGCTGGGCGATGATCCCCGCGAAGATGAGCAGGGAAATACCGTTGCCAACTTTCTTCTCATTGATGATCTCGCCAATCCACATGAGAAGCATGGTCCCGCCTACCACCGCTGCAATGGCGGTAATTGTTTGGAACGTGGTCAGAGAACCAAGAATCTCGGCTGCACCTTGCCGCTTGAGGAAGATGAGCGTGCTGTACCCCTGCAGGATGGCGAGGGGAACGGTGAGCACTCGCGTGTACTGGTTAATGCGGTTCTGCCCTTGCTCACCCTCTTTCTGGATGGCCTCTAACCGTGGAATAACCATGGTCAAGAGCTGCATGATGATGGACGCAGTAATGTACGGACCAACGCCGAGCATGACAATAGAGAAGTTCTGCAGGCCACCACCGGAGAACAGATTGAGCAGGCCGAGGAGCTGGTTCCCTTGCAGCACGCGCTGCAAACCGGTGGGGTCTACGCCCGGAATTGGGATGTGGGCCAGAATGCGAAACACCACGAGCATCGCCAAAACAAAGAGAAGCGTGTTTCGGAGTTCACGCGCGCGCCAGAGCTGACGTAGCCGCTCGATCATTGCTGTTGAGCTTGCCGCTTAGCCAACTGCCGTGCAGGCAGCGGCTGCTGCGGAACGGCGAGAGTAAACGTCTTGCCACCGGCCTTCTCAATGGCCGCTTTCGCTGTCGCTGAGAAAGCGTGAGCATGTACTTCCAGGGCAACGTTGAGCGTCCCCAGCGCCAAAATTTTCACGTAGGCAGCAGACGGAATGAGGCGCTTCTGCAAAAGCTTGGCGGGGGTTACAATCGCGCCCGCCGGGAAAACTGCCAGCTGCCCAACATTTACAACAGCTGCCTTGTCATGCTGGCTTAAAAAACCACGCGACTTGGGGAGCTGGAGCAACATTTGCTTCAATCCCCGCTTTCGACCGTGCTTCCGGCCGCCGCTGCGCGCGCGTTGACCTTTAATGCCGCGGCCGCTAAATGCGCCATGCCCGGAAGCATTCCCACGGCCAACACGAACCGAGCGAGAGGTGCTACCAGCAGTAGGTTTGAGAGTGTGGAGGTGAGACATGGAATTTAGGTAGAAGCAGCGGAGGTAGTTGCACGCTTCTTCCGCGGCTGCAGCTGACTGAGCGCCAAAAGCACGGCGCGAACATTATTAATCTTGTTCTTCGAACCAAGCATCTTGCTCACCACGTCCTTAATGCCAGCTAGGTCGAGCACAGCACGAGCGGCACCACCGGCAATAACCCCCGAGCCAGTTGGGGCGGGCTTCAGGAGGACGCGAGCCGCGCGGAATTTCACATTGACGGCGTGAGGAATTGTCCCCCGCTCCGTTACCACGGTGATGAGCCGCTTTTTCGCGGCGGTCACCGCCTTCTCAACCGAGCCTTGCACATCGGCGCCCTTGGCCAACCCCATGGCCACGCGGCCCTTTCGGTCACCAATGACGACGCACGCTCGGAAGCGCATGCGCTTACCGCCGGCGACAACGCGTGTCACGCGGGAGAGGTCAATAGTCTTTTGATCAAATTCCGACTTCTCGCGGGGTTTGCGATCGCGACGGGGTCCGGATTGAAGGCGTCCTGGAGGCATAGGGTGAGTTTAGAACTGAAGACCGCCAGCCCGAGCGCCATCCGCAAGGGCGCGAACGCGGCCATGGTAACGGTAACCAGCAGTATCGAAGACAACTTTAGAAATTTTCTTGGTCTTGGCGCGTTCGGCAAGCAACTTTCCAACGGCCGTAGCGACGGCTACTTTGCGCGTTTCTTCCTTGGACGCTTTGGGGAGGTTGCTCAAGTGCTTGTCCGAAACGGCGAGGATGGTTTTCCCCGCAGCGTCATCAACGAGCTGACAGCTAATGTGCTTCGCGCTGCGAAAAACCACAAGGCGAGGGCGATCAGCCAAACCCGTCACGCGGCTACGCACGCGGCGGTGGCGCTGAAGTCGGCGGGCGGAGCGAGAAGAGGTAATAGTCATAAGGATGCTACTTGGCGCCAGCGGCCTTCACGACCTTTCCGGCTTTTCGGCGGATGACTTCCCCAGCGTACTTAATCCCCTTACCCTTGTACGGTTCCGGTGGTTTGAGGCGACGAATGGTAGCCGCGGTTTCACCCACGCGCTGCTTATCTGCGCCTGTAACGATGATAGCATTTTTCTCCACCGCTAACGTGATACCCGCTGGCGGTGCAAAGGTAATGGGGTGCGAGAAACCGAGGGCCAGTTCCAAAGCCGTACCCTTGAGAATGGCCTTGAAACCAACACCCGTGAGTTCGAGGCGCTTTTCAAAACCTTTCGTTACGCCCTCCACGGCGTTCGCCAACAGCTGGCGGCTGAGGCCCCACAGGGCACGGTCGTTGCGGTTGTTCGGGGATGGCACTGTGACAACCAGGTTCTGTGCATCCACAGCCACGTTGACGCGGTGGTGGAGACGCATTTCAAGTTCTCCCTTTGGGCCTTTTACCGAAACGTCAGGCGCTTTCACGTTCACCGTGACGCCGGCAGGGATTGCAATGGGAAGTTTACCAATACGCGACATAAGATTAGGCAACAGTGCAGAGGAGCTCGCCACCAACGTGGGCTTTCCGAGCTTCACGGTCAGTGATGACACCTTTTGGAGTAGAGAGGATGGCCATACCAATCCCGTTCTTCACCCGCGGAATTGCGCCAGCCGACACGTATACCCGCCGACCGGGCTTTGACTCACGCGTTACCTGCTGGACAAAAGACGTGCCATCCGGGTTGTACTTGAGCGTCACGGTAAACGTCCGCTGGTCGGGAGAAGGAATGGCCGCTGCCAAGTAGAGCTCGCGGACAAGAATAGTAGCGATAGAAAATCGCATTTTCGAGTACGGGATGGTGACGGTCCGGTGTCGGGCAAGGCCCGCATTCCGGATCCGCGTGAGCATGTCAGCAATTGGGTCCATAGGGAATCAGTATGAGTTACCAGCTTGCCTTACGGAGGCCGGGCACGTCGCCCTTGTTCGCCAGCTCCCGCAAGCAAATACGACAGAGATTAAACTTCCGCATGTAGCCACGGCTCCGACCACAGCGCCAGCACCGACGAACGATGCGCGTGCTGTACTTCGGCCGGCGGTTCGATTTCGCAATTTGTCCGGTAGTTGCCATAGGTCGTTAGTTCTTCGCCTTCTTCGGGGCGTCTTTGGAAGGGCGGGTGGGGAATTGCTCCTCCTGTTCGCCGCTCGCCCGGAATGGGAAGCCGAGGTGTTCCATGAGTAGGCGACCGGCTTTGGCATTCTCGGCCGTCATGGCAATGACGACCTCCAAACCGTGCAGTTTTTCCACTTCATCAGATCGAATCTCCGGGAAGGCCAGGTGTTCTTTAAATCCCAAGGTGTAGTTCCCCTGGCCATCAAAGGCGGTGGGGGAAATGCCGCGGAAGTCACGGACACGCGGGAGAGCAGCGTTAATGAGCTTATCGAGGAACTCGTACATGCGGCGACCGCGGAGTGTCACTTTTGCACCGATAGCCATCCCCTGCCGAATCTTGAAAGCAGAAACGGACTTCTTCGCTTTGGTGAGTACGGGCTTCTGGCCGGTAATACGCGTCAACGTGGACACAACCGCTTCTTGGAGTTTTGGATCTTTAATACCATTTCCAAAGCCAACGTTGATGACCACTTTCGTTACCCGTGGAACTGCGTGCGGGTTGGTGGTACCCAAGGCTTTTTCCAAAGCGGGAATCACTTGGGTGCGGTACTTACCGAGAAGTCGTGGAAATGTGGGAGCGGTCATACGCGGAAGGGAGTTTGGCAGGAAGCGCACACGCGTTGCTTCTGGCCGTCGGCACCAATCTGATTCTTCAAGCGACGGGGCTTGCTGCACTTTTCACAGTAGAGCGCAACATTTGATGCTGGGAGGGGCGCGAAAAAGGTAATCTTCTGGCCCTTTTCGGTGCTGCGGCGCGTCCGGATGTGGCGCGTGCGCTCGTTTACCCCTTCAAGGACCACAAGCTGCTTCACCGGGAAAACCTGCATGACCTTCCCCTTCTTCCCGCGCTCGCGGCCGCGGATGACCATCGCATTGTCGCCAGTCTTCAAGTGCATACGGCTAGAGAACTTCAGGAGCGAGGGAGATGAGCTTCGTGAACCCGCGGGCTTTCAACTCGCGTGCCACCGGACCGAAAATGCGCGTGCCTTTTGGTTCCTTAGACTTCTGGTCAACAATGACCGCTGCATTATCGTCGAAACGAATGTAGGTTCCGTCTGCCCGTCGCGTTTCCTTGCGCTGGCGGACAATAACCGCGTGGTGGACTTCACTCTTCTTCACCGCGGCATGCGGAATGGCAACTTTCACAACCACGCGGACGATGTCCCCAATACGGGCGTACCGCTTCTTGTACCCACCGAGCACGGTAATGAGCTCGAGCTCACGTGCGCCGGTGTTGTCTGCTGCCGTTAATCGTGATCGAAGTTGCACCATAGGAAGTTAGGGCAGGATGCGCCAACGCTTGGAACGGGAAATTGGCCGGCACTCCACGAAATTCACCTTCTGTCCAACAGCGTACGAGCCGGTCGGAGCGTGCACGGCGTACTTCCGGCTCACGCGGTAGCGCTTGCCGTACTTCGGGTGCACAATGACACGGTCAACCCGTACAACCACCGTCTTCGCCATCTTGGTGGAAACGACGGTGCCAGTAAACGTGCGGGGATTTGGAGTGGTAGCCATAGAGAAGAATTACGCCTTGCTGGCAGACTTCGCCACTGGTGGCGTTACCACGGGTGACGAGTTTGCTGGTGTAGAGAGGAGGGTAAGAATACGCGCAATCACTTTGCGAACCTCGCGGATCTCCCGAACATCTTTGTGGGCGTCTTGCGAGACTCGAAAGCGCAGGTCGCGCAGGCGCTCACGCCCTTCGGCGAGGAGTGTGCGGAGTTCGGCTGGAGTCTTCTGCTTGAGGTCTTTGAGTTCCATAGGAGCTTACTGGGTCTGAGCCTTTGTGACAAATTTCGTCTTCACCGAGAGCTTGTACGCGGCGAGCTGCATTGACTGGCGGGCAGTGGCTTCTGGAATACCATCCACTTCAAACATAATCGTGCCAGGCTTAATGGGCGCAACGTAGTGGTCCACTGGACCCTTGCCGCCACCCATACGGATTTCTGAACCTTTAATCGTAACGGGCTTGTCCGGAAATATGCGGATCCACACCTTACCACCCCGATGCAAGAAACGGGTAATGGCGCGCCGAGCCGCTTCGATTTGCCGCGCAGAGATCCAGCCAGACTCTGTGGCCTTCAAACCGTACGCGCCGAAACTGACGCGGAGTTTCTGCGTGGCATTCCCACGGATATGCCCGCGGTGGTGCTTTCGGTGCTTGACTTTCTTCGGCGTGAACATAGGGAGTTAATTTGCTTCTTCTTTCTTACGGAATACGTCGCCCCGGTAAATCCAAGCCTTCACCCCAATGGCGCCGTACGTGGTGAATGCTGCGCCGCGGGCAAAATCGACATCAGCGCGCAACGTTTGGAGCGGGAGCTTCCCCCACGTGAGCTGTTCAGTGCGGGCGATGTCTGCACCGTTCAAACGACCAGCAACCATCACTTTCACGCCCTGGCCGCCCGCTTTCTTCACCTGCTCGACCGACTGCTTAAGAATCCGACGGAAGGGCAAGCGCTTCTCAAGCTGTTCAATCATATTCTGGACCACCAGCTGAGCCACAAGGGAGGGATTTGCAACTTCCTGAATATTGAGCTTGAACTTCGTCTTCGGGGGGACGTACTTCAACAGAGCGGCCTTCAAGTCTTCCACGCCCGCTCCCCCCCGACCGATCACAATGCCGGGCTTCGCCGTAATGATTGTTACCACCACCGCATTCCCCGAGCGCTCTATCTCAATGCGAGCAACGCCAGCATTCCGCAACTTCTTGCGTAAGAACGATTTCACTTCCAAGTCTTGCTTCAGCGTTTGGTGAAAGCTGCGCTTGGAATACCACTTCGACGACCATTCGGTCGTAATGCCAAGGCGGTGAGCGATAGGGTGAACTTTGTGTCCCATAGAAGTAAGCTAGGCGGCTGGCTTCGGTGAAGGAGAAGAGGTCTTGGGCGGCTCGGCGTGCTTTGTGTCCTTTTTCTCCGTTGGCTTCGTGACGGACTTCTTCACGGCTGAGGCCTTGGGGGTATGCGTATCCAGGGTGAGGGTAATGTGAGAGGCATGCTTGAGAATGGTGGTGGCGCGGCCTTGGGCGTGCGGCATGAAGCGCTTCAGACGTGGAGCCATATCAACGGTAATCGCGCTGATGCGCAGGTGCGCGGGGTTCTCTTTCCCTTTCGTTTTGGCGTTAGCCACTGCGGACTTCAGCAAGGTGAGGAGGGACGCGGCGCTCCCCTTCGGCAAGTGCGTCAAAATGGTGACGGCTTCTTCCACGGCTTTCCCGCGCAGGAGGTCCGCCACTAAGCGAACCTTGCGGGGGGAAATGCGGATATTTCGAAGGGTTGCAGACGTTACCATACAACGTTACTTAGCGGGGGGCACTGCCTTAGGAGCTGCCGCAGGCGCAGCCGCTGCAGCTGCTGCTGCCATCTCGGCTTCTTTCTGCATACGGCCACCATGTCGGACGAACTTCCGGGTTGGAGAAAACTCACCCAAGCGATGACCAACCATGTTCTCGGAAACGATGACAGTAATGTGGTTCTTCCCGTTGTGCACCCCGAAGGCGAAACCAACCATTTCCGGAGTTATCACTGAATCGCGGGACCAGGTCTTGATGACCGTCTTATCACCAACGCGAAGCTTACCGACCTTCTTCAGGAGTTTTGCATCGGTGAACGGACCTTTTTTTAGGGATCGTGACATAGGCCTAGCCCTTCTTCGCCGGTCGGCGTTTGAGAATGAAACGGTCAGAGAACTTGCCCGCGCGACGAGTCTTTACCCCAAGGGCGGGCTTCCCCCACGGGGTCTTCGGGTGCTTCATACCAATCGGTTGGTTACCTTCACCACCACCATGCGGGTGGTCAACTGGATTCATAACTTTCCCGCGGACCGTTGGCCGAAAACCTTTCAAGATGACCCGACCTGCCTTCCCGAGGCGGACATTGCTGTGATCAATGTTGGAAATTTGCCCGAGGGAGGCGCGTGCCTGTGCTGGAATGGCGCGAATTTCGCCCGACGGCATCTTCACCTGCGCCATGCCCCCTTCCACCGCCATGATCACTGCCGACGCCCCAGCGGAACGTACGCTGATGCCGCCGCGCCCAGGTTGGAGTTCTAGACTGTGGATGGGCATGCCAACCGGAATATCCTGAAGGGGCATGCGGTTACCGACGGTCACTTCAACACGCTTTGTTGCGCTCACTACCTGCGCACCCGGCTTTAAGTCTGCTGGTGCCAAGATGTACCGCTTCTCGCCATCGGCGTACTGCAGCAACGCCAGGTAGGCGGTGCGGTTTGGATCGTACTCAATGCCTACTACCGTGCCCGGCATATCGAGCTTATCCTGGAGGAAATCTACAGTGCGCAGGAGGCGCTTGGCGCCACCGCCCCGATGCCGCGTGGTGATCTTGCCTTGGTTATTGCGGCCACCCGTGCGGAGCTTTGGCCCGAGAAGCGACTTCTCCGGGGTGTTCTTCGTCACCTCGGTCTTCCAGCCACGCACGCCGGCATGGCGTCGCCCAGGAGTTGTTGGTTTGTAGAGTTTAAATGCCATACTAGCTCGTTACATCAATAGTCTTGCCGGTGGGGAGAGTAACCGTCGCTTTCTTCCAGGACTTCTGCGTGCCCTTCACCAGGCCAAAGCGGATGGCCTTGCCCTTTACGGTCCGCGTCGTTACGTGCACGGGGCGCACACCGTAGGCAGCGAAGACCGCATCGCGCACTTCAACCTTCCCCGCCGTCGTCGGCACGGCAAACACGTACTGGTTCAGGCTGGTTAGACGAGTAGACTTCTCGGTGAGGATGGGCCGCAGGAGTGTGCGGTGCGCGTGGCGGGTGTTCGCCTTCAGAACGCGCGGCTTCTTTGTGGCTTTCTCTGCTTTCTCGGTTTTCGGCGCTTCCGCTTCCTTGGCTGGCGTAGCCGCAACGGCCTCCTTGGCGTTTGCCGGTTTCTTATCCTTGCCCACGTCTTGGTGCTTCTTGCGAAGTCGATCGAAAAGTCCCATACGATTAGGTGCTGTGCTTCTTAAAGAAGGTGTTCGCGATAACATCGAGGCTGGCAACCGGGAGCACGAGGTGGTGGCTGCGAAGAACATCGTAGGCGTTCAGGCTGTCGGCGCGGAGAACCGTAACATCCTGGAGGTTCCGCGTAGCGAGAACGAGCTTCGTGTCATGGCTTGCAGGAATCACTGTGGTCTTGCGCACGGCCTTGAGTTTCTTCAGCAAACCAGCAACAGGTTTGGTCTTGCCATCGGCGGGCAGCGCTTCCACGAGGAGGAGGTGGTGCTTCGCAGCGAGGGTTGAAAGGGCCATGGCCAAAGCCTTGCGTCGAACTTTTACCGGGAGCTGCTTAGACCAGTTGCGGCCCGTGCGCGGGCCAAAGATGACGCCGCCACCCCGCCACTGCGGGCTGCGAATAGAACCTTGCCGTGCGTTTCCCGTTCCCTTCTGGCGCCACGGCTTCTTGCCGCCGCCCCGCACTTCCGCTTTGGTCTTGCTGTGCGCTAAACCCAAACGCTGATTGGCCAAATGGGCAGTCGTCACCAGGTGCAAGAGCCCCGTGTCCACAGCGACACCGAAAATGGCTGGATCAAGCTGCACGTCCTTCGTGGGCTTACCCTCGAGGTCGTACACCTTGGCCACAAGTTTTGCAGCGGTTGCCATACTACGCAGACTGGATGAGGAGGAGGGACCCACGGCTGCCAGGAACCGCGCCCTTGAGGGCTATCAAATTCTTGCTGGCGTCAACTTCCACGACTTCAAGATTCTCGACGGTGGTTTTCTGGCCACCCATGCGACCAGCCATGCGCAAACCCTTCATGACGTGCTGCGGGAAGGTGGCGCCAATCGAGCCGGGCATGCGGAGGTTATCCTTGTGGCCGTGCGAGGCCGGACCGCCGCGGAAACCGTGGCGGCGCACAACCCCTTGAAAACCTTTGCCTTTGGCAGTGCCGGTGACACGCACGACATTCCCAACGGCAAACGTTGATGCATCTATGAGCTTCCCGCGCTCCAGCCCCTGTGTGTCATCTACCCGAACTTCCTTCAGGTGCGCATTTGCTTGCAGATCTTTCGTATGGCCGGCGCGGGCCTTGGTGGCGTGTTTCGCAGTACCAAAGCTCAACTGCACAGCCGAGTACCCGTCCTTATCGGCGGTCTTCACCTGGGCAACAACGCACGGGCCAGCCTCCACGAGGGTCACCGGCACGACGGCGCCATTCTCATGGAACCGCTGCGTCATACCAATTTTTTTTGCGAGGATGAAGGACATGGTCTGAGAAAAAGAAAATCTGGCCAATGACTGCCAGATGTCGGTCCACGTGGGTGGACGTCCATGGCGAGTCGTTATCCCGGGCTTACGGGTGAACTGGTGCGACTATTGTCAGCCCGAGAACCTACTGCCTGCGTACGCTGCGGTAGGGTCGGCGTCCCACGGAGTGGGCAGACGACCTCACCGCATTGAACTACATCTTAATTTCTACGTCAACCCCGGCGGGCAAGTTCAGGTTCATGAGGGCGTCAACGGTCTTGGCCGTGGGGTCTAGAATATCCAGCAAGCGCTTGTGGGTGCGCATTTCGTACTGCTCGCGCGAGTTCTTGTGCGCAAACGAGGAACGAATAACCGTAAAACGATTTCGTTCGGTTGGCAGGGGCACAGGCCCGCGCACGCTCGCGCCCGTCCGTTTCACGGTGTCGATGATCGTGCGGATAGATTGGTCGATGATCTTGTGGTCGTACCCACGGATCCGAATGCGGATGCGCTGGTGGACCTCTTCTTCGACTGTCTGTACGGGTTGTGGGGTAGCGTCTGCCATGGAACGAGCTAAGGAGCGGGAGAAACCTCGCCCGCCCCGCAACAGCGGGACGGGCGAGGGTAAAGTATTACTTAATAATCTTGGTCACAACTCCGGCGCCAACCGTGTGGCCACCTTCGCGGATCGCGAAGCGCTGGTTCTCTTCCAAAGCCACCGGGGCGACGAGCTTCACAACAAGGTTTACTGTATCACCCGGCATGACCATTTCCGCGCCGGCCGGAAGTTCTACTTCACCGGTAACATCCGTGGTGCGGATGTAGAACTGCGGCTTGTACCCCTTTAAAAACGGGGTGTGGCGGCCGCCTTCTTCCTTGGTGAGAATGTAGCACTTCGTTTCAAAGTCGGTGTGCGGGGTAATAGTGCCCGGCTTGGCAACAACTTGGCCGCGCTCCACTTCATCCTTCTTCGTACCGCGGAGGAGCAAACCAGCATTATCACCTGCTTGGCCCTGGTCGAGCTGCTTCTTAAACATCTCGATACCCGTCACGACGGTTTTCGAGGTGGCCTTCAGCCCAACAATTTCGATTTCCTCGTTGAGCTTAATTGCGCCACGCTCGATGCGCCCGGTAACCACCGTGCCTCGACCTTCGATGGAGAACACGTCTTCAACCGGCATGAGGAAGGGCTTATCAAGATCGCGCTTTGGCTCTGGAATGTACTCGTCCAACGTCTTAACGAGCTGGAGGATAGATTCCTGTGCCGCTTTGTCACCCTCGAGGGCCTTGAGGGCCGACCCGCGGATGATGGGGGTGGTGTCGCCTGGGAACTCGTACTTCTTCAGGAGGTCGCGGATTTCGACTTCGACGAGGTCAATGAGTTCGGCATCGTTCACCATATCGACCTTGTTCAAGAAAACCACGATGTACGGCACACCCACCTGGCGAGCGAGCAAGATGTGCTCACGAGTCTGGGGCATGGGACCGTCAGCTGCAGAGACGACGAGTACTGCGCCGTCCATCTGGGCGGCACCGGTGATCATGTTCTTCACGTAGTCGGCGTGCCCGGGGCAGTCGACGTGCGCGTAGTGGCGCTTCTCTGATTCGTATTCCACGTGCGCCGTAGCAATGGTAATACCGCGCGCCTTCTCTTCCGGCGCGTTGTCGATTTGGTCGACGCCCTTCTGCTGGGCTTTCATGCCGTGATCAGCAAGGGTCTTGAGAATAGCCGCAGTGAGCGTGGTCTTCCCATGGTCAACGTGACCAATGGTCCCAACGTTCACGTGTGGCTTGCTGCGGTCAAAGGTTTCTGCTGCCATAGACGTGAGAATTAATGGCTAGGGTTAGAGAAAGTGGAGAAAATGAGTGCGAACGTGAGCATACCAACCTCTTGCCAACTTGGCAAGGGGGCCGCCCTCGGCTAACCCGCGGGCTGGACTGCGGACTTCTCAATAATCCCTTGGGCAACGTTCCGAGGGACTTCTGCGTAGTGGCTGAACTCCATGCTGTAGGAAGCACGGCCCTGGGTCATGGACCGAAGGGCGGTGGCGTAGCCAAACATCTCGGCCAGCGGGACATCGGCATCAATAACCCGCATTTGGCCACGGTCACGCATTTCCTTAATCTGGGCCCGTTTGCTATTCAGGTCACCAATGACATCGCCCATGAACGATTCCGGTGTTACCGCTTCAACTTTCATAATTGGCTCCAAAAGGATGGGCTTGGCTTTCTTGCACGCAGCCTGCACAGCCATGGAGCCCGCAATCTTGAATGCCATTTCCGAAGAGTCAACTTCGTGGTAGCTGCCGTCGTACACCGTAGCTTTCACATCAATCATCGGGAAGCCGGCAATGATGCCGCGGTCGAGGGCTTCGGCAATGCCTTTGTTGATGGGCTGGATGTACTCCTTCGGAATAGTGCCGCCCTTTACGTCGTCAACGAATTCGTAGCCCTTCCCCTTCTCGTTGGGCTCAACTTTCACCCAGCAGTGGCCGTACTGACCGCGGCCACCGGTCTGGCGAATGTACTTCCCTTCAGCATCGCCAGTCGTGGTGATCGTTTCCTTATAGGCTACCTGCGGTTTCCCAACGTTCGCTTCTACTTTGAACTCCCGCTTCATACGGTCAACGATGATATCCAAGTGCAATTCACCCATGCCCGAGATAATGGTCTGGTTAGTTTCCTCGTTGAATTTCACCCGGAAAGTCGGGTCTTCTTCAGCCAGACGCTGAATAGCGGTACCCATTTTCTCTTGGTCGGCCTTGGTCTTTGGCTCAATGGCTAAGTCGATGACCGGCGTGGGGAAGGTGATGGATTCCAGCACCACGTGGTGGTCAGGATCGCAGATGGTATGACCAGTGAAGGTGTTCTTCAGGCCCACAATGGCGGCAATCTCTCCCGCGTACACTTCCTGCACTTCTTCGCGGTGGTTGGCGTGCAGGCGAACGATACGGCCGACGCGTTCCTTCTCTCTGGTGGACGTGTTGTAGACGTACGACCCTGCAGTCAGCGTGCCCGTGTAAATGCGGAAGAACGCAAGCTTCCCAACGAATGGGTCGGCCGCGATCTTAAAGACCAACCCGGCGAATGGCTTGGTATCATCCGGCGAACAGACAACTTCCGCATTCGTCTTTGGGTCAATGCCTTTGGCAGCCGGAATTTCGAGGGGATTTGGCAAGTAGTCCACCACCGCGTCTAGCAATAGCTGTACCCCCTTGTTCTTCAGGGCCGACCCGCACATGACGGGCACGATTTCATTGGTAATCACGGCCTTGCGGAGCGTCGCCTTCAACGCCTCGAGGGGTGGCTCTTTACCCTCTAAGTACTGGTTCAGAAGTGCTTCGTCTTGCTCCACGATGGCCTCAATGAGTTTGTGGCGGAATTCCTCCACCTTGTCTTTCATGTCAGCGGGGACTTCAATCTGCTGCACGTCCTTACCAAGGTCATCCTTGTAGACGTACGCCGTGCGGGTGAAGAGGTCGATGACGCCCTGGAACGTCTCCGCGGCACCGATTGGCAACTGCAGAGGATGCGCACGGGTGGTGAGGCGTTCGTGGATGGATTTGAGGTCGTAGTCGAAGTCCGCGCCCATGCGGTCCATCTTGTTGATGAAGCAAATGCGCGGCACGCCAAACTTCTCGGCTTGGTGCCAGACGGTCTCGGACTGCGATTCCACGCCCGCCACGCCGTCGAAGACCACCACGCCCCCGTCGAGCACCCGCAAGCTGCGCTGCACTTCTACGGTGAAGTCAATGTGCCCAGGCGTGTCGATGAGGTTGATGCGCTTGCCGTTCCAGAAGCAGGTGGTGGCGGCAGCCGTGATGGTGATCCCGCGCTCTTTCTCCTGCTCCATCCAGTCCATTTCGGCGGCGCCTTCGTGCACTTCACCAATCTTGTGCTTCTTGCCCGTGTAGAACAAAATGCGCTCGGACACGGTGGTCTTGCCTGCATCAATGTGGGCAATAATGCCAATGTTTCGAGTGTTTTCTAGCGAGTATTCACGGGCCATACGGAAGGGAAAGTGGCTAGTTATAGAAACGGCGGCTGATACGCCGCGAAATACGAAGGCCGAGCCAGCGGAGGCGCCTTACGCGAAGTGGGCAAAGGCGCGGTTCGCCTCAGCCATGCGGTGCACGTCCAGTTTCTTCTTCACCGCGTCGCCTTCGTTATTGATGGCTGCCACGAGCTCCGCGGCAAGCTTCTCGGCCATTGGCCGACCTTTCTTGCTGCGGGCGGCGCCCAGAATCCAACGGAACGCCAGGGCTTGCCGGCGATCACCGCGAACTTCCATTGGAACTTGGTAATTAGAGCCACCCACGCGCTTGGCCTTCACTTCAACAGTTGGCGCAATGTTGCGAATGGCGAGGTCAAAACCTTCCACCGGCGGCTTACCGGTCTTCTCCTGCACGATGTCGAGGGCGCGGTAGACAATAGCCTGCGCAACGGTCTTCTTGCCACGCTCCATGACAAAGTTGATAAACTTACCGAGAACGGGGTTGCCGTACTTCGGATCGGGAGCAATGCGTCGTTTGGGAGCTTGTTTGCCGCGCATAGGTTAGCCTTTCTTGGCGCCGTACAAACTGCGGCCCTGCTTGCGGTTCGCTACGCCCTGCGTGTCGTATACGCCGCGGACAATGTGGTAACGAACACCCGGGAGATCTTTAACACGGCCACCGCGGATGAGGACAATGGAGTGCTCCTGGAGATTATGACCGATTCCCGGAATGTAGGCGGTTACTTCCATACCATTCGAGAGGCGAACACGGGCAATTTTCCGAAGCGCCGAGTTTGGCTTCTTCGGCGTAGTGGTTGTCACCTTCACGCACACCCCCCGCTTAAATGGGCTGCCTTCCGGCAGGTTGTGGCGGTAGCGCTTGAGCGGGTTGAGCACCGGCTGGAGGGCCGGCGTCTTGGACTTCAGCTTGTTGGTGGCCCGACCACGACGGACGAGCTGGTTAACGGTTGGCATGCTGGAGTAATGAAAATCCGGTAGGGGCGAGGGCAGCCCTACGTGAACGAGTCAGCGGAGGGGCGGTAACCGGAAATCTGCAGGAGCGAATGTACCACGCCGCTCCACGTGCGTCAAGCGCGAGTCCTACGGGATGATGACCCGGAAGGCTACATCCTCTACGGCCCCAAAAACCCTGCTCAAGAGTGGCTGCCCAAGGAAGACGAGGCCGACGAGGATAACGAACCCGTACTTATTGAAGAATTCTACAATTCCGTGAAAACGGTCCGGCAGGAGGTTGAGGAGTTTCGAGCCATCCAGCGGAGGCACGGGCAGGAGGTTGAAGAGCATGAGCACGATGTTGAACTGCACCAACAAAGCCAAAAAATTCAGGAGGAGGTTCGTGTTGGGCAAGTCCCCAAATTGCAGAACGACCCGCAAAATAATGCCGAAAACAATAAGCCCTACCAGGTTGGAAGCCGGACCAGCTAGGGAGACGATCGCCGGCCCCCAGCGTCGGGCCTTGAGGTTGTACGGATTGAAGGGCACGGGTTTCCCCCACCCAAAGCCAACCAGGACGAGCGCGATGAAGCCCCATGGATCAACGTGCGAGAGAGGGTTCAGGGTCACCCGGCCTTCCAGCTCGGCAGTACTGTCCCCTTGGAGCTTGGCGACGATGGCGTGGCTAAATTCGTGGATGGTGATGGCCACAACAATGGCCAGCACCCAGGCGACCGCCAGGGGTGGATTGGAGGAGAGGAGATTCAAGAACGGCATAGGACTTGCCAGGATAGGTAACGCGTGGTAGTCTGCACAGCACTAGCGTAGCATACTCTATGGCACGAACCTGTTCCATCTGCGGTCGGGGTGCGCTGAAAGGCAACATGCGCAGCCACTCCAAGATTGCCACCATCAAGCGGCAGCACGTTAACGTGCAAACCTTGTTTGTGGGCGGCAAGCGCGTTACCGCTTGCACATCTTGCATCCGGAGCAACGCCCGCAAGAGCGCCAAGTAACCCCCCTGCACTATAGAAAAATGCTCCGCTACGCGGAGCATTTTAGTTAGAAAAGGTACTTGGCAATGTCGCCAATGAACGCATATGCGAAGAGTGACAGGACCGCGAGTACACCCACAACTCGGAAGGGTGTAACGATCTTCGGCGTGTAGCGCTCGGCCAACTTGGCAATGATGTTCCCCACATCCAGTATTGGGAACGGGAGCGAGTTGAGCAGCCCCAGAGAAAAGCTGAAGATGGCCACCCGAGTAACCACCTCTTCCCAACTTGGTGCCTGCGCGAACGCGATAATTTCCGATGGGCCGGCTTGCCGCAACGGCACGAGGTACAGACCGTAAGCGGTAAACGCGAGGGCAAAAAGTGAGGTGAGCGGCAGGAGGAAGGCCGAAAGCGGGCGCCGTAGCCAAAAGATGCAACCGGCCACAGCTAAGGGGATGACAAAATTCCAACTGCCCTTCAGCAGGACAAGCAACGCAATGAGGGTTACGGCCCCTGTGTAATTGGCGAGAATCCCTGCTCCGTACACTTCAGCGTAGTCCACGTACCCCAGCCGCTTCATGTACACGATTCCCCGAAGCGTTGGTTTCACGTAGGCGCCAATTAGCAACGGATGCAGGCAGAAGTACACTGGCACTTTCCCGCCCCGGACGCGTACCCGCAGGTGCGGCACTTTGGGCAGAGGGATCCCCAAACCAATTTCGGTCACGGGAATGTTGTGTCGCCGCATGGCCAAGTAGTGCCCGAGCTCGTGCGCCATGACAATGGCAACGAAACCGAACAGCGTAATGGTAAAGAGCACCTGAAGCCTCCTTTGTTTTCTTGCTTTTTTGTACGCCAACGGTACGGCTTTCTACCGCAGCCGTCAATGCTCGACGAGAAGAAAAACTTCTCGGGCGAGCTACAAGTACTGCACGAGTTGTTCAGGATGGAGTAATGGCCAATCGTGCACGCCCACTACCCGGTTGAGCTGTGCATTGGGCATGATACGGACCAATTCTTCTCCTACCGCTACGGGCACAAAATCATCCTGGTCGCCCCAGAGAATAGTCGTAGGAATTGACACCTGCTTGGCCTCCGCTCGAACATCGAGTCGCTTACATTCGTTTGCCAGGCGGAAGAGGTCACGCGGATTATGCGTGAGGTTGTACCCAAACGCCGCCACGACGTTTTGCATGTAACGCCGCGGCGCGTGTGCGACATTCTGCGCTTCCTTCTGCAACCACTGCACGTTCCAAGTGGCGCTCTTCCGCTGAATGGGCGCGCCAAGTGGATCAATGAGGATGAGTTTCCGCACCAGCCCGGGCGGGAGGAGCGACGCAGCCACAATGGCCACCGCCCCACCAAATGAATGACCGACCAAAATGCAGTCGTGGAGGCCAAGGTGAGTGAGCCATTCGGCGTAGAGCTTCCCAAAATCGTGAACCCCAAAATCCGGCCGGGGGAGGCGTTGAGATTTTCCATGCCCCACGAGGGAGGGAGTGAAGACGCAGTACTTGTCGGCCAACAACTCCCGCACGTGCTGGGTCCCGCCCGCATGCACACTCCAGCCGTGCAAGAATACCAGCGGCGCGCCGGAACCCGCGCTGTAACTGTGAATATGCATCCCCTGAATATGGTGGCTGTGCTCCTGGTGCATACCTCCATCCTACCACGTTGCCCTGCTATACTCTGGCCATGCCTTCACTTTTCGCCCTCCTCCTCTTTGCCCTTCTCACGGCGAGTTTACACGCCTGGATGGAAATTGAGATTGAGGGGCCAAATGGCTGGGCGGCAAAGCTGCCAACGAAACGGTACGACACTACATTGGCCCGCCTCATCTTTGGCGTACCCATTACGCGATACCACCTGGTGATGATGGCGACCATTCTGGCATTCGCTCACCTCCCTGCCCTCTTCGTTGCGCCCTGGACGTTTGCGCATGAACTCGTTGTCTTCGGGTACGTCATCCTTCACTTTACGTTGGAAGACTTCTTGTGGTTTGTGTTCAATCCCGCTTATGGAATTCGAAAATTTTCTAAGCAGAACATCTGGTGGCACAGCCGCTGGTTCCTTGGCCTACCCCTGGCCTACTGGACTGGACTGCCTGTTGGTCTTGCCTTGCTGCTGCTAGGCATGTAACGGCTATTGACGGTGAGCCGGAACGCGCTAAGCTACGGAGAATAAAACTGTTCATTGGAGGAACTCATGCTTGAAAAGGAAGCCTTTGCCCTACTGACGAAAAGGGTGTGGCACATGCTTGAAAACAACGAGCCGATCAGCCCGTCGGTGACAGATGCGATAAACCACTTAGAGCCACAAGCTTTCCACGAGCCAGTTGCTCGGGCGGTGCTCACGCAAATGACCCGAGAAATTGGGCGGACTGTGGCCCCCGCCCTAACTGAAACTGGCGATGATTTCATCGGCTCGGTTGCACTCGCCTTCGCTATCCTTGCGGAATCGGATCGGCCGCCAAAGTACATCGGGTACACCGCCCACACATTTGCGGAAATGCTCATTGAGCAATTCTGCAAAGCCTACGCACGGTCGGTCAACATGAACGCCCCGGTGAAGGTGGACATCCCAACGTCCGCACCCCGCGCGCTGAGCCTGCGCGAGCGTTTGCAAGAAATGAAACCCACCGCCTTCGGTCGGTACACATTTCCAGCGAAAATCTGAACCTCAACTGCCCGAGCCCACCTATGGCTCGGGCAGTTTCTTGTAGGTTCGGGTCGGGGTGCCGGGACTTGAACCCGGGGCCTCTTGCACCCCATGCAAGCGCGCTACCAACTGCGCCACACCCCGACCAGAACCTACAAAAGCTACGGTGCATGGTACCCCGTGCCAGCGCATCGAGCAAGACCGATTTTTACTTCTCGTCGTCTTCGTGGTGCTTGGCTGACCCAATCATCTGCACCATACCATTGAAGAGCTCGATGAACGCGTGGTCTGCGCCCCGCCCCTTTAAGGCCAGCTGATGATGGCTGTCGCCGTGCGAGACGTTGTACATACCCTGCCCAAGGATCCGGAACGGCCGGCTCATGCGCTGGGCAAACCACCAAGAAATGAGAACAAAGACGGGCAAGGCGGCGAGGTCAACCAAGGCAAGTGCACCGAGCACGTCGTTGCGTTGTGCATTGATGAAACTGGAGGACAGGTCAACACCCAAGACTGCAACGCTCACGCCTTCGGCATTCTTTACGGGGGCGTAGCCCGAGAGCCAGGCGCCCCACTTATCGTAGGTAATTTCGTCATCGGCGCTCGGTTGGCGCAAGCCTTCTTCCAGCTGGGGGAAGTCGGCCGTATCATACTCCTCGCCCAAGTTTGCCTTGAGCTCGGCGTCATCAATGGCCCCGTTCCCGTTCTGGTCAGCAGTCTCTTTGCCACTGACGACGAACGTCATGAGGTGCGGCGTACTCGTGGGCCGGAGCGTGTAGATGTCATCAATTTTCGGGTTGCCATCCATCACTGACTGAAAGTACTTTTCAATCTGCACGTACGCCGAGCTGGTCTGCTGCTCCGGGGACGTGAGTTGCTCATGCACATCCACCGGGACATTCGCCGCAACGCTCACGGCAATACTCTGCAATGTATCCTGCGTCTCGCGAAAAAGTTTGGTGGTGCGCACAAAGTACAGGGCTGCACTTACAGCCGCCGTCATAACCACGAACACAATCAACGTGTGGACGAAGACAAACCGCCGGTAGGGATGAAAACTTGTGTGAATGTCCATAGGTATATTCTAGCCTATTCTAGTGGGGGTTACGAGGTGCCAGCTATTCCAGAAACACCTGGAGCGCCTCGAGTAGCTCGTGTTTGACGGCATCGGGCGGTTGGGGGTCTTTCTCTGGATACTGTTGTTTGAGGGCATGCAGGCGAATTTTGATTGCCTCTACAGCCTGCTCCTGGGCAACCAGGGCTTCGGGTGGGAAGGCGGCTTGGTACTTAGGGCTCGACATGTACGTCTCAATAACAAACACCGTGCTCCCAAAACACGACAGCCAGTCGTTGGCAGTCCGCGAAAATTCATCCTCAATTCTGCTCGGGGCCTCGCGAATGGCTTGCCGGAGCTGGGCTACCCGGTCCTCACTAAGTTCTGGAGTGGGACGCTCGCCTTCGGTCATGCAGCAAGTATAGCACCCGCCAATTTCCCGAAAGGGAACGGTTCGGGATCGCCATTGGCAAGCATCGAGCTGGTCTGCTACACTGCTGCTACAATTCGCGTATCCAGAGTGCTGGGAAGGGAACTCGCCCGCTATCACCCAGCCGGCAACTCGTCCTGCAGCTGCAGGACTCCAGTGCTCCATCGAGCCCGCAAGGGAAGATACGAGGCGCTCATCGTACTACCTTCTGTGTCGCGGAAGGTCTTTCACCGTTAACGACCCTGCGTATGCTCACTACCACCGAATCGGTTACCATTGGCCACCCGGACAAAATCTGCGACCAAATTTCTGACGCCATTGTCGATGCGTACCTGCTGCAGGATCCCCTTTCCCGCGTAGCCGTGAACAGCATGGGCTCGCACGGGACGCTCTTCATCGGCGGGGAGGCGACCTCCAAAGGCGCGGTAGATCATGCCAAGCTGGCGCAAGAGCTGTACCAAGAAATTGGCTACACCGAGGAATTAAAGATGGTAGTCAACGTTGTGCCGCAGTCGCCGGACATCGCCCAAGGGGTGGACACCGGGGGCGCGGGTGACCAAGGTATTATGTACGGCTACGCAACCGATGAAACACCCGAGATGCTCCCCCGCCAAGTTGTAGCCGCGCACGCCCTCACACGGGGGCTCACCGCCCTCCGGGCAAAGCCGGGCTTCGAATGGCTGCGGCCAGATGGGAAGTCCCAAGTGACCTACGAGGACGGCAGACTAAAAACCATTCTCGTCTCCTGCCAACATACAGAGAACATCGAGCAGCCCGAAATTCAAGCGCAACTCACCCAACACCTCTTCCAGCCCCTGTTTGGCGACTTGTCGAATGTCGAAGTACTCGTGAACCCCACGGGCCGCTTTGTGCAAGGCGGCTTCTACGCCGATACGGGGCTCACCGGCCGCAAAATTATGGTAGACACCTACGGCGGTCTCATTCCGCACGGCGGCGGTGCCTTCAGCGGGAAAGACCCAACCAAAGTGGATCGCTCGGCGGCGTACTTCTGCCGCTACGTCGCTCGCCAACTGGTGAAGCGTGGCCTCTGCCACCATGCCACGGTGCGCGTTGCCTACGCCATTGGCCGAGCCGAACCAGTGATGGTCGATGTTGAAGGCGATGGTGATGACGGCCTCCATGAAGCGGTGCAAAAGGAATTCGACTTCCGCCCCAAGGCGATTATTGAACGTCTTGACCTGCGAAAACCCATTTACCGCCAGACGGCCATGAACGGCCACTTTGGGAATCCAGACTTCCCCTGGGAAAAGTAGTATATCGTTGACAACGAGTAGGGTAGCGCCTAGAGTTTTGCTACAAACACAACGGAGGAAAACATGGCACGATTTCCTGGCTACCTCATCGAGAACCCCAATGGGAATAGTCACCTCATCCCACTGGTGATCACAACCGAGCACCGTGGACTCTGCATCCGCATCGACGTTCCCAAAGAACACCCGAACTTTGCCAATGCCTCAGACCGACTCCAGCAGGTTATCCTGGCCTTGCAGGAGGCAGGCATCAAGCACGAGGTACTCCGCGTAAGTTCGAGCCACAACCGGCTGCCCGACTGCGTGTGCATCTCCTGCGAAAAGGCGTAGTGCAACTTCAATGAAAAAGCCCCGACCGGGGCTTTTTGCTTAGTGGAGTATTGATTAGAACTGGATGTCCTCTTCCATGCGCTTGTACGCGTGGACTTCATCTTCAGCAAACCAGTTCGCAATTTCGTGCTTAGCCTCTTCCGGGGTTTCTGAAGCATGGAGTATGTTGTGCACCGCGCGCTTTTCCTTGTTCGCCGCCGCCGCGGAATCCACCGAGTAGTCCCCCCGAATGGTGCCCATGTCGGCCATGTACGGCATCGTTACCCCTGCAATCTTGCGAACCATGTCCACCGCGTGCACGCCCTGTACGACCATTTTCACCACCGGACCAGTGGTCATAAAATCCAGGAGCCACCCCCGCACCATCTTGCCAATCTCCAGCAAGTCGGTGGTGCCGAGTTCGCCTTCCAAATCGTAGCCGTACTTCTCGTAGGTCTTGTGGGTTTTCTCGCCCAGGCGGCGTGTCCAGGCCTCATCCTTGGGGTAGTGTTTGTCCATTTCTTCTCGTGCGGCCCAAATCATCTTCAATGCAATGACCTTCAAGCCCCGCTGCTCAAAGCGGTGAATGATATCACCAATGAGACCACGCTTCACGCCGTCGGGTTTGACCAGAACGAGCGTTCGCTCTTCGCGAGGATGGGGAGCTGCCATAGGTCGGATGCGTTACAGTTTGAGAAGTTCCTTCACCTTCTCCACGATGGCCGCGGGAGTGAAGTTCGTTTTAATGAAGTAGTCGGTCGCCCCCAGCTGCCGGCCTTTCTGCACGTCTTCTTCCTGGCCGAGGTTGGTGAGCATGACCACAGGGGTGTCTTTGAATTCTGATGTCTTCCGGAGTTCCTGCAGAACCTGAAAACCATCCATCTTCGGCATGATGATGTCCAGCAAAATGATATCGGGCTTTTCCTTCTTCACCATTTCCAGGCCGGCAAAACCGTCCGGCGCATGGTGGAGCTCGTACCCTTCCTTTGTGAACTTCGTGGTGTACATCTCGGCGATCAGCGGATCGTCCTCGATGAGCGCGACACTGGGTTTCTGCTTTGCCATAGTCCTACCCTAGCATGCGTTTTTCAGCCATGCAACGTTCCGGTAGCTGGGGAAAGCTGCACAAAACCGCTCTCGGCTTCGTATCCCGCGGCCGCCCGAAAAAGCTTGGCTTCCCCAAAGCGTGGCGCAATGAACTGCCCGCCAACTGGCATTTTGTGCGCGAAGCCAATGGGCATAGAAATGGCGGGGAGGTTGGCAATGTTCGCGGGTACCGTAAAAATGTCCGACAGGTACATAGTGAGCGGGTCATTGTACTTCTCCCCCAGTGGGAAGGCCACGGATGGCGAGGTGGGCCCGAAGAGGACATCCACATTCGCAAACGCCGCATCGAAATCCTTGGCGACAGTGCTCATGAGCGCGTAGGCGCGGTGGTAGTAACGGTCAGCGTACCCTTTCGAAAGGGTGTAGGTGCCCAGGATGCTCCGGCGCTGCGCTTCGGGGCCAAGGCCTGCGGATCGCACCCGCGTGGTGTACTGCTCAAAAGATTCCCCGGCTTTACCGGTTGGTTCCACACTGAGGCCGTACCGAATACCATCGTACCGTGCCAAATTGGACGACACCTCACTCGTGACGATGACGTAGTACAGCGCCAGTGACAAGTGTGCCGCGGGCACGCGGACGGGCACCAGCTTTGCCCCGGCCTGTTCCATACAGTGCAACGCTTCCTGCACGCGGGCAGTGACTTCCTCATCCATCCCCTGCACCAAAGCGTCTTCCATGTAGCCCACCCGCAAGCCCGCTAAGCCGCCAGTGAGGACACTCGAAGGTATGGCCGATCCAGCAACCGTGGTTGCATCTTGCGGGTCCACGCCCGCAACCGCATTAAACACGGCGAGGGCATCCGCCGTGCAGCGGGCAAAGGGACCAATTTGATCGAGGGAAGACGACAGGGCGATGAGGCCGTTGCGCGAGACGCGACCGTAGGTTGGTTTAAATCCCACCACCCCGCAGAAACTGGCCGGCTGGCGGATTGAGCCTCCGGTGTCGGAGCCCAGAGCGACCAGGGCTTCGCGGGCAGCCACAGCCACGGCCGAACCTCCGGATGAACCGCCGGGGACGCGAGCCGGATCCCACGGGTTGCGCGTCTTCTGGTACGCCGAATTTTCGGTGGACGAACCCATGGCAAATTCATCGAGGTTCGTTTTTCCAACAATGACCGCGCCCGCATCCAGCAGTCGCTGCACTGCCGTGGCCGTGTACGGTGCAACGTAGGGCTCCAAGACTTTAGAAGCTGCGGTCGTCGGCGTGCCTGTGAGGCAGAGGTTGTCTTTTATTGCCACGGGTACACCGAAGAGCGCGTTGGGCTTTTCGCCCGCTTGAAGACGCCTATCGAGCTCCTCGGCCCGCGCAATTGCGCGTTCCCCCATGATGTGCAGGAAAGCGCAGAGCCGGGCATCTTGCTTCGTTATGCTGTCTAAGTACGCGCTCGTCACCGCCTCCACGCCAATACGGCCGCTCGCGTACTCGTCGTGTAATTGCGCAATGGTGTAGTCCTTCACATCCATACTCAGGTTGTGGGCGGTGAAACGACGAATGACCCATCCCGCGTGGGCGCTTGGGCTACCAGACGAACTGCATCTGCCGGCATGGCTATGTCTTCTCGCACATCATACGGGGTAACTGGGCTACGACGCTGGCCCTCAACTGCTGGAACGTCGCTCTGGTTAATTTGGTCAAGGTAATCCAGCACGCGGGAAAGTTGCTCCGCGTACATCTGACGTTGGGCGAGTGTTTGCGAAAGCCGTACAAGCTTGCCTAGGTGGACGATGTCAGCGTCGGTAAAATGCATAGGCACAGTATACCACCCACGGTGCATTGACAGGATAGCCAGAAAACTCTACGCTCACCGGAATACAAAAGTATCCACACCACCAGCAGGGAGGCTGATGCATTGAAAAGGAGTAAGGCCGCACCGAAACACGGCGAGCGCCAGCTCTCATCTGACCCGACCATCGCTCGCGCCCAACTCGGGGATCAGGTTGCTCTTGGTGAACTTACCCAAGAGTACCGGGATCGCTGTACGAACTTCCTCTTCAGAATCCTTCAGGACGCTGAACTCGCCGCGGAAGTATACCAAGACGTGTGCGTGAAGCTCGTCGGGTACATCGCCAACTACGATGCTACCTATCAATTCACTACCTGGCTGTACACGGTAGCGAAGAACATGGCCTTCAACCACTTACGGCGGAGGAAGAAGTACGAATTCGTTGACATTGAGACCATTGCCGGCGAGCTGCCCAGCCCCGATGGTCGGCCAGATGTCCATCTGCACCGTAGCGACATCACCCGCGCCGTGGCAGAGGCTGTAGCCTCGTTGCCAGAGAAAATGCACGAAGCGTTTACCCTCGTACGGCTGCGTGGGTTCAGCTACGAAGAGGCGGCGATGAAGCTTGACCTGCCCATTGGGACGGTAAAGTCACGCGTGACACGCGCGCACGAGGAAATCCGCACCTTCTTCAGACTGTACTACCCCGAGCTCATCCCCCCGCGCTCTCGCGCAAAAAAACTCGCTCGTTTCTAACGACCACCCGCACACGGTGGTCGTTTTTTACACCATCTGCCAAAACTCGGCTTCGGATAAAATCCTGACGCCATGCTTCTTCGCTTTCTCAGCTTTAGTCCCAGGATCGGCGCCCACCACCACGTAATCGGTCTTCGCGCTCACGCTGCTGGACCACCGCCCGCCAGCGCGCCGGATGGCTTCTTTCGCTTCGTCACGGCTAAAGTGCTCCAGTGAACCCGTGACAACCACGGTTTTCCCGTTCAGTGCAGAGGTAGATACTCTTGGGCCCTGAGCGACATACTGAGGTCTAATTTTCTGCGCAAGCACCGTGAGGTACTCCTGATTCCCCTTGTCCGCAAAGTACGCCACCAGGCTCTCGGCAACTGTCTCCCCAACATCGCGAACCCCAAGGAACTGCTCTTTGGTTGCGCGCTCCACAGCCCGAAGCGACTTGAAGTAATCGGCAAGATCATGGCTCGTCTGCTCGCCCACGTGCCGGATCCCCAGAGCATTAATCACCCGCCACAGGTCAACCCCTTTACGCACTGCCTGGATGCTGGCCACGAGGTTTGCGGCCGATTTCTCGGCGAAACGCTCCAGCGGGGCAAGGTCTTTTTCGGTGAGGTCGAAGAGGTCGGCGGGTGTACGAATGAGGTCGGCATTCCAGAGCTGCTCCAGAATTTTGGGTCCCAGCCCGTCAATATCCATGGCGCTCTTGGAAACGAAGTGCTGCAGCTCCTCCATGCGCTGGGCAAAGCACTGCTTGTTGACACAGTAGTACGCCACTTCCCCGTCGGTATGACGAACGGCTGACCCGCACACCGGGCAGCACTTTGGCATGTGGAACCGTTTCTCCTTGCCGGTGCGGAATTTCGGCAGGACCTGCACGACGTCCGGAATAATATCCCCCGCTTTCTCGAGAATGACCGTGTCGCCGATACGCGCGTCGAGTCGCCGAATCTCGTCTAGGTTGTGGAGTGTCGCCCGCTTCACCGTGGTACCGGCTACTTGCACAGGCCGGAGGTGCGCCACGGGAGTAAGGGCACCGGTCCGCCCGACTTGCACCTGGATATCTTCGATAACGGTCGTCGCTTGCTCCGCTGGATACTTATAGGCGATTGCCCCGCGCGGTGTCTTCCCCACAACGCCCAAACGTGCAAATGTTGCGAGGTCATTCACGTTCACCACGTTGCCGTCAATCCAGAAGGGCAGCTTGGGCCGGAGCTTTGCAATGGACACATGGTACGCCTCAACGTCGTCCAGGGTCGCGCACCGCCGGTTGTGACGCCCGCTCTGAAAACCCAAATCGGCAAGGAGGGCGTGGACCTGTTCATGGGTTTGCAGACCCACGTTGGTTACCAGGTCGTAGGCTAAAAAAGACAGCTGCCGCGTGGCGGTAATCTTGGGGTCAAGCTGACGTATTGCGCCCGCGGCTGCATTCCGAGGATTTGCAAAAGGCTCTGCACCCTGCTGCAAGGCGCGGGCGTTGAGCTGTTCAAACACCGCCTTCGGCATGTAGGCTTCACCACGCACTTCCAGATCACGGGGCAATGCCTGAGCCACTTTCCGCAAGCGGAGCGGTATCGCTTCAATGGTCTTGGCGTTCTCCGTCACCTCTTCGCCAATGCGGCCGTCACCACGCGTGGCGGCTCGCACCAACAAACCGTCACGGTACGTTAACGTTAGCGCCAACCCGTCGACTTTCAATTCCGCAAAGTACTGTGGCTTTGCGGACACAAGTTTGGCATTCCGTACCTCCCACTCGCGCACTTCGTCGAGGCTGAACACGTCGTTGAGCGAGAGCATGGGCACGGCGTGCGGCGCTTTCGTAAACTTCGCAAGCGCCTTGCCGCCCACACGCTGGGTCGGCGAGTCCGCCGTTATGAGATCTGGAAACTGCTGCTCGAGATCCTGCAGCTCGTGCTTGAGTGAATCTGTCGCGGCATCAGAAATCTCGGCCTTGTCCAAGACGTGGTACTGGTACCGGTAGTAGTCAATCTGTTCGCGGAGCTTCGCGATGCGGATTTTGGCGTCTGCTTTCGTCATAAGGTATGCTAGAGCAACCGTGCGTAAAGTATACCTCATTACCGCGATTCTGCTGGCCAGCGGCCTCATCGGGCTTGGCCTGTGGTACCGGCATGCGGGGGCGCCCACGAAGCTCTTGGCCGATGTCCTGCCGGGCGTGGGCCAGCGCGTCCAGCCATCGGTAATTTTTGCGGTCATCGGCGACAATGAAGGCGATAACCCAACGTACCGTAATCTCATCCAGCAAATTACCGCAAACCCGGACGTAGAGTTCATCCTCCACGTGGGTGACCTGGTCGCCAACGGCGGGACTGCAGAACTTGCAGCCATCCAGAAACTCCACACCGAGCTTGGGGTACGCGTGCCCGTGTACGCTGTCCCCGGAAACCACGATACCATCGATGATCCCAACCGCGCCGCCTTCGCGAGCGCTTTTGGTACCACCCCCCGGTCAATTAATGTGGAGAATGTCCACCTCGTTCTCCTCGATAATGCCGAGCGAAAAGTGGGCTTCACCGACGCTACCCTGGCGTGGTTAGAAGACGACCTCTCCGCCTGGGAAAAACGGAAACCCGCCTCTGGCGTAACCCTCCTCGCCTACCACCGACCTTTCGCCTACCCGCTCGCCGACATCCTGGGCGATGATGAAACGCGCACCTCGCGAGCAAGCAATGAACGTTTCCTCGAAGTACTCGCAAAGCATACAGTGACGCAGATCTTCACCGGCCACGTGCACACCGCCATTACCTACGCCATGGTTACGGCTCGGGATAACACGAATAAACCCAGCCAGACAATCCCGGTAACCGTTTCGGGTGGTGGCGGGCAGCCCATCCAAACTGCTTTTGGGGCGCTGCTGAAAACCGAATTCCACGCCCTGGTGGTAACGGTGACGGAAGGAAATCTGACGACAAAAATTATACGCCCTGGCGCCTAGGAAATTGGGCAGTACCCTTCTTCCGGTCCCAAGAAGGACGGCTGGGTGAGAATGTCGTAGGAGTCAAACGTCGTCGTCCGGTTTATCTGGCAAAAGTTGAAGCCCCCACCACACTGCGCACTCGCATCACAGAGAATTGTGGGGTCATTACTACACTGACCAAAGCCTCCAGAAAAGTTAGACTCGGTGTTCGCGGGGCTCCGAATAATGAGGAAGCGCGTCGTCACACCCGGGTTGACCGTAATGGGTGTAGGGAGGATGCAGCTACTCGCCGCGCCGCCATTGAAGGGCTGAATTGTCTGCTCTTGCGCCTTCAGGCTAAGCGACGAGGCATCGGACTGCGTATCGTAGTTGAAGAAGAAAGTAGGACTCGCGCCACCATTTTCGATGTAGTTCACCTTCACTGTGCGGTTAAACTTCCCCCGGATACGAACGTAATAGTTACACGGCCCAATAGTGCAGTCGGCAAAAGGGGCATCGGGCACCACGACGCCAAACTTGTGGGAATTTTGGCCATATGCCGCATTGGTATTGTACTCCGTGAACCCACATTCCACGCTCTGGGGCACATTCCCGACAATAGTCTGGAGGCACTTGAAATCAATTGACTGCGTGTCGGTGGTTGTGCCACCGGGGTTAAGCCACAGCTTATTTGCGCCACCAGCCACGCCGTTACAGTACGTACTCGTGCTAGCGAAATCGGCGCCGCAATGAACACCTTGCCAATTCTTCCCCTCATGGTTTGGCCCAATAAGTTGGCAGAGCCTGGGCGCGCCTGGACAAAAGGTGACTTGGTTGACGCCGTAGTAGGTCGTGCACCAATTACGCCCATTGCCATTGCAATCATCCCATTGACCTTGGGCATTCAATTCTGGTTCACTGGGATTTATGTTTGCCTCAAATTGATAGGGCCCAAAGGTTTTCACATCTTCAGAAACTGATAACTCAATGCTCTTCTCGAGCGTCCGCTCGCTGAAGATGACAAAGTCGAAGAGCGAGGAAAGCGGCAGCGACCAAGGAAAGGTGGCGACGAGGGCTTGTTTCTGGTTTTTCCCAGAACTCACCGATTTCAACCGGATCTGGCTGGTGGGTTTGGGGTTCAGGTAGGCATTGAAATTCTTAACGTCCCCGTTCCCGCCCGTGGTTGGCTTCAAGGGAGTAATGCGGATGCGGAAACCGGCTAGCGTTGAGGAAAGGGTCGGCTCAAAAGCGGGGTAAAACTGCGTCAAGGGGATCTGCGCACCTTTACCGCCACTCTCGGGAAGCGTGCAGGTGCTGGAACTCGAAAAATTGGTAAATGAAACCAACACTCGCTGTGAACGAGAGCTCTCTAACCGGGAATTCCACGCAATCCACGTAACTTCCAGCACTTCATCATTCGCCCCATCATTGCTCTCCGCGTACACGCAGAGCGTGGGCGCATTGAAGTCTACTGGCGCCCCGGCAACGTTGAGTGAGTCGTCGACGTCGTACATTTCGACATACACACTCTGGTTCTCAGGTAACTCCGGAATCGTTTCCCCCACGCTCGTCTGGTCGGTAGAGCTCACAAGCTTTGTATCCCCGGTGGGGAAAAACGCTTGATTTTCGGCAACGATGATATTTGGGTGCCCACCCTCGCCGACCGGTAGTTCCAGGTCGCGGACTTTCGTGAGAGCGCCAGCCAGGGTTTCACTGGTCTTCAGCAGTTGCACGGCGTGCAGCCCCTGTTCCAAGCCCGATTCCGCTGCGTAGTACCCTTCGTGCGTGTTGGAAACGACTTCATTAATGCGAACCTGGGTGACAACCACGGTGCTCACGGTAATGCCAATCGCTACAACAGCCGACATAATCAGCACTGCCAGAATCATGGTTATGCCCCGTTGTTTCTTCCCGACTCGGCTAATTCGCATAACGGTTGAACTTATCGGCATTCTTAAAAACCCGGCTGGCTATGGTCGTCTGGAACGTCTGGCTCACGGTCTGCTGGCCCCCAAGCCGACTAATGTGCATGCTAAAGGTCACCCGGGGGTGGAATGGGTAGAAGTCATCGCCCACGTCGGTAGTATCGTAGCTGAACTTCTGCGGCGTACAGTAACAAGTAGCGCCCTTTGTGAACTGGCACTCACTCGTGACGGGATTCAAGCATAACGTGCCCCAACGACATCCCAAATCGTCAGTGCAGACGTCAGGCACCTGGGCTGCGTACGGATCTTCGGACGGCGCGACGGCAAAAGTCAAATTGCTCACGGTGAGTACGCTGGGCGTAACGCTCGACCATGAAGAAGCGAAGCTTACGTCATCACACGCCGTCGTTTCGGCTACCGGGAGCGTGAGTTTTTCGACGACACTGTTCTGAAGCCGGTACCGAACCTGACGATTGAGCGCGTCAACAATGACCAGGCAGTTCTTTCCGGTGCCGTCCAAAGGCGCAAAAAGTTTTGTCCGTTCCAGGGGGAACTGGGTTTTGTAGTACGCGTAATCTACAACACCTTCGCGCAGCTGGTCCGCAATTTCTTCAATGAGCGCCCGAGCGTCGCTCTGCAGCTCCTGCTGTGAAACAGTACGACGCTGCTGCTGAACGTAGAAGACGAATAAATTCACGGCCAGTAACGATGCAATACTAAACACTCCGAGGGTAACCACTACTTCAATGAGGGTAAAGCCACGACGCATAACCTTATATGTTAATCCAGTCGTAGAGGTACTCTTGGTAGCTCACCCGGGTCCGGCTCGTGGGCGTGGGCCAGCGCACTTCGCTGGTCACCAGCACGCCCTCCTTCACTGCCTCAATGTTGTTCAGCCACCCTTTCACATACCGCGCATGGTCGTAGCAGTTTCCGGCGGAATTTTGGTCCATGACCCACTCCACGTATGGCCCGGTGCCATTCTCCCGGCCTTTGCAGACCGACTGGAACGTAACCACCCGGTAAAATTTTGTTGGCTGGGCGCCCACCAAACCGCTCACGTTCTGGGTAAACGTACCGTTCACCTCATAGACCTGTGAGCTGGCAACATTATCCCAGGCTTCTTGCAGGGTGTAGTTGCCGGTGTCCAGAGCCGTGGACGACGGTGCGGTGAAAAACTTCAACGTCGATGATGGAGTCGTTACAGTTCCGGACGGGAAAAGGGCAATGGTAGGATACCCCGCCTGGTAATTGAACGAATTCAAGAACATTTCAGAAATCAAGAAAGACAGGTCACCAATGTCGGGCCGCGCTGGACTTGAGTTACTGAAGTTACAGGTCGTCTTCTGTATAGTAGAGCCATCCCAGTACGGTAGGTGCCCAGTATTGTTGTTGTCACATCCCGGGGGGAGAATCGTTAGGTTTATGTAGAGGTACTCAATGAGCGTTTGGACGTCACACATAATTGCGTCTTCATTCCCTTGGTGTACATCATCACTCACTCCCGTGCACATAGCCTGGGTGTTCGGGTCGGAAGCGTACTTGCCACAGCCTTCACGGTCGTAGAATTTGCACTGCCCACTGGCGTCAATATCACCAAGGTCGTATTTGTCTTTGTAATCAACGCCGCCCAACGTTGCACTCTTCTGTACTTTCGCCGCCAGGTACTTGTCCCACGCGCCCCCCGCAAACTCTACAGCACTCAACGCCCCCGCGTTGCGGTGAGCGTACGCGAGTTCCATCCCCTCCCGGGCCAAGTTCTGGGCAACAATGCGGTCTTGGTTTACACGGCCCAAGTTAATGGTGGTCAGTATGAGCACCAGGCTGCCCACTACCCCAATCATAAGTACGCCAATAGCCAGCACGCCTTCCAGGAGCGACGTTCCGCGGGGGAACTTAGTTCGGTGTAGCAAAGTTGCAATCCGCATCGATGTACTGGGTAACGACGTTGCTATTTGTGACTTTTACCACGCGGCAACTCGCCGAGGGCCGATCGGTGAGCCCAAACATAATTTCAACTGCTGTTACCGGATTCGCCAAATCAAGAGCTGGGGTCACGGCCGCGGTAAGGGGCGCGTACTCAGCCACGTTATCGGAAAGCTTCACTTCGCGGCCATCGGGCGCAAGGTAACGTATCGTGGCCGCAATCGGGTACGGTTGGCCACCCATTGTGCCAAGTAAATCTGTCGCGGCCGAATACGGATTCGGAACTTGCTTCGACTGCCAAGGCGAACTCTCGCCACAGCTCACCCAATTCTTGGTCATCCCCGGGGGGTTCTTCGCCCAGGTCACCCGTACATTCTGAATCTTGGCATGGGAATCCACAGTGTACTTGGCTACTTGGGTATCCCCCTTCGGGAGCGTTTGAAACAGCAGTGTCGCAATTCCATCGGGTGGGAAAATACCATTCGAGTCGTTCATGCCATACTCGGGTGGGAAACACGCGCCGAGTGCTCCGGATCCACTCCCAAAACAATTCGTTCGATCGGCGACGTAGTAGTAACTCTGGCGCGCATTCGAAATGAGCGCGTAATCGGTACTCGCCGAACTATTGTAGCAACTGAATGCCAACATAAAACCTTTCGGCGGCACAGGACTCGCCGCCTCACACGCGGTTCCAATTTTTGGGCAGCAGTGACTGCTGCACCCGGAAGTGCCACTATCGGCGGCACACTTCCCGTTCACCAGCGCACACGTACACGGCAGGCCGGTTCGATGGTAGCAGAAAAACTGCTGCGTCCCTGCTGCAGTTTGCTCTTGCACAAGCCGCAGCCGACTCATGAACAACGATGACTCACGTTGCAGTAGGCTGTCCTGATTTGCGCGTTGGTAGTTGGCGGTTACCAGCACAATGAGAATGCCGCTGATGAGGAGGGTGAGGCTTATTTCAATGAGGGTGAAACCCCGAGGGTGCTTACGAGGATTCATAGACATACGCTTAGCTAGCGAAGCTGCAGTTCTCATCAATGTGCTGGGAAATGACGCCTTCTTTCGTCATCCGGATTACCCGGCAGTCAATTACCCGGTTCTTCAGGCCCAGCATGATGTCCACCTGTGACCAGCTCTTCCCGGTAGTGCCAATGACACCGTCTACTGCTGCAGTATCGCTGATATTGTCATTCAGCACCACTGCCCGGCCGCCCGGAGGGAGGAAGCGAATGAAAGCTTGCAACGGGTAGTCCGGTGGCACGTCATCAGCATGAACGGGCTCTAGCTTCCCATTCCAGGGTGAACCACCCAGGTATGCGCCATTGCGGCAGCGAACCTTTGCCGCACTCTGGGTTTCGGTTAACTGGATATCAACGATGCTCACTTTTGCATCCAGGTCATGCTGCGCGGTTTGGGGGTCACCCTTGGACCGCGAGAGAATCTCGTAGACGCTGGCAATGCCATCGGCGGCATTCGTTGTCCACTGCGACCCATCACCGAACACGGGCGGGTAGCACAGGGCCCCGGTCGAACCGCACTGCACGAAGTCGGCCACCGTAACGTAGCGGCTTGCCCCGAGCGCACTGGTGGCAAGCTGTGATGCAGGGTACGCCGGTTGGGGGCAAGTGAAGAGCACGCCGTACCCTCCGGCAGGTGTGGTCTCGGCTTGGCAGGTACCGGGTGAGCACTGGCTATCGGCTGTGCAGAGTGTGCCGGTATCTTCCGTACAGGTGCGAATAGTCGTTCCAGCCGACGTTTGCTCCTGCGCCAGCCGGATATCGGCTACCAGCAGCGCCGCCTGGCGAACCAGTAAACTATCGTCACTCCCCCGGTTGTACCGTGCGAGGATGAGCCCCAGCAGTACCGAAAAAATCCCCATCGCGACGAGCACCTCGACGAGTGAGAAGCCTTGATGTTGGAGTTGAGGTTGAGCGGGCATATTTCGCGCTACCACCCAAGTGCGCGTTGGTACCAGGATACCACGCTGGGACCGAAAAGGAAGGTCAGCACACTCGCAAATGCTAGAAAACTTCCAAAAGGAATAGCCGTCTTGAAGGTCACTCGCCCGCGCAGGAGGAGCACCACGGCCCACACACTGCCCACTACATAGGCAACAAAAAGTGCAGCGAGGGTGTAGGGCAAGCCCAAGAAGATGCCCATGAGCGCGCCCAGCCGGATGTCGCCCGATCCCACCCACCGGCCTTTCGACACGGCCCACTGTGCCGCAAACCAACCGGCGCCAGCGGCCGCGGCCAACACAATAGTCCCCAGCTCTCTGAGCATACCGGACGCTACCGCTTCGCTGCCAAAGTGCGTCACCCGCAGAATTTGCACGATGCCAAGAACCACCATGCCCGATACACTGACGCGATCGGGGACAATGCCAAACTTTCCATCAATAACCCCCAAGACCACAAACCACGCTCCCCCAAGAATGCCCAGGAGCGCGAGCACACTCACCCCAAACTGCCATGCGGTGAGACCAAAAATCGCTGCCGTGAGAAGTTCTACCGCAAGGTATTGGGCGCTAATAGATTTGTGACAGTACCGGCACCGCCCGCGCAGGGCTAGATAACTAAAGACGGGTATGAGGTCGAGGACATGGAGTACATGCCGGCAGCGAGGACAGCGCGAACGATTCTTCACGCCAACCACCCGCCGGCCCTTGGGGATGCGGAGAATGAGGACGTTCAAAAAACTCCCAACGAGAGCGCCGAGGATTACTGCCACGGTTATGGTAAACCCGGCCGGCATGGCCGTTAGCGAATTCCCGCCGGAGTGAGCGTGTGGCGACCAGCCGCTAGGCCCGTGGCGCCCTTTTCCAACGTGAATGCCACTTCGTAGCTTGTCGCATCGGGCACCTTGGTCACCAGGTAATCGCCGCCCCGCGGATCTCGCAGTGTACTAATGGTAGAAAAATCCTGCGCTAAGTTGCAGGTGCGAACGGGAACATTGGCTGTGCTACACCCATTCTGCGCCGCACCCGCGTAGCTGGCCGTGCGATTGTACAGCAGCAAAAACCCAACCTGGAGCCGAGCCATATCAGCTACGCGTTGGGCATCGCGCGACTTAGCTCGCTCTGCACTAATGAGCCGAACGCCAATGAAGAGCACCACGAGCACGATGAGTGCCGCCACTACCATGCTGATCATGGAAACCCCCCGAGGCTGCTGCATATGGCCCTAGTATAGCACGCCTACTGAGCCTGCAGTTGCTTCTGGATACCCGCTCGGAGCGTCTGCATATTCACGATATCTGTAGCGTAGGCAGGGTTGGCCGACCACGACCCTTCGGGATACGCCGCCAAAGCTTTGTCAACAACCGCTACGGCATCGGCCAGACGTTTCTGTGAAATGAGGAAGTTGGCGTACTCCCCAGCAATGTCTAAGTGGAAGGCATTGTCATACGTCACAGCCTTCTGAAAAGCGTGCTCTGCGTCCGCGTAGCGCCGGTCGGAATACTCCACGCGGCCCAGTAGCCGGTACGTGAAGTAATTTGTGGGTGCCCATGCCAATGCTCGGTGCAGCTGCTCACGAGCCCGTTGGAGTGCGCCAGCATCGCCAGGAGCGCTCACCCACAGCGCTTCGGCAAGTTGGTTGCGACGCGTGGGGTCGGGGTCGTAGCGCAAGCCTTGCGCGTATGTTTGCACGGCGCTCTCGGCTTCCCCATGCGCTAACGCCCGGTCGGCCCGTTCAAAGTAGGTCCAGGCATACGCCACGCCCAAACCCCGAACGAAAACAATGAGGGCGATCACAACCATGACGCTGGTCACGGCAAATCCTGCACGTCTGTTCGGCGCGGTGGTTGGGCCAGCCAGCAAGCCGGCCAGGATGAAAAATGCCACCCACACCGCGGGGAAATGCCAACCAAAATCCACGGCGGCGGCAATAGCGCTCCCGCCAATAGCGACGCTCAACCAGGCAAGGTGCCTCTGGTCGGCATTCAAGTCTCGAAAGCGCTCCGCCACCCGCATCGCCAAAATTATGAACCCGCCCACGAACGCCAGCGCCACCAGCCCGCCGGCTTCTGCGGCAATCTCTAGGTACGCATTGTGGGTGTACCGTGGTTGCTCAAAGAGCGTTCGCGCGTATCGCGGGTACGAAATTTGGTATGCCCCAAGCCCCACCCCGGTAAATGGACGGTCGATGAGCATGTCCACGGCGCTCTGCGCAAAATGCCACCGCTGGCTAAAGCTGGAACGGAAGTGCTCCCCTGAGATGACTTGATCAAGCCGAATTCCCGCTTGGAAGCTCTTCAGCTGCACCGATCGAAGCCCAACTACCCCTCCCAACAGCACCAACAGAATACCCAGGCTCCACACCACGCGGCGAACATTTACCACGCGCCGGCCAGCTATTACTATGCCAATGATGGCGGCCAGGCCCAACCCAAACCATGCCGTGTAGGAATACGTCCGCAGGAGAGCAACGGCAATCACCCCCACGCCGAACCAAGACACAATCCGCCAACGGCGCGAGCTACCCAGGGCAACGGCAACACCCACCGGCAGAACGAGCGCTAAGAATGCGCCGAGAGCATTCGCGTTGCCAAGCAGCCCCCCAGCCCGGTCTGCGCCTTCGGTGAACTGGCTTACCAACGCCCACGCGGCACTGCCCGCCCCGCCAACAAAAACCCAACGGAGTACGTTAGGAACATACGGCCCAGGGATTTCCCGAGCGGCAATGAACGTGGTGAAGCCGATGAACAGGTACGTGAGGTTCCGAACCGACGCGTAGTGCTGCTGTGACCACACTGCCGTAAGGGCTGCCAGTGCAAATGTGGCAAGGAACCACACCGTGGGTGAACGCCAGCCTCCCGCCAAAGGGTGCGCGTGGCGAGAAAAAATGACGAGGAGCAACGTGAGAATGCCAAGAACCGCATCCACCCAAGGTGACCAGTCACCCCCAATGACCGTGGCTACCAGGAAGGCAACCACGAGCGACACGGGCAATATGGATTCGCGGTGGAGGATCATGCCTAGGGTTGCGGGCACGCAGTCACGGCTGCTTCGTCGGCTGTGCTTTTGCTATAGCTCAGCACCCACCATGACCCCGGATTCACCGGGCGCTCAAGGAAAGCGTACAAGGTGTAGTTCCCGTTTGGTCGCCCCTCGCTATCGTCACATGCCAAATAGTAGTACCACTCATTTGCACTCGGCGCGTCTGGCAACTGACCCATGAACTTGGGTTCACCAATGAGCGCGTCGTAGAGCACGTTGCCTGTCGTGCTCGTGTTGTTAAACGGCAACGCCGATGCCTGCGGCGGGAAGTTCCCAAAGGCATCGTAGTAGAGGGCCAGGGCAGTTCGGACTGAACCCAGGTCGGTCTTACGCTTTGAGTCTCGGGCTCGTTCCCGAGCGCCCTGCATGGCAATGAGGCCGATAGCGGAAAGGATGCCGATGACCGCAATGACAACTAGCAACTCGATGAGGGTAAAGCCCGATCTGCGTTTCTCCATGGCCACAGTATAGCAAAAGAGCGCCTCGTGAGCGCTCTTTGTGCTTTCAGTAGATTACAAGTAGGTTACGGCGCACGTGCTGGTGTTCAACGTTGCATCACTGTTTAGTGCTTCTCCTGCTGTACCTTGCGTGTAACTCACAACCCACCATGCATTTTGATTCGCTGGTCGCTCCAGGTTGGTGTACAAAATGTAGGTGTCGTGATCCGCTGCTGCAGTAACGTCGCACGTCTTGTAGTAGTACGTGTCCGATGTCTGCGCCATCTTCGGCAGCTTGGAGATGAACTTCTGGGATGAGCCCACAAGGCCCATGCCAATGGAGTTCACTGTTTGGAATCGGTCATCAAACTCAATGCGCACGAAGGCGGGCGGGAAGTTCTGATACGTATCGTAATACAGCGCCAAACCCGTCCGGACCTGGCCGGCGTCGCTCTTGCGCTGGCTGTCGCGGGCCTTTTCACGTGCCCCGTTGAGGGCGATGAGGCCGACGGCAGACAGGATACCGATGATGGCAATAACCACCAAGAGTTCGATGAGGGTAAAACCTTTTCGGTTCGTCATGTCTGTCACCTCCCTTCGCTTTATGCGGCGAGGCGGATGTCTGTTTGGGGGATCAGTGATCAGTACTGAACCACCCATCCTCCCTGTCGCCCAGGTAGCTCGACAGCCACTGGGTAACGCAGTTCAGGACAATCCGCAGCCACGACAAGATAGATAGAGTATAGCAGTTTTTCGCCAACCTGACCAGCACCAACGCTACGTAATGGCGTTGCTCACGTTGTAGATTGGCAGCAAAATTGAAGAAACCATGAAGCCCACACCCACGCCCATGAGGAGCAAAATCACCGGCTCAATGAGCGCAACCAGGTTCCGGACGAGGGCGTCTAGCTCGTTCTCGTAGAACTGCGCCACTTTGAGCAACACCTGATCCAACCGACCCGACTGTTCACCCACGCTCATCATCTGGGAAAGCATGAGCGGCACTTGCTTGCTGCGGACGAATACGGTGGTAATGGAATTGCCGTCTTCAACCTCCCGAATGGTCTTGTCGAGGATGCCCGAGTACACGTGGTTGCCTACCACTTCCGAGGTAATGCCCAGGGCCTGGGAAATCGGCACACCGGAGGCCAAGAGTGTGGACAGCGACCGGGCCAGGCGGGTGAGGTAAATCATGGTAAAAATCTTGCCACCAATGGGCATCCGGAGCTTCACAATGTCCAAAATCCGTCGGCCATTCGCGGTCTTCCGCCAGTAGTAGAAGCCCACAACCACGCCGACGAAGAGCGCAATGACAATGTACCACTGGTTGCGCATGAAGTTGCTCGTCCAGATCAGGAGCTTGGTTGTAAGCGGGAGCTCCACGCCACCCTGGGTGAAAATTTCAAGAAGTTTTGGCAGGACAAAAACAACCATCACAATTGCTACCACGACCACCGCGAAGAGCACGACCGCCGGGTAAATGAAGGCCCCCCGGACACGGCTCATGATGCCGTAATCTTTCTCGCGCTGGTCGGCAAGGTAGATGAGGACTTCGTCCAGCTTGCCGGTGGTTTCACCAGATCGGATCATGGACACGAAGAAGGTGTTGAACACGTTCGGGTAACGCGCCATTGCTGCCGAAAGCTTGGCGCCGCCATCGACTTCATCCAGGATGTCCGACAAAATCATCTTGAAGTGCACGTTCTTGGTTTGGCGCACCAGAATGCGCAGGGCGCGGACGATTGGCACGTTAGCCGAAATCATCACGGAAAGCTGCCGAGCAAAAATGACTTGCTCCTTAACGGTTACCCGACGGAACAAATCCGCACTGAAGAACTTCGCGCTCTTCGCCCGCTCTTTCAGGCTCACAATGGTCAGCTGCTTCTCCCGTAGGGTGTCGTACGCAACGGACTCCGATGGCGCGACAACGGCACCTTCAACAGTCTGGCCTCCTAAATTTTTGGCGCGGTAATCGTAGATCGCCATACGCTAGCTCCGGTTCGCAATCGAACGAATGTTGGCCGGGTCCACGGCCATCGCCTCGGCATCGGCGAGCTGAATGTCGCCCGTGCGCACGTACTCCGCGAGCGAGCGATCCAAGGAAATTGCTCCCTCTTCACGTGCCGTTTGCACGGCGTTGGCGAGCTGGAGGAACTGGCCATCCCGCACGAGTGCCCGCAGGCCGGTGGTGGGAGTGAGGACCCCACAGACGAGAATGCGCCCCCCACCCATGCGCGGCACCAGCCGCTGGTTGAGGATGCCAATGAGGGATTCGGCCAGGTGTTTGCGCGCCCACGCCTGCTCATCACTGGGGAAGGCGGCGGTGAGGAGTTCCAGGGCCTGCACAGAGGAGTCGGTGGTCATGGAGGCAATGACGAGCCGGCCGCTGTGTACCGCCCGCACGCACGCCTGCATGCTCGCCGCATCCTCAAGCTCGCTCACCACGAGCACGTCCACATCTTCGCGGTCAGCCCCCGCAATGCCCGCGGCGGTCGTGGGGACGTCCGACCCAACTTCCCGCTGCTCAATGATGCTCTTCTCACTAGAAAACAAAAACTCAATCGGCCGTTCAATGGTCACCAGGTGTGCCGCCCGCTTGTGGTTAATGCTATTCACCATGGCGGCCATGGTCGTGGTGCGACCAGAACCGTAAGGGCCCACCAAGAGCACGAGGCCGTGTGTACTCTGGGCATACTGCTCGACAACCGCGGGCAATCCCAGGTCTTGAATTGTTGGAATTGCATCCGGGATGTACCGCAGGTCGAGGGAGAGATTCCCCTTCTGGTACTTGGCCACCAGCCGGAAACGGAGCTTCCCTTCCAGCGTCAAGGTGGTACGCAAGTCCCGTTCCCGCTCCAACGCCTCCCGCTGAGCCGGGCTGAGGATTGCTTCAACGTAGGCACGGAGCAGGTCCACGCTCAACGGCGCTTCTTGTTCCAACGTTAAAAGTTTGCCGTCGACGCGAAAGACGGGCGGGCTGCCCGCAAGCAAATGCACATCCGACGCCCGATACTGGGTGGCTTGAATGAGGATGCGCGAGATTGCTTGTTGCTCAGAGGTAAGCATGGTCGAGGGGTAGGCGGGCGACGAGGTTCCAGCGTTACTTCACCAGACGCTTTACTTTTGCCACAACTTCCGAGGGCATGAAGTGGGCTTTAATAAGGTAGTCGGTAGCGCCTAGTGCAAAACCCTTCTGCACGTCTTCCTTCTGGCCCAGGTTAGTGAGGAGTACCACTGTGGTGGCCTTTGTCTGAGGGTCTGCCTTTACTTCTTTCAAAACATCGAAGCCACTCTTCTTGGGTAAGACGACGTCCAGTAGCATGAGCTGGGGCTGCTCCCGTTTGGCAAGAACCAGCGCTTGTTCGCCGTCACTCGCGAGCACAACACGAAAGCCCTCGAGCTCGAGCTTTGTTACGTACATACCGGCCAAAAAGGTATCATCCTCAACGAGGAGAATTGTGCGCTTGCGGCTCTTTTCGGCCGGGCGCGAGGCGCCATTCTTCTTCAGTGCTTGGGGCATAAGGTGGGATTATTACTCTTGCGTAGCGCGCAAAACTTCTTCAACGGTGGTCATCCCCAACGTGGCCTTCACAAAACCATCTTGCTGCATGGTGATGACGCCCTGCCGCTTCGCTTCGGCTTTAATGTCGGCGAGCTTCGAACCGCTGGTGATGATTTGCTGGAGCTGATCGGTAACCTCAATGACCTCGGCCACGACCAAGCGGCCTTTGTACCCGCTGTTCCCGCAGCGCGTGCAGCCTTTCCCGTGCATGAACTGCATCTTATTTTCTAGAGAGAAGTCCTTCGGGAGCGCTTGAACTGGGGCGGTGCGGAGCGAATCTATAACTTCTTGCTGTGTGGATTTCGGAATCTCCTGTGGTTCTTTGCAGTACTCACAAATGCGGCGCACCAGACGTTGGGCAATAATTGTAGAAAGTGAGGAGGCAATGAGGAACGGTTCCACTTTCATATCTATGAGGCGCGGAATGGCCCCAAAGGCATCGTTGGTGTGGAGGGTGGAGAACACCAAGTGACCAGTGAGGGCGGCGTTGACGGCGAGCTCCGCCGTCTCGGTATCGCGAATTTCACCAACCATGACCACGTCGGGGTCTTGGCGCAGGATAGAACGCAGGCCGTTGGCAAAGGTGAGCCCGACTTCCGGGTTAATCTGGCTCTGGTTCACGCCTTCCATGTGGTACTCCACCGGATCTTCCAGGGTGACGATGTTAATGTCTTCCGTGTTAATCATGCCCAGCAGCGTGTACAGCGTGGTCGACTTACCCGAGCCAGTGGGGCCCGTGCTGAGCACCATGCCCTGGGTGGAATCGAGCGACTTCACCAGAACCTCTTTTTCGCGGGCAATGAAGCCCAGGTCGTCCAGATTCAGCTTCTTGGCCGATGAGTCAAGAATACGCATGACGACCTTCTCATTGTTCATGAGCGGCAAGGTGGAAACGCGTAGGTCAATGGACTTGCCGTCAACTTCGGTGTGGAAGCGTCCGTCTTGCGGCAGACGAGTTTCATCCAGCTTGAGGTTAGAGATGACCTTAATGCGCGCTACGATAGCGGCGTGCACGTACGGCGGAAGCTTAATGGAAGTATGAAGGATGCCATCAACACGGTAGCGGACGCGCGAGCCTTCGGCCGTTGGCTCAACGTGGATATCGGAGGCGCTGCCTTCAATGGCGTGGCGCAGAATAACCGCCACCATTTTCGAGACCGGCGCCGTCTTAATGACTTCCTCAATGCCCTTATCGGCTAAGCTAATCTCATCAAGGGGGCTCGTGGTTGGCTTCTCCGTGGGGGTGGCGGCTTCCAGCGCTTCCTGCACTTCAGCGGTGAGACTGGCGTACTGTTTGAGTATGCTGGTGATGGCCGAGGCAGACGCAATGTGGTACTTGAGCACAAAGTTCCGGTTCCGAGCCAGGAACTCCACCGCTTCCAACGCCCGGAAGTTGGTCGGGTCAACCAGAGCTATGCTCAACTCGTGCCCATCCTTAGCAAAAGCGACGAGCTGGTAGTTCTTCGCGAGGTCCCGCGGAATAATGTTCAGGAGGTCGGGCGAAATGACGCGGCCTTGGAGATCGATGTACGGGATTTGAAATACCTCGGCGCGGGCTTGGGCGATACTGTCGTCACGGACATAGCCTTGTTTTTCAAGTATCTCAAGAACCGAGACATGCTTCGCCCGTGCTTCCCGCTGGGCAATATCCAACTGCTCACGCGAAATGGCTTTCTGTTCTAGCAGAACAGCCGCGATGTCGCGCAGGGGTGTTTGTTGCACAGCAGTGGTCATAGGGCGATGAAGGGGTTCGCCCGACCGGGTACGGATAAATCTTGAGTTGTCGATCGATTTCCCGCATTGTCAACAGCCACGACGGTGTAGTACGCCGTCGCGCCCGCCACGACTTCGGTATCTTCAAAGCACAAGGTTTTTGCGCATTCAGTGCCAGTCAATTGCGCTGCATCCTGAAGTTGAACCAGGTCTTTCACAAGCTTCGACGCTACTAAAGCGCCAAGATTCATGGCCTGGTTCGAGCGGAAAATGCGGTACTCCACGACATCGGCAGACGAGGACGGCTCCCAGGTTACCCGCATGCGCGGCTGGGCGCTATTCGTTGTATCGAGGATCGCCCGCACTCCATCGGGCGGGTTCGGTGCGGTTGTGTCCGTTGCGAGCACGCTCACTGTGGCGGGCGTACCACTCCCCGTTGCGCCCACCCAGCGGAATGTGTAGAAGTGCAGTCCCGCCCGACCGCTCGCATCTTCAAACGTGCTGCCGTCGGTGCCCAACCGGGCTACCCGGGCCCCGAGGACCCCCACTTCTGCCGACCGGTACACTTCAACGTTCTCAAATTCGCCATTCGGTTTCCCATACTGCAGGGTCACACCATTGTCATCGGCGCGTGTGACACTCACCAATCCGCCCACCGAACCCGCCGCGGCAGACACCTGTGGCGACTCTTGGAGTATCGATTGTTGAATGTAAACTACTTCGTAGGTAATGCGCGTGCCTGTTGGCGCCTCACGGAAGACGTAGGTCGTTGACGGCACCGGTAAGGTTGCCAAATTCTTGCGTTCTTCACTCCCCACAATCTGGTTCACCCGCACGAGCGTCGCTCGAGTCTCGTCCGTTGGGCGTTCCCACGTGAGGAGCACGGCGCTCCCGGTTTGCATGTCAAACCCCTGCAGTGATTTTGGTGGGAGCAGCAGTTCCGATGGACGACTTGCCGAGGCCTGCGTAATGAGGGCCGTCCCCTGCTTGGGCACAAGGCCGTAGAAACGGCTATCACTGAAGAGATCTTGTCCAAAATCAGTGGGTACGGTTTTCTTCGCTGGCGCTTGCGTAACCCCCACCGGCTCCGCCCCGCTGAAAAAATTCACGTACACAACGTACCCTGCTAGAAGTGCAAGGGCCACGCCGCCCCCAATGAGGAGGTAGCGAATGCGATTTGGGGCTTGTTTTTGGACGAGCATACGTTACTGCTGGAGGTAGTAGCTACGGAAAGAAAAGCTGTACGACGTGGGGGTAGACCCGCTGGAAGGCGTGTGTGAAATTGCCGTGAGATCCAAGAGGGGGGCTTGCCGGGATACTACATCGAGGAAATTCTTTAATTGGGTATAGTTCAACTGACCACCCAGAATGACGGAGACGGTAAGGGTGTGAACATTGCTCGCCGTTGCTTGCTCGGCAGTTGAAGCGATAACCGCCCCATCGGCAACGGATACCGAGAGGAGCTCCATGCTTGCCTCGCGGGCAAAGGCTTGCATTTGCCGGAAAATACCAGGCACATCTTTGCCCTTAGGCAACACCGCATCCAGGCGCGCGAGGTCATCGTTCGAGATGGTGCGGAGTTCAGCCCGAAGCGCCTGCAGATCTTTCAGGTATTCCTCTTGCACTTTCAGTGTCTCAAGCTTCTGGTTGTAATTCAGCCCACCTAATTCTTTCACGGTCCGGTACCGCGGCACAATAATGGTGTAGGCGCCAATGATGAGCACGAGCACGGCAACAACAGCGCCAACTGCCAAAATGTGGCGGAGGAGGAAGCGGGTAATGCTGGTGAGAGACAAGCGCATGGTTAGCGGTAGAAAATCGTTGGTACGACGTGCATGGAAATAGAGAACGTCACCAGCGGCTCAGCAGTTGGTGCAGTTTGGCCTGGAGGGGTAGCAGAGGGGGAACCGCCTGTAGACTGGGTGGATCGGGTAGCGGTGGAAATCGTTACATCGGTAATGAAATCGGTGGCACGCTGGAACGTGAGCAGCTGGTCGCCCACATCATTAAAGGACTTCGCGGTGGCATTGAGGGTAACGGTACCGGAAATGTCTACTGACATGCTGGAGTACGCCACATTCGGCAGGGTTACCGCTTCCAGCCGCTTGAAGAACTCGTCCCAGTAGACGTGCTGGCTCAGCAAGGTACGCACATCATTTGCGCGTTGCTTCAAGACGAGCGCATCTTGGAGATCAACAGTTTCATATTCCCGAGCCGCGTGCAGGGCTTGCTGGTACTGTTCGTCAACACGCTGCACTTTGTTCTCTAAGTTTCTTTGGTAGAAGTAAAGTCCCAAGCTCACCGCCGTCACGAGGAGGATTGCGCTCCCCACGGTGATGAGCGCAAAGAGGCGATTGCGAGGGGAAACTTCCGGCTGAAATTCTTCCGGGACCAAGTTGACATTTAATCCTTGCCCCAGGACGGGCGCGCCATTGGTCGCGGCCGGCGCCACTTCCGGACGAGCTGGAGCAACAGATTTTCGTACCGGCTGGAATGCCGGTGGGGGTGGCGGTGCAGGTACGACGGGGACAGACGGGCGTTGCACCGGGGCCACCGGAGGCAGCGGTTTTACGGCCGGTGGAGGAGGCGGTGGCGGTGGGGCCCAAACTTGTCGTTTCGGTTCTGGTCTAACTGGCGCCGTCGGTGCCGGTGGGGGTGGAGGGGGAGGAACAGCGGCCCGGGGGGTTACGCCTGGTGCATCCGGCCGGGATGCAGAAGCTGCAGACTTTGAAAACAAGCGCGTGAAAAAGCTCGCGTCGGTTTCTGTCGGCCTGGGTTGCGTCGGTAACCGATCACTCATCGTCTCCAGGCGAGTGACTAGCCCAACGGGTGCGGCAGGATGGGGGATCTTCGGGGCAGGTGGCGGAGGTGGTGGCGCCGCAGGCTTCGCTTTGGCTGGCAACTTCGGGGCACGTTTAAAAATTCGCTTGAAGAATTCTAGCACTCCACCCACTCGAACAACGCGCTCCTGGAAGACCCGGTCATCCGGTTTGGTCATTTCCACAAGCTGCTCAGGCTGAGCGGGTTTATCACCGCGCTTCAGCTGCTTGTCTTTGGTCGGGAGTAAATTAATGTTGGATTCCATACCTGGGCCTACGCACTAAGTTGACGGAGACCAAGACCAACGGCCACGGCGAAACGCGGGCCAATTTCATTCCATACCGGCTTCAGTTCCACGGGGTACGAAATACGGGCCCAGGGATCACCAATGTAGGTCCGGATGTTGAGGAGTTTTGTGAAGTACTCTGGCAAATTTGTGAGGAACGCCGACCCACCCGCGAGAATAATTTTATCAATGCTCCGGCCTGTGCCTTGGTTTTGGAACAGGTTCAGCACGTACCGAATTTCGTTGGTTATTGAATTCACCACGAATTCGATGGCTTTGGGGATGTTGCTATCTGCAGCACCCTGGGTGGAAATGAAGAAGTCCCGCTTGAATTGCTCGGCGCGATCATTGCTCACGCGCAACGTACTGGCAATGGTCTTGGTAATTGTGTCGCCCCCAACATCAATAGAGCGCGTAAGCATGGGGATGCCCTCGCTGAACACCACAATGTCAGTGGCCACCGCCCCAATGTCCACAATCATGATCGGTGCCCGATCGTGGCCAATGAGTGAACGCTCCAGGGCAAATGCTTCGGTTTCCAGGGCCACCAGCTGCAAATCAGCGGCTTTGAATATCTCCATGTACCGCTGGACTAGGTTCTTCGGCGCCGCGGTCAGCAACACTTTCATGTCCTTTGTAGCCGCCTTACTCTCATCCGCTTTCGGCTCGGGTGGCCGAGCAACGTTGGCACCGGCAACTTTTGCGGCCAGCGTGTCGTCCTTCAGCACCTCCCAGTCCAGAATCATTTCATCCACAGGCATGGGGACGAACTTCTTCGCCTCCCACTTCACGGCGGACATCAGCTCCTTCTTGGACATCTGCGGCAGCGAGATGATTGAACTGAATACCGTAAAGCTCGGCAGCGAGGTTACCGCTAGACGGGAAGTTGTCCGTGACGCTTTCACAACTTGCTTCAGCGCATCTACAATGGCTCGCATTTCGTCGGCCACGCTGTTCTTCAAGAGGTCGCTGCGCTTCTCGGCAAAACCATAGGTCACCAACGTTGGCCGCCCATTATCTGACCGTAATTCGACAGCCTTAATTGAAGAGCCGCCAATATCGACGCCGAGGAAACTTTGCTTTGAAGAAAAGAGGGGCATGGGGAATTTATGGCAATTCTCGGGTAGGATTGGGCAGCGCTTTCGTTACATCCTCTAGGCCGGGGGGCGGATTCAGGAAGAGCCGCTGGTCAAACGTTACCTGCTCCGCCGGCTCGTCAATCGTGTCGAGTGCGCCCGTGCGGGTAAAGTTGAACTTCCGGGCAAAGAGGAGGCCTTCAATGGTAAGTGGATTGCACTTCTTATCGGTGCCCCCGCAGAAAGCGGCATCAGCATCGTTCCCAGTATCAAAGGCGCCACCACACCCATCGAAGCCGTACTCAGAAGCGGTGCACGCTGCCGATGGAGTATCGGCATTGAGGTCAGGATCTTTTGACGAGTCCCGGCCGATAACAATGAAGGCGCCGGTAATGCGATTGACCTCTTTCGCAATGCTCACGTTCCCCCGCACTATGAATGCCGCCGCCATAGAATCCCGTATGGAAGCGGGGGTAACCGCTGCAAGGTCAAGGTCTTTGGTAGGATCTGAGGCAATGATATTATAATGAATTTTTAGATCACCGTCCACTACGAACGTGATGTTCCGCGGCAAGGTTTGGCCAACTGTATAGGGCATGCGCCACACCCAACGGATAGTAGTGCCTAAGGGGTGATCACTCGCGGTATAGGGGTTCCCGCTTATGGTTCGTACACCGGTTAACTGATTCCCACTCTTACCGGTGTAGCTCAAGTACTCTTCTTTCCCGCTGCCCGTGCCAAGAATTACGGTGCCAGACAAGGGGTACGTGGCACTTGGGGTTGGGAAATTGGCTGCTGAGGCCAGCGTGAGCGTGCCCCCAGCGCCATTAATCGCTGCCCGCTGCCCACTGACCGCCACCGTGAGCGTTGAGGCCGCAATATTGGCCTCATTCGGGTCGTGCCCAATGGTCAAGTCGCCTTGGATGTGCACAACTTGGTTCTCAATAGCATCCAACGGGATGTCCGGAGGCGAACCACCACCCCCTGGCGGGGTATACGCAAACTGACCCGCCAGCTCATTCACGGTCCAGTCCACGGGCGTTGTGCCATTCTTGGTGGTCACGAAGATTTTTTGGCCAAAACGGTTTGTAGAACGTTGGTAATCTTTTGTACCCAGAATGTCATTGTATGGGGCGAGCCCCGTCACATCTTTCGTTAGACCACCAACGTCAAGTTTGCCAAGAGCATTGCGGTAGGTGGCGGTTGAGGTCTGTACGGACGGGAAACCAAACGTGTTCGGCGCCGAAGCACTATCACGGCCAAAGAGCTCGGGCGCAGTAGTGCCCAGCGACCGCGAGCAATCGGTATAATTCCCGTCAAACCCACACGCGCTATCCCCGGCAAGCAAATTCTGGAGGAAATCTATGGAAGCCGAAGAACCTGGTGATACAGACTGGCCCGACGGGTGCGCCAGTGGTTGCAACGTGCCGTTGGTTTCAATGCGATAGGTACTCACGTAACACGCTTCATCCCCGTCGCCGTCACCATCCAAGTCGCGGCCGCAGGACGTTAACCGTTCTCCGGTTAAGCGTTGGGCATCGGGCAATTGGAAATTCCCCGCATCGGCGCCGCCACCGTTGACGTAAATATTCCCGAAGAGCGTTTCTAACCAGGCATACCCCAAGAAGATGAGCGGGTTGAAACGAATCCACCCGTACTCCCCGCTCCACGCCCAACCAGAAAGAAGGTAACCATTCCCCGAATAGTACGCATTCACGCCGTAGTCACCGCCTGCTGCGTATACAGGCGTTCCAATAGAGTAATTCCGAAGAATGTCATTCGTCACCAAATTCAGTACAGGTTCACCAAAAATATCGGTGCCGATGCTTGAGTAGTAGAAGTACTCTTCGCCGATAATGCCAATTTCATTCTTCCCGGTAACGACTGGGTCGGGGAAGGTGCTTGCATCAACAACAGGGAGCTGCGAATTCCCTGAAGCATACGCTCGTCGCAGGGTTGAGGTCTTTGTGGAATCCCGCCAGTAGCCTTGGAAACGCACCCACCCGCCTTCGGCGTCTCGGCACCGGTACGTGCCGCCCCCAATGTCCTGGTAATTGCAGAGATTCAAGAAACGCCCCCAACCATTGAGCCGTTGGGACGTCTTGTCGTACTTTAACGTAGGGTCACTCGTCAACACGCTGTTGCGATATGCCTGTCCGGGTGGGTTGCCGTAGTTGTTGTCATCGGTCAGCGGATCGGCATCACCACAGTTGCCCACGGCCCCGCAGTCGTAGGCGCTATGCAGACGGTTGAAGCTTAAAAAACCAGCATTACTGGACCAGCCAAATCCGCTCGCGGCGTACGTCATGTCTGTTGGCGTGGGGGAAAAGTTAACAGTGGGCGGAGAATTAACCGGCGCCACCGCAAGACTAGTGCCGTACGGTGAGCTCCCCGGTGGCGCGCACGCATCCGTGGACTTTGCATTCGCACAGTTCATTGAGAGCCAACCAAAGTTCGATGACCAGCCGTAGCCATACACGTTACCCCCCGAATTCGCAGTGAAGGCCAACGCTTGCGCACCCACCCGTTCCCACGCCACAGGTGGTAACCCGCTATTCAAGGTCACGGCTCCTGAAGTTACCGGTGGCATTATCGGCGAGTATGCCTGCCCCGTAACGCCAGTGCTATCATCAAAGACCGCAGTTGTAGACCAGGTATAGGATGCAGGGGGGACTTGGTCCTCTTTAAAAATTGCCAATCGGTTGGTGGATAAATCGCGCATGGCTAGGTATGCCGAGTTTCCATGGAAACCCACCACCGGTGCCGCGTACGTACTTGCCCCAATGTACGGAGAAGCGCCAAAGGTTGCGTGGGCTACGCTGTTTGCCTGCTGGCCAATGATAAGTGGAATAGACATCACGCGCACGTGGTTCTGGTGCGCTTGGTCCTGTGCGTACGTTGTGGATGTGTTGTCGTGCCCTCCTTCATACGCGATAACCAGCCGAGACGAATCGGTGCCGGTGGGCAGCGCTGCTGCGGAAAAGCTAAAAGATAGTGCCCCAATGTTCGGCGCGCCAGAAGTGGGAGAGCACGCGTCCAGCCAAATTGCCGGCTCAACGTTTTTTACCGTATAGGGAATCCAGGAATTCGCATTCGCTTTATCCGCCATCACCGAAACCTGCATACCCAGTATGTACGGCAAACTTTGATAACAATTAACTACGTCCACCGAGAACTCGCGTCCAACAACACGGACGATTGCGGGGGAAGCATCGGTACCTGTGGGCACGAGAATCGTCTGCGCATCACCAGATAAAGGCCAATTGTACCGCTTCCAGAACGCCCAGGGGTCATCACCGCTGACAAGTCCATAGTCGGGAACGCCATCAGAATTCGTATCGGTCAGGCTCTTGCCCATGTTGCTCAGCTGCCAGGTTGGATTCGCAGTGGTGAAGTTATCGGTATAGAAAAGGAAGGTGTAGCCATCGGCACAACTTGTGTGAAAATCCATCACCACCCACAGACGCTCACCCGCGCCGTACTTCTGGGCCAGCACCGAGGTTGTTGCCGCTCCTTCATACGTGCTGTTACCAGGGCAGTTCCCGAGCTGTGGCCAGGGTCGTACCGACGCAGCATAGGGAACGTGGTTGTGCGTGGAAGCGGCGCCCATGACCCATTGCTTGGTGCTTGGATTCCAAGTGAGCTTCTGGACGTGAACACTACCATTGCCCGCAGTGTCGCCCGTGTACGCCACCCAAATACTGGAGCGATCCCAGCTTTGCGTAACCGTGTAGTCAAGGCGCAGCCGGCTGCCCGTGTTCACCAGAAGAACGGGGAGGTACTGGGTTGCGCTCTCAATAGCGCGTGACCAGGTGACGCCTTTGTCGCGACTCATTTTAAATTCAATCCGGCAGAGCTTATGGCTGGCGTCTATAACTGTGCACGCACTATCGTCGTCATTCACATAGGCCACAAAGAAAGCCTCTACCCCGGGCTCTGGCTCCATGTACAGCATCTTGGTTCGCTCCTGCCGCTCCGGCCGCCACGCGTATACGTTATCGGAAAAAGAAAAGGGGGCTATCTCCCTCTCCCACCCAAAATTTTCGTACGGGGTTGCCGCCTCCGCGTATTGAGCTCCACTAACAATTGTCGTAGGGGTGGTAAGTGCCGCCTGCGCTACTCCTGACGTTACAAAAAACCCAATCAGCGAAAACGCCGCAGCCCAGAGTGAGCCGCGGAACCACTTTGCATTACGCCATGTGCTAACAAGCATGGGAGTGTTGTTTTGTAAAAATATTGTACCATGAAAAACATAAAAAAGCAAGGGCTTCAGTTTCACTGAAGCCCTTGGGATACCAAAGTTGTTAATCTAGGTCGTAGGGCCAGTTACGTCTCCACCAATAATGGATCCGCACACACACCCGGAAGACGGGGCCGAGTTATAGCACCCGGCTGGGTATGTATCGACCTTGCTTCCAACAGTGCAGGTTATCGTGCCATTGCAACACGAGCGACCGGGCCCACACGGACCACCCGCCATACACGTATTCCGCGTAACGACTGGGCGGGTGTAACTTGCGCACTCGTTCGTTGGGCCGGGGCAAGTGGGGTGGAAAAGCCGCATCGTCTCGGTATAGGTGGTGTTGAACACGTGAACCACGGTGTTCGTCGTATCCGAGCAGTTGGTTCCTGCTGCCGGTGTGATGTCATTGCTCCCGTCCGTTAGCAGGTCAACGCGGCAGGAAACCCCAGTAATCCCGCCGTAGTTGGTCGAGTCAGTAATGTTCACGAACTGCGTGAGTTCAGACCGCTGCGCTACAGAGAATATGGGCCGAAACATATTAATGTTCACGGACTTCGTTGTGCCTGGCGGGCCAACATCATCGCTGATTGTGAGTTTCGGCGACTTCACACCGCTCGTTACACCAGAAGGGTAGCGCACTGTGGGGTTTGCCACAGTTCCCGCAAAGACAAAGCCTCCGGCGTTCACACAAGTCGCATTCGGGTCTGTGCTCTGGCAATCAACATCGTTCAAGGCGTCTTCACCGAAGTCCCAGGCGTACGTAGCGGTGCCGGTAACCGTAACCGCGGAGGTCGTGAAATTGAAGTTGCTTGTATACCCATTCCCCGTTGGATCAACCGCTAAGGTAAAGTTTGGTGCACCACAGACGGCGGCCTCATCCCGATACCGCAAGCTCACCCGGACTTTCGTATTCGCATTGGCAGTCTGCAGGTACAGCTTGCCGTAGAACACGCCACTCGAGCATTCACGGTACTCGGCAAAGTTGGTCGCGTCCACGGCGGGACGCCAGAAAATGTTCGGCGCGGTTGTATCCGCGTCGTACATCACGTCCAGACCAACGATGTGGAACGTATTGTCAGTTGTTATTTGAACGTAGTCGGGGCTTACGCTGTTGGTAAAGTCAACAAGCTTCCCTGTGGGCCCAACGTTGCTAACGTCGAAAGTCCGCTCGTAGACACCGCCGGATGGTGATGGGTAGTTTTGGTCACGAATCGAATTCGCCACAGCGCCCACTGCCGCGCCCCCAACTTGTAACGTCCCCACGATGTTCACATTGCCCGTGAGTGTCGTGGTACCGGCAACCGTTAGGTTCCCTCCACCAATAATGTCAACGTTGCCTTGGAACTGCCCGGCAGGCGAACCAAGTGCGTAAATACCGCGACCGCCAACACTCGTGGCTTGAATCGCATCGCCGGTCCCTGCCGTAGCACTAGCTTGCAGTGCCGCAGCGCCGGTGTCAGTCTTCGCGACAATTGCAAACGTGTCTGTGCTGTAGACATTTATAGCTTGACCAGCTTGCGCGGCTCGCTGCAATGAGTACGCCACCCCAGGAGCAGGGTCGGGCGTTTCACCCAAGAGGAGGTTCCCCAAAACCTGGAGCTTCTTGTTCGCCGTAGACTGGCCCACGTACACCGGTGTCTGCACAACCTGCGCTGTAGTTTTATCACTTGGCGCCAGGAAGAGCGGGCTACTGGTATTACAGCCGCTCGGGCCTGTGGGATCGTTCGGGTTGCAGGTGGGATCCCGGAATTCCGTAGCAGAGGTCTGCGCGTACACGCGTATTCCAAAACCAGCCACAATGCCAACCATACCGACCAGGACATACGTGGCCCAACGTGGCCAAGTGACTGCCGTTGCACGGGTGCTTGTAGGCATGGCTTTTTTGGTTATCGTTGCGGGTAAACCCTGCGTACGGTATACTCCAGGGGTTAGCGGCAGTATACCATTTTCCCCTAACCTTGTACACCTATGAGCGAGCGCAAGCCAGTTGCCCAGCTCCCGGCCCAGCAAAAGGCCATTCTCGGCACCGCTATTGTTGCTCTCCTCCTGGTTGCTGCCGCGGGAACCGCATTTTGGTACGGCCGGCAGAGTGCCAGCAATACCAACACCTCAGCAAACTCCACGAACACCGATACCACCGCCACGCCGGGCACTGATGAGCCCAACACACCAGCAAAGATTGCGGGCAAGGTGGTGAAGGTGCTTGGGGATAGTATTGAAATCAACACCGGCTCCGGAGAAACCACACGCACAGTAACCGCCGTCATCAGCAAAGCAACTGAGCTCCGAAAAATTGACTACCGCTCGATTCCAAAAAATGGCGTGGGTAATGGTGTGCCCCTAAAGAAAGATGAAATTACTACCGGCGCTTCGGTCGTTGTTGCGGCGGACGACGTTTCGAGTAATAAAATCGAAGCCAGTAAAGTGAGCCTCCTCATCTACCCCTAAACTCTCCTTTACCTCACGTATCCTATGGCAGTCCTCTGGATAATCCTCATAGTCATTATTCTCGCTATCGGCTGGACCTGGATGGGTTACAATCGCCTCGTCCGCCTCAAGAACCAGTCCGAAGAAGCCTGGTCCGACATTGACGTACAGCTCAAGCGGCGCTACGACCTCATCCCCAACCTCGTAGAAACGGTGAAGGGGTATGCCACGCACGAGCGCGAACTATTCGAGAAGGTTACGCAGGCCCGCGCCGCGGCCATGGGCGCCACCGGTTTTGCCGACAAGTCCCAAGCCGAGAACATGCTCTCCCAGACGCTGAAGTCGCTGTTCGCCGTTGCAGAGAACTACCCCACCCTGAAAGCCAACGAAAACTTTGCCAAGCTGCAGGATGAACTGGCCGACACGGAGAATAAAATCCAGGCCTCGCGCCGCTTCTACAATGGTAACGTTCGCGACCTCAACACCGCCATTGAGCAGTTCCCCACGAACATGCTGGCGGGCTGGTTCAAGTTCACCAAGCGTGAATTCTTTGAACTAGAAGAGGACGAGAAAGCAGCCGCGAAGAAGCCCGTGGACGTGAAGTTCTAGTACACCTCCGCACACACCTAAACCAGCGCGGGCAAGAATGCCCGCGCTGTGTTATATATACAGTATGACTACCTACTCGCAAGTCTCCATCAACAAGCGCCGGAGTATTGTCCTCATTTTGGCGTTCATCGTCATCATCGGTGCCCTTGCCTACGTGTTTAGCCGCGCGTACGAAGCCGGGCCGGGTGCCGTAGTCCTCGCTATCATTCTCTCTACGGGAATGGCTATGATTGGCTACGCGAGTGGTGACAAGCTGGCCCTCTGGACTGCTGGGGCGGTGGAAGTAACCAAGGAGCAAAACCCGTACCTCGTACGGTTGGTAGAGAACCTAGCCATCACCGCGGGCCTACCTATGCCGCGGGTCTACGTGATGCAGGACGAAATGATCAACGCATTTGCCACGGGCCGGAATCCTGAGCGAGCCTCCATTGCCGTAACCACCGGGGCGCTAGAAAAGCTGGAGAACGAAGAACTCGAAGGCGTCCTTGCACACGAGCTATCCCACATTGGCAACTACGACATTCGGTTCATGACCCTAGTCGCGGTTTTGGTAGGCATCATTAGCCTGCTCGCCAACTGGTTCATCCGCATGAACTTCTTTGGCGGCCGCCGCTCTAGCGACCGGAATAACGCCGCGGGAATTTTCTTCCTCGTTGGCATTGTCTTGTCTATCCTCGCACCCATCGCCGCCACGCTCATCCAGCTGGCAGTCTCTCGCAAGCGTGAATTCTTAGCGGATGCCGCGGGGGCCCAGCTCACCCGCTACCCCGAAGGGCTGGCTCGCGCCTTGGAGAAAATTGGCACTCAGGATGGCCGCATGCGCGGAGCGAGCAACGCCACGGCGCACCTCTTCATTGCGAACCCCTTCGGCGCCGTTACGAAGCACGGCTTGAGCAAGCTCTTCTCCACGCACCCGCCTGTTGAAGAGCGCATCAAGATCCTGCGGGGCATGTAACCGAACGACGTACGGGTTTTGACAAAACCCGTTTTTTGCGCTATACTTACTGCCGTAGAGTGAGTTTCATCTCAGCATCTACACGTAGGACACGCCTCGCGTGTCTGAAAAACAGAAATCAAAAGTTCTTGAGCCTGCACCCCATTGATGGCTCATCAAACATAGATGTTTGAAGAGCGTCATCCTTTCCTGGTTGGCGCTTCTTCTCTTTGGGCAATAAACGCATTGACACGGTATACTATACCCAGTAGTATACCGAGAACCAATGCCCCCCATCCTCAGCAAGTTCACTACCCACCTGCGCGAGGTCTTGGTAAAAGCCACGAACTTCGCGGCTGGCAATCGGGCTCGCACCACCGGCCCGGAACATTTGCTGTACGCTCTCGGCGTACAGAAAGGCTCCATTGCCTACGAAATCCTACAGAAAGCCAACCTCAACCTAGACCGCGTGCGCCAGAGCATCCAGCTGCGGGATAGCGGCGCCGACCTGCAGCCCGCCACCACGGCCCCCGCAAAACCACCGCTCGCCCCAGACAGCAAAGCTGCAATTGAGAAGAGTGGCATCATCGCCGCGAAGTACAACCATCGCTACATTGGCACGGAGCACGTCCTCTACGGCTTGCTGAAGCTCCAGAGCCCCTTCGTCCAGAAAATGTGGCGCGAGCAGAACATTGACCCCAGCGAAATGCTGGGCCAGGTCGTGCTCGTGCTTCGCTCAACGTCAAAATTCCCCGACCTCACCGAACTCTTTGAAGACGTGAAAGAAGAGAAGAGTGAACGCCGGAACCAGAGCAAAACACCCGCGCTGGATTTCTTTGCGACGGACTTAACGGATCCCAAGCTGCAAGCCACCATTGATCCGGTGATTGGCCGAAAGGCGGAAATTGAACGCTTGGTACACATCCTCTCCCGTCGCACGAAGAACAACCCAGTGCTCCTTGGTGACCCGGGTGTTGGGAAAACCGCCATCGTGGAAGGGCTGGCCAAGAAGGTAGTAAACGGGGAGGTGCCGGAGGCCTTGCAGGGCAAACGCATCCTGCGGCTGGACCTCTCGCTCATTGTGGCGGGCACCATGTACCGCGGCGAGTTTGAATCCCGACTCAAGCAAATTATTGAGGAGATCACTGCTGACCCACGCATCATTGTCTTCATTGACGAGATTCACACTATTATCGGGGCCGGTTCTGCCTCGGGCAGCATGGACGCGGCGAACATTCTTAAGCCGGCATTGGCTCGCGGTGAACTCCGCGTCATTGGCGCTACCACGCTGGATGAGTACCGCAAGCACATTGAGTCCGACGCCGCCCTCGAGCGCCGCTTCCAGCCCATTATTGTTCCGGAACCAACGCTCGCCGAGACCGAACAAATTCTGGAGGGGCTCCGGCCGAATTACGAACGCTTCCACCAAGTGAGCATTTCCCGCGAAGCCATTGTAGCGGCGGTTGAGCTTTCGGAACGCTACATTCAGGATAAGTTCCTGCCCGACAAAGCCATTGACCTCATTGACGAAGCAGCAGCGAAGCGAAAAGTGGAACGCGGCGGTTCCCCAGAGGCCAAGAAGATTCGCACCCTGGAACTCCAGCTCGAGGACTTGGAAGTGCAGAAAGACAAGGCTGTTCTCCAAGAACGTTTCGAAGAAGCCCTTACCCTCAAAGGGGCGGCCGAGAAAGCGCGGGAAAAACTTGCGCAGCTCATCAACGGAAGTCCCACTAAACACAAGACCCTGGCCACCATTACGCGCAAAGACATTGCCGACGTGGTGAGCCGGATTACCAGTGTCCCCCTCCGCGACCTGGTGAGTGAAGAACGAGACCGCCTACTCAAACTGGAAGATCGCCTAAAGGCCCACGTCATTGGGCAAGATGAGGCTGCGCACGCCATTGCCGATGCCATCCGCCGCTCCCGCGTGGGCTTGCGCAACCACAACCGGCCCATTGGCTCATTCATCTTCATGGGCCCCAGCGGCGTGGGGAAAACTGAAATGGCCAAAGTCCTGGCCCGAGAAATATTTGAGGACGAGAGCGCACTCATCCGCATTGACATGAGCGAGTTTGGTGAGAGTTTCAACGTCTCCAAGCTCATTGGCGCGCCGGCGGGCTACGTGGGCTACAAAGAGGGTAACAAGCTCACCGAGCCAGTCCGTCGCAAACCCTACTCCGTGGTGCTCTTCGACGAAGTGGAAAAGGCTCATCCCGACGTGTTCAACCTCCTCCTGCAAGTACTCGAGGATGGACAGCTCACCGATGGCACGGGCAAGCAGGTGAACTTCAAAAACACCATCATCATCTTCACCAGCAACGTTGGGCTGGAAAGCCTCAACCAGACGGCGAAGCTCGGTTTCGAAACCGGATCGGCAGACGCGCGGAAAGTGGCCGAGGCGCGCTTTGAAGAAATCAGCCACGAAGTAACCGGCCAACTCCACGAGCAGTTCCGACCAGAATTCCTCAACCGCATCGACAAGGTTATTGTCTTCCGACCGCTCACTGCTAAGGACGTAAAACAGATTGTTCAGCTTCAGGTTGCTGAACTGCAAGTACTGGCGGCCGCCCAGGGCTTTAAGCTCACTCTAACCCCGGCGGCCACCAAGCGTATTGCCGAGCTCGGCTTCTCGCCCGAACAGGGGGCGCGCGCCATTCGCAAAGTCATCCAGGATGAGGTGGAAAACCCCTTGGCCCGGGCGATTCTCGAGAAGAAGTTTGCACGTGGCGCAGCCATTACCGTGAATGCCGGTAAGCACGGCTTCACCATCAAATAACCCTATGATTGAACGGGCGCGGGCGGCGGCCACACGAGTTGGTCGTTTTTTGCTGGATGCCCTGGCGCCCCACCGTTGCCCCGGCTGCGGGAAGGTGGGTGTGGTGGTGTGCGAAAACTGCTGGCAGGCCATGCCCAAGCGTGCCCAGGTGACCCCGGGCCCATCCCCCCTCCTCATGACGGTAACCGCCACAACCTACGATGAGCCAATAACCCAGCAGCTCATCCAGTGCTTGAAGTACGAAGGCATTCGAGACGCCGCCACTCCGCTGGGCGAACTCTTGGCCACCGCCCTGGAACCTATGCGGCAAGAGGGCGACGTGCTCGTGCCAATCCCCTTGCACCCGCGGCGCGAGCGCGAACGCGGATTCAACCAAAGTCTCCTGCTTGCCGAAACCATTGCCAAGAAGACCCAGCTGCCCGTGGCCCAGCCCCTGCAGCGCTCCCGCCCAACCAAACCCCAGGTAGAGTGCTCGGCCGAAGAGCGACGTACAAACCTGGAGGCGGCCTTTACAGCCGAGCCCGTAACGGCGAACCGGATTATTCTCGTGGACGACGTAACCACGACGAGCACCACCTTTGCAGAAGCGGCAAAAGCCCTTCGTAAAGTCACCGATGCACCAATCATCGGCTTAGCGGTGGCGCGGGGTGGGTAGTGCCAACACGTGCAAATAAAAACAGGGACGACGAGAATCGTCCCTGCCGTACCTACGCAGCTTCCAAGAGAAGCTGAAAGTGTTCCTGCAAACAGCGTTCAGTTTTTTTCCAGAGCCTGGCTGCTTTCCTCTGGTGTCCGGCATCCTCAGCGGCCTCTGCCTGGTCGTGCCAACCTGCTGCCTCGACTCGCTTAGCTACTGCAGCAAAGGCTTGCGAAGCACTAAGCCCAAACTGGAGCTGGTAGAGCTTTGACATAGTTTTCAGCAACTTGCCTTTCTGCCTACGGTGGTGGGCCTGCCACCAACTCACTTCGTAGAAAGCAAGGGTTCTTGCATGTTTGGAAATTCGTACCATTTTTACCTCACATTTTTAGCTTTCTGCTTTCGGTAAATCCTAAGGCGCCCCTTTGGTAATGTCAACCTGAATAATAAATAAGAGAGCCTGAACAGCTCTCTTATTCTAATGAACCTTGCCGCTCTGCAAGAACGAGGTACGCGCAGAGGTCGGCCTTCACCGCGCAGCTGAGGGGTTCTGGAACTTCCACAAACTCCACAATGTCCAAGTAGTGCAGTTCCTGGAGATGCGTGATGCTCGGGTGTCCTTGGCGCAGAGTGAGCTGCAACAGCTCCCGCTCCACATCAGCCGAGTTGAGCTCGAGGACTGCTGCGTCCCGAGCGTGAACGGGTACGTGGCGACCCACTTCCTCCCACCCCCGCGGTGTGAGAAAGCAAACACTGCGCGCGTTAAACTTTACTACGCCCTTCACGTACCAGCGTCTCTGCGCAACCCAACCCGCCTCTGCCTTCACTGCCGCTTCCAAACGCGGCAGGTCTACATTGAGTACCTTTAAAGAGTACAGGCAGACAAGTGCGAGGGCTACAACTGCAAGGCAAAGCGCAATCAGTTGACCACGTGCCGCCTGCGCCCCGCCGGATGACGTACAGTAGGTGTACAGCGCCAGGCATCCAAGAACAACGAGACTGGCGACTTTAATCACCTGAATCTTACGGTGCATGGTCATGTGCCCTCCGCTGTAAATTGTTTCAATGTGCTACCGCGACCCTAGCATGGTACTCGGTACTGTCAACTACTCAAATAAGACGCTCAGCAAAAAACCAGCCGGGTAACGGACTGGCGGTGGGGGCAGGACAGAGTTGGTGCGCCCGGCAGGATTTGAACCTACGACCTCAAGCTCCGCAAGCTTGCGCTCTATCCAACTGAGCTACGGGCGCGTGTACGTGAACACTATCTGTACCATGGCGCGGAAGCCATGGCAAGGTTAAATTTTGAACATGCGCCCCAGCCGATCGGTAAGGTCTTCAGCTTCCCGCTCCAGATCCTCTCGGATGTACTTCTGGAGAACGGTACGCACCTTTAATGGATTTTCTTGTTGCAATGGAATGGGGTAGGAGGGACGGAATCCACTCTTAAAAGTTAAGTACAGCACTTTAACTTCCGGTGGTTCAAACGCAATCCAAAAAGTGGCAAACTCCCGGAAGCGGTACACCCGGTCGCCGATTGTGATACCGTCCTCATGCACGGAAAATTGCACCTTCACCGGCTGAAGGAAGTCGCGGGCGACCATTGTTACGACGATCAGGATGATGATGATGGAGAACAGGAAATTTCTCGTGACGATGGCGTAGATAAACAGCCCTACAGCCAGTAACCCAGAAACTGCGTACCAGCCCATGCCGCGTTCGTACCGGTGGAAGGAAGGAAATTCCCACTTCAGAAGCGTCTGGGGTTGTGTGGTTCGATTAGGGTTGCTACTCTGATCCATACGTGGCAGAGTATAGCACGTTCCGTTCATATTGGAGAGGTGGCCGAGTGGCTGAAGGCGGCAGGTTGCTAACCTGTTATACGGTGTTAAAGCCGTATCGAGAGTTCGAATCTCTCCCTCTCCGCCAGCGCGTTCTATAATTGGCCTGACACATGGGTCATTCTCGCTATGCGAGCTCCTGCCCTATTGATCAGGCTGAGTAATTTACGGGTGGGGTGGCGGAGTGGTCGATCGCGGCGGTCTTGAAAACCGTTAGGGTGAATAGCCCTCGCAGGTTCGAATCCTGCCCCCACCGCCACTAAACCCCAGCGCTAGCTCTTGGTGTATCCTTAGAGTATGCTTTCGCTTTCTACACCGGTCACCCAGCTCGTGGGCGTTGGGCCGTCAGCGGCTACACGCTTGAAACGCCTCGGCATTACCACGGCCCAAGACCTCCTGTGGCACCTCCCCTTCCGCTACGAAGACCTCACCCGCGTTGAACGCATCATTGACGTACGCGGTAACACCACAGTCTCCATCCGGGGGAAGCTTCAGCTCCTGAGCTCTCGACGCGCCGCTCGTCGTCGCGGCATGTTGGTGTTGGAGGCGATCGTCGCTGACGACACGGGCAGCCTGAAGGTTGTGTGGTTCAACCAGCCCTTCCTAGCCAAGGCACTGCGGCCAGGCGACGTGCTGTGGTTGGCCGGCAAGGTGGAGCACAATCACTTCGGTACCACGCTCGTAAACCCCACCTGGGAAAAACGCGAAAACCCCCTGCATAGCGCCGGCGTTATTCCCATCTACCCCCTCACGGATGGCCTGACGCAAAAGCAGATGCGGCACTTCATCCACCAAGCGCTGCCCCTGGCCGCACAGCTCCCCGATCGGCTCCCTGCATCCCTTTCAACTCAAAAGCCGCTGGACCACCTCCAGGCAGCACTCTACCACGTGCACGAACCAAAGACGTTTGCCGACATTGCGGCAGGCCGTCGCCGACTTGGTTTTGAGGAGCTCCTCATCGTCCATTTAGCAGTCCTGCAAGAACGGGCCGCCCTCACGCAGGCCTCGAGTGTGCGCATTCCTTTTGACCAAGAAAAGACAGTCGCTTTTGTCCAACGCCTGCCCTTCACCCTCACCCCGGGCCAGAAACGTTCGGCGTGGGACATCCTCCAGGACATGGATACACCGCACCCTATGAACCGTCTCGTGGAAGGTGACGTGGGCTCTGGAAAGACCGTAGTGGCGGCGATTGCCATTCTCAACGTAACGGCTGCCGGATGCCAGACCGCGTACCTCGCGCCTACCGAAATATTGGCACGGCAGCACTTTGAAAAAATCACCAAGCTGCTCAAGCCTTTCAATACGCGCGTGGGCCTTTTCACGCAAGCTAGCCGGCGGCTTTCCACAACGGAAAAGCCAGTGACGAAAACCGCCATGCTCCAGGCCCTCCGAGATGGAAATGTGGACTTGGTGATTGGCACCCACACGCTGGTAACGGGCCAAGTGGCCTTTGCGAAACTTGCCCTCGTGGTAGTGGACGAGCAGCACCGTTTTGGCGTGGAACAGCGCAAAGTGCTGCGCTCAGCAGGCACGCATGGCATCCCGCACTTCCTTTCCCTCACAGCCACACCCATCCCCCGCACACTCGCACTCACCGTGTGGGGCGACCTGTCCATCTCCCGCATTCCTCACCTGCCGAGCGAGCGAAAGCCGGTTACCACGAAAATTCTCGACGACCGTAACCGCGACGTTGCCTACACGCATATCCTCGAGCGGTGCAAAGCCGGCGAGCAGGCGTTCGTGATTTGCCCGCGCATCGAGGCAGACCCGGCGGGAGCAAAATCGGCGACGGAAGAATTCAAACGTTTGCAGTCTGGTCCACTCGCCGCCTTACGCGTGGGTCTGGTGCACGGCAAACTGAAAAGTGCCGAGAAAGAACGAGTGATGAGCGCCTTTGCACAAGGCGAGCTCGATGTCCTCGTAGCAACGGCTGTGGTGGAAGTGGGCATCGACGTACCCAACGCCACCATCATGCTCATTGAGGGCGCAGAGAGCTTTGGCCTGGCTCAACTCCACCAATTCCGCGGCCGCATTGGCCGGAGTAGCAAGCCCAGCACCTGCTACCTCACCACCCCGACGACCGACCCCGAAACGCGGGAACGCTTAGCTGTGCTCACCACACTCACGGATGGCTTTGCCCTCGCGGAAGAAGACTTGAATCGCCGTGGACCCGGTGAGATTTGGGGCCAGGTTCAGAGCGGTTTCCAGCCTTTCCGCATTGCTCGCCTGTCGGACCGGGCGTTGGTGGAGGAAACCCGCACGGCGGCGAACAACCTTTTGCAGCACGACCCCCAGTTAACCAGCGTACCCCTCCTGCAGGCCGAAGTGGCCGCCAAACGAGCGCAGCTCCACCCGGAATAGCCTGTGGGTTGACTGGCTCACCAGGAGTGCCTAGAATAGACTATTCGTTCATTCGAGTAGCTCTTTACAAAATCTGCGTCGGCCACATGTGGCCACCTGCTGCGGAGGTTATGTAAAGAATTGCGGGTGAGCGAAAGCCCCCTCACCTGAGGGAAATCCTCACAACCGCAAACCATGGAAAGGGATTGCATGCAGAAAGGACCATAGCTGAACTCGGTACGAGAAAACACGCAACCTTCAACGTGATACGTACAAGGAGTTCAGTATGCAAAAACTCGTTGCGACGAGTACGAATATTGATGTCGTGCTCAACCAACTCGGCTCACTTCGAGCATCGGATGATCCAGTTTCTACAGTCGTGCAGGAGACCCGCGGAAGCGTGAATTGCTGCAAAACCGCATCGATGGTGTACATCGGGCAATTCGCGGTCCCGGACAACGGTTCTGGCGTACGGCACAAGAAGATCACTGCCTGTAAGTGTTGTCTGCAAATGCGCGTGGACGACAACGGCAAATTCGTCAAAGGAAGCCTTCGGGACTACTTGACGAAGCTGGTGCGGAAGCACAAACGGGTTGAGATCTTCGTCGAAAATGAAGCTGCGCTTGGGCAGTTCGCCCCCGCAAACCGCTAAGCCAGCAATGCAGATTCACGGGAGTAGCCTCTGGTTACTCCCGTTTTTTCTTTGCGCCGAGGATGTGGTGGGTGGCTTCGGTAAGTGTGCGTACTGCCACTACCCGAACTTTTGCTGGAACCCGCACGCTACTGGGCGGGCACAAGACTGTCGTAAATCCTAGCTTGGCACACTCGGCCAGCCGGCGCTCCAGGTTACTCACGCCGCGAATTTCCCCACCCAGGCCAACTTCACCAATGCAGGCCATGCGCTCGGGCAAGGGTTGGTCTTTGAGGGATGAGAGCACGGCCATGCACACGCCCAGGTCGGCAGCGGGCTCGGTGATGCGGAAGCCCCCAACAACGTTCAGGTGCACGTCTTGATTGCCAAGGGGCAGGCCCACGCGCTTCGTGAGCACAGCGAGAAGCAGCTGCAAGCGCTTCCCATCAAAACCCGAGGCCACGCGCTGCGGGTACCCAAACACAGTTGCGGTGACAAGCGCCTGGATATCCAGGAGGAAAGCCCGAGTGCCTTCGAGGACGGGGATGACGGCCGAGCCGCTAGATTGGACGGGACGCTCCGCCAAAAAACGCTCGGAAGGATTTGGCACTTCTACCAAGCCATGGTCCGCCATGTCGAAGACGCCAACCTCATCGGTCGCCCCAAAGCGATTCTTCGTGGCCCGCAAGAGACGGTAGGCGTGATGCGGGTCTCCTTCCATGGTGAGAACGACATCAACGAGGTGCTCGAGCACGCGCGGGCCGGCAATCGCCCCGTCTTTGGTTACGTGCCCGATGAGCAAAACTGGAATGTGCGATTGCTTTGCAACTGCCATGAGCTGGACGGTGGCCACACGGACCTGCACGAGCGAGCCGGCTTCCGAAGGCAGGGTGGGATCAAATAGGGTCTGAATTGAATCAATAACCACCAGGCTCGGTTTGGATGCCTCTAGAGTAGCCAGAACAGTTGGCAGGTCGGTCTCCGCTAAGAACTGAACATTGGGCGCCTTGATGCCTAAACGATCGTAGCGCAGCTTCACTTGGCTTGCCGATTCCTCGCCGCTCACGTACAGCACCGGCTTCGCTATGCCGGCCGTAACCTGCAAGGCAAGGGTGGATTTGCCAATTCCGGGCTCGCCACCCAGGAGGATGAGGCTCCCCGGCACCACACCTCCGCCAAGTGTTCGATCAACCTCAGCGATGCCCGTGGCCGTCCGGGGCGCGGGTGCCCCAGAAAGGTCCACAAAGCTAACGGTTTTCCCCGGTCTCCCCGCGGGCCGCTGTTTGCCGCTGGTTACGGCCGGGGCTACCCCCGCTTCTATAGTGCCCCACTGCCCACACTGGCTGCAGCGCCCTTGCCACTTGGGGAATTGGGCATCACAGTTGCTACAGGTATACACCGTGTCAGTCTTTGCCATGGGCTTACGGGATTTGGCTCATAACCTCTTTCACCGCTTCAACGTAGTACCGCGTCTCCGCGTACCCCGTGTTCGCTTCACACTGCCACCAGGTTTGCCCTGGGCAGTCAATGCTGTGGCAGTTTGCACCGCGACCGCCATTGTACGCGGCGATCACGTACGTGGGGTCGCTCTTCGGGTCTGTGCTGCCGCATGCTGACTTCTGCGGATCGCAACTTGCCCAACTCCCATCCTTCCGCTGAATGATATTTTCCCCACTCGGGCACGGCGAGGTAATGAGGCCCTTTATATACGCACTTGCAACCTGCAGGCTCAGCGCCCCGTTGGCGAGCTCCAAACAGCTGTGCCCCGCAGTGGAAGGGAGGAGCTGCATAAGGCCACAGGCGCCCGCTGGCGATGTGCCAATGTCAATCCGTCCGCCCGACTCAACGTACATAATGCCGTAGATGAGCTTTTCGGGTACCTGGGTATCTGTCGCGTACTGCGTTACCCACTCACCCAGGGTCTTCGTTACACCATTGTACGTTATGCTCTTTGCTTTTGTAGTCGTAAGCCAAGTGGGTATATCGCCAATAATAATTTGCCCTTGCGGCGCACCCTTTGCATCACCTGCCACATCACCCTTGAACTCAAAGGCAATGGGCGCAACGGGTGTGAGTTCTAGAGAACGGAACTTCACGAGTTTGGGGCTTATGGTGAGGAGGAGAATGTACGCGCAGAAAGCCAGGACCACGCCGATGATGGCGGAGCTAATTTGCTCTTTCGCGTCTTGCACGCGGCTAAGATTGCCGGCAGCCGTGAGCCACTTCAATCCGCCGTACAGCACCATGAGAGCGGCAATAATGCCGATAGCCCCTACGACGAACGCATACAGCGCCGCGACGTACTCGCCAATCGTTGCCCCAGTAATTTCAATTTCCTGGCCGGCGATGAACTTGGACCCCGGCAGGCCAATTTGTGGTCTGAAGGTTACGTCGCCAATAGCGGCATTCTGTTGAGCAGCAATTTGGTCACGAACCATGCCTTCCGTACTCGTCGCATCGGCAGGATTTCCCGCGTAATCATCGTAGACATTATCTCGTTGACCCGAGCTTTTTAAGTAACAATCTACGGGGGCCAGTGGGTTGTCCTTCGGTCGGCAGCACAGGTGCACCAACGGCACGCACAACTTTGACGTTGGGCACGGAGCGTCCTCCATAAATAAATCAGCGCAGTTCGTTGCGGGGAGCTTTGGCCCTTGCGCCCCGGCTCCCAGTGGTAGCACAAGATTGAAAAAAACGAGGGTGCCAATGAAAAAAATTACTGTCCGCTTCATTGGAGTTCTTCGAATACCGCTTGGCGAAGGGTTGTGGCTTCGGTCAAGCCCGTAAACTGCTGGTCATTGACGAAGACGGTTGGTACGTCCGCAATACCCATAGCCTGGGCATCGGCAATGCTTTCGTCCAGGCGGCTCTTCGTCTCCTGGCGCTCCATGCAGGACGCTAGTTTCACCCCGTCGGCATCGGCTTCCTTTGCGAGCGTTTCCAGGGTCACGGTGGCCAGCTCAGCCTGGTGGGCGAAGAGGGCATCGTACATCTGCCAGAACTTATCCTGGTCTTGGGCACACCGACCAATTTCGGCCGCCCGCCGGGCATTCCGATGAATGATCAA